>NZ_CP012831.1:6072500-6672500 GCF_001307275.1 Pseudomonas fluorescens
CTCGGTGATCTCCAACTCCAGTTGCTCACCACAGAGTCCGTGTTTCTCCAGGGTGGCTTGTACATACTGGACGAAATGGCCACGCTGAAAATGCATCGGCGAAATATTCACCGCCATCGAGATGCCGGTGATGCCCTGCTCGCCTAGCTGGCGCAACTGCGCGCAGGCCGTATCGAGTACCCAAAGGCTCAGCGGAATGATCTGACCACTGTCCTCTGCCACCGGCACAAACACCGCGGGTGAGATAAATCCTTTTTCCGGATGCTCCCAACGCAGCAACGCTTCGATCCCGACCACCCGACCCGTGCGCGCGTCTATCTGCGGTTGATAATGCAGCTGTAACGACTGAGTTTCGATAGCCTTTTGCAGGTCATTGCGCAGACTCGCGTGCTCGCAAACGCGCTGATAAAGATCGCTGGTGTACCACTGAAAGTTGTTGCGCCCTTGCTGCTTGGCTTTGTACATGGCCATGTCAGCCTGCTGGATCAGTTGCATCGGCTGCTCGATATGACCATCGCTCAGGGTGATGCCGATACTTGCACTCACGTGCAGGTCAATGCCCTGAATGCAGTAGGGTCTGGCAATGCTGGCCATCAAGCGCTCGACCACCGGTACGACGTCCTCATCACGAAGCAGGTCCGGCAGCAGCACGATAAATTCGTCACCGCCCATGCGCACGATGGTATCGCCGGGACGAACCTGCCGGGGCATACGCTGCGCCACCTCAATCAGCACCTGATCGCCGAAGTAGTGTCCGATCGAATCGTTGATGGATTTGAATCCATCCAGATCAATGCACATCACCGCCAGACGACGCTTACGCCGACGACTGATGTGACAATCCAGAACAAGCCGGTCTTCAAGCGAAACACGGTTAAGCAAACCGGTCAGGCGGTCATGGCTGGCGTTGAAACTCAATTGGCGCTCGAAATGCTTTTGCTCGCTGATGTCCCGGGCAATGCCAAATACCCCGACGATTTCTCCGTTGACCATGATCGGCAGGTTAGAGATGTCCATGGTCAGCAGTTTTTGACTCTCGTCGAGAACCCGCGCCTCGAAACGCTGAGGTTCTCCGGCGCGGGCTGCGGAAAAATGCTGACTGACCCGTTCCAAGTCTTCTTCGAGTACCAGATGGGAGAAGTGATGACCAATGAAATCGCTCGCGGTGTGCGGTTTCAGCTTCAGGCCCGCCGGATTCACACTCTGGATGTTGCCGGCCAGATCGAGGGCGAATACCGGGTTGGGGTTGTAGGTGAACAAAGAACGAAAACGTTGTTCGCTTTCCTCCAGACGTTGGCCGTCACGCTCATGACGGATCGCAATGACTGCCAGCTGGGCCGCGCAGGCCAGTCGTTGAATCTGCGCCTCATCCGGCGCATTCGTGCGGTTCTGGTACAGGGCAAATGTACCCAACACGCCTCCCAGATGGGAGAGCAAAGGCACCGACCAGCAGGAACGCAGGTTATGCCCCAGCGCCAGGCCGCGAAAACGCTCCCAGTTTGGATCTCGGGCGATGTCTTCGGTCACCACAAGCTCGCGCCGGAACGCTGCGATGCCGCAGGTTCCTTCGTGTGGACCAATGGCCATTCCATGAATCGCGTCACTGTATTCGACCGGCAGGCTGGGCGCCGCGCCGCTCAGCAAGCGTTTGCCCTCGGCATCAGTGAGCAGGATAGAGCAGAAGGTTTCGGGGGCCTGTGCGTCGTGCATCTGACAGATGGCGCAGAGTATGTCGCCCAGATGATGGTCGGTCGCGATCATGCCGAGAATGTCACGTTGCGACTCGGGGAAGGTCTTGCTGTGAAAGCTCGGACGAGTATTCATGGTGGTTCCTGAAGACTCTCGAGGTCGTCCGGTCTTCAGAGAGCCAGAAATAGTGGCGGCCGATCACTGTCCACTAGTGCTTCGGACGCGCACTCTATAGAGCGCCAGCTAACTAATAAAAGGCTCAGATCCAACATAAAAAACAGTATCAGATTGCCGCGGTTTGGCTGGAATGGTCGGGGTGCTTGGCCGTTTTGATGTTCTGCTGGCCCGGACAGTCCGGAAGCTGCAGCCCGGTTTCCATGAACTTGGACCGATGAACATTTCCACGCCAATAGCCTTCGGACCTGCCGCAAAACATAGTAACGGCCTGCCTATGAACATCTGACATGGCCCACTTGTTAAACGATGTGTTTATAAAGCCGACCAGCCTCTGCAGATGACGATCAAATCCGAAAGTTTCTGGCTCGGTCCAACATTCCATGGAGCCAGGTCCGCATCACCCGCTAAACACTCGGCACCCGGCGTAACGAAGCACGCTGGACAGGCATCTGCTGCCAAGCCAGCTGCGCCTGAACAATGGCGACCGCCTCCAGCACTTTATGCGCCCAGCCGTCATCTTCCGGATGCACCACGACCACGCGAAAGCCATGGTCATCACCTTCAATCTGCACGCCTTCGGAATCATCGACGTGCAAATCGATATCGAACGCCGGCGGATATTTCGAGGGTGCATTCGACAGCCCATGGTCCGTTAGCGCCTGATTGTGTAGCACGCTGTTGACCACGCCGTCGACGCGGATGCCGTAGAGCAACAGCCAACGCCGGATGTAGGACGGCGTGCGACCGGATGACGTATAGACCCAGATGCTGCAATCCTGGCGGCGCAGTTCTCGGATCAGGGCACGCGTTCCCTTGCGCAATGGCTCACCCAGCCAGCGATGAACACAGGCCGGCAATCGGCTTTGTTCGACTTCGCAGTGGTGGAGTTGGCAGGCGAGCGTGTCATCGATATCAAACGAAATGCGTATGCGCTGCCGCCTGGACATCTGCATCGGGATGGCCCAGCGGATGGCCTGCCCTGCCCGGCTGCCGAGGGTTTTGCATTTGGCGAACGCTGAATTCCCGCGCATCAATGACCACCCTGAGAGATGGGCAAAGGCTTGCCTTTGAGAAAGAACTTCATCGGGTCAGGCGCTTGTTCTTCCAGGAAGGCTGCGTATTTTTTCTTGATCTTGGGCAGTTCGTACAACGCCTTGACTCCATGTTTGGCAGAGTTGCGTATGACCGATGACGGGTTGAAGTAGCCTTTGGCGTTTTCCAGTGTCAACACGAAAGGCGGTAAGCCCGCGCGCATGAGCAGGTAGCTGACGATGAGCGACCCACTGCGGTTATTCCCTTCAATGAACAACTGCGGCTTGCTGAGAATGCGCACATAGACACCAGCCGCCCGCTTCCAGACGGATTCGCTGCGATACGCGCAATACCAATTGAACAAGTCCTTGATGCCTCCCTCAACGTTGTTGAAGAAATGCGCCTCGGTCGCGGCCAGGTGCTGGGCGTATTCCAGGCGGCGCGTCGGGTCTCGGCCACAAAGCACCGTGGCGTTGATCTCGAGCATCAGGTTCAGGTGCTGAAGGTCAAAAAGATCAACGCCGCGGGCGACATAGTCGTCAATCAATGCGTAACCTTCAAGCACGTTTTGCAGCACTTCGTCAGTCAAGGGATCGCGTGGCTCCGTGAAGTGCCGGCTGAGCTCGGCGAAGCGGTGTTGCACTTCGCGCAGTGCATGTTCAATCGCAGGCAAATCAAGGCGATGCGTAGCAGGCATTGGTGCTCCTTGGAAACGCTTGGTAAATGTCTACCGGATGCCCGCCAAATCCATTTGGCTTCTGCAGGTATGCGGCCTTGACCGGATGGGTGACTTAGCTGAACTTGCCGCTGATGTAGTCGCCGGTCATCTGTTCACGTGGGTTGTCGAAAATCTGCGTTGTTGGACCCATTTCAACCAGATAGCCGGTGCGCGTGCCCTGGGAAATATCCACCGAGAAGAACGCCGTCGTATCAGCGACGCGGATGGCTTGCTGCATGTTGTGGGTGACCAGCGCGATGGTGTAATCCTTCTTCAGCTCGACCATCAGTTCCTCGACTCGCCGGGTAGCGATCGGGTCGAGTGCCGAACACGGCTCATCCAGCAGCAGGACTTCCGGCTCGGTGGCGATGGCGCGGGCGATGCACAGGCGTTGTTGCTGGCCGCCGGAGAGCGACAGGCCGCTGACCTTGAGCTTGTCCTTGACTTCATCCCACAGGGCGGCGCCTTGCAGCGCATGCTTGACCCGATCGCCTATATCGCCTTTGTAGCGATTGAGGCGCAGACCAAACGCGACGTTGTCGAAGATGCTCATCGAGAACGGGTTCGGCTGTTGGAACACCATGCCGATGTAACGGCGCACGACCACCGGATCAACGCCCTTGCCATAGACATCTTGCCCAAGGAAGTGCACGTGGCCTTCGAAACGGAAACCTTTCACAAGATCGTTCATCCGGTTAAGGCTGCGCAGCACGGTACTCTTGCCGCAGCCGGATGGCCCGATGAAACCGGTGATCTTGTTTTTTTCGATCGGCACATGGCTGTCACGTACCGCCATGAAGTTGCCGTAGAAAATCTTGTCCAGTTTGCAGTCCATGACTACAGGTGCCTGGGTGACAAACGGAGCGGCTATTTGCGCAGTGGATACGTTCAAGATCAGATGCTCCCGTTCTTAATACTTGGGCTTGCCGAAGATACGGCTGATGATATTCACGACCAGCACGATCATCACCAGCACCAGTGAGGCCGCCCATGCGAGTTCGAGCTGGTTGTCGAACGGCATGCCGGAGAAGTTGTAGATCAGCACGGCAAGCGATGCCGTCGGGTTCATGACCTCGAGGCTGCCTTGGTGGTAGATCCAGTAGTTGCTGAACAGCGCGGTGAACAACAGCGGCGCTGTTTCGCCCGCGGCCCGGGCCACCGCCAGCATGACGCCGGTCAGGATCGCCGGCATGCCGGTGGGCAAGACGATTTTCCAGATCACCTGCGAGCGCGTGCAGCCCATGCCATAGGCGGCATCTTTCATGATCTTGGGCACCATCCGCATCGACTCTTCCGCCGTCAGCACGACGATCGGCAGCATCAGGACTGCCAGCGCCACGCCACCGGCCGGTGCCGAATAAGTACCGGTGGTCATCACCACCAGGGCGTAAGCAAACACCCCGGCCAGAATCGATGGCAGCCCCGTGAGCATCTTGGCGGCAAAGCGCGCAGCGTTCGCCAGCTTGCTGTCCGGGCCCAGTTCAGCCAGGAAAATCGCCGCCATGATGCCGACCGGCACCGCGATTGCCGCCGCGATACCCACCATCACAAAGGTACCGGCCATCGCGTTGCCGAAGCCCCCGCCCATCTCGAAGCCCGTCGGCGGCAGTTCGGTGAAGACTTCCAGGTTCAGGCGAGCGCCGCCGCGGGTGATCAGCATGTAGAGCACGGAAATCAACGGTACGCTGGCCAGTAGCGCCCCGCCCCAGACCAGGGTGGTCAGGATCAGGCTGCGCAGGGCGCGGCCCTCGAACTTGCGCTGCAGGCTGGGCATCGCGCCTGCTGGAGCCGTCAAGTCTGTTGCAGCAGTCAGGTCGGTCATCACTTATTACCCCGTTGGGCGTACATCATGATCAAGGAGCCGAAGACGTTCACGATCAACGTGATCAACATCAGCACCAGTGCGGCATACATCAACACCTCGATCTCGTTCGGCCCGGCTTCGGGGAAGTTCAGGGCCAGCAAGGCCGCCAGGGTGTTGGCCGGTGCGAACAGCGAAAGGGAAATGTTATTCGCGTTGCCTACCAGCATGGCCAGCGCCATCGTTTCACCCAACGCGCGTCCCAGGCCAAGTACCAGAGAACCGAAAATGCCCGTGGCGGCCGATGGCACCATCACCTTGAGAATCGCTTCCCAGTGGGTGGTCCCCATGCCGTAGGCGGCCTGCTTGGTTTTCATCGGTACGCCCGTGAGCGCATCCTGCGAAACAGCGGCAATGGTTGGAAGAATCATGATGGCGAGCACCAACGCCGCAGGAAGCAGCCCCGGCCCGCTCAAGGATGTGCCGAAAAATGGCACCCAGCCGAGTTCGCTGTTCAACCAGGTGGTCAGTGGCCGAATCGCCGGGATCACCACGTAGATCCCCCACAGGCCGTAGACGACGCTGGGGATGGCCGCGAGTAATTCGACAATGGTCCGGAAAATGGCGGCGAGCTTGGGAGGCAGGAAGTCCTGGGTCAGGAAAATCGCCATGCTGACGCCGAAAAAGCCCGCGATCAGCAATGCGATGAAGGCGCTGTAGAGCGTGCCCCAGATAGCCGGCAGGATGCCGTATTTACCCTGGTTCACGTCCCAGACGGTGCCTAGGAGAACATCAAACCCGTGCTTTTCCATGCCAGGCAGCGCCTTGCGTCCCACTTCGAACACGAGGGCAAATACCAACGCCAGAACCAGAATGACCCCAATACGCGCAAGCGCACGAAAGGTGCGATCAACCAGGAAGTCCTTCGCGGACGGTGGTTGGCAGGCAGAATCTGGATTAACCGGTACGACAAAGGGTTTGTTCATTGGCTAAGTCCGGAACAAGGGGGAAACTCTCCCGGCATGGCTGACAGCACACGCCGAGAGAGGCCTCAGGCGTTACTGAATGTTGGCGGACGCTTTGCGAACCTGCTCGACAACCGACTGCGGCAACGGGATGTAACCCATCGAGTCGGCAATTTTCTGCCCTTCGGTCAGGCTGTATTCGACCATTTCACGCATGGCCTTGGCCTTGGCCGGGTTGCCGTTGTCCTTGCGGAAAATCATCCAGGTGTAGGACGTGATCGGGTACGACTTGGCGCCGTCTGGATCAGGCAACCAGGACACCAGGCTATCCGGCATCTTCACCGCTGCCAGAGCCTCGGCACCGCTCTCGGCGTTTGGCACGACGTAGTGGCCGGCCTTATTCTGCAACTGGGCAAAGTCAACCTTGGCAAGTTTGGCGAAGCCGTATTCGATGTAGCCAATCGCGCCCGGCGTCTGGCGCACAGTAGCTGTCACACCATCGTTCTTCGGCGACTTGATGAACTTGTCACTGGCCGGCCAGTTGACGGTGTTGCCCTCCCCCAGCGCCTGCTTGAACTCCGGATTGATGGTTGCCAAGTGCTTGGTGAATACCGCGGTCGTACCGCTGGAATCCGCACGCACAACCACCGTGATCGGCGTATCGGACAGTTTCAGGTCCGGGTTGGCGGCGACGATCTTTGGATCGTTCCAGCGGGTGATCTTGCCCAGGAAAATGTTTGAGTACACATCGCGTGGCAACTTCAGGCCTTTAGGATTGCCCGGCAGGTTATAGGCCAGCACGATTTCCCCGGCGGTCATCGGCAGCAACTGCACGCCTTCGGCAACCTTGGCGATATCTTCGTCTTTCATTGCCGAGTCACTGGCGGCGAAATCAACGGTTTTATTCAGGAAGTCCTGTACACCCGCGCCGCTGCCCTTGGATTGGTAATCCACAGTGACACCTTCGGATTTCTTGCTGAAATCCTTGAACCAGGTCAGGTAGATCGGCGCCGGGAAACTCGCGCCAGAACCCGTCAGACGGACGCTTTCTGCAGCGAAAGACGCCGAAGTGGCACCAAGAGAAAGCGTAACGGCGAGCGCAACAGACTTCATCAAACTTTTCATTGAAAGAAATTCCTTGTGATGACGGGCTGGGGAACTCTGCAACAGTCGTGTTACGTTTTTATGAACATCGAATTGCAAAAGGGGACAAATGTCCCCGTTTTGCGCCACGGCACCGACGTGAAAAGCTCGCGCACACCCACGCCCCGGCGTTTGCGCAGGGCCTGAAGAAGTTGAATTCACACGCCGATTGATCGGATCGCAATGCCGAGGCGCATTGATTCCGGCAGCGCTGGGGCTGCTTGCAGGTCGTAAGGACCCGTTCGAGGGATTGCCGTCATGGACGGCTGGCGCTGGGACGTATCAGTGACGCAACAACCTACGCAGCGGAACCCCATCCTTGAGCACGGGGGATTTGATGACGATGTAACTGAAGTACTTGGAAATGCCGATGTTCTTGTCCAGCAACCCTTCGATCACTTCCTGGTAATGCTGGATACTGCACGTCATGAAGCGCACCAGGTAATCGTACCCGCCGCTGATCAAATGGCACTCCAGCACCTCATCGACCAAGCGAATATTGGATTCGAACTTGGCGAAGTCTTCCCGCTTGTGGTCGCTGAGAGTGACTTCAGTGAAGACCGTGACCGAGTCAGTGATCTTGGCCAGGTTGAGATGAGCCCTGTAGCCGGAAATATAACCAGCCGACTCGAGCCGCTTGACTCGCTGCAGGCAGGGGCTGGATGACAGGCCCACGGCATCGGCGAGACTGACGTTGGTCATTCGACCGTCCTTTTGAAGTTCAACAAGGATACTGATATCAATTCGGTCTAGTTTTATTAAACCTTCCATCGGGTACCCCTCGGTTGTCTTCAGGTTGACAGTGGTTTTAGCAAATTCAACGCCGCAAAGATAGCTGATGCTGAGCGACGAGGTCGGCCATGCTGGTGATGTAGAAATCGGCGGAATATGCTTGATTATCAGGCTCATGGCCACGACGGATCAGGCACAGGCCAGCCGATTTTGGCGGGGACGCGGGCGGCCTGGACACTTGCATGATGTTTTCAGGCTTGAGCTTGTTCGCCAGCAACCATGCCTCGTCCTCCAATGGATTGTTGGCGCGGGAATGCAGGTCCTCGGGGGGAATTCCCAAGCGTTCGCAGAGCGGGTCACGATCCTCGGCATCACGATCGCAATACACCAGCAGCCGGTAGAATTTGCGCAGGTACAACATGGCACCGGGCGCGTCCTCGAACAGCGACCAGCTGCTGGCCGAACGGGCAAAGCTCATGCCCTCCTCCCAACTGACCTTGAGCCCCAGGCGCTCTGCCAGTTGACGATGGGCAAAGCACAACAGACCACTGAAGCCCAGTTCGGAAAAACGCGGATAGAGCCCGCGCACCGCCTCGTCGAACTCAGCCAGCACCGCCTCCCTGGCTGGCACGTCCGGATGGTTGTCGAGCAAAGGTTGCAGGGCCGTCCAGACACCGGAATCCCGATCGACCAGGACTTCGTCGCAATCGATCAGCAGCGCACGATAATCAGTCAGGTGCATGTGTGTCGCCTCCCATGATGCATTCATCAATCCATATGCGCTAAATGCCCCCGGTCGGCACATCGCTACTGCGGGCCGACCGAGACCTGAGATTAATCCAACACGCGTAGCAATGCTGCTTCAAGAATGGTCAGTGCTTCGTCGATCTGACTTTCTTCGGTGACCAGGGGCGCCAGGAAGCGCAGGACATTTCGGTGCACCCCGCATTTGATCACCAACAGCCTGCCGACCCTGGCCTGGTCGATCAGTTGTTGAGTGAGTTCGGCATCGGGGCTGCGGGCCTCATCGTCTTTGATCAATTCGATGGCCAGCATGAAGCCGGTACCGCGCACGTCACCGATGCGCGGGTGACGTGCCTGCAAGCGCAGCAGGCCCTGACGCAGCCGCTCGCCCAGGACCTGGCCACGCTCGAGCAACTGCTCCTGTTCGTAAGCGTCGATCACCGCCAGCGCCGCTGCACAGGACAAGGCGTTTCCACCGTAGGTGCCGCCGAGACCACCGGGCAATGGCGCGTCCATGATGTGCGCACGCCCCACTACGCCCGAAATGGGCAGGCCACCTGCCAGACTCTTGGCGACAGTGACCAGGTCCGGCTGAATGCCGGCGTGCTGAAAACCGAACCATTTGCCGGTACGCCCGAAGCCGGTCTGGATTTCATCGAGGATGAGCACGATGCCGTGTTGCTCGGTGAGGGTCCGCAGCGCCTGGAGAAATTCGGGCGGAGCAGAAAGGAAGCCGCCGTCGCCCTGCACCGGCTCGATGATGATCGCCGCGACGCGATCCGGAGCGACTTGGGTCGCCAGCAGCTCATTCAGGGCCTGCAACGCCATCTCGCTGCTGAAACCACGATAGGCATTCGGGTATGGAGTATGGAAGACCTCCGGTGCGAAGGGCCCGAAGTTCTGCTTGTAGGGCTGGCTCATGCCCGTCAGCGTCGTACCCAGCAAGGTACGCCCATGAAAACCGCCACGAAAGGAAATGACCGCGGGACGATTGGTATGGGCGCGGGCGATCTTCACCGCGTTCTCCACCGCCTCCGCGCCAGAGGTGAACAACGCCGCCTTGTAGGCTTGCTGACCACCTACCAACTCGCACAGGCGCTTGACCAGGTCGAGATAGGGCTTGTAGGCCACCACCTGGAAGCAAGCATGGCTGACCTTTTGCAATTGGGCCTGCACGGCCGCGACTACCTTCGGATGATTGTGACCAATGTTCAAGACGCCAATGCCGCCGACGAAGTCCAGGTAGCGCGCCCCGTCCACGTCCCACACTTCAGCCCCCTGGGCCCGGTCGATGACCAGCGGATGTGCGGTGACCAGACCCCGGGGCACGAATTGATCGCGTTGACGGAGCAAGCTTGGGGTTTCTTCGACTTTACTGTTCATGGCATCTCCCACAGTGAACCAGGCAACCGGGAAACGGCTGCGATGTGTTCCACAGGTTAAGCGTTCGACGCGATTGTCTAAGCCGAACTTGGCCTCTGGGAAATTCGGATCGACTGTTTTCACCCCGGCAAACAGCAGATTCCTTCAGCCGCCTCCAGCCCGATGGAATCTGCCGGCAGACGCCCCATACAACGCAGCGATGTGTGATTACGCAGGCTCTTTTGATACATCCTGCTTTGCCACTCGGGCATGCTGGAGGTTCCCTATCCAGTAACGAGAAGTGACCCATGGCCCTGCTTTATAAAGCCGACCCGGTACGCGGCGAACAATGGAAGCGTCTATTCGCCGAGCACGCGCCGGATATCGAATGGCGTGCCTGGCCGGACATCGGCGATCCGAAGGATATTCGCTACCTCGCCGCCTGGCAGGCGCCGGACGACCTCGAAACATTGCTGCCAAACCTGGAGGTGCTGTTCGCCTTGTCGGCCGGGGTCGACCAACTTGACCTTGATCGCCTGCCCACGTCCCTGCCGGTGGTCCGGCTACTCGACCCCGGCATCACCCGGGGCATGTGCGAGTACGCCAGTTTCGCCGTGCTCAGCCTGCACCGGGACATGCTCCGTTATCGCCAGCAACAGGTCGCCCGGTGCTGGCAGGCGCACTTGCTGCAGCCGGCGGCCCAACGTCGGGTCGGTGTCATGGGGCTAGGCATGCAGGCCCGGCAGATCCTGGCCACCTTGCAGACCTTTGGCTTCGCCTTATCAGGTTGGGCACGCAGCGAACACCGCATCGCCGGGGTGGATTGCTTTGCCGGTGACGCACAGCTCCCGGCGTTCCTCGGCCAATGCGACATCGTGTTGTGTGTCTTGCCATTGACCGAGCAGACCAAAGGGATTCTCAACCGCCAGTTGTTCCAACACCTGCCCAAGGGGGCTGCCCTGGTCAACATGGGTCGCGGCGGGCACCTGATAGAAGAGGATCTGCTCGACGCCCTGGCCAGCGGCCAGCTCAGTGCCGCGGTGCTCGACGTATTGCAACAGGAACCGGCAGCATCGGATCACCCGTTCTGGCAGCATCCACAAATATTACTGACGCCGCATATCGCGGCGATGACCCAACCCGAAAGTGCCTTTGGCGTGTTGCTGGACAATATCCGCCGCCATCAGCGCGGCGAATCGATGCTCGGCCAGATTGACCCTCAGCGACGTTATTGACCCGCGCGTGTCATGCACCTACGAGAAAAACACCGACGAAAAATCCGCTGATATTTGCTGCTGAGCCTGCTCCCGATTTGAGCAATAACTGCGGTGCGCGAAGCCGCAACTTATGCAATCTACCGAATCAATGTCCGCCTCTTGTCAGGCCTGGTGGCAGGTGAGATACCAACACTTTCAGCGGAGAAATCCGACCGGTCACGCTCCCTGTCCATGGAGATCTGTCATGTCCAACACGCAACGCCCCGCCTGTACCTATCGCCCCATGACGCCTGCCGATGTGACATCGGCTCATGCGTTGTCCGTGCAGTTGAAGTGGCCCCACCGCCTGGAAGACTGGGCCATGCTGCAGCGTGTCTCGCAGGGTTTTGTCGCAGAGGACGAAGGCCGCCTGATCGGTACGGCGTTCACCTGCCCACAGGGTGACTACGCCACGATCGGCCTGGTGATCGTCAGCGATGAGTACCAGGGCCAGGGCATCGGTCGCAAACTGATGGAGCTGGCACTCCAGGCCTGCGGCTCGCAGACCCCCATGCTCAATGCGACGCTGGCCGGCGCGCCTCTTTATGTCAGCCAGGGATTCGTCGACTTTGGGCATATCCAACAACACCAAGGAAACGTATCGCCCCCTGCCCCCAGTGACCTGCCACCCGGTGAGCGCTTGCGCCACCTGACCGAAGCCGATCGAAACGACGTGATCGAACTCGCCAACGCTGGCAGCGGCCTGGACAGGCATGCCGTGCTCAACGATCTGTTCGAGAGTGTCGAAGACGTCGTGGGGATCGAGCGTGAGGGGCAATTGCGAGCGTTCGCCCTCCTGCGTTCCTTCGGTCGTGGTCGTTACATCGGCCCGGTCGTTGCGGAAAATCCAGAGCAGGCCAAGCACCTGATCGCGGTGTTGTTGGCTCAAGTGCCGGATGCTTTCGTACGCATGGATGTACTGCCCGACAGCGGGCTCGGTTCCTGGCTGGAAGAAGCCGGGCTGAAACAGGTCGACACCGTCGCACAAATGGTTCGTGGGGCCCCACCCCAGGCCCGCGATGGCGTACATCAGTTTGCGCTGGTGACCCAGGCTATCGGCTGACGCCCCACTCACAGCGACACTATCCACTCTCCCGGAGTAACACCCTCATGCTAGAACCCACCGCCGTGCTGCTCGCACATGCCAACGGCACTCCCGCGTCAACAGCATTCACCTGCGGCTCATTGGGCGCCAACGATCCTTTCGAGCGACAGATCGCTTATGTCGGGACCGATGACATTGCTGCCGGCGTCGTCCAGGCGAGCGGACAATTCAGCAGCAATCGGTACCCCTACAGTGAAACGATCGTGGTTCACGCGGGACGCGTCATCTTGCAGAGCCAGGATCACGCGCTCGAACTCAATCCGGGTGACAGCGCCGTGATCGCCCGTGGCACACCGGTTCAGATCGACGCGCTACCTGGCTCGTTCTGGGCATTCTGTGCCGATACCCAGCCCGTTGAAACCGGCACTGTCGGACTGACCGCCCTCCCCCCATACACCCTGCTCTCCCCTTCGACGCCGCCGAGTGAAGAGTTCCTGCTGAGCCCGACACCGCAATGTCGCTCGAACAACGTGTTCGTCGAGGACGCGACCAACCTGCGTATCGGCATCTGGGACTCGACACCCTATACCCGCAAGGCGCGGCCACACACGATGCATGAGCTGATGCACCTGATCGAGGGCAGCATCATTCTCCAGAACGCCGATGGTTCCGAACTGGCGGTCAACACGGGCGATACGGTGTTCGTGCCGCGAGGCGCCCCCTGCGCCTGGAAGAGCAGCGTCTATGTGCGCAAGTTCTACGTCTGCAAATGATGTCTGGCGGGGCCTTTTGGGGTTGGTGAGGCCGCGCTCCCCCTGTGGGAGCGAGCTTGCTCGCGATGGCGGTGGTCCGGTCACATGGGTGCTGGGCTTGCTGGCCCCATCGCGAGCGAGCTCGGCTCCCACATAGGTTCTTCGGTGCCCACAGATTCAGCATCCGCCCGCAATCCCTTGTGGGAGCTGAGCTTGCTCGCGATAGCAGATCGTCAGCAATGATGATGTCGACTGACACAACGCCATCGCGAGCAAGCTCGCTCCCACAAGGGGAGCGCGGTGTACATGAGGTCTGTGGCTTCTGGAAATCCAATGTGGGAGCGAGCTTGCTCGCGGTGGCGGTGGTCCGGTCACATGGGTGCTGGGCTTGCTGGCCTCATCGCGAGCGAGCTCGGCTCCCACATGGGTTCTTCGGTGCCCACAGATTCAGCATCCGCCCGTAATCCCTTGTGGGAGCTGAGCTTGCTCGCGATGGCGGACCGTCAGCAATGATGATGTCGACTGACACAACGCCATCGCGAGCAAGCTCGCTCCCACAAGGGGAGCGCGGTGTACATGAGGTCTGTGGCCTCTGAAAATCCAATGTGGGAGCGAGCTTGCTCGCGATGCTCAGTTCAAAGCGCCATCGCAATAGCCTGACCCACATCCTGGGTCGAGCCCTGCCCGCCTAGATCAGGTGTGATCGGCCCCTCGGCGATCACCTGCTCGATGGCCCTGAGAATTCCATCATGGGCCGCACGGTAGCGCTCATCGCCATTGCCGAGGAAGTCCAGCATCAAGGCGCCGGACCAGATCATCGCAATCGGGTTGGCGATGTTCCGTCCATAGATATCCGGCGCCGAGCCATGGACCGGTTCGAACAACGAGGGAAAACGGCGCTCCGGGTCGAGGTTGGCCGAAGGGGCGATGCCGATGGTGCCGGCGCAGGCAGGGCCCAGGTCGGACAGGATGTCGCCGAACAGATTCGACGCCACGACCACATCGAAACGGTCGGGTTGAAGCACGAAGCGCGCGCAGAGGATATCGATGTGTTGCTTGTCCCAGGTGACGTCCGGGTACTGCTGCGCCATGAGCGCGGTGCGTTCGTCCCAGTACGGCATGCTGATGGAGATGCCGTTGGACTTGGTCGCCGCGGTCAGGCGTTTGCGCGGCCGGGTCTGGGCCAGGTCGAAAGCGAACTTGAGAATCCGGTCCACGCCGCGGCGAGTGAACACCGACTCCTGCAGCACGAACTCATGTTCGGTGCCTTCGAACATCTTGCCGCCGATCGAGGAATACTCGCCCTCGGTGTTTTCGCGGATCACCACGAAGTCGATGTCCCCGGCTTCGCGTCCGGCCAGCGGGCACGGTACACCGGGAAACAGCCGCACCGGCCGGATGTTCACGTATTGGTCGAAGTCCCGGCGAAACTTCAGCAGCGACCCCCACAGGGAAATGTGATCAGGCACCTTGTCCGGCCAGCCCACGGCGCCAAAGTAGATCGCGTCGAAGTCCTTGAGCTGCGCAAACCAGTCGGCGGGCATCATCTGCCCGTGTTCCAGGTAATAATCGCAGTGAGCCCAGTCGAGCACTTCGATGCTCAAATCCAATTGCCATTTCTTCGCGGCCTGCTCCAATACCCGCAGCCCTTCCGGCAAGACTTCCTTACCGATGCCGTCGCCGGCAATCGCAGCGATTCTGAATGGTTTGCTCATCAACCGTGCCTCCTCTCTTCAAATGCTGACCGGATCACAAGCCACCCATGTGGAAGGCTTTGACTTCAAGGAACTCGTCCAGGCCATATTTGCTGCCTTCACGCCCCAGCCCCGATTGCTTGATACCGCCAAAGGGAGCGACGTCCATGGAAATGAGCCCGGTATTGAGCCCGACCATGCCGAACTCCAGCGCCTCGCCAAACCGCCATGAGCGGCGCAAGTCCTGGGTGAAGAAATAGGCGGCCAAGCCGTAAGGCGTTGCGTTGGCCGAGGCCAGCGCCTCTTCTTCGGTGCTGAAACGCATCAACGGCGCAACGGGACCGAAGGTCTCTTCATTGGCCAGCAGCATTCCGGCATGGGCCTCACCGAGCACCGTCGGCTGGACGAACTGGCTGTCGCCCTTGGGGATTTCACCACAGAGTAGACGAGCGCCCTGACTCAAGGCCTCGTCGATATGTCGAGCGACCTTGCTGACCGCCGCCGTATTGATCAGTGGGCCTATGTTTACGCCGGCATCCAGGCCATCGCCGACCTTGAGCTTGCCCACCTCCTCCACCAGGCGCTGGGCGAAGCGCTCGTAGATCCCATCCTGCACCAGGATCCGGTTGGCGCAGACGCAGGTCTGCCCGGCGTTGCGGAATTTGCTGAGCATGATGCCGGTCACGGCCTGCTCCAGGTCCGCGTCGTCGAACACGATGAACGGCGCGTTACCGCCCAGCTCCAGGCTCAAGCGCTTGATGTGTTCGGCGCTCTGGCGCATCAGCAGGCGACCGACCGCCGTGGACCCGGTGAAAGACAGCTTGCGCACGGTCGGGTTGCCGGTCAGTTCTTCACCAATGCCGGCGGGCATGCCGGTCACGACGTTGAACACCCCGGCGGGAATGCCGACCCGCTCGGCCAACACCGCCAGTGCCAGGGCTGACAGCGGGGTCAGGTCCGACGGCTTGACCACGATCGTGCAGCCGGCGGCCAGGGCGGGTGCGCACTTGCGGGTGATCATCGCGTTGGGGAAGTTCCATGGGGTGATCGCGGCGCAAACACCGACCGGTTGCTTGAGGGTCAGCAAGCGGCGATCACCGCTGGGGGCCTGGATGGTTTCACCGTAGACCCGTCGGGCTTCTTCGGCGAACCATTTGACGAAGCTGGCACCGTAGCGAATTTCGCCCTGGGCTTCCGCCAGCGGCTTGCCCTGTTCGCAGGTCAGGATCAACGCCAGGTCATCGAGGTTGTCGATCATGGCCTGATACCAGCGATCCAGCAGCGCCGCCCGCTCTGCCGCCGGACGTGCACGCCAGGCCGGCCAGGCACGGTCGGCGGCTTCGACGGCGCGCCGGGTTTCACTGCCTTGTATCGCGGGGACCCTGGCGAGCACTTCGCCGGTGGCCGGGTTGATAACGTCCACGGTCGCGGCGTTGTCGGCGCCGACCCACTGACCGTCGATGTAAGCGCGTTCTACCAGCAAGCTGGGGTCTTTCAGGCGATTCTTGAGCATGGTGTCGGGTCCTGTTTTGAGACAGCCTTCAGTCTATTGTTTCGCCCTGGACGAGGATGCTGAAAACGCCGGCCCTACAGTCGTGAATGCTGAAAATCAGCCTTCGGCGGCATGCTCTACCGTGGGTGGGGATTGATCGCCGTGCGCCTCGATCAGGTGATGAAACGCACGGGGTTGCAGGCGTGGTGAGGGAATGTTCAATCAGGCAGACGGAATACTAGCGGTGCATTGAGCCCACTAACCCTTGCAGGAAGCGCTCGCCAGCGTCCATCTGGCTGATCTCGATGAACTCGTCAGGCTTGTGCGCCTGTTCTATCGAGCCTGGCCCGCAGACCACCACCGGCACATCCAGGCGTTGTTTGAACAATCCGCCCTCGGTGCCGAATGAGACCTTGGCCGTGCCGGTGTCCGGGGCGGCAAAGTTTTTCAGGAAGCGCACCGCTTCGACGCTCGGGTGGGTATCGAGGCCCGGGTAGACATTCAGTGTCTCGATTTCGATAGCGGCCACGCTGGAGAGCTTCCTGGCTTCGCCGACGATCAGTTCGGCTCGCTCACGCATCTGCTCCAGGAACCCGTCCAGGTCGTCCGCCGGCAAGTTACGCACTTCGAAGTCCAGGGTGCACAAGTTGGGCACGATGTTCAGCGCCTTGCCGCCGACAATCTGTCCAACATGCACGGTGCTGTAGGGCACGTCGTAATCGGTATCCCGGGCGCCCTGCTCTTGCAACTGCTGCTGGCTCAGGCGCAGCGCGGCAATGAAATCGCAGGCCACGTGAATCGCATTGACCGAGCGCGGTGCCAGGGAGGAATGCGCTTCCAGGCCGCGACAGTAAGTACGGTAGGAACCCTTGCCCTTGTGCCCGAGTACGAACTGCATATTGGTTGGCTCGCCGATGACGCACAGAAACGGCCGGACCGGTGCCAGGTGCAGCACATCGAGCAAACGACGCACCCCCACGCAACCGATCTCTTCGTCATGGGACAGGGCCAATTGCAATGGCCGGCTCAATGGCTGCTCGGTGGCCTCGAGCATTGCGTCGACAGCCAGTGCGATAAAACCCTTCATGTCGCAACTGCCACGGCCATAAATCCGCCCGTCCTGCACCGTCGCCTCGAAGGCAGGAAAGGTCCAGGCCTGCCCCGCCGCCGGCACCACGTCGGTATGCCCGGACAGCAGGATCCCCGGCACGTCCCGTGGCCCGGTGCTGGCAAACAGATTGGCTTTCTTGCCGCTTTCATCCTGGACGATCAGGGACTCGATGCCCTTGGTCAGCAGCAGGTCGCGTACGTACTCGATCAAGGCCATGTTCGATTCCGAAGAGACGGTATCGAAGGCCATCAGCCGTTTGAGAATGTCCAACACGCGGGGTTTCATGAGGCCTTGCTCCGTTGCTCGACTGAAAAGAAGAAGCGCTTGATGTCGACCAGCCTGACGAAACGCCGGTTCATGCATACGCCGCTACGGTCATGTTGTTGAACTGCTGGGTCTTCATCAGTTCCGCACTGTCGTGGTGGCAGAGGATTTCACTGCCGCCCACAATCATCCGCCGCTGCGGCGCGACGCAATTGCACAAGCCGTCGACCCGCACCGGGCAGCGACTGAGGAAGGTGCACAGGTCGGGCACGTTGGCTTTAGGGCCAATGGCCGGCAGCGTCTGGCAGGTCGTGGCCCCACAGGTTTCCAGCCAGCCCTGGCGCAGTTCCGGTACGGAATGGATCAGCAGGTCGGTATACGGATGGAACGGTGCCTGCGCATAGGATTGGCGCGTTCCGGCCTGGATCTTGTGGCCGCTGTACATCACCACGATGTCGTCACACAGGGCGCGCACGGTGGAGATGTCGTGGCTGATGAACAGATAGGACACCCCCAGTTGCTGGCGCAGATCGCGCAGCAGTTCGAGAATCGCCGCACCGACCACGGTATCCAGCGCCGAGGTCACCTCGTCGCAGAGAATCAGGTCCGGCTTGGCCGCCAAGGCCCGGGCCAGGTTGACCCGTTGCTTCTGCCCGCCGGACAGTTCGTTCGGACGCCGCTGCGCCATCGCCCGCGGCAAACGCACCAGGTCCAGCAATTCGCCGATACGCTCGCGCAAAGCCGCGCCCTTGAGGCCGAAATACATCTTCAGCGGGCGGCTCAGGATCGTGCTGACGCTGTGCATCGGGTTGAGCGCGGTGTCGGCATTCTGGAAGACCATTTGAATACGTCGAAACTGCTCGGGGGTGCGCGACGACAGGCTGCCCCCCAGGGGTTGGCCATCGAAGGTCAACCCGCCAAGGGCCGGTACCAGCAATCCGGCCACGACCCGTGCCAGGGTCGATTTGCCGGAACCCGACTCACCGATGACGCCGATGGCCTGGCCTCTGCGAACCGTCAGGTCAATGTCTTCCAGCACGCGAATCGCTGGCATGCCCTGGGCATTTTTGTTGCCATAGCCAGCGGTGAGCCCCTGGATGGTCAGCAACGGTGTCTCTTGGGCGATGTCGCTCGGCGGACGGATCGTCGTGTCCGGTCGCGCCGCCGCCAGCAAGCTGCGGGTGTATTTGTGGGCCGGGCCCTTGAGCAACGGTGCCGTGGCGCTGTGTTCGAAGATTTCGCCGCCATTGAGCACCACGATCTGGTCAGCCATCTGCGCCACCACCGCCAGATCGTGAGACACATAGACGGCCGTGGCCCCACGTTCACGGACCACTCGCTTGAAGGCCCGCAGTACATCGATCTGGGTGGTCACATCAAGGGCCGTGGTCGGCTCGTCGAGCACCAC
Source organism: Pseudomonas fluorescens (assembly GCF_001307275.1). Taxonomy (NCBI): domain Bacteria; kingdom Pseudomonadati; phylum Pseudomonadota; class Gammaproteobacteria; order Pseudomonadales; family Pseudomonadaceae; genus Pseudomonas; species Pseudomonas fluorescens. The sequence goes on from NZ_CP012831.1 coordinate 6,091,886, forward strand.
CAGCAACGGATCGCTGATCAGCGCCATGGCCGCCATCACCCGTTGCAGTTGCCCGCCGGACACCTGATGGGGGTAGCGCTGGCCGATACGCTCAGGGTCTGGCAGGGCCAGGTCGCGGAACAACTCGATAGCCTTGGCTTCAAGCGCCGCCCGACTACCCAGGCCGTGGATCAGAGCGCCCTCCACCACTTGGTCGATCAGCTTTTTCGCCGGATTGAATGCCGCTGCGGCGCTCTGGGCGATATAGGACACCCGGTTGCCCCGCAACTTCTGCAACTGGCTTTCGCTCAACGCCAGCATGTCATGCTCGCCGATTTGCACCACGCCGCCCGCCAGGCGACAACCGCGCCGGGCATAACCGAGCAGCGCCAGGGCAATGGTGGTCTTGCCGGAACCGGACTCACCGATCAACGCCAACACTTCGCCTTTTTGCAGGGAAAAGCTGACCCCCTTGACGATGTCCACTTCACCCTGTTCGCCACAGGCGACCACGCGCAGGTCCTGTACTCGAATCAATTCGCTCATTTCAATGACCTCCCGAACGTCGGCTACGTCGCGACGACAACCGGTCGATGAACAGATTCACACCGATGGTCAGGGTGCCGATGGCCAGGGCCGGAATCACAATGGCCGGCGCCCCCTGATTGAGGCCGCCGATGTTCTCGCGCACCAGCGAGCCCAGGTCGGCATCCGGCGGTTGCACGCCCAGTCCCAGGAAACTCATGCCACTGAGCAGCAACACGATAAAACCAAAGCGCAGGCCCAGGTCCGCCAGCACCGGGTTGAGTATGTTCGGCAGGATTTCCACACAAGCGATGTACAGCCGGCGCTCGCCACGGGTACGGGCCACTTGCACGTATTCCAGGGCTTCGATATTCACCGCCATGCTGCGGGCGATGCGGAAAGCGCCGGGGGTGTAGCTCAACACCGCCGTGCAGATCAGCAAGGTGACCGAGGAGCCGAAGGCCGAGACCATGATCAGCGCCAACATCTTGCTGGGGATCGAGATGAACGCGTCCATCAGGCGACTGATCAGTTCATCCAGCCACTTTGGCGACACCACCGACAGCAGCGCCAGACTGGTTCCCAGGGTGCTGGACAACACCGCGGCCACCAACGCCAGGCCGACGGTGAAGCGTGCGCCGACAAGGATCCGGCTGAGCATGTCGCGGCCCAGGTAATCGGTGCCAAACGGGTATGTCGCGCTGAGGCTGTCGAAGACGTTGTCAGAGACCACCTCTCCCACCGGATGCGGCGCCAGCCACGGACCGAAGATGGCCACCAGCAACCAGATCACACACATCGCGGCACCGACCAGGCCAAGCCAGGACTTTGCGTGGGCGTCTTTGCCCAGCCCCAGCGCAACGGCCGCCGTCGGGGACTTCACAATGAGGTTGTTCATTGGTTTCTCAGCCTCGGGTTGGAAAGGATCGCGCACAGGTCGGCAATCAACACCAACGCCAGGTACGCCGTACAAAACAACATGGTGCAGGCCTGGACCAGGGCCATGTCGCGGTTGGTCACGGCATCGACCATCAGGCTGGCGATGCCGGGGTAGTTGAAGATCGTTTCCACGATCACCACCCCGCCCAACAGATAGGACAGGCTCAGGGCGATGGCATTGGCGATGGGGCCAATGGCATTGGGCAAGGCATGCCGCAGGACGATCCGGATATTGCTGACGCCCTTGAGCCGGGCCATTTCCACGTAAGGGCTGTCGAGTTGATCGATCACCGCCGCCCGGGTCATGCGCGACATTTGCGCGACAATCACGCAGCACAGCGTCATCACCGGCAAGGCGTAGGTGCGCATGAATTGCCAGGGTGAGGTGATGTCACTGGCATAGGACAGTGCCGACAACCAGCCCAGGTTCACCGCGAATATCAGCACCGCCAAGGTGGCGACCAGAAACTCCGGCACCGCCACCATGGTCAAGGTGAAGAAGCTCAGGAAGCTGTCGATACGCCCGCCTCGTCCCATCGCCGAACCGATACCCAGGGTCAAGGCCACAGGCACCGATACCAACGCCGTGGCAGCCGCCAGCATCAAGGTGTTGGGGACCCGGCCGGCCATCAAGTCGACGACCGGCATGGCATTGGACATCGACATCCCCAAGTCACCGCTGAGCAGGCTCGTCAGCCAATGCAGGTAACGCAACACACCGGGCTGGTCCAACCCCATTTTCATCCGCAGGGCCGCCACCTGTTCCGGCGTGGCGAACTGCCCCAGCGCCTGTTGCGCGGCGTCCCCCGGCAGCACTGCCGTGATGGCGAATACCACCATGGAGACAATCAACAAGGTCACGACCGCCGCCCCCAGGCGGCGGCCGATCAACCAGAGTGTGTTGCTGTTCATCATCCGACCCTCATGCAATATGGCCCAAACCCGACGGTCATCAGGCGTCCAGCCAGACTTGCTCGGCAAACATGTAGCCCATGAAACCGCCCAGGGGGTTGGCGCCGTAGCCCTTTACGCGCTGATCGGCGCCATCGATGTTGCTGATGAATACCGGTACGCCGATGCCACAGTGCTCATGTACCAGCACTTGCATGTCGCCGTACATCTTGCCGCGCTTGGCCTCGTCGGTTTCACCTCGGGCCTGCACCAACAACTGGTCGAACTGTTCGTTTTTCCAACCGGATTCATTCCACGGTGCGCTCGACTGGAAGAACTGCGAGAACAGCATGTCGGCATTGGGCCGCGGGTTGATGTTGCCGAAGCTCAGTGGGTGCTTGGCCCAATGGTTGGACCAGTAGCCATCGCTCGGCAGGCGGTTGACGTTGAGCTTGAGTCCCGCCTCCTTGGCGGACTGCTGCAGCAATACCGCGACGTCCACCGAGCCGGTCGCCGCTGGCGAGCACATCAGCGGCATGCTGATGTCTTGCATGCCGGCCTTCTTGAGCAGGAACTTGGCCTGTTCCGGATCGTAGGCCCGTTGTGGCAACTCGGCATTGTGGAAACGTGCCCCGGGTGCGATCGGATGATCGTTGCCGACCCTGGCGTAGCCGCGGAAGATCGCCGACTTGATCTGTTCGCGGTCCAGCAGCAACTTCATGGCCTGGGTGAATTCCGGGCTTTGGCCCGGCATCTGGTCCTGACGGATGATCAGGTCAGTGTAGTTGCCCGACGGTGAATCGATGACCTGGTGCTTGGCGCTGGCCTTGATGCGAGTCGTCGAGCGTGGGTTGACCTCGTTGACGATGTGCACGTCCCCCGACAACAGGGCGTTGATCCGTGACGATTCGTCGGCAATGCCGATGAATTCGATCTCGTCCAGGTACGGCAAGCCGGGTTTCCAGTAGTTGGTATTGCGCACACCAATGGAGCGCACCCCGGGCTTGAACTCCTTGACCTTGAACGGACCGGTACCGATGCCCTGGCTGAAATCGCTGGTGCCCTCGGGAACGATCAACATGTGGGAGACGGCCAGGATCGACGGCAGCTCAGCGTTGGGACCGCTCAACTGTATCTGCACTTCGTGGGTGCCAACGGCTTTGACTTCGGCGAACTGCGACGCCAGCGGCAGGACCTTGGAACCGGTGATCGGGTCCTTGTGCCGCAGCAGCGAAAACACCACGTCGGCGGCGGTCAGGGCCTTGCCATTGTGGAAGGTCACTTCCTTGCGCAGGCTGATCACCCAAAGCGTGGCGTCGGTGGTGTCGATACGCTCGGCCAGTTCCAGCTGCGGCACCATGTGGCTGTCGAACCGCGTCAGCCCGTTATAGAACATGTAATGGCGCACATAATCGGTGGACGATGAACCTTTGGCCGGATCGAGGGTGTCGGCGGTGGAACTGGTCGAGCCGGCGACGCGAATGCGCCCGCCAGGCTTGCCTTTGCCAGGGGCGGCCTCCTCATCGGCGAACAGCTTGCCGGCGGCGCCGAACAGGCTGCCCGCGCCCGCCACGGCCACTCCGGCCAATCCCAGCATTTGCAATGCATTGCGGCGTGACATGCCGCGATTGAGCCCTTCGAAAATGCGCAGACTTTCCGTACCTGTTATCAGCTGGGTGTCGATACTGTTTTTTTTGTCAGTCATGTCAGTTCTACCTTTCGGAAATGATAAGGCTCGATTGCTCGCGATTAACGCAATGTGTTGAAACGTGAAGCGTCTCCCGCAACTCAGTGCAAATAGTCTTGAAGGCGGTAGTACGCACCGACCAGAGGCAAAAACCAGGGCTTGCCAAAATGACCGGGGATCGCCGGCCAATCGAGTTCGCGCCAAGGGTTGGCCTCGACCTTGCCCGCCATGACGTCGGCCATGACTTGCCCCATGTGCACCGACATCTGCACACCATGGCCGCTGTAGCCCATGGAGTGATAAACCCCGCCGTGCTGGCCGGCCCGGGGCAGCCGATCGGAGGTCATGTCCACCAATCCGCCCCAGCAGTAATCGACCTTCACCTGGGCCAGTTGCGGGAACATCTGCACCATCGCCGCGTGCAAGACTTTGCCGCTCTTGGCATCGGACACGCTGTCAGACATGGCAAACCGTGCCCGCCCGCCAAACAGCAGACGGTTGTCCGGAGTCAGGCGAAAGTAGTTACCGATCATGCGGCTGGTGACATAGGAACGGTGTGCCGGCAGCAAGCTGTCGATCAGCGCCTGTGGCAACACCTCGGTGGCGATCACGAAACTGCCCACCGGCACGATCCGCCGCCGATACCAGCCCAACCCACCCTGCTGAGAGGTGCCGGTGGCCAGCAGGACCTGCGTGGCCTGTAGCGATCCCTTGGTGGTATTGACCCGGTAGCCGCCGGCACTGGCTTTCCAGTCCGTGACGGACACGCCCTGGAAAATCAAGGCGCCGTGACGGGCGGCGGCCTCGGCCAACCCGACCCCGAAGCGCCCGACGTGCATCTGCACGCCGTTGCGCTGCAACAAGCCACCATGGAACTGGGCCGAGTTGACCTCTGCGCGGGTCTCTTGTGCAGACAACAATTCGACCTCGGCATCGACCTCACGCCGAATCAACTCGCAGGTGCGTGCCAAACCTTCGTAATGCATGGGCTTGGCCGCCAGCTTGAGCTTGCCGTTGCGCGTGAAGTTGCAGGCGATCTGCTCCTGCTCCACCAGCGAGACGACGCTCTGCACGGCACTTTCGTAAGCCTGGTAATAGGCGCGGGCTTTATCGGCACCGAGGCTGGCGCTCAGGGCCGCGTAGTCCTGGGCCACGCCGGTATTGCACTGGCCGCCATTGCGCCCCGACGCCTCGCCAATGACCCGCCCGCCTTCCAGCACCGCTACATTGGCCCCCTTCAAGGCCAGGGCCCGGGCCGCGGCCAGGCCAGTGAAACCACCACCGACGATGGCCACATCGACCTGCCCGGGCAACGCACCGAGCTGGGCACCGGTAAATGCCGGTGCGGTATCGAGCCAATAAGACTCACTGCCCATGTCTAACCCCTTATGCCTTGAAGAGTGTCCAAAGACTCAGAGACCGACCAGGCCGGCCAATCCGCCGATGTCCGGGATCTGGTGGTAGTTGTAGCCAGCGTTTCCAGGCAGTTCATGACCACGGGCCACGAACGCTTTGTGCTTGATCTTCATGTCGTGGGCCGACATCAGGTCATAACGGAAGCTCGAGGACACGTGCAGGACATCCTCCGGCCCGCAGCCGAGGTTATCGAGCATGAATTCGAAGGCCGCCAGGCGCGGCTTGTAGGCTTGGGCTTGTTGAGCCGTGAAGACTTTATGGAACGGTGCACCGAGCTTGTCGACGTTGGACATGATCTGCTCGTCCATCGCGTTGGAGAAAATCACCAGGGGAATCTTGTCGGCGATTTTCGACAGGCCGGCCGGTACGTCGGCATGGGGCCCCCAGGTCGGGACGGCATCGTAGTAGAGCTGACCTTCGCCTTTGTACTCGACACCCCAACGCTTGCAGACCCGGGCCAGGGCAGTCTTGAGGATTTCATCATAGGGCCGCCAGTCACCCATCACCTGGTCCAGGCGATAGGCCGAGAAATCCTTGACGAACTGGTCCATCTGCTCGGCAGGGACCCGATCGGCGAACAGTTCGCGCGTCATGGTCCCCATCTGAAAGTTGGTCAACGTGCCGTAGCAGTCGAAGGTAATGTACTTGGGGCGAAGGAAGCTCATGAGTGCAGTCCTGAGTGATGGTTGAGGTCATGAGGGGCAAGCGGTTGCGCCGTTCCGAAAGCCTGGGTGCAACGCTGCATCACGGATTTATTACAGCATCATGAGACCGTGCATAAACGGTTAAAAGTATAGGTCCCTTGGCACAAACCACCGTTTTTCGGGGCCTGCTCAGCAGACTGTGCGGGATGCGCCATGGCCGGGCATTTGCGCCGTTTTCAAGGCATTTACGGCCGTTTATGGTGCGTAAAAAACCGCTGGAACCCCCCACAAGCGGCAGAATCTGCGCCTGCAAATGAAAACGGGCGCATCCCCTGAGGATGCGCCCGTTCATTGTTTTGCGGGTGAGTTTCCTGCGCCTCAGAACTCCGCGACCTTGCCCCAGGCCGAAGATTGAAAACGGTCCGGGTGATAGGGGCGCGGATCAACCAGCGGGGGCATGTCACAGACAATGTCGGCGATCAAATGGCCCGCACCCGGGCCGATGCCGAAACCATGGCCACTGAACCCCGCCGCCAGCACCAGGCCAGGCAGGCTCGCCATCTCGCCGATGCCCGGGACGCCGTCAGGCGTGCTGTCCACATAACCTGCCCAGGCTGCGGTGACCGACGAGGTTTTCAGCATCGGGATCAGGTCTACCGCGCGCTTGTAAGTCAACTCGACCGTCGAGGCGTCTGCCTTGGGATCCAGAATTCGCATGCGCTCCATCGGCGTCGGCTGGTCCAACCGCCAGCGACCCAAGCCCTCGTGCCCCGATTGAAAACCCTCCAGGCCACCGGGAGCCAGCTTGCGCCAGCGGCGCTGGAACATCGGCAGGAACTGCGGAGCGAAACGCAGCAATTGCAAGGTAGGGTCGACACGTCCTCGGCCACTGATGGCCAGCGTGATCCCGCCATCGGAGCGACGGGTCATGGAGACTTCATCCGTGTGGAGCGCGTCCGGTATCTCTTGGGCACCTTTGGAAACCGACAGTATCGTCTGGCGAATGGACGCCTGGGGAAACCGGATGCCGTACTGACGGCAAAAAGAGGACGCCCATGCGCCACCGGCGAGCACCGCGAGCTTGGTGCGAATGGTGCCCTTCTCGGTGACGACGGCAGACAACCGGCCACCCTCGGTCTCGAGGCCACGGGCGGCGCAGCCTTGGTGCACCGTACCGCCCAGTTTAATGATGGCCCGTGCGACCGCCGGGGCGGCGCGGGATGGGTCTGCCGTGCCGTCGGTAGGTGAAAAGACCCCGCCTTTCCAGGGCTTGCCGGTGACCCGGCCATGTTGAGCGGCCTGCTCCGCCGTCAGCATGTGGGTTTTCACATTGACGGTACGGGCAAACTCCCCCCATTTCGCCCAACCGGCCAGCTCTTTCTCGTTGTTGCTCAGGTAGAGCAAGCCACACCTTCTGAAACCTGTGTCCTCACCGGTCTCCGCTGCGAACTGCTCCCAAAGGTCAAGGCTCTTGGTCGACAGCGGCAGTTCACGAGCGTCTCGATTCTGTTGACGGCACCAGCCCCAGTTTCGACTCGATTGCTCCGCACCCACACGGCCTTTTTCCACCAGCGCGACCTTCATGCCGCGCTTGGCCAGGTAATAGGCCGTGAAGGATCCGATAATGCCGCCGCCGATCACGACAACATCAGCGTGCGTTGGAAGCTCAGAATTCGTCTCTACGGAAATTAACGGTGCTGGCATTTTAGGGATGTCCATGAAGGCCGGGGGATTTGAAGGTACGACTTCTTCAGGTGGTCGCGGGTGCATCGGCCATGCACTGAGGGTGGCGACCAGGGCAAGCCGCTACTCCGTTGTGGAAGCATCAGTGCCACGCTGAATCATGGTGTTATTACAACACCAAGAAACCGTGCATAAACGGTTAAAAGTATAGGTCGCCTGGTACAAACCACCGTTTTGCGGGATGTGTTCAGCAGACTTTGCGGAGCGCTTCGGATTGGAGGTTTTGCTTATCTGTTTGGCGGGGCACGTCCCGGCATTTATTTAGCTGGACCACCGCTATCGCGAGCAAGCTCGCTCCCACATTGGATGTTCGGCAGACAAAAATATGTGCTTAGCCCCCCTGTGGGAGCGAGCTTGCTCGCGATGAGGCCTGCACATTCAACGCCTCATTGACTATGAAGCCACCTTCGCGAGCAGTTCGCTGATCATGCTTTCAATGCTTCTTCCAGAAACGCCACCAAAGCCTGCACACGCGGGCTACGCAGTTTTCGTGAAGGCACCAACAGGTTGATCGGCGCACTGTCGAATTGCCAATCCGCCAGCACCCGAACCAGACGCTTGTCGGCAATGGCGTCACTGACATCCCATTGCGAACGCAGCACCAGCCCCAGGCCTTGCTCGGCCCAGCGTCGAGCCACACTGCCATCGTTGCTCAACATCGCGGGCTCGATGCGCAGGGTTTTACGCCCCTGCCCCTTGCGCAGGTGCCACAGCGTGACATCTTCATCATTTTCACGAATGCAAATGCAGCGGTGCCCGGCAAGTTGCTCAGGCGACGATGGCGTGCCGTGCTGCTCCAGATAGGCAGGGCTTGCGCACAACCATCGGTCATTTGACGTGAGGAGCCTGGCGACCCACAGGCTGTCATTGAGGTGACCGATGTGGATCACCGCGTCGCTGTCATGGCGATCCGGCCATGGCGTTTCGCGTAAATCCAGGTGCAGGCACAACTGAGGGTGCAACCTGGCGAAACGCGCCAACAGCGGTGCAATGCGTTGCCGCCCATAGCCGAACGGCGCCGCCAGCCTGAGCGTGCCAACCAACTGCTCGTCTCGTTGCTTGAAGGACTCCGGGAGCGCTTCCAACTGCTCCAGCAAACGCGCGCTTTCCCGGGAGAAACGCTCGCCATCGGCGGTGAGACTCAGGCGCCGGGCATCGCGGTTGGCCAGCGTCAGGCCGAGTAGCGTCTCCAATTTGCGCAGGCGCATGGACAGCGCAGGAGGTGAGACATTCAGGATTCTGGCGGCGGCGCTCAACGATTCGGCGCGCGCCAGCGTCACGGCCAGACGTAGGTCCTCGATGGAGATCATTCAATTCTACTTAATGATTGATGACGCCTCATTGAAGCACACCTTCACGACCGCTTTGTAGAGTGGGCCCTGTACCCAGTCATTCGAGTCCTCCTTATGTCAGCTTCTCTTGCCGCCCTCGATACCCCCGCCGCGCTCGTGGATGTGCCGCGCATGCAGCACAATATCCAGCGCATGCAACAACGCATGGATGCCTTGGGTGTGCGTTTGCGCCCGCATATCAAAACCAGTAAATGCCTCCCCGTGATCCAGGCGCAGCTCGCTTCGGGTGCCAGCGGCGTCACGGTTTCGACCTTGAAGGAAGCCCAGTACTGTTTCGCGGAGGGCATTCGTGACGTCTTCTATGCCGTCGCCATCGCGCCAGGCAAGCTGCCCCAGGCCTTGCTGCTGCGGCGCCAAGGCTGCCAGTTGAGCCTCCTCACGGATAGCCTTGCCGCTGCCCAGGCCATCGTCGCCTTTGGCCAGCAACACAACGAACGTTTCGACGTCTGGATCGAGATTGACTGCGACGGCCATCGATCCGGCCTGCACGTCGAAGACGATTCACTTCTTGAAGTCGCACGGATACTCAACGAGGGTGGCATGCCGCTTCGCGGGGTGATGACCCATGCCGGATCAAGCTATGAACTCGACACCCCTGAAGCGCTGCAAGCCCTGGCCGAACAGGAACGCGCTCTTTGCGTCAAAGCGGCCCAACGACTGCGCGAAGCCGGGTTCGCCTGCCCGGAGGTCAGCATCGGCTCGACGCCTACGGCCTTGTCGGCACTGAACCTGGAAGGCGTCACTGAAGTGCGCGCCGGTGTCTATGTGTTCTTCGATCTGGTGATGCACAACATCGGTGTCTGCCAGGCCGACGAGTTGGCGCTGAGCGTGCTGACCACCGTCATCGGTCATCAGAAAGACAAAGGCTGGATCATCACCGATGCCGGTTGGATGGCCATGAGCCGTGACCGCGGCACGCAGCGTCAGCAGCGGGACTTTGGTTATGGCCAGGTTTGCACCGAAGCCGGCGATTGGATCGAGGGCGCGTTGCTCACGGGAGCCAATCAGGAGCACGGCATTGTCTCGCTTGAAATGGCCGAGGGTGTCGACATCACCGCGCGTTTTCCCATCGGTAGCCGCCTGCGCATCCTGCCCAACCATGCCTGTGCCACAGGCGCGCAATTCCCGGACTATCACGCGGTTGACGCCGAGGGTGGCGTGCACACCTGGAGTCGCTTGCATGGCTGGTAATCAAACAGGTGCGATCCAGTTGATCAGCACGGCCAACGCCGCGGCGCCGGGTGGGCATTACGCCCAGGCGGTGGTGCACCAGGGCGTTCTGTATGTGTCCGGGCAACTGCCCATACGCGCCGACGGCGTCCACAGTGCCGACCAATCGTTTGAGGTCCAGGCCGCCATCGCCCTCGATAACCTGGTGGCGATCCTCGGTGCAGCAGGCCGGAGCACTCGCGACCTGCTGAAGGTCACGGTCTATGTCGCAGGTATCGAGCACTGGCCTGCGTTCGATCAAATCTACGCCCGTTACCTGGGAGAGCATCGGCCAGCGCGAGCGGTGGTACCTGTTCCGGCCTTGCATCATGGCTACCTGATCGAAATCGAAGCGATGGCCCTCGCCACGGGGTAATGCCAAGTTAGCCCGGCAGATACGGCAGATTCTCCTTTGCGCACTTGAACAACGGCATCTTTTGTCTGGGCTGCTTTGTTAGCTTATTGAGCAGGCTCGACATACCGCTCTAAAGGAACACCTTGGATGACTACTCAATCTTCGAATAGCTACAGCGTTGATCCGCAAACCGCCCAGCTGTTTTATATCAATGGCGGTTGGTCTGCGCCGGTCAGCCCGGCCAGTTTGCCGGTGGTCAATCCGGCGACCGAAGAGGTCGTCGCTCAGGTCGCCAGCGGGTCTGCCGAAGATGTCGATCGGGCGGTCGCGGCGGCGCGTGCCGCGTTTGCCGGTTGGTCGGCCACTTCCACGGCGTCGCGTGCGCAGGTGCTGGGCAAGCTCCATGAGCTTATCCTTGAGCGCAAAGAAGATTTCGCCCAGGCGATCTCCCTGGAAATGGGCGCCGCCATCGGTTCTGCACGGGCAATGCAAGTGCCCCTGGCCGCCGAGCACGTCCGGGTCGCCCGCGACCTGCTGTCCACCTATCGTTTCCAGACCGTCGAGAACGGGACCGCGATCCAACGCGAACCCATCGGCGTCTGCGGCCTCATCACCCCGTGGAACTGGCCGCTTTATCAAATCACCGCAAAAGTCGCCGCGGCGCTGGCGGCTGGATGCACGGTGGTGCTCAAACCCAGTGAATTGTCGCCGCTGAGCGCCCTGCTGTTTGCGCAAGTGGTCCATGACGCAGGCGTTCCACCGGGTGTCTTCAACCTGGTGAACGGCAGCGGCCATGTCGTCGGGGCTGCAATGGCCGCCCATCCCGATATCGACATGATCTCGATTACCGGCTCGAATCGCGCAGGGGCGCTGGTGGCCCAGGCGGCCGCCGCGACGGCGAAACGGGTCGGCCAGGAACTGGGCGGCAAATCCCCGAACATCCTGCTGCCCGACGCCGACTTTGCCAAAGCCGTCCCATTGGGCGTGATGACGGCGTTGCGCAACGTCGGACAATCGTGCAGCGCCCCCACCCGGATGATCGTGCCCAAGGACCGACTGGCGGAGGTCGAAGCGCTGGCGGCCGCCACCGCCAACGGGATCATCGTGGGTGACCCGCAATCACCGGAAACGGTACTGGGCCCCATCGCCAATGAAGCCCAGTTCAATCGCGTGCAAGCCATGATCGAGACCGGACTGCATGAGGGCGCAAAACTGCTCTGCGGCGGGCTCGGACGCGTGCCGGGGTTTGAAAAAGGCTTCTACACCCGCCCGACTGTTTTTTCCGAGGTGGATAACGCCATGCGGATCGCCCAGGAAGAAATCTTCGGGCCGGTGCTGTGCATCATTGCCTACGAAACCATCGACGAGGCAGTCGCTATCGCCAACGACACGGTCTATGGGCTTGGTGCTCATGTTCAATCGCAGGATCTTGAATTGGCGCGCGCGGTGGCTTCTCGAATTCGCGCGGGGCAAGTGCTCCTGAACTACCCGGCCTGGAACCCCATGGCGCCATTCGGGGGCTACAAGCGCTCGGGCAATGGCCGTGAGTACGGCGTCTTCGGCCTTGAGGAATACCTGGAAACCAAGGCGATCGTGGGGTTTGGCGAATCGCCTGAAGGTGCTTTGCGTACCTAGACACCCTTTTCTCGCAGCGCCTCGGGCTTCGGTGCCAGCTGTCCACCCTTCGATGGCAGATGTGCCCGAATGCCCTCGGGCACATCACTTCACACGCTCCCAGACGATGTGAACCTTCGCCCCATCCGGGCGGCGAAAATCCTCCACCATCTGGTCACCGTCGACCTTCAACTGCAAGTCGTCCCGGGTACGCACAGCGCCCACCCAGTTCGGGAACGTAGAGCCTTGGACAGTATTGCCCGTGAACTCACCGTTCTGGTCGACGGTGTATCGCCCGAAGAAACCGATGCTCCCCGCCATTGCGGCCCGGTTCTCCTCATCGGTGCCTTCGCCACGCGCATTGGATCGAAACACCGGCACGCGCGGATCAGTGAGTACTTCGACAAACGTCAGCTCTGGCGTGAACACGAGCCAGCCATGGGGATTGGGACCATAAGCCTCTGATCGGCTGCCCTGACTCTCAACGGTTGCGCTGACCATGCGCCATGTCCCGACCAAGGCGTTTTCTTTGCCTGCAAACACGCTGGAGAATGCCAAGCAGGCAATCACCGCACCGACCGCCAGTACCTTGTTTTTCAAACTCATCCGCATCACCTTTCACTCGCCGCAACGATGCGACGGACAATAAAGTAGGTTTGATCTTGGTGGGCACGGTCTTCATGCCCTGGCCGCGATGGCCGCCAAGCGCAGCTCCCGGGACGCGGCATTGTCCGCCCGCCGCCCCAAATGCCAGCCCAAGTACCCCCACAGCAGCGCGCAACAGGCGCCAATCATCGCTGCCGCACCGGCGCCCTGCCCTAGCAGGTCGAGCAGGCTCTTGGCCCAGCCGCTCAGGGCGTCACCCGCGCGATAGACCACGGTATCGATGAAGTTCTTGGCCTTGTATTTACTCTCGGCATCCAAGGGGGCGAACAGCATTTCCCTACCCGGCCGGACGAACGCGTACTCGCCGATCCGTCGCACGATCATCAGCGCTGCCAGCAGCGCGAACCCCGGCGCCAACGCCAGGCCGAGGAAGCCGATGCACATGAGCAGCGGCACGATGGCCAGCAAGGCACGCACCCCCAGTTTCGGCGCGATACGGCCAGTGATGAACAGCTGGGACAGCAACGCACCGGCCTGCACGATGAGGTCGATAGTGCCGAAGATGCGCACTTGCGCCGCGCGATCCGGATAGAGCTCGGCCACCAGGCGCGCCTGCTCGAAGTAGAGAAAGGTACTGACCGTCGCCAACAGCACAACGAACCCGGCGATTCCCAATAGGTAAGATGACCTGAGCACCGCCGTAAAACCGCTGAACGGATTGCCCTGCAGTGGCTGCCGGGGGCTTTGCGTCGGCGCGGCGCCGGGACGGCCAGCCCCGCCCTTTTCGCGCCACCCCATCAACGCTCGCTTCAACACCAGCGTGGCCCCCAGCAACAAGGCCGCCAGCAACATCAACCCCGAGGCGCCAAAGGGACCAATGAGCAGCGCGCTCAGGGTCGGCCCCAGCAGGCCGCCAACGCTGGCCCCGGCGGCGATGAAGGCAAACAGACGCTTGGCCTGCTCGCTGTCGAATACATCCGCCATCAGGCTCCAGGCCACGGAGACGACGAACAGGTTATAGACCGAGATCCAGACGTAAAAGACCCGGGCCAGCCAGATACTGTCGGGCTGGAACTGGAACAGCTCGACGAACATCAGCAGGTTGAAGCCAAAGAAGCCGTACACCCAGTCGATCAGGCGCAAGCGCGGTACTCGGGCGCTGAGCCAGGCGAACAACGGCACGGCCGCCAGCATGACCAGGAAGGTCGCGGTAAACAGCCATTGCAAATTTTCCACCCCCGCTGCGATGCCCATCGACTCACGGATCGGACGCAGCATGAAGTAACCGGTGAAGAGGCAAAGAAACAGCAGGAACCCGCACAGCGCCGGACGCAACTCGCCATCGCGGGCGTTCAGGGCGAGACTCAGCCGGTGCACATAGGAAGGCGTACTCATAGGGACTCCGGGGAGACGGCAATAAGCCAAAGGTCAAGCGCGGGACGGACGCCCGCGCCCAGGGTCGCATCAGCGATAGGTCACGCCGGTCAGGCGCTCGGAGACCGCCCAGAGCCGCTCGGCATCCGCCTGCGTGCTGGCGGCAGGCGGGGTCTTGGCGAACCCCAGCGGACCGCGTCTTTCTCCGTCACCGGTCGGGCCGTAATATGCCCCGCCTGTAGCTTGGGCAGCCGTGGCGGCATACAACGTGGGCAACGCCCCTTGTGCCGCTGAGTGGTACGCGTCGCGGTCCTTTGCCCAGCGTCGACCGAACTCGCTGTCGAGGCCCGGACCCCGTTCGACCAACTCGGTCACGGCAACGCCGGGGTGCGCCGCGATGCTGCGAATGCCCCAGTTTTCGGCGTCACTGCGCCGCTGCAAGGCAAAGGCCCAGTGCAGCACGGCCAGTTTCGATTGTGCGTAGGCCGCGTAGGGGTCGTATTTCTGCTCGCTCTGAAGGTCATCGAGGTTCATCGCGCCGCGCGCTGCGGCAATGCTCGACAGGCTCACCACGCGGGCATCCTCGCTTTGACGCAAGAGCGGCACCAACAGGCCGGTCAGCGCGAAGTGCCCCAGGTAGTTGGTGGCCAGTTGAAGTTCAAAGCCATCAGCGGAAGTCCCCCGCTCGGGAGGCGCCATGACGGCGGCGTTGTTGATCAGCACGTCGAGGCGCGGCAGTCGCTGATTGAGCCGCTGGGCCAGGCCGCGCACCGATGAAAGATCGGCCAGGTCCACGGCCTCGAACTGCACCTTGGCGTCGGGCACCGACTGGCGAATACGCGCAATGGCCTGTGCGCCACGCTCCGGGTTGCGCGCGGCGATGATGACTTCGGCGCCGGCGCGCGCCAAGGCCAGCGCATCCTCGTAGCCCATGCCGCTGGTGCCACCGGTGATCAGGACAATCCGACCTTTCTGGGACGGTATGTCGCCGGTCGACCAGTCTGGTTTCGGTGCAATGCGCGTGGACGCCTCGATACTCACCGCACTGAGCAGCGCGACGCCCGCGGCAAGGGTTTTCGCCAGTCTTCCGAGCCGGCTCATGGTGCTCATGCGGCCAATGACGGGTGTTGTTGTGCTATTCATGGTGATGGTCCCTGTCTGAAGAATGAACCGGCATCGCCGGACGGTCACTGTTTCGAGCACGCCTCGGCCAACTGCAGAAAGCTGACGTGTTTCTTTGCCCCTTGGGTATTCAAGTAGGTCATCTTCGCTTGCACGACCTCGCACATCGGCGATGTCGGTGCCTCGATACGGATGACCTTGGCGATGTCCAGCGGCATGCCATATTCGTAGGCCGGGACTTGCGTTTGTTCTTTGGCGAGCAGCGGCGAACCGCTCAGGGCGATGACGACCAGCAGGCCGGCAATCGACAGGTTTTGAATTTTCATAGTGGACTCCACGACACTGTCCTCGTTGGGATGGTCGTAGCACTCTAGGCGGGGGCGACTGACGTCAAGGTGACTGCTGGCTGACGGGAAGATGTCAAACGCGGGCGGGTTTTACTCGCGGGGCGACGACTAAGACGCCGCCTGGTTCATCAAGGAAAATCCGAAGGTGTTGAGCCCGTTCTCGCTGTGGGCGAACACGCGCCCACCATGCATGGATGCCACCGCACGCACGATGGAAAGGCCCAGGCCATGGTGCGCATCGCTTCGCGTCCGGGCGGCGTCGGCGCGGTAGAAACGCTCGAACAAACGCTCCAGGTGCACGGTGTCGATGGGCTCGCCGGCGTTGGACACGCTCACCTCGACCTGCATGCCGTGGTTGACCAGGCTTACTGTGACAGTGCTGGTCGGCACCGCGTATCGCGCCGCGTTCTGTAGCAGATTGGCCAGGGAGCGGTGAAAAAGGCGTCGGTCGATGCACACGCGCATGTCGCCCTGGATCACCACGCTCAGCTGTTTGTCGTGCAAGACCGGTTCCAGGTACTCCACCGTCTTCGCCGCCTCCTCATAAAGCGAGACATCACTGAGCTCGGTTGCCCGTTGGCCGCTCTCGGCGCCGGCCAGGAACAGCATGTCGTTGACGATAGTGCCCATCCGCTCCAACTCTTCGAGGTTCGACTGCAGCAAGTCCTGAAGCTCGCTCACCTCGCGCCCGTGAGCCAATGCCACCTGGGTCTGTCCGATCAGGTTGGTCAAGGGCGTTCGCAGTTCATGGGCCACATTGGCATTGAACCCTTCGAGTTGGCACCAGGCCGCTTCCTGGCGCGCCAGGGCGCCGTTGAACGACACCGCCAGTTCCTGCAATTCGCCCGGCAGCGCCTCGGTGTCCAGTCGCTGTTTCGAATCCCCCGGCGGCAGGCTATTGGCTTGACGGCTCAAGCGCCTCACCGGCCCCAGGCCGAAGCGCGCGATCCAGTAACCGAGCAGTGCAACCAAGCCGATGCCCAACGCCGAGGTCAGGATCAGTATTTTGGTGAAGTGGTCCAGGGTCTTCCTGAAGGGCGTTGAATCCAGCCCCACGATAAAGCGCAGTTCCGGACGGTCGCCCATGGCCGCAATGGTCTTGAGCAACACCATCATGGGACGCTCGCGCTCAGGGAGATCGAGGGTAAAAAGCCCATCGGAGCGCGTCGACCAATCCTGGCCGTCCGGCATCGCTCCGCCGTAGCTAAAGGCCGGGTCATCGACCAGGATCCAATAGCGGACCCGTTCATCCGCGGGTGTCAGGCCGTCGAGCTTCTGGCGCAAGCCGACCCAGAACGTCGGCGAATCGTATTTCGCCAGCACCGGGTCGAGCACGGAATGGCGCAGGATCAGCTCGTTCTGCATCTGCTCATCGAGCGATTGCTTCAAGGAACAGCGCAACAGTGTCGCGCTGATCGACATGATCAGCAGGACAGCGAGGGCGAACATCAGGGCGAGCCGCTTGGCAATCGATCGTTTCATCAAGGCGTACCACTTTGCCTGCTATCTACCTCTCGGCTTTCCAATACATACCCCATGCCGCGAACGGTATGCAGCAGCTTGCGCGGATACGGGGCATCCACCTTGGCGCGGACCCGCTTGATCGCGACCTCGACCACGTTGGCGTCACTGTCGAAGTTCATGTCCCAGACCTGCTCGGCAATCATCAGCTTGGAAAGGATCTCGCCCTGGTGCCGCGCCAACAGGCTCAACAGACAGAACTCCTTGGCCGTCAGGTCCAGCCGCAGCCCTCCCCGGGTCACTTTGCGCGCTTGCAGATCGACCTCCAGGTCGTCGATGCGCAGATGCGTCAGGTCGGCCGTGTCACCTGTGCGGCGACGGATCAAGGCCTGGACGCGCGCGACGAGCTCGGCAAATGAAAAAGGTTTGCCCAGGTAATCATCGGCGCCCTCGCGCAGGCCGCGAATGCGATCATCCACCGTCCCCCTGGCCGACAACATGATGATCGGGGTTTTCTTTTGCAGGCGCAGGCCTTGCAGCACGTCATAGCCGTCCTTGCCCGGCAGCATCACATCCAGGATCACCACGTCGTAGTCCCATTCCAGCGCGTAGTGCAGCCCATCGATGCCATTGGTCGCGACGTCGACAATGTAGCCAAGCTCGGTCAAGCCACGATGGACGTAGGAGGAGGTTTTTTCTTCGTCCTCGACAATGAGCAAACGCATCAGGTGACTCCTCTGCAGCAGCGGGGCAACTCAATGAGTCTAGACAGCGAAGGTGTCTGGAGGCTGACCGCTTCCTGACATTCTTGTCAGAAACGGCTTGATGGCTGAGTGCCTCCAACTTGTCGACAGGCTCATCTCCATTTCATTGTTTATTCTTATTTGGAATCGAATGTATAGCTAATAAAACTAAGCAAACGGCCTTTCACTCACCTATCTTGACCTCAGTATCCGCCCCACCAGGGGTATGTTGGAACGTTTCTAGCAGGTCAGAGGTGCCATAAAATGGCTCCCTGCAAACGTCAATCCGCACGTCCCAGTTCTGCTCGTACGCTCACGCTAATTGAAGACCGCAAGACCGATAAGGAGATCACCTCTGTGGTGGATGTGCAGCAAACGTTGAGCTTGATTTCCTTTCATGTTCCCTTTGGCGGCGCCCTTGCCTACGGCGCCACCTTTCTTACGACGGCCAACTGACGCCCGTACCCGAGCCAAGGAAGCCGCTCATGGCAATCACGCAAAACAACCGTTTGGTGCAGGTCGACAGTCCCCTCGGTGGCGATGTCCTGTTGCTGCAAAGCATGGACGGCAGCGAAGAGCTGGGACGGCTGTTCCACTACGAATTGGACCTGACCTCCGAAGACCGGGCGATCACGTTCGACCAGTTGCTAGGCAAGCCGATGGGCCTGACCCTGGAGCTGTACGACGGCGCAAAGCGCTATTTCCACGGCATCGTCTGCAGTTGCCGGCAGTTGACCGGGCACGGCCAGTTCGCCGGTTACCGCGTCAGCCTGCGGCCCTGGTTCTGGCTGCTTACGCGCACCTCTGATTGCCGGATTTTCCAGAACAAGACAGTGCCGGACATCATCAAGCAGGTGTTCCGTGACCTCGGCTTCTCCGATTTCGAAGACAGCCTGAGCGGCAGCTACCGTGAGTGGGAATATTGCGTGCAGTACCGTGAAACCAGCTTCGACTTCGTCAGTCGGCTGATGGAGCAGGAAGGCATCTATTACTACTTTCGCCATGAAAAAAACCGTCATGTGCTGGTGCTGGCCGATGCCTATGGTGCCCACTCCACGGCGGCGGACTATGCCTCGGTGCCCTTCTACCCGCCCGATCGGCAAATGCGTGAGCGCGACCATTTCTACGACTGGCAACTGGCACGGGAAGTCCAACCCGGCTCGCTGGCGCTGAACGACTACGACTTCCTGCGCCCGCGCGCCAGCCTCGAGGTGCGCTCCAGCGTACCGCGCAACCACACCAACGCCGACTACCCGCTCTACGACTACCCCGGTGAATACGTCCAGAGCAACGATGGCGATCACTATGCGCGTACTCGCATCGAAGCCATTCACAGTCAGTTCGAGCGTGTGCAGTTGCGCGGACGCGCCCGCGGCATCGGTTGCGGTCATGTGTTCTCGCTGACGGGATATGACCGTGCGGACCAGAACCGTGAGTATCTGGTGGTGGCCGCCCGTTATCAGATTCGTCAGGATGCCTATGAAAGCGGGCAGTCGGACGTCGCCGAACAGTTCGTCAGCGAGCTGGACTGCATGGATGCCAACCAGGCCTTCCGTCCTCTGCCCCTCACGCCGATGCCCATCGTCCGCGGACCGCAAACCGCCGTGGTGGTGGGCCCCAGTGGCGAGGAGATCTGGACCGACCAGTATGGCCGGGTCAAAGTGCATTTCCATTGGGACCGCCATGACCAGTCCAATGAAAACAGCTCCTGCTGGATTCGCGTCTCACAGGCCTGGGCCGGTAAGAACTGGGGATCCGTGCAGCTCCCGCGGATCGGTCAGGAAGTGATCGTCAGTTTCCTCGAAGGCGATCCGGATCGGCCGATTATCACCGGGCGCGTCTACAACGCCGAACAGACCGTGCCCTATGGGCTGCCCGCCAATGCCACCCAGAGCGGGGTGAAAAGCCGTTCAAGCAAGGGCGGCTCGCCGGCCAACTTCAATGAAATCCGCATGGAGGACAAGAAAGGCGCCGAGCAGCTGTTTATCCACGCCGAGAAAAACCAGGACATCGAGGTCGAGAACGACGAGACCCACTGGGTTGGCCATGACCGCCGCAAGACCATCGACAACGACGAGACCGTGCACGTCAAACACGATCGCACCGAAACCGTCGATAACAACGAAACCATCACCATTGGTGTGGATCGCAAGGAAAAGGTCGGCAATAACGAAACCATCTCCATTGGTGTGAACCGCACCGAGGATGTCGGCAGCGACGAGAAAATCACCATTGGCGCCAATCGCACCGAGAAGGTGGGCAGCAACGAGACCATCACCATCGGTGCCGACCGCACGGAAAAAGTCGGCGCCAACGAAAAAATCAGCATTGCCAGCAACCGGACCGAGGACGTGGGTGGCAACGAGACCATCGGCATCAGCGGCAACCGTAACGAAACGGTCCAGGGCAACGAAGGCATCGAGATCAACGGCAACCAGAGTACCCAGATCGGCCAGAACGAGTCCCGCGACGTTGCCCAGAACCGCAACACCAGCATCAATCAGAACGACAGCCTGGACGTCGGCAAGCACTTTGCCCTCACCGCTGGCGATTCCATCAGCCTGACGACGGGCGACGCCAGCATCACCATGAAGAAGGACGGCACCATCATGATCAGCGGCAAGAACATCACCATCGACGGCTCCGGCGCGATCAAGATCAAGGCCAACAAGAACGTGGTCGTCAAAGGCCAGAAGATTCTGCAGAACTAGCCATGGAGCGTGCGTGATGACTGTCGAATACTACCTGCCCTCCTCCACTGCCACGCCGGCGCGCGTGGATGGCGTCGTGATTGGCCTGCTGCTGGATGTGCCCAAGGCGGACGCCCCGGTCGTGGCGTTTCCCGGCTGCCCTGCTGACGGCGGCCTCCCCGCGCGTACCACCACCCCCCTCAGTCGCGAGGATATCGGGGCCCAGGTCGCGCTGATGTTCGAGGCCGGCGACCTGACCCGGCCCCTGGTGATCGGCCGCATCCAGCGCCTGCCGCAAACCTCGACGCCGGCCGTCGCCCACCTGGACGGCGAACGCTTGGAGTTCACCGCGGAGCGGGAAATCGTCCTGCGCTGCGGCAAGGCCAGCATTACCCTCACCCGCGAAGGCAAGGTGCTGATCCGTGGGACCTACCTCTCAAGCCGATCATCCGGCGTGAACCGCATCAAGGGCGGTTCGGTGCAGATCAACTAGACAGGTAGTCGACTCATGGAGCTGCTCAACGCCAGCAAACTGCTTGCTGCCTACACCCAGGGCATGGAGCCCGATGGCCGCGAATCCCTGGTGATCGTGGCCAAAGGCACGTTCAATTTGCCCCTGGACGGCCGGGCGGCAACCCTCGCCGACACCCAGCAACCGTTGTTGATGGCCGATGCATTCGTCGGCGAACCGGGCCTCAGTGCCCCGCTGCAGGAAATGGACTTCGCCCCGATCAAGCCATTCTGCGATGTGCTGGTACGCGGCAAGGCCTATGCCCCAGGCGGGCGGCCCGTGACGCAACTGGCCGCAGGCATTCGCGTCGGTCAGATGAGCAAGGCCTTTTCCGTCCTCGGGCCCCGCCGATGGCAACCGGGGCTATTGGGTGTTTCTCCCGGTTTGCCGCAGCCCTTTACCGAGCAGGACATCTCTTATGCCCAGGCCTACGGAGGCTCCCATCCCATGGCCAACAAGCCGGACATGCTGCATGGGTATCCGGACAATCCGAGTGGTTGCGGTTGGTTTCCAGGCAGCATCGACAGTGCGCAAATCGCCGGCAAGCCAATGCCCAATACCGAGGAGCTGGGCAAGCCGATCGACAGCCCCTCCGGCGACTTTCGCCCCATGGCGCTCGGTCCCATTGGCCGTAGTTGGCCGCAACGCGTCCGGTTTGCCGGTACTTACGACGAAGCCTGGTTGGCCGACTGCTTTCCGTTTCTGCCGCAGGATTTCGACCGTCGCTACTTCCAGGCGGCCCCCGACGACCAGCAGATTCCTTACCCGCGTGGCGGCGAGGACGTGCTGCTGCTCAACCTCACGCCCCGGGAGCACGCGAGCTTTCGCATCCCCGAAATGGACGTGCCAGTGACTTTCTTCCTGAAAAAAGGCGGCCATGAGACTGTGCAGGCGGTGATCGATACCCTGCTGATCGACACGGACGCACGCCAGGTGCAACTGACCTGGCGAGTGTCCCGTCCCCTGCAGCGCAACCTGTTCGAGATCGCCCAGGTGCTGGTCGGCACGATGTCCACGGGCTGGTGGCGCGCCCGTGAACTGGGCAAGGATTACTACCCGTCGCTGTCCTCCCTGGTAAAAGCCAAGCAGGCGCCCGAGGAGACGGACTGGTGACCGCGCTCTGTATCATCGGCTCCGGCATGGTCAGCGCTGTCGGCCTCACTGCACCCGCAAGCTGCGCGGCGATCCGCTGCGCCATCGACAATTTCCAGGAAACCCGTTTCATCGACCAAGGTGGCGAGTGGTTGATTGCCGCCAGCGTACCTCTGGAACAGCCCTGGCGCGGCCGCATCAAGTTGCTCAAGATGGCCGCCCGCGCCATCGCCGAGGCGTTACAGAGCACCCCCGGGGTTGACCCGGAAAAGACCCCGCTGCTGCTGGGCGTGGCCGAAGCCGAGCGCCCCGGCCGTCTGGATGGCCTCGATAGAAGACTGTTGCAGGACATCGAAGCGGAACTGGGCCTGCGCTTTCACCCGGACTCCACCATCATCGCCCGCGGCCGGGTCAGCGCCGCCGTGGCCCTGCTGAATGCACGCACGCTGATCTATCAAGGCGGCCATCGCCACGTGTTGGTCGCCGGCGTCGACTCCTTCCTTTGCGGACCGACCCTGGCCGCCTTCGAAGAGCGCGAGCGCCTGCTTACCAGCGAGAACTCCAACGGTTTTATTCCCGGCGAAGGGGCTGCGGCTGTGGTACTGGCTGCTCCGGTGGCCAGCGCAACGCCGCAACTGGCTTGCATCGGCCTGGGGTTCGGTATGGAGAAGGCCACCGTGGAGGCCGAAGACATTCCTTTGCGCGCCGAAGGCCTGACACAAGCTGTACGGGCAGCCCTTGGCGAAGCCGGCTGTGGGTTGGAGCAAATGGATTATCGGCTCACCGACATCTCCGGCGAGCAGTACTACTTCAAAGAAGCCTCCCTGGCCCTCAGCCGGACCCTGCGCGTGCGCAAGGAGTTCTTCCATCTCTGGCATCCGGCCGACTGCATCGGCGAAGTCGGCGCCGCCATCGGCCCGGCCATGCTCGCGGTGGCGTTGGCCGCCAGTCGCAAGGGCTACGGCGAAGGTCCGAATATCTTCTGCCATCTTGGCAACGACGCTGGCGAGCGCGCCGTCGCGCTGCTCAGTTATCAGACTGTGAGGGCTGCCTGATGGCGAATGAAGTCTACGCCAACAATATGGAAGTCTCCTGCAAGTCGGCGGCGGGCAAGTCGATCGCCTGCTTCCCGGATGTCTGCTTCACCCCGCCCCAGGCTCCGCCCACCCCACTGGGGGTGCCGATCCCCTACCCCAATACCGGCATGGCGAAGGATACGACCAGGGGGACGCGAACGGTCAAAATCACCGGCAAAGAGGTGATGCTCAAAGACAAGAGTTGTTTCAAGACCAGTACGGGAGATGAAGCCGGGAATACGCCGAAGAAAGGCGTGGTGACCAGCAAGATCAAGGGAAAGGTGTACTTCATTGCCTGGTCGATGGACGTGAAGTTCGAAGGGGAAAATGTCGTCAGGCATTTAGACTTGATGACTCACAACCATGCGTCCAAACCCGGAAATACGCCTCCATGGGCTTATACCGACGCCTCCGCGACGGCGCCCGTGGAGCGTTGCAAGAAAGAAGTCGCCAGGAAAAACAAGGCATGTGGGGAGTTGAAGACCAAAGCCGAACGGTGTGGCGACAAGGCCTGTACGGCCGCAAAAAAGTGTTTGCTGGTCTCCAAGAAACAGGCGGACTCCAAGGCGCAGAACAGTGAAGTAGCCTGTTGTCCTGGCGAAACCGGCCACCACCTCGTTGAAGCTCACAGTTTTACAGTGCCAGGCACGAATCGCCAGACGCCGCTTCCTCAATTCCCCAACTACGACGAAAAAGACGCACCGTGCATTTGCGTGCAATGCCCTCAGGACGGAAGCGGACGTTATGAAGGGGATCATGGCTTCATGCATGCAGCCCAAGGCAAGCTGGAACAGGCCGCGATAGAGCGCGCGCCGCCCGCTCAAAAGGATTACGCCTGGAACTATGGCCAATCCCGTGGAGCGGGCGTGCGAGCGCTCCAGCAAACCTTTCCGAAATCGAAATGCTCAAAGAAATGCCTGGAAGCGCAGCTAGACGCTTACCACAAGAATACGGTGGGAGTCAGGGACAAAACCCCAGTGAGGACTCACACCCCCAACCTTCAAGACAATCAGAAAGAGCTGGCCCACGAAATGATCCCAGAGGTCACTATCAGTGCTTGGTAGCTCAATTGGAGCAGGGACGACATGACTCAAACATTGGATTGGACGCTGAGCCGAGTAGCGGTCTTTGATAAAAACCGCGTCTATGTACTCGCCTACTCCAAACGCGAGCCCGGCACCCGCGTTTTTCGATGGACCGGAGGATGGGACAACTATTATGTTCAAGGGATCTGCGCCGGTATCTGCGCCGTTCGCGGCGCACCTCCCGAAATCCTGACGCTGTGTGCCGATGGTCGCGTTCATCGCGCTGCGCCTGACGGGCAAGCCTACGAGGATATCGTCGCGGAAAAACCCAGCAAGCACGGTTTGCTGCGCGACATCCGCCCTATCGGTGCAAATGTCTACGCCACCGGCTTCGGCCGCCAAGTCTATGTTCGAAAGGACAGAGTCTGGCAGCGCTGCGACAAAGGGGTGGTCGAAGACCCGACCGCCGACAGCCTCAGTGGCTTCGAGTCCATCGACGGTTTTAATGAAGATGAAATCTATGCCACCGGTAACCAGGGCGAAATCTGGTACCGCTGGCAGGGTACCTGGCAGCGCAGCGAAAGCCCGACCAACATCATTCTGGAAAACGTTCTCTGCGCGCCCGATGGCGTGGTTTACATCTCCGGCCAGTTGGGCATCGTCATGCGAGGTCGTCTCGACCGCTGGGAGCTCGTTGAGCATGAGCTCACTGAAGATACCTTCTGGGACATGGCCTGGTTCAATGATCAACTCTGGCTGTCAACCACCAAAGCCCTCTATACGCTACAAGGCGACAAGCTGGAGAAGGTCGAGACAGGACTTCCCGGCGATCAGACCTTCAGATACCTCGACGCGAATGAGCAGTGCCTATGGTCATCCGGTGAGCGACACCTTGCCGCTTTTGACGGAGCGAATTGGACACGCATACCCAGTCCTTGAGACGAATGCAGAGAAATACATGGAAAGTTTGTCACCGATTCTCGACCAACATACCGAAGAGGCCAGTTTCCTCGCGGTCCTAAGGGACTATGCCGTACGTGCGCCGCACTACGATCTGGACCACCTCGGCACGCTCGACAACCGCATCGACGCCCATCTCGATGGCCTGCGTATCGCCGGCCCAGCGGGGCTGGAAACGCTGCTGGGCCAACTCGGCCCACACGCTATCGGCGAGATGTTCGCCAGCGTGGTGCTGGCTTTCGAGGCGGCCAACGGCAAAGTGCTGTCGCGGCTCAGCGAGCAGTTGCGCAGAGCCTTGGAAACGGAGCGCGGTTACCTGATGGCCCTGGGCTGGCTCGACTGGGAACGGGTGTCTCCGTGGATAGAACGTATGCTCGCCTCCCCCGAGCCGCTGTTTCGCCGTCTCGGCCTTGCGGCCTGCGGCATGCATCGCCGCGACCCCGGCCCCGCCCTGCTGGCCGGACTTTCCGATGCCGACCCAAGCGTGCTGGCACGTGCCGCCCGCACGGTTGGCGAATTGCGCCGGCGTGACCTGTTCCCGACGATGCGTGCCCACCGCCAGCATGAGGACGCCGCCACGCGCTTCTGGGCCAATTGGGCCACTGTCCAAATGGGCGACCAGCAGGCGTTGGAGCCTCTACGCTCATTCGCCGAGCAACCGGGCGAGTTCCAGTACCGCGCGCTCTGCGTACTGCTGGCTTGGCAAGAACGCGAACCCAGCATCGCCTGGATACGGCAGTTGGTACAGGATCCCCGGGATCGGCGCATCGGCCTCCACGCCCTTGGATTGCTGGGCGATCCGGTCAGCGTGCCCTGGTTGATCCAGCAGATGAGCGACCTGCCCTACGCCCGCGTCGCCGGTGAAGCCTTCAGCCTGATCAGCGGCGCTGACTTGGCGTTGCTTGATCTGGAATTGCAGGACCTGCCGGATTTCGATGCAGGCCCGAACGACAACCCTGAAGATCCCAATGTCGCCATGGACCCCGATGAAAACCTGCCCTGGCCCGACCCACAGGCAATCGAACGATGGTGGCAAGCCAACGGCGGACACTTTCAGGTGGGGACTCGTTACATGCTGGGATTGGCCCATAGCGAACACTGCTTTCAGCAAGCCCTTGCCCGCGGCCAGCAACGCCAGCGCATCGCCGCGGCCTGCGGTCTCGCCCGCTTCCGGCCAGACGAAGTGCTTTTCCCTACCAGCGCACCGGCTTGGCGGCAAAAGCGCTTGTTGGGAATGACGGCGCTGTTCGGGCGTTGATCAGGATGTTTATATAGCGCTCCGACACCTGGCAATCACTTACCCCCCTCTGGAGGCACCATGCCTAACGCAACTGGACAGAACCCTGTGGCACTCATCAGTGGGGTTGGCAGTGAGATCGGCATCGGCATGGCGATCGCGCGCAGGCTGGGCGCCGCCGGCGCCCGATTGATCATCACCGCGAGCAGTGCACGCATCCTTGAGCGCGTCGCGGAATTGCGTGCCGAAGGGTTCGAAGTCGAAGGGCGGGCCATCGATCTTACCGATGAAAACCAGGTGCGTGAGTTTATGGTGTGGGCAGAGTCCGTCTGGGGGCAGGTCGATATTCTGGTGAACAACGCGGGCATGGCCATGCAAGGCAGTCCGGAGTGCTTTTCCGAGCTGGCGATCATGGACCTGCACACCTGGAACCTGACACTGGCGCGCAATCTCACCACGGCTTTTCTGCTGACTCGGGCTGTTCTGCCCGGCATGCGGGCGCGCCGATACGGGCGCATCGTCAACATCAGCTCCACGACCGGCACCCGCTGCAGTAACCCCGGTGAAGCGGCTTACAGCGCCGCGAAGGCCGCGATGGTCGGAATGAGCATGAGCCTGGCGCTGGAAGTCGCCAAGCAAGGAGTGACTGTAAACAGCGTCGCTCCCGGCTGGATCAGCACAGGGTCGACCACTGCCGAGGAAGCCAAGGCGGCAGGCTACACGCCGATGGGCCGGGCGGGACGTCCCGAAGAGGTGGCGGCACTGGTGGCTTTTCTGGCGTCTTCAGAGGCGAGCTACATCACGGGCGAAGTCATCGTGGTGGATGGCGGAAACTGCCTGGTGGAGAACAAGGCCCCTTGATCTGAACGTGGGCCCCAGCGGCCGCTCGTGCTTATAGCCTGGCAAAACAATGGTGACAGAAACTGACCCTGTCGATGGTTAGAGTGAAATGGTTGGCCGCAGGAAACGATGCGCTGGAAACAACGCCCCTGCCCCATCCCTGTTTCTACCTCACCAATCATCCAGAGTAAGCGTCGGCTATGAAGCGTATCCAGTATCACAATTACGGCGGGCCGCAGGTGATGAAGCTCGAAGCCTTTGCGTTGGCTTCACCGGGTCAAGGCGAAGTCGCTGTGAAAGTCAGATTCGCCGCCATCAACCCTATCGACTGGAAGTTGCGCAGCGGGCAGATGAAGATCGTTACGGGCAGGTCCTTCCCCCGGGCCATGGGCATGGATTTCTCCGGCGTCGTCATGGCGGTGGGCAGCAACGTGACGCGGTTTAAAGTGGGTGATGCTGTTTTTGGTCTCGCTCGCTTCAAGGAAAGTGGTGCGCTGGCAGAAGCCGTGGTCACCAAGGAATCGCTGCTGGCCAGCAAACCCGAGAATGTCTCCTTTGAACAAGCCGCTTGCCTCGGGACTCCGGGAACGACAGCCTGGAACGGATTGCGGGACAAGGCCGGGCTGACCGCGGGCCAGCGCGTCTTCATCAACGGTTGCAGTGGCGCGGTCGGTGAAGCCTGCGTGCAAATAGCGCGCATGGTGGGGGCCACTATCACCGGTTCGTGCAGTGAAGAGACGCTAGGGCGGGCGCGGCAACTGGGGGTCGATACGGTTCACGACTATCGCAAAACCGATCTGTCCAGGCTGCCTGAACGTTTTGATGTGGTGTATGACACGGCAGCCACCATGGCCCTGCCGGTCGGCCTCAACCTGCTGCGTAAAGGCGGCGTGCTGCTGGATCTGAATCCAAGCCCTGGCAAGTTCATTCGCTCCTTTTTTGATAAGCGCCTGAAACCCGTCATCTGCACACCGCGCCCCGAGGTCCTCGACACGCTCGCCCAAGCCGCCCAGAATGGCAGCTTCCGGCTTCCTGTGGCGCAAGTGGTGCCTCTTGACGATGCGATCCAGCTTATCGCGGCCATCGAGGGAGGCAGGAAGCTGCGTGGCAAGGCCCTTGTAGCCATGGACTGAAGCGTGTCAAGAAGCCATAGATTGTTCGACCTCATGCAAGTGCTTCGGCGTCATCGCGGAACGGTTTCCGGTGTCACGCTATCCCGTGAGCTGAATGTCTCATTGCGTACCATCCGACGGGACGTCATCACGCTGCAGTCGATGGGGGCGGACATCGTTGGCGAGCCCGGTGTTGGCTACATCTTGCGTCCGGGTTTTCTGTTGCCGCCATTGAGTTTCACCGAGGAAGAAATTCAGGCACTGATGGCCGGCGCGCAATGGGTCAGCCGCCAAACCGATGAAGGCCTGGCCCACGCCGTTCAAAACGCATTGGCCAAGATCGACAGCGTCCTGCCGCCACACATGCGGCGGACCTTGGACAACGACACGATTTACGTCAGCCGCAATCAAGGCGCCCCGGCGGCGCTGGATCTGGCGCAGGTCCGGCTGGCGCTTCGCGAACAACGCAAAATGCAGATCGTCTACAAGGACGAAAATGGGGAGCAGACGCAACGAACCCTCTGGCCGATCATGCTGGGGTTCGTCGAGGCGCAGCGGTATATCGCAGGCTGGTGCGAACTGCGCGGCGACTATCGTTTGTTCCGAACGGACCGGATCGTCGAGGTGGGTTTCCTGGAGGAGCGCTACGCCCGTCCCCGGCAACAGCTGGTCAAGGAATGGCGCTCCCGGGACGCGCACCCGTGCAAACAGAAAGACTGCAGCTAGCAGCCCACTTGCTCTATGGCCAGCACATTTCCCCTGTGGGGCTGGAGGTGGACATGAGTGTTGTGCCTGCTGAAGATTGAAGGTGGGCGCGAGCCTGCTCGCGATGGCGATGGTTCAGTCACTTGAATAACTCACTGCTCATGAAATCGATGAACACCCGCAGTTTCGGCGCCAGGTGTTTGCTTGAGGGCCAGAGCATGCGGAAGGTGCTCTGATGCCTGTTGAAGTCGTCCAGGACGGTGACCAGCTCACCGGCAGCGATGGCCTCACGCACAGTGAAATCCGGCACGCAGGCAATCCCCAGCGCATCATGCACCACGTGCAGCAACGCCTCGGTGGTGTTGCAGACCAGGTTCGCCGGCAGGTTGAGTTCCGGCTCCCCGTCCCCGTTTACCGGCCAGACTTGCATCCTGCCAGTACTGGGAAACTTGTATAACAGGCAGGCATGGCGCAGAAGATCCGTCGGTACGTGCGGTGTGCCGTGTTCGGCGAAGTACCGGGGCGAACCGACCACAACGAGCTTGAACGGGCCCAACGGACGGGACATCAACCGGGAGTCGTTCGGCTCTCCGGTCCGAATGACCGCATCGAAACCCTCCTCGATGATGTCCACCAGCCTGTCGGAAAAATCCAGGTCCAGTTCAATACTGGGGTAGCGCCGCATGAAGGCGATCAGCGTCGGCATGACCAGGTCCGCAACGAGGGGCAGACTCACGCGCAGTTTGCCCCGTGGCGCTTTGCGGGTTTGCGACAGTTCCTGTTCGGCCGCTTCGACTTCGCAGAGAATGCGCCGGCAACGTTCGAGAAACAGCGCTCCTTCGGCCGTCAGCGTGATACTTCGCGTGCTGCGATGAAACAGCCGCACGCCCAGCCGCTCCTCGAGCCGGGCGACGCTTTTGCCCACCGCCGAAGACGAAATGCCCAGCGCCCTGCCCGCCTCTGAAAAACTGCGGGTTTCGGCCGCGCGCACAAAAAAATCAATCCCGCTCAGTGATTCCACGCCAGCCTCCCATTGCGGACATTTTTTCCGATGTGTTGTGCACTCTAGCATTCTTGTCTCGACAAAGAGGGGCACCTACCGTAGTCGACACTTATCAATCTGCGATTGACCGCGTCGTCCCGGCGGGTCAGGAGCGCTCCAAGCAGGTGACACATGACGATTGCCAACCCCCCTATCGATGCCGATGCCGAGGTCATTCAAGACACTGCGCCGCTCCCCATCGGATCACTGTTTGCCCTCGCACTGGCGGCCTTCGTGACCATCCTCACCGAAGCCTTGCCCGCCGGTCTTCTTGCACAGATCAGCGAAGGGCTGGCGATCTCCGAAGCCCTCGCCGGCCAACTGGTAACGGTCTACGCGATAGGCTCCTTGCTGGCGGCCATTCCATTGACCGCCGCGACCCAAGGCATGCGACGCAGATCGCTCTTGCTGACGGCAATCGCCGGTTTCGCCGTTGCCAATACCGTCACGACGTTTTCTACCCATTATGGTTTGACGATTGTCGCGCGCTTGCTGGGTGGCGTATCGGCCGGGCTGCTGTGGGCCTTGTTGGCCGGTTATGCCGCCCGTATGGTGCCCGAAAGCCAGAAGGGTCGAGCGATTGCAATCGCCATGGTGGGCGCGCCCTTGGCGTTGTCCCTGGGCGTGCCGGCTGGCACGCTGCTCGGCAACCTGGTCGGCTGGCGAATGAGCTTCGCCATCATGAGCCTGTTCGCCGTAGCCTTGATGGTCTGGGTACGACTCAAGGTGCCTGACTTTCCCGGACAGGCCTCCAACAAACGTCTTGCCTTGGGCCAGGTCTTCACTCTGCCAGGCGTTCGCTCGGTGCTGTTCGTGGTACTGGCTTTTGTCCTGGCGCACAACATTCTCTTTACCTACATCGCTCCGTTTTTGACGGCGGCAGGCCTGGGCGAGCGGACGGATCTGGTCCTGTTGGTCTTTGGCGTCGCGTCGTTACTGGGGATCTGGGTGGTCGGCGCGCTGATCGATCGCCATCTGCGGGCGTTGACGCTCGCAGGTACAGTGCTGTTCGCCCTTTCGGCAATGATGCTAGGGGCAATGAGCGACAGGCCTGCGGCGGTGTATATCGCCGTGGCCGCTTGGGGAATCGCTTTCGGAGGGGCTGGGACGCTGTTCCAGACGGCCATCGCCAAGACAGCCGGAGATGCGGCGGATCTGGCCCAGTCAATGCTGGTCACGGCCTGGAACCTGGCCATTGCCGGCGGCGGGATCGTCGGCGGCATTCTGCTCGACCACCTGGGGGTCGTGGCGTTTGCGCCGGTCCTGGTCGTTCTCCTGCTGCTGACGTTGGCGGTGGTGTGGTCGGCCAGGCAGTACGGGTTTACAGCAAACCTGCGCTGAACATGCATGCGCTCATGAATAGCCATCAACGATAGACATCAGTCACTGACAACAACAGCGTGCACCTCCACGGGGCACGCTGATTCGCATGATCAGGCAATAATCAGCCCGAATCGTGCAACCCACTCCAACCATTCCTTCCTATAGTTAACCAGAGCCAAACCATCTGGAGCTGGTCCCCCTATGAGCGCCCTGAACATCAACGGCCGTGAATACACGGTCGACGTCGACCCTGGCACCCCTATCCTCTGGACCCTGCGCGACACGCTGGGCATGACCGGCACCAAGTTCGGCTGCGGCGCGGCGCTGTGTGGCGCCTGCACCGTGCACCTGGATGGCCAGGCCATTCGTTCCTGCGTGACGCCCATCGCCGCCGCCGTCGGCAAGAAGATCACCACCATCGAAGCGGCAACCGACGGCAGTGATCCGGTGGGCAGCGCCGTGCACGAGGCGTGGGTCAAACACGACGTGGCGCAATGCGGCTACTGCCAGAGTGGCCAGATCATGAGCGCAACGGCTTTTCTCAAGGCCCAGCCCAAGGGCAAGCAGCCCACGGCGGCCGAGATCGACTCGGCCATGGCCGGCAATATCTGCCGCTGTGGCACCTACGCCCGAATCCGCGCCGCGGTGGCTGATGCCGCCAAAGCCATTGCCTGATCGGAGCTGACCATGCTGAACGAGATCTTCCCGAACGAGCTCCCCCGCGCCTTGCAACATATGCTTGAACGTGACGAGGCTGACGGCCCCGCTGCCCTGCCCCGGCGCAGCTTCCTCAAGATCGTCGGCATCGGCGGGCTGGCCTTGGGGGCGTTTCCACACCTGGCCCTGGCGCAGGAAGCCAATGGCGCCGTCGCAGCGCCGCTCAAACCGACCCAGCAACCCTCCGCCTTCGTGCAGATCGCGCCCAATGGCGAGGTCACGGTCACCATCAATCGGTTGGAATTCGGCCAGGGCGTGCAGACCGGCCTGCCCATGATTCTCGCCGAAGAACTGGATGCCGACTGGAGCCTGGTGCGCAGTCGCAACGGCAGCAACGACGCGGCCTATATGGACCCGGCGTTCGGCATCCACCTCACGGGTGGTTCCAACACGATCAAGAACAGCTACACCCAGTACCGCGAACTTGGCGCCCGTGCGCGCGCCATGCTGCTGAGTGCGGCCGCCGCACGCTGGAACGTGGACGTGGCGAGCCTGAGTACCCAGGCCGGCATGGTGCTCGGCCCAGCGGGCCGTAAAGCGAGCTACGGCGAACTGGCGCAAGCGGCGATGGCGATGCCTGTACCCGAGCAGATCACGCTCAAGGACCCCAAGGATTTCCGCATCATCGGCCAGGCCACCACACGCATCGATGCCAAGGCCAAGAGCAGCGGCCAGCAGGATTTCGGCATCGACATGCACCTGCCGGGGCAACTCACGGCCGTCGTTGCCCGGCCACCGGTGTTCGGCGCCAGAATCGCTGCTCTGGACGACAGCGCGGCGCGGGCCACAAAAGGCGTGAAGGCCGTGTTGCGCGTACCGCTGGATGGCGGCGCCGAAGGTGTCGCGGTGGTTGCCGACAGCTACTGGCAGGCGAAGCTGGCACGCGATGCGCTGAAGGTGGAATGGAACGCGTCCGCTGTGGAAAAGCTGGACAGCGAAAAACAATTGGCCCAATACCGCGAACTGGCCAGCCAGCCCGGCCCGTTGCACTTCGATGCCGACATGACGCCACTCGCCACGGCGCCGCATCGACTGGAGGCCGAGTTCCTGTTTCCCTACCTCGCCCATGCCCCCATGGAACCGCTCAATTGCACCGTGCAGCTTGCCGGCAAAAATGGCGCTCAGTTGTGGGTCGGCACGCAATTCCCCGGCGGCGATGCGGCGGCCGCCGCCAAGGTGCTGGACCTCAAGCCCGAGCAGATCCAGGTGAACGTACAAACCGCTGGTGGAGGTTTTGGCCGGCGCGGCGTACCCACCAACGATTTCGTGGTACTGGCTTGCGAAGTGGCCAAGGCCGCCCGCACCGCT
This sequence comes from Pseudomonas fluorescens, assembly GCF_001307275.1. Lineage (NCBI taxonomy): Bacteria > Pseudomonadati > Pseudomonadota > Gammaproteobacteria > Pseudomonadales > Pseudomonadaceae > Pseudomonas > Pseudomonas fluorescens. The sequence goes on from NZ_CP012831.1 coordinate 6,125,531, forward strand.
GGGGTCGATGCGCCTATCCGCACACTCTGGAGCCGGGAAGACGACATCAAGGGCGGCTACTACCGCCCCATGCACCTGCACCGTGCGCGCATCGGTTTTGATGACAGTGGCAAGGTTCTCGCCTGGGACCACGCCTTGGTTGGCCAATCGATCATCACCGGTACCGTGTTTGGCGGGCGGGTGAAAAATGGCATCGACCCGACCGCCACCGAGGGCCTGCGCGACCCGTATCCGCTGCCCATGCGGCTGACGGTGCATCACCCGAAACTCAACGTCCCCGTACTGTGGTGGCGCAGCGTCGGTTCCACCCATACGGCTTTTGTGATGGAAACACTGATCGACGAGATCGCCCGCACCACCAAACAGGATCCGGTGGCCTACCGGATGAAGCTGTTTGGCGACCAGAGCCCACGCCATCGCGCGGCGCTGCAATTGGCCGTGGACAAGAGCGAGTACGGCAAGCGCCAGCTACCGGCGGGCCGTGCCTGGGGCGTGGCGGTCCACGAGTCGTTCAGTTCGGTGGTGGCTTATGTGGTCGAAGCCTCGGTGCAGGATGGCCGTCCGGTGCTGCACAACGTGACCGCTGGCGTGCACTGCAACCTGGCCGTCAACCCACGCAGTGTCGAGGCCCAGGTCCAGGGCGCGGCGCTGATGGGCCTGTCGATGTGCCTGCCCGGTGGTGCCATCACCCTGAAAGACGGCGTCGTGCAGCAGAGCAATTTTGCTGACTTCAGCGTGCCGCGCATTACCGACATGCCGGAATTCGCTGTCCACATCGTGCCCAGTGCCGAGCCGCCCACGGGAATGGGCGAACCCGGCCTGCCAGCGTTAGCCCCGGCGTTTGCGAACGCGGTGGCGAGCCTGACCGGTAAACCCATGCGTGAATTGCCGTTCAAGTTGGCGTGAGCGGCGCTTGAGGCTGCCTGGCCGCAATGCCAGGCAAGCCTCACGATCACAAGCGAATTCGCTTGATATCCCGCTGCGGGGGCTCTCCAAACAGGCGACTGTATTCGCGGCTGAACTGCGAGGCACTTTCGTAGCCAACCAGCCCCCCTGCACTGCTCGCGTCGACCTTCTGGCTCAACATCAATTGCCGAGCAGCTTGCAGCCGCAGTTGCTTCTGGTATTGCAACGGGCTCATCCCGGTCACGGTCCGAAAATGCTGGCGGAAAGTGGAAGGACTCATGTGCGCTTGCGCCGCCAGGTCGTCCATGCGCAACGCCTGGCGAAAATTCAGTTTCAGCCAGGCGACCGTCTTGGCAATGTGTTGGCTGGGTGAACCGGCGGCGATGACATGCAGCAACTGCGGCGCATGGGCACCGTTCAACAGGCGAGCGACAACTTCTTCCTTGATCAGCGGGGCCACGGTCTCAAGCAACTGCGGCTCGTCCAGCAGGTCTATCAAACGCCTCAGGGCATCCAGCACCCCGGCATCCAGCGCCTGTACGGTAATCGGTCGAAACGCGTCGTCTTTCATGCGTTGTGACAGCTGCATGCGCTCGGCCACTTGCATCACCATCGTGCTGTCGAATCTCAGCATCAGGCCCAGGAACGGTTTGGCGACGCTGGCCTGGGAGACGTGGGAAATGACCGGCAGGTCCACGCAAGTCACCATGGACTGGCCGGGAGCGTAGGTCAGGATCTCGTCCCCGATCATGGCTTGCTTGCGGCCTTGCAAGGTCACGCCAATGCCCAGGCCGTAGATGCAGTGCATAGGCGCGGTGATTGCCTTGCGCCGATGCAGGCTCAAACCGGCGATGGCAGTCATCTGGTCACCCTCGCCGGGCACAAGCTGGCTGACCGAGCCGGCCAGGCGACTGAGGTCTCGGGCGGCCGTGTCGCTTTTGAAATCGGTGTGCACACTTCACTCCTTGAAAGATCGGGCCCACGACTTGCGGTGATGCCGAACAGTGCCCGGCATCACCGCAAATCGTTGATCAATATGGACGCAGTATGCTGGGTCGGCGGTTCGGATCGCTTGCCTGATTGGCGCAAATTCTTGCACGATTCAACGAGCCACAACCGGCGCAGGTCATCCAAGCCTATGTATTGCAAGATGTTTCGTGGGCTGAAAATGCACAAAGTGATGGCTGGACTCGAAAACTAAAGTCCCTGGAAGATATAGCCGGTTGACCGTTGATCATCCAACGCGACACCTGCTTGCAGCAGTCGTTGGGCCAGGGCCGGCGTTTCGACCCGCACTTTCCAGTCCAGGCCAGTCGGTGCCTCCGGGGCGCGGTCGTAGCGAACGATTGCTTCAGCCAACTGCGCCCGATCAGGCAAGTAAACGGCCAACGCATTGCCCTTCCAGGCGGCGACGTTCATACCCAGCGCTTCACACAGCGCAATCTTGGCCTGGGCATCGTCCCTGTCCGCCTGGCGGGAACGTTCGATCTGATCGGCCAGGATCGGATCGACGACGCGGTCGGTAAACAAGACCTCCCCCGTCTCCCAGACCTCGGGAGGACAGACCTTGTCGGCTGGACGCAAGGTAATGAGCGGATTGATTTCCATCGGGTAGATTCGACAGACCAACGGCCGCTCTTCATAGATGCCGCAACGACCGTCGTCGCCGAGATTGCGGCACTGGGTCAGGGCATTGCCGGCCAACACCGCAACGACTCGGATCCGGGCATCGCCACTGGTGACTTCCACGGCTCTTTGGGCGCTGTGGGCGAATTGTCGAGGCTCCGAAGGCCAGCTCGACTCATCGAACGCCTCCAGCACGACCGCCACCTCATGTCCGCGTTGCAACCATTGCCTCGTCTCGTCCAACGTCAGTGGAATCAGCCGACCTTTGCAGCAAATCCCGCAGCCGTTGCAGGCAAAACGGACCGTGTTGTTTTCCATATCAAGCACTCGCACACATGTTTTCGACCGCCTTCGGCAGGCTCCGCCACTGCGATACAGCTGTGGCAGGGCCTCCGGGCCGCGAGAGTATGTGGAGCGAAACGCCAATCCGCTTGCCGGATCCGCCGGCATAGTTGCCTGATCCAAGGTGTTTTCAGGGGGCGACCCTTGGCAGGGAAAACCGTTGTTTCAGGCAACCCTTCACTGCAGATGCCGGGAACGCGGCATCATTGAAGATGATCGGCGTCGATCACTGCCTGGGCGAACGCTTGCGGCGCCTCTTGGGGCAGGTTGTGACCGATGCCGCCGTCGATCAGGCGATGCTCATATTTGCCGGTGAAGCGCTTGGCATAGGCTTCAGCGGGTGGATGGGGAGCGCCGTTGGCGTCGCCTTCCAGGGTGATGGTCGGTACGCCGATCGACGGGAACGTTGCCAGTTTCTTTTCCAGCCCGTCGTACTTGGCTTCGCCCTTGACCAGGCCCAGACGCCAGCGATAGTTGAAGATTGAAACCGCGACATGATCGGGGTTCTGCAAGGCGGCGGCGCTTCGGTCGTACGTCGCGTCATCGAAGTTCCACTTCGGCGACGCCAGCTTCCAGATCAGCTTGGCGAAGTCGTGGGTGTTTTTCTCGTAACCGAGGCGGCCACGTTCTGTCGCAAAGTAGAACTGATACCACCACTGCAACTCCGCAGCCGGCGGCAGCGGTGCCTTGCCGGCCTCCTGGCTGCCGATCAGGTAGCCACTCACCGCCACCAGCGCCTTCACCCGCTCCGGCCAAAGGGCCGCGACAATGTCAGCGGTGCGTGCGCCCCAGTCATAACCGCCCAGCACCGCCTGTCTGATGTTCAGTGCGTCCATGAAATCGATGAGGTCGCTTGCCAGCGCAGAAGGCTGGCCGTTGCGCAGGGTCTTGGCAGACAGGAAGCGCGTATCGCCATAACCGCGGGCATAGGGAATCAACACGCGATAGCCCTGCTCCGCCAGCGCCGGCGCCACATCTGCATAGCTGAGGATGTCGTAGGGCCAACCGTGCAACAGGATCACCACCGGCCCATCGGCGGGGCCGACTTCGGCATAGGCCACGTCCAACAGCCCAGCCTTGACGTGCTTGAGCGGGCCGAACGACGTGTGGCTGCCGGGGGTGATCGCGCCGACAGTGCTCGCCGGCCCATCGGCCGCGCTGGCCTGGGACGCGGTCAATCCCAAGGCGCCAAGCTGCATCATTGCCAACGCCAGAAGGGTTGGCGCGAGCAGGCGGCGTTGGCGGGAAGCGGAGGTAGGGTTTATGTCCATGTGAAGCTCCTTGCGAACGACGTGGGGTGAGCCGGTGAGACGGCTTGGGCTGTCTCGATGGGCCCCATTTGACGTTGGCCAGGTATCGCGGATGTGTCAGCGACGGGCTTGAATGCAACGGCTCGTATCGGCCATGTCCCTGGATACACAGAGATACATTCGTGTTACGCGCTTGCTGCGGGTTCGGTCGAGGGGGCAGCCAGTCGCTTAAAGTGGCTTCCCATGAAACGCCTGCCCCAGCACCGCCAAGCGTTCCGCCAACGGTGGCAAGCATTGGCTGCTGCGAGTCAGGATGCCGATGTTGTCGGCGTTGCGCTCAGCCACGGCCTGCACGCTTTGCAGGCGCTGGTTGATGCCCATCGACGCTTTGGATTGTTCTTGGGTGGTGCTGGCGATCAGGTCGTTGAAATGATTGATCACGGCGATGTCTTCGACGACGGCGTGCAACAGTTGCGAAGCCAGTTGGCTGGCGGAGACGCAGCGCTCGACCCCATCGCGGCTGTCTTGCATCGCGACGGCGGCCTGGCGGCTGCCTTGCTGCAGCTTGGTGATGATCTGTTGGATCTCGGTGGTGGACGTCGAGGTCTTTTGTGACAGGGTGCGGACCTCGTCGGCCACCACCGCGAACCCGCGGCCCTGCTCGCCAGCCCGGGCCGCCTCGATGGCGGCGTTGAGGGCCAGCAGGTTGGTCTGCTCGGCAATGCCGTTGATCACATCCAGCACCTGGCCGATCTGTTGTGCCTGGTCGGCCAGGACCTGTACGGTTTCGTTGGTCAGGTTGATGCGCCCTGCCAGCTCGACAATCTCCTCCCGGGTCTGGTCAACCGTGGTGCGCCCGCGGTTGACCTGCTCGTTGGCCTGGCCGGCGCGCTGCAGGGTCTGGTCGACATGGCCGGCGATGTTTTCCATGGCCTCGACCAGATGGCTGATCGCACCGCTCATCTGTGCCACTTCGTCGAGTTGGTGACGGGCACCGGTTTCCAGGGTCTGGCCAACCTGGGACAGGTCCTGGCCCAGGTCCGAGAGGTTGCGGGTGTCGCGCACCACGCCGTCCACCAGTTGGGTGACCTGCTGGAGGAAATGATCGAAACGCTCACTCGAAGAGACCTTGACGCCGTCGCTGCGCTGCCTGTCGGCGTCGTTGCTCAACTGCGCGGCCGCCGCCAGCACCTTATCGAGCACCTCCTGGTTTTCCGTGGCGTCGGCCAGGCTCTGGTTCGCCAGGTAAATCAGGATCACGCTTTCCACCACCACGTAGAACGCGTGAAGAAAGATCATCGACCAGCCACCGTGGGTGTCCATGACGAATACCGGATAACCCTGGTGTTGAAGCCAGTGAAAACCAAGGTGATGAACCGCGATGGTGGCGGCGGCAACGACAATCGGCAGCCAGTCACGGTAGAACGTCAACACGGCCAGCAGCACGAAGATCCCGAAGTGGAATTCGATCACGCCGTGGGTCTGGTTGATGTGCAAGGCCGCCATGACCATCAGCGCCACCGCGATGACGCAGCGCATGGCCCGGGTGCCGGCCAGGACGCGATAAAGCGTGGTGCTCGCCACGCAGGTGGTCGCCCCCACCAGCAGCGCCTGGGTGAACGTCGAGTGCAGGAATGCCAGGCTCAGGGAATACAGCAACGTGAGCCAGAGTAGCCCCAGCATGATGCGGTCGGCTTTACGGTGGTGATCGTTAAAGCGCACGGGCGATGTCATGGGGGTCGTCCTTTTCAAAGACTTGGAGGTCCGTTACCGAGTGCCGCTAACGGCTTAGCGGCGTTTCGAGAGGGAACTTTAACTGATTATCATCAATTGGTGGCACTGCGCCATCAAGCTTTTCTCGGCGGTCTTTGCTTTATGATGTGCGCCATCTCATGACTGACTGATGGAACCCCCATGACTTTCGATTTCGACACCGTATTGGAGCGCCACGGCACCGGCAGTACCAAATGGAGCCGCTACCCGGCCGATGTGCTGCCAATGTGGGTGGCCGACATGGATTTCCCCGCCCCACCGGTGGTCATCGACGCGCTGCACAAGCGCCTTGAACATCCGATGCTGGGCTACAGTGTCGCCCAGGACAATCTGCGCGCAGCCATCGTGGCGGACCTGTGGGGCAAGTACGCCTGGCGTGTCGAGCCTCAGCAGATCGTGTTCCTGCCTGGCGTCGAGCCGGGTTTCAATATGGCGCTGCGTGCCCTGGTGGAACCCCGACAGAATGTCGTGGTGCAGGTGCCCAACTACCCTCCGCTGCGCCACGCCCCCGGTCACTGGCAGTTGAACAAAGTGGAGTTGCCGTTCACCCCGGTCAAGGGTGAATTCCATACGCCCTTGACCGCGTTGCGCGAAGCATTGCAGGGCGGCGGCGCCCTGTTGCTGAGCAACCCTCACAACCCGCTGGGCAAGGTGTTTGGCCGCGAAGAACTCAAGGCCGTGGCGGACATTTGCCTGGCGCAGGACGCCTGGATCATCTCCGACGAAATCCATGCCGAATTGTGCTTCGACGGCCGCGTGCACATTCCGACCGCCTCCCTCAGCCCGGAGATTGCCGAGCGCACCATCACCTTGATGTCCGCCAGCAAGGCCTACAACATCGCCGGGCTGAAAACATCGTTCGCCATTATCCAGAACGCCAAGCTGCGCGAGCGGGTCAACAACGCGCGGGCCGGCATGGTCGACAGCGTCAATGCCTTCGGCCTGGAAGCGACCCGTGCGGCCTACAGCGAAGCCGGCCCATGGCTGGAGGCCTTGAAAGCCTATCTGCAAGCCAACCGCGATTACCTGGTCGAGGCGGTGAGCACCCGTCTGCCGGGCATCACCATGACCGTGCCCCAGGGCACTTACCTGGCCTGGCTGGATTGCTCCGGGCTGGGGCTGGATGACCCACAAGGATTTTTCTTGAAAGAAGCCAAGGTCGGGCTGAGTGCCGGGCTGGATTTTGCTGACGATGCCGGGCAGTTCGTGCGCCTGAACTTCGGCTGCCCGCGGGCATTGCTGGAGGAAGGCCTCGCACGGATGGAGCGCAGCCTGAAAGCCAGGGGCTGATTCAACTGCCAATGCCCCTTGTGGTTAGGGAGCAAGCTCCTTGCCACAAGGGTTTGAGCTTTATTCATGCATATCCGGCGCATAGACAAAGCACAACTTGTTCCCCTCCGGGTCGCGGCAATACGCACCGAAATAACCTTCGCAATACTGCGGCCTCGGACCCGGTGGGCCTTCGTCGGTACCGCCCATGGCCATCGCCTGCTCCCAGGCAGCGCGGACGGTTTGCGGGGAATCGGCGGCGAAGCTCACTTGCATGCCATTGCCCCAGGTCGCGGGCAGGCCATTGAAAGGCAACTGGACAAAAACCTGCGGCCAATACTTGCCGGGCTGACGCCAGCCTTCTCCCGGCGGGCCCGAATCGTTTTCGCCCGCGATGCGCTCCAGCCCCAGGCAGCCGAGCACTGCATCATAAAAAGCGACCATTGTCGGCAGGTCGCGCGCGCCGATCTGTATGTGGCTGAACATTGCCCTGCTCCTTCTCGACACCGGTACTGACATTGGAGAATACAGGCTCGTCCAATGTTCGCCACAGCCCACCCTTCACCGACGAAACGACCACCGTCACGCTCATCGACTGGCCGGACAATCCGACCGAACTCTGCCCGAAAACCCAAAGTCCACCCTCCATCGCAACCCACCTGGAGAACGACGATGGTCGACTACCCTTTCCCGCCTTTCCCTAAACAAAGCCAGCCGGTGCCCGGCACCCAGCGCAAAATGGACCCTTATCCGGACTGCGGCGAGCAGAGCTACACCGGCTCCGGACGACTGGCGAACAAGATCGCCCTGATCACCGGCGCCGACAGCGGCATCGGTCGCGCCGTTGCCATTGCCTTCGCCCGTGAAGGTGCGGATGTGGCGATTGCCTACTTGGACGAGCATGAAGACGCCCGGGAAACCGCACGCTGGGTCGAGCAGGCCGGACGCCAGTGCCTGTTGTTGCCCGGTGACCTGGCGGACAAAGGCCTGTGCCGCAAGATCGTCGATGAAACCGTCGCCCGCTTTGGCCATATCGACATCCTGGTCAACAACGCCGCGTTCCAGATGACCCACGAAAACCTGGAGGACATTCCCGACGAAGAATGGGTGCGTACCTTCAATATCAACATCACCGCGATGTTCAGGATCTGCCAGGCCGCCGTGCCGCACATGAAGCCTGGTGGCTCGATCATCAATACCAGCTCGGTCAATTCCGACATGCCCAAGCCGACACTGCTGGCCTATGCCGCCACCAAAGGCGCCATCGCCAACTTCACCGGTGGCCTGGCGCAGATGCTCGGGCCCAAGGGCATCCGCGTGAACAGCGTGGCACCGGGACCGATCTGGACGCCGCTGATCGTGGCGACCATGCCCGAGGAAGAAGTGCAGAATTTCGGTACCCAGACGCCCCTTGGCCGCCCCGGCCAGCCGGTTGAAGTGGCGCCGATCTATGTGCTGCTGGCCTCGGACGAAGGCAGCTACATCTCCGGAGCCCGTTATGGGATTACCGGGGGCAAGCCGATGCTTTAAGCATGGCGCAGCGTTTTACCTGTGGCGAGGGAGCACTCAGCCAATGGGCCTTGCCCCTAATACCTGTGGGAGCGAGCGTGCTCGCGATAGGGGCAGGTCAGGCAACATCAATGGGCTGGTTTACCGCTATCGCGAGCAAGCTCGCTCCCACAGTGGGCTGTGCCCGGCCAGTCGCCCATGACGCATCCGAGCGACTCGCTCGAAACGCCAGACCTTGTGCAGGAAGCGCATGTCTTCGCGTACCGGAAGCGGTCGGTCACCAGGAACAGGAAATAAATGAAACCCCGGTCTTTTTCTGTGCCTCAAACCCAGTAAGGGCCTCATGCAGAGGCCGTCTTGATCAGGAGGTCGTCATGTCCGCACCTTTCGTCAAACTGTTCACACAGCCCGAATTCGCCTGGGCCGACATACGCGAGCAGGAACAGGCACATCCACGCCATTACCTGGCTCATTTGCTGTTGCTCGCGCTGATTCCCGCGGTGTGCCTGTTCATCGGCACCACCTGGACCGGATGGAGCCTGGCCGAAAACGAAACGGTTCGGCTCAGCAGCACCAGCGCGCTTCAATTGTGCGTGCTGCTGTACCTGACCATCGTCGTCGGCGTCACGTTGATGGGGCTGTTCATCCGCTGGATGTCCCGCACTTTCGAAGCGCGCCCGACGGTCAACCAATGCATCGGTTTCGCCGCCTATACCGCAACGCCGTATTTCCTGGCCGGAGTTTTCGGGCTTTACCCGAGCCGCTGGCTGGCCGTGGCGGTGCTGTTGCTGGCATCGGCCTACTCGACATTCCTGCTGTTCGTCGGGCTGCCCATGTTCATGGGCCTCAAGAAGGAACAGGGCCTGCTGTATTCGGCAAGTGTCTGGGGCGTGGGCCTGCTGGTATTGGTGACGATCCTGGTGGAAATGATCCTGCTCTGGTTCAACTACCTGCAGCCGGAATATTTGCGTGTCCCGGTGGGCTAAATGCGTTTTCGGGGCGCACATCACCGATGACAGCGGCTTGAGATGATCTGTGGGAGCGAGCTTGCTCGCGATGGCGCTGGTTCAGTGACATGGATATTGGGCTTGCTGGCCTCTTCGCGAGCAAGCTCGCTCCCACAAAGGAACTGCGGCGTATAGCCGCGACACCTTAAACTTTCTTCATACCGATACGCCTGCGCATCTCAGCCGTAATACTCTGTCGCGTCTTCTTCAGCCCAGCCCAAGGCTCATGCCCCACCTGCGCCAGACGTTCATGAACATTGTGCACATTCCACAGGTTCGCCCCCTTGAGCCCAGCCACCTCCTCACGAAATATCGGCACGGACACCGGCAACCCCTCCCGGGTCCTGGCGGCGTAGGCGCAGATGGTCGTGGAGCCCAGCCCATTGCGCAGGTAATCGATGAAGATCCGCCCTACCCGGTTCTTTGGCCCGGACACCGCCGAAAAACGGTCCGGCAGCAGCTTGGCCATGTGACTGACAATCGCATGACTGAAGCCCTTGACCTCGTCCCAACCCAGTTTGCGCGTCAATGGCACCACCACATGAATGCCCTTGCCGCCGCTGGTCTTGAGGAACGCCTTGAGGCCTAGTTCATCGAGCACCGACAAGGTGAGCTGCGTCGCCTCGACCATGCTTTTCCAGGGCAGCGCCGGGTCCGGGTCGAGGTCGAGGACGAAGCGGTCGGGTTTGTCCAGGTCGACAGACGTGGCATTCCAGGTGTGCAGTTCCACCGTGCTCATCTGCACCGCACCGATCAGCGCCTCGGCGTTGTTGATGATCATCACTGGTTGCCCGGTCAGTTCCTTGTCCAGGCTGGTGATACCGGGAATCGCCAGGCGCTCGGGGTTCTTCTGGAAAAACAGCTCACCGGCGATGCCGTCCGGCGCCCGGACCAAGGCGACCGGGCGATCTTCCAGTTCCGGCAGGATGAATTCGGCAACGCTGGCGTAGTACTCGGCCAACTGCAGCTTGGTGGTGCCACTGCTGGCGTCGATGACCCGCTCCGGGTGAGTGATGCGGACCTTGCCGTCCATGGCCGGGGCCTTGGCTTTTGTCCTGGTCTTTGCCTTGTGCGGTTTCGCGTCGGGTTCATCCGGGGTGCTGGTTTTTTTCGCCACAGTGGTTTTCTTCACGGGTTTGGCAAGCTCCTGAGTGATGTCCTTGGCCGGCTTGTCGTTGCGCAAGCCATGGAAGACCGCATGGCGCACCGAGCCTTCCTTGGTCATTTCGGCAAAGGCCACTTCGGCCAGCAGCGTCGGTTCCAGCCAATGCACGCCCTTGGCTTCGTAGCCGGTGGGCGGGTTCACCACGGCGGCTTTTTTCGTCTCCAGAGGCAGCAATTGCTGGTAGATGCTTTTGAGGGTGGTTTCGTTGAACCCGGTGCCGACCTTACCGGCGTAGCGCAACTGGCCGCTGTCGGCATCATGCAGCCCCAGCAGCAAGGCACCGAAAGCACTGCGGGCGCCTTTGGGATCGCTGAAGCCCACCACCACGAACTCCTGGCGATTCTTGCATTTGAGCTTGATCCAGTCGTTGCTGCGCCTGGACACATAGGTGCTGCCGACGCGCTTGCCGATCAGCCCTTCCATCTGCATCTGGCAGGCGCTGTTTAGCAGCGCTTCAGGGGTTTCTTCGAAGGCATCGGAGAAGCGCAACAAGGGGCTTTCGTTGGGCTCCAACACGGCGGCCAAGGCGGCCCGGCGCTCTTGCACCGGCACGTTGCGCAAATCCATGCCATTGAGATAAGGCACGTCGAACAGGTAATAGGCGATCTTGCCGCTGCTGCCGGCTTCGAAGGCGTTTTGCAAGGCCTGGAAGTCCGGCACCCCCTGCTCGTTGGCGACGACCATCTCGCCGTCGAGCCAGGCCGATTCCAACCCCAACGCGGCCAAGGCCTCGGCCTGTCTTGGCAATTTGTGGGTCCAGTCATGGCCGTTGCGGGTGAGCAGCCTGACGTCGCCGTTTTCGATCCGCGCCATGACCCGGTAACCGTCGAACTTGATCTCATAAAGCCATTCGCCGTCGGGCGCGCTTTCCACCAGGGTTGCCAGTTCCGGCTTGAGGGTTTCTGGCAGCGGCCCGGCGACCGCCCCGCTGAGGGTGCCTTTCGAGGCGCGTTTCGGCGATTTCGGCCGCGCGGCTTTTTCCGGTTGCTTCACCGCTTTGGCGACAGCCTTGCCTCGACGCTTGGGCACGAGGGTACGATCGCTGAGCACGCTGTCCGGCTCGGCCTGGACCACGTCGTATTCGCTTTCGGGGCGGGCGGCCTGGTCCTGATGCTTGATCAGGAACCACTGCTCCTGCTTGCCGGGCATATGGGTGCGTACCAGGTTCCACAGGCCGTTGAGCTTTTCGCCTTGCAACTCGAACTTGAGCCGACCTTTTTCGTAGGCTTCGTGGGCGTCTCCCTGGGGAATCCAGACGCCCCGGTCCCAGACGATCACGTCACCGGCGCCGTAGTGACCTTCAGGGATGTTGCCCTCGAATGTGGCGTAATCCAGCGGATGATCTTCGACATGCACGGCCAGGCGTTTGGCCTTGGGGTCCAGGGACGGCCCCTTGGGCACCGCCCAGCTCTTGAGCGCGCCGTCCAACTCCAGTCGGAAGTCGTAGTGCAGCCGCGAGGCATCGTGCTTTTGAATGCAGAACTGCAAGGCGTGGGCGGTTTTTGCCGACCTGCGCGAACGTTTCGCCGCCGGTTCCGGGGTGGCGGCGAAATCTCGCATGCGGTTGTAGTCAGCCAGGGTCTTGCTGCTCATGGACCACCTGCGACCTGTTGCAAGGCTGGGTCGGCAACCGGCCTCCCGGCGGTTTCCGCGAGCAACTGATCGACCACCCGGCTCAAGGCCTGTTCGACCGAATCGCCCAGCAGCAGGCCTTGTTCGTAGAGCACGATTTGCCGATCGGCGCTGGTGCCTTCCTGGACAATCGCGCGGGCCTGCTTGAACACGTCCTGGACGCCCAGTTCGGCCGCGGTTTCACCGAAAGTCTGCTCCGCCAGGGTCAGCCATTCCCCGATCAGCATCGGCTGTTCCTGCCCCTCGACGATAAACTCCGCGAGAATCCCGTGGCGCTTGGCCCGCCAGCGGTTTTCCTTGAGGATCCACTGGGACATCTGGCTGTAGCGGGCACCGGGCCGGCGCTGCGTCACGGCGTGGGCCACCATCAGGCGAAACAGCGAGACCAGACAAAGGACATCGTCCGCCCGCGGGCAGGCATCGCAAATGCGCAGCTCCAACGTGGGATAACGTGAGGAAGGTCGTATCACCCACCAGCAATCGCTGGCCTGGCGAATGGACCCGGTGCGCATGAGCATGTCGACGTAGCCGCCGAACGCCGACTCATCTTCGAAATACTCCGGCACCCCCATGCGCGGCCATTCATCGCAGGCCACTTGTCGATAGCTGCTGAAGCCACTGTAGCCACCGTTCCAGAATGGCGATGACGCGCTCAGGGCTAGGAACATCGGCAACCACGGCAGGACCTCATTCATGATCCGCACCCGATCCTGCGTTGCCGGGACTTCCACGTGGACATGCAGGCCCGACAGCACGCTGCGCCGCGCCACCCGCTGATAATCATCGAACAGTTGCTGGAAATGCAGCTCGTCGGTGGGTTGCAGCACCTGGGTGGCCATCGGGTGTGAACCGGCACTGAGCAGGCCCAGGCCATAGGGCGCCAAGCGCTGGTTCAGGCCCGTACGCACCTGGTTCAGGTAGTCGGCAGCCTCGGGCAGGCTGCGAAAGATGGGCGAGGCCATTTCCACCTGGCATTGGAACATTTCATGGGCGAAATGCTTGCCCAGCTCAGCCTGGCACGCGGCGACAGCCTCCGCAGGGGGGGCACCCGGCATGCAACGGGTGCTCAGGTCAGTGATGAAATACTCCTCTTCAACGCCGAATTTCATGCGTCTGTTCATCGATAATCCCTCCGATAGCCCCGCCCAGACCTGCGCCAATGCGGGTTACAACCAACGCCACCACGGCGATCCTTTCCACGTCCTGATAACCCGGCGTGAGCAGTTCTTCACCGAACACGTCCGGGTCCAATTCCTTGTAGGTCCAGCCGAAATCCGCCGAGTCACGCCATTGCCCCAGCGCTTCGAGGAACGGATCGCGCCCATCCACCATGGCCACGCCGGTGTAGAGCACCAGCGAGCCGCCAGGTGTGAGCCGGGGCAAGGCCTGCTCGACGATGCGCAGCGACAGCCCGGCGCCCAGTGTGCCGCCGCCATGGCGGTAGGCGCGCTCGGAGGGGTCAGCCATGTACGGCGGGTTGGCGACGATCAGGTCGAACTGGCCTGGCACGTCCTGCAACACGTCGCTGCGGGCGACCTCGACGTTGGCCACCTCCGCCAGCGCGGCGTTCACGGCGCTCAGGCGCAGGGCTTGGGGGTTGATGTCCACGGCCAGCACTTGCGCTTCACGACGGGCGCGGGCAATCACGATGGCCCCGACACCCGCGCCGCAACCAATGTCCACGGCGCGCTGCACGGCCGTGAAGTTCTGTTGCAGGTGAGTATGGATCAGTTGGGCGAAACGATAGCTGTCAGGGCCGAAGAACACCGCATCGCTGGCTTGCGTGGGAAACTGCGAATGGGCAAACAGCAAGCCATCCAGGCTCGACCAGCGCACCCGGCTACGCAACAAGCCGTCGTGTGCTTCCAGCACCTGGGCGTCTTGCAGTTGCCGCTGTTCGTCGGTGCTGATCAGCCCCGGCGCAAACGGCCGCGACCAGCCGAACACGTCCCGCAAGGTCTTGGCGCGTTCATTACCGGGACGCTGGTTGACGCGTTCATGGGTCAACGGGGTCGGGGTGATGAAACGATAGCCGTCGGCTTGCAGGCGTCGGCCCAGTTGCAGCAATGCAAGATCCGGCTCGGACAGGCGTTCTTCTTCATTCATGCAGGGCTCCCTAGCGAAGTGCGGACTTGAGTTCGATGAACCGGCGAGTCGCCAGCAGCCCCGCCGGATGGCTGTGGCAGCGGGCACAGAGCCAGGGCATCAGGACTTGCATCTGCTCGTCCGGCGTGCGGCCTTGCAGCGCCTGTTGCAGGTTTTGCACATCGGGATCGTCCATCGGCGTCGCGGGGGCGCAGGCCGCAACCGGAGCACGCCGGGCGCCGGACTTCACGCCCTCGTCCAGCCAGTCACCGGCGATCCAGTCATGCAGCAGCTGTTTTTCGTAGGGGCTGAAGACCCCGAACATGGCCGCGCCTGCGCCGTCGATCAGCGTCCAGAAGCGACTGTGTTGCGGGTCTTCATGGCGCTTGATCCAGCCTTTGTTCTGCATGGCCGTCAGGAACCCCTCCAACTGGCCCGGCGCCGAGAGCCACTGGTTGACGGTCTTGCCTTCGAATTTGCAGTAATCGGAATGCATGTGCTGACCGAATGGGCGTTTGCGTTCGAGCATGTCCAGCACTTCGCGCTCCAGGTCGAACGAGCCGATGATGGCCCGGCTACCCTGCCCCAGGTCGTTGAGGCGATAGCCCAGCGTGACTCGCTGCCAGAAGGCCTCGCGGTCCGCTTCCATCGGCATCAGTTGCAGCAGCGCTTGCACGGCCTTGTGGGCATGGCCGGTGCTGGCGTTGTCGATGGTGACGTGGAGGGTGAAATAGTACGGATCGATGTCCAGTTCACTCAGCTCATAGGCGCTGATCAACAGATGCAGGGGCAATTGCTCGTAGCCCAGGTTGTAGCCGATGACCTCCGGCAGGTACTCGTCGCCGGCATAGCCCAGGGCCAGTTGCACGGCGCCTTGCAGATACAGATCGTCGTCGATGTCCGGGGCGTCCGACAGGTCGTGTTCGGCGAGCAACTTGCGATAGAGCACCACATGATTTTGTCCGGGATGACCGTCCCCCAGTTCTTCCAGGTAGGTGCACAGCAACCCTTCGAAACGGTGGTCGTGCCAGTGCTTGACCACGCCATACAGCCAGGCACCGTCCACCCGTTTGGTCGGGGCCACGGCCTGGATGAAGTACAGGGCATGGGCCTTGCCGCTGAAAAACTCCCGCGGGCCGCCGTTCTTGCGCCGCTCCAGGTAGTCAGCGTATTGCCGGGCCACGCCGGCGCTGTGTTGTTCGACCCAGGCCTGCAGCGCCATGGGATCAGAGGGCATCTGCTGGGGGAGCGCCTCGGCTTTGGCGATGCATTGCTGGAGGAACGTTTGGGCGACGGCTTGCTTGTCGGCATCGTCGGGGCCCTGGAACAGCCGTTCATAGCATTGGCGCACCTGTCCATTATGGATGACAGGGTGCACGGTGGCCGGCTGGGATTGGAGGGGTGTCAGCGCAGTCATAAGGGCCTCTCGGGTTCTTGGCGGACGCTGAATCAGAACGTCTCTTCTGTTGCAGAGCGCGGGGAACGGCGAAAAATTCCGTTGGATTAAATGGCAGGCGGATAAACGGAGGCCTGCTGCTTTGGTGGGAACCCTCGCTTCGCTCCGGGCCTCGAATACTGAGAGCCACCAGTCGCTATCCAAGGAGCAACGATGACGTTCACAGTATGGGTAGCGGTGCTCGGCGCGGTGTTGCTGACCCTGGCCCTGACCTCCTCTTATCTGCGCTGGATGCCGGTCACCACCTCGGCGATGTGCCTGGTGCTGGGTGTCGCCATCGGGCCGCTGGGGCTGGACGTGCTGAAGCTGGACATCAGCGACTCGTCGGTCTGGATGGAACACCTCACGGAAATCGCGGTGGTGTTTTCGCTGTTCGTCAGCGGCCTCAAGTTGCGCCTGCCTCTCAAGGACCGTACCTGGCGCGTGGCCTATGGGCTGGCCGGGCCGGTGATGATCCTGTGCATCGCCGGCCTGTGCCTGGCGTTGCACTATCTGTTGGGCCTGGGTTGGGGCGTGTCGATGCTGATCGGCGCGATGCTGGCGCCCACCGACCCGGTACTGGCGGCACTGGTGCAGGTCAACGATGCCCGGGATGACGACCGGGTGCGATTCGGCCTGTCGGGCGAAGCGGGACTGAACGACGGCACGGCGTTTCCCTTTGTGATCCTCGGCTTGTTGATGCTGCGGGAGGACGGCAGCGGTTTTCTCGGTGAATGGCTGCTGCACAACGTCCTGTGGGCGGTGCCGGCCGGGTTGCTGGTCGGCTACTGGATGGGCCGCGGCATCGGCAAGCTGACCCTGTCGATGCGCATCAGGAATGCCGACAGCACCTTGTCGCCCAATGATTACCTGGCCCTGGCACTGATTGCCCTGGCCTACGTCGTGGCTGAGTGGATCCAGGGCTATGGCTTTCTCTCGGTGTTCGCCGCCGGCTTGGGGCTGCGTCAGGCCGAGGTCCAATCCACTGATGAAGGGGCGCTACCGGCAGAACACCTGGTGCAGCCGGTGGTGGGCCACGAAACCGTCGAGCCCCGACAGGCCGTCGTGGGCGATACCGAGACGTTGGGCGATGGTCAATTGGCCGCTGGGGTGATGATGAGCGACATGCTGGCGTTTGGCAGCTTGGTGGAGCGGTCGATGGAAGTCTTCCTGGTGACCCTGCTGGGGGTCGTGCTAGCCAACCATTGGGACTGGCGAGCCGTGGCGATCGGTGCCCTGCTGTTTTTCGTGATTCGCCCGCTGAGTGTGCTGGTGGTGCCCTGGCGGCGATTGCTCGACGGACCGCAACGGCTGCTGATCGGCTGGTTTGGCATTCGCGGGATCGGCAGCCTGTTTTATCTGTTCTTCGCCTTGAACCATGACCTGCCGCCAGCGGTGGCGCAACTGTGCATCGACCTCACCCTGTCGGTGGTGGCCTTGAGCATTCTGGTGCATGGCATCACGACCCAGCCGACGTTGGCATGGTATGAGCGCCGTAAGCAGTCGAGTTGAGGCGAGTGTGCCTCAACCGCCTGGGTTGCTCAGCTGGATATAGACCGAGTACGCCCCCAGCAATACCCAGAAGGTGGCGAAGATCCAAGGGGTACGCACCGAGAACAGCAACGACTTGCGGTAGCCCTTGTGGGTCGATTCCCGCTCGCTGAACAGCGGCGATTCGTCGTAGGCCAGGCCCATCAAGGGTTCGGCGCGCAACAGTTCGCTCTGCTTGAAATGCCAGTGATCGATGATCTCGTAGGCCGCCTTGATGCCCGGCCAGGCATTGAGCGAGCTGAGGAATCCCAGCAAGGCCAGGAATGGCGGCACGATCAGCGTGAACAACTTGCCCCACTCCGGGTTCAGGTTGGCCATGCACGAGGCAAAGGCGATCACCAGGAAGGATTGGGCCGCCAGGTAAGCATCGGTTCGATTGGCCAGGATGCTGGTTTCGTATTGGATCTCCCGACGATAGAAGTCCAGTCGCTCCTTGGGCGAGCCGAACAGTTTGGCGTTGTGTTCCGTCAGTTCTTCTTCCGGGGTAGGCCCGGTGAGTATTCTGGGCATTGCGCAGGCGGTGCCTCGATGATGATTCGGACTCGTTAGAAGAACCCGGCGCGTGGCAAGTTCAAGCCAATGGACCACAGGTGCAGCGAAGTCCGAGGAAACGCTGTCCGACCGCCAAGGTCTTTTATGTGTAAAGGGCAAGAGGACCGCTGCGTGGATTATCTGGGATGGGTGCAATGGCCGGCGATGCTCGTCACGGTGCTGGCCGCCTGGTTGATCGGCTCACGCCAACCCCGCCGCAGGGTGGCGGGATTCAGTTGTTTTATCGCGAGCAATATTCTGTGGGTGGTCTGGGGGCTGCATACCCATGCGTATGCATTGATCGTGTTGCAGTTTTGCTTGTGTGCGATGAATTTGCGTGGGTTCAAGAAGAACACTGAATAAACGCCATAAGCGCCTGCTCTTGTGGCGAGGGAGCTTGCTCCCGCTCGAGTGCGAAGCGCTCGCGACATAGGGGCCGCTGCGCGACCCAGCGGGAGCAAGTTCCCTCGCCACAGGAGGCTGACTATTTCATCGTCTGCCCAATGACCTGCATCAGGTCAATCTGCTTGAACGGCTTGATCAACCGAGGCAGTTGCGTGGCGAAACCTTCCAGGCGTTCGGCATAGCCGGTGGCCAGGATGATGGGCAAGGTCGGTTGGCGGTCGCGCAACAATTTCGCCAACTGCGCGCCGTCCATCTGCGGCATGGCCATGTCGGTGATCACCAGGTCGATGTCCGGGTTGCGCTCGTACAGCTCCAGCGCCTGAGCCCCCGATGGGGCGCAAAGGACTCGATGCCCCAGGTCTTCGATCAACAAGCGAGTGCTGGTCAATACCAGGCTGTCATCGTCGACCACCAGCACTTTCAACTCGTGGACCGGCGGCGCCGCCTCTTCGATCGCCGCTTTGCCAGGGGCCGCATCGCCGGCCACCGGCAACCACAATTCGGCGGTGGTCCCCAGGCCTTTCTGGCTTTTGAGTATCAGGCGGCCACCCAACTGTTCCGCCAGGCCATGCACCATGGACAGCCCCAACCCCGTGCCCTTGCCGACACCCTTGGTGGTGAAGAATGGGTCCACGGCCGAGGCCAGCGTGGCGTCGTCCATGCCCTCGCCTTCATCGGTCATCGCCAGGCAGATGTAGCGTCCGGGGGGCATCGGCTGGTCCGGTCCGGCATCAGCCCCTTGCCGTTCCTCGGCGGCAATGACGATCTGGCCGCCATGGGGCATGGCGTCCCGGGCGTTGGTCGCCAGGTTTAGGATCGCCAGTTCCAGTTGATTGACATCGGCCAGCACGGGCGACAGCGCGTCGGCGAAACGGGTCTGGATGTGTATCGACGGGCCCAGGGAGCTTTGCAGCAGGCCGCTGATGCCCTGTACCAGGGCCGATAGCTCGACCGATTCGTAGGTCAGTTTCTGCCGCCGGGCAAACGCCAGCATGCGTTGGGTCAGCGAAACCCCGCGCAGCGCGCCCTGGGTCGCGTTGTCCAGCAACTGAGTGAGTTTCGGCTCGCTGGGCATGCGCTTGCGCACGATTTCCAGGTTGCCAAGGATGACCGTCAACAGGTTATTGAAATCATGGGCAATACCACCGCTGAGCTGACCGATGGCTTGCAGTTTCTGGGATTGAAACAACGCCTCACGGGCCTGTTCAAGGGCCTGCTGGGCTTGGGTGGCATCGGTGATGTCGCGGGTGATCTTGGCAAACCCCAGCAGCGCGCCGGTATCGCTGCGAATCGCATCGATGACCACGTGGGCCATGAACCGCGTGCCATCCTTGCGCATGCGCCAGCCCTTTTTCTCGAAACGCCCTTCGCTGGCGGCGATGCTCAACGCGCGCTGCGGCTCGCCGGCATCGCGATCCTCGGGGGTGTAGAACATCGAGAAATGCCGGCCGATGGCTTCCACCGGAAGATACCCCTTGATCCGCTGCGCCCCCAGGTTCCAGTTGGTGACCTGACCTTGCGGGTCGAGCATGTAGATGGCGTAGTCGGTGACGCTTTGCACCAGCAGGCGAAACTGCTGCTCGCTTTGCTTGAGGGTTTCCTCGGCCATCTTGCGGTCGGTCAGGTCGCGGGTGATCTTGGCGAAGCCGAGCAAGGTACCACTCTGGCTGTCGATGATCGGGTCGATCACCACATGGGACCAGAACAGCGTGCCGTCCTTGCGCACCCGCCAGCCCTCGCCTTCGAAACGCCCCTCATGCAGGGCCGTATCCAGCGCCCGTTGCGGCAGGCCGGCGGCGCGGTCCTGGTCGGTGTAGAAACGGGAGAAATGCTGGCCGAGGATCTCGGACTCCTCGTAACCCTTGAAACGCCTGGCGCCAGAGTTCCAACTGGTGATGATGCCCGAAGGGTCGGTCATGTAGATGGCGTAGTCGACCACCGCGTCGATGAGCAGGCGAAAGCGCTGTTCTTCGTTCATGAGCGGGATCTTGGGGGCGTTCTCGAGCATCTGGCCGGGGCATCCGTGTGGATTTTTTACGGATTATGGAACAAGTCGGGTGCCAGGAAAAATCTTCAAGCCTTCCACCCTGTGGGAGCGAGCTTGCTCGCGATAGTGGTGGGTCAGTTTGCATCAATGCTGGCTGACAGTCTGCCATCGCGAGCAAGCTCGCTCCCACAAGGGGATTTGTGGGCCTCTTGGGTAACTGACCACCAGCGCGGCAATAGCTGCTGCACCCTGGCCTCGCCAAACCGATCATCGATCAGCATCACCACCCCGCTATCCTGTTGGGTACGGATCACGCGGCCTGCCGCCTGTACGACCTTCTGCAATCCGGGATACAGGTAAGTGTAGTCATAGCCATCGCCGAAGATCGCCGCCATGCGTTGCTTCATCTGCTCATTGACCGGGTTGAACTGCGCCAGCCCCAAGGTAGCGATGAACGCACCGATCAGGCGTGAACCCGGCAAGTCGATGCCCTCGCCGAACGCGCCGCCCAGCACCGCAAAGCCAATGCCTTGGCTGTGTTCCATGAATCGTTCGAGAAACGCCTGCCGGGGGGCTTCGCCCATGCCCCGCGATTGCGTCCAGAGGGCGATCTGCGGGTGCCGCTCGGCAAACAGCCCGGCCACTTGCTGCAAGTAATCGAAACTGCTGAAAAAGGCCAGGTAGTTGCCCGGGCGCTCGCTGAACTGGCGGGCCATCAACGTGACAATCGGTTCCAGGGACGCCTGGCGATGGGCAAAGCGCGTGGAGATGCGGCTGACCACCTGTACGTCCAGCTGCTCGGCCTTGAACGGCGATTCGACATCGATCCACACCGTATCGCCCGGCGTTCCCAGCAAGTCTGCGTAGTAATGTCGAGGGCTCAGGGTCGCCGAAAACAGCACGGTGCTGCGGGCCGCCGTCAGCCTGGGCCGCAGGAACGCGGCCGGCACCACGTTGCGCAGGCACAGCGTCGACAGGCTGCGCTGGCGGCCGAGTTCGCGCTTGTGGATGTCGAACAGAAAGTGCTCGTCGAAGGCTTCCGCCACCCGGCCGAACTGCAAGGCGTCGAAGTAGAACGCCTGTAAGCCACTGTCCAGGCCCTGGGGGTGATCGTTGAGGTAATCGCCGATGGCGGTGGTACAGGTGGCCAAGGCCTGGAGCAACTTTTCCGGCAGTTTTTCATAGGCCTGATAGGCCGCCATCTGGGACGTATGCAAGGCGTTCCACTGGCGATTGAACCGCTCCAGGGATTTCTTCAGCGGTTCGGGGGCGGTTTTGCGCACGCTGCTCAACGTGGCCTGGTCAAGGGTCGCGCTGTACATCTGCCGCCCGCGTTCCACCAGGTTATGGGCCTCGTCCACCAGGGTCGCGACTGTCCAGCCATTGGCCTGGGCCAGGCCAAAGAGCAAGGCGCTGAAGTCGAAGTAATAGTTGTAGTCGGCCACCACCACGTCGGCCCAACGGGCCATTTCCTGGCTGAGGTAATACGGGCACACCTCATGGGCCAATGCAATGTCGCGCAATGCCGCCTGATCCAGCCAGCAGACTTGGCTTGCCGCCGCCCGGGCGCCCGGCAGGCGGTCATAGAAACCTCGGGCCAGCGGACAGGACTCGCCATGGCAGGCGTTGTCCGGGTGTTCGCAGGCCTTGTCCCGGGCGATCATTTCCAGCACCCGCAGCGGCATCGACGGCGCGCTGCGGGTAATCACGCGTGCCGCATCCAGGGCCAGCTTGCGCCCCGGGGTTTTCGCCGTGAGGAAGTACACTTTGTCCAGTTGCTGGGGCGCCAACGCCTTGAGCATCGGGAACAAGGTGCCGACGGTCTTGCCGATGCCGGTGGGCGCCTGGGCCATCAGGCAGCGGCCGGTACTGATTGCCTTGAACACCGACTCGGCCAAGTGCCGTTGCCCGGGCCTGAAACCCGCATGGGGGAAGACCAGGGCCTGCGCGCCGAGGTTACGCGCCTGCCGATGGGCCATTTCCTGCTCGGCCCAGGCCAGGAACAGCGCGCATTGTGCTTCGAAGAAGGTTTGCAACTGGGCCGCCTCGAAGCGTTGGGTGAGGCAGGTTTCCTTTTCGCTGACGATGTCGAAATACACTAGCGCCACGTCGATGTGCGGCAACTGCAGCTTTTGGCACATCAGCCAGCCATAGATTTTCGCCTGGGCCCAATGCAACTGGCGATGGTTGGTCGGCTGCTTGCTCAGGTCGCCCCGATAGGTCTTCACCTCTTCAAGGCACTGGCGGACCGGGTCGTAGCCGTCGGCCCGGCCTTTGACCGTCAATGTTTGCCAGTGACCTTCGAGGGCCACTTCAGCCTGATAACCCTCGGTGCGCCGCGAGGCGACGGTGCGATGGCCGGCGATGCCTTCCAGGGCTGTCGGCGAGGGGGTGAAGCGCAGGTCAAGGTCGCCCACCTTGGCGGTGAATTCACACAGCGCCCGCACGGCGATGCTGTAGCCGGGTGTCGGGCTCATGTGCGCCCATCGCGAGCAAGCTCGCTCCCATAGATGATCTGGGGTGGCTCGTCTTCTGCGGGAGCGAGCTCGCTCGCGATGGCAGACGCTGCCCATTGCACATAGCAAACGGCGACGGGCATCTGGTGCTCGTGACAGAACTCCAGCCAACGCAATTGGTTGTCTTGCAGGCGGTCACCGGGGCCTTTGACTTCGATCATGCGGTAAGTCTTGTGTTGCGGCCAGAACTGGATCAGGTCCGGCATGCCGGCGCGGTTGGCCTTGATGTCCAGCAGCAGGCGCTGGAACCAGTGCTTGAGGTGCTCGGCCGGCAAGCAATCGAGGGCCTGTTCCAGCAAGGGCTCGGACAAGGCGCCCCAGAACACGAAAGGCGATTGCACGCCCCACTTTTCAACGTAACGACGACCGATGGTCTGCCGATAGCGGCCATCGTCCAACTCTGCCAGGCAGGCCGCGAACAACTCGGCGCGACGGGCATGGAAATCTTCATTGAGCAGGTCGACCGGCCCACGCTGGAACGGGTGGAAAAACGCGCCCGGCAACGGCGCGAAGATCGCTGGCCAGCACAGCAGGCCGAACAGTGAATTGATCAGGCTGTTCTCGACGTAATGCACCGGCGCGGTTTCATCGTGCAGGTGGGCCTGGACGTGGTATTCCACCGACAGGCCCGGATCGACGCGCGGCAGATGCAGTTCCAGGCGCTCCACTTCCCGAGCCATGACCCGTGGCACTGGCGGGCCGCCCAGCTTGCGCCGCAGACGAGGCACGATCCGAAGCAAGGCCTGGGTTTCGGCAGCGCTCTGTGGTGTCTGCGCCGCCGCCTCGCCCAGTTCAAGGGCCAGGGCATACTCGCCGATTCGCTCCAATACCCGGACCATCCGCAGCCGCGCGCCCGGGTAGGTGCAATCGCGATAGATGCACAAAGCCAAGGCGAAATCGCCGATACGCTCGCCATGCTGGCCGATCTGGAACAACAACTTGCCCCGGCGTCGCTCCAGCCACGGATTTTCCAAGGACAGTTCGTTGACCTGGGCGACGATATCTTCCAGGGGCTCGCCGGCTTCGAAGCGCTGCTGGCAGTCGTGCAGGAACAGGCAGGCATCGACGTCTTCGCGACTGCGCAAGCCCCGTGACTCGGCGCTGAACTCAACGGTTTCGTAGGTGAAGATGCCCAGGTCCGCCAGGACGAATTCCGACCAATCCTGGTAGAGGTTGCCAAAGAACATCAAGCGCAGCCTGTCGCACAGGTCCATGATCGTCAGGCTGTACAGGCGCTCGTCAAGCTGCGGACACCAGGTACGAAAAGGCTGGAGCGGGCTGGGGTGATTATCCAGGGCCTGGAGCCATTCGGTCTTTTTCGCCTTGGGGTGTTCGATCAGGTGACCCAGGCATAGAAGGATTTCCGCCTTGAGCAGCACGTCGAACAGTTCAACGAGCCCGATGGGGGCCTGTTCCTCGACCCATCCCAAGGCCAATAGCGGCGCGACGGCGGCGCCAATGTCGCCGATTTCCGGGTAACTCAGCTTGCTATGACGAAACCGCAGCCCCTTGCGCATCACCATCCGCACCAACAAGCCTTGGGAAGCACGGGGCAGCGCGGCGAAATCGTCGATGAAGCGCTGCTCTTCGTGGCTGAGCACGTCCGCATAACGCTGGCTCAACCACGCGAGCACTTGCTGGAAGTTGTTCAGGTAGTAATACGGATCGTCGAGAGAACGGGTTGCCACGGGAAGAAACGCCAAGGGTGTCGGAGGTACTGGTTATGCATACAGATAACAGCTGTAAACCGCTCAGGCAACCGCAAAAGATGAACGGTCTCCTATATTTAACGTGAAATCCTTCAGCTAGCGATGAACTTTCCTACGGCAAGCGAGACCAATGGCGGTTAGCTAATGTGATGGCGCGGTCGAATCAGTTGCTCCGTGTCCTTTTGATTGAGAGGTTATGGTTATGAACATCAGGTTTCTGGGCGTACCCCTGGTCGCCGTGGCATTTATGGCTCTGGCTGGCTGCGCGTCGCCCACGGTAGTGACCTTGCAAAACGGTACCCAGTATTTGACCAAGGACACCCCTAACACCCGTACCGCCGACGGCTTCTACGAATTCGAGGATATTTCCGGCAGGAAAGTCCGGGTCCGCGCCGATGATGTGGCGACCATTCGCAAGGAAGACTGATTCCCAGTGACTCGCCTGGCAGGCGGCCATCGCGAGCAAGCTCGCTCCCACAAAGTCCGGTGGTGAACACAAATCCTGCGTACACCTGTGAACCACTGTGGGAGCGAGCTTGCTCGCGATAGCGATCTCAGGCGAACACGATCCCTTCGCCGCCAACCTGACCGATAGCAACCCCCACCAGGGTCACGGAACTGTCACCGACCTTGAGCAGCGTGTCACTGCCCACCTGTGACAGGTGCTCCCTGTAGTCATGAGCTGCCCCGGCGCCGGGTACACCGAGGAACACCAGCTTGTCCCCCGCCTCATAACCGCTGATCCTATCCTGGCCGAACGCACCATTGAACAGGAAGGTGTCGTTACCACCGCCCGATTGCATCAGGTCGTTGCCCGCACCACCGACGAAGGTGTCGTTACCCGCGCCGCCCACCAGCACGTCGTTGCCGTCCTGGCCGAACAGCCAGTCACCCTTCGCGCTCGCCACCAGGGTGTCGTTGGCCGCACTGCCCTTGACCGAAGACGCATACGCCGTCAGGTTGCCGCCCGCCACCAGGCCATTGACGGTGACGCCGTGGCTCACCTCATCCTTGAGCAGCCCCCAGAACAACCCGGACTCCTTGCTGACCAGCGTGCCGATGTCGCGGGTGATGCTGATCCCGCCATGGGCATCGCGCAGGTACAGCGTCCCAACTCCGTCATGGGCGAAACTGAAATCCTTCACCGACTGCTGCAGTTGCAGGCTGTTGCTGCCCTGCCCGCCCAGTATCACGTTGTAACCACCGCCATCGCGAAAGGTGTCGTCGCCGGCGCGGCCTTCCAGATAGTCGTTGCCCTGGCCGCCCTGGATCAGGTCGTTGCTGTCGCTGCCGATGATGAATGTGCTGCCGGTATGGGTTTGAGCGTTGCGGTTGAGGTCCTGCACCCAGGTATTGGCCCGGGCGGGGTCTGAGAGGTTGGCGACGATAATGGTGGAGTCTTTTTCGGTAAGGTCGTAGAACGCCGAGTTCATGATTCGGCCCATGCCATCGCTGTAACCGCTGGGCAGGTGGGAAATCCAGGTGGGGATGTTGAGGATGGAAAACGGCAAGACGTTCCATGCCGCCGAAGCGTAGTGGTCGTTGAAGCTGACGATGTTGTTGGTGGCCGACTCCTGTTGCCCATCGTGCACGCCCACCGACGCGAGGTTGAACGTCGAGCCGTCCAGGGCGCGGAACACCGGATCGTTCTCGTAACCGATGTTCAAGACCTTATCGGTACTGCTCTGGGTCGGCGAAGCGTAGGCGATGTAATTGGCATCGGCGTAGAACCCCGACCATTGGCTGGTGCTCAAGTCCGCCAGGCTGTTGACCGCCAGACCGCCCAGGCTGTGGCCGCTGACCAGCACGTCCGCCCCCGTCAGGCCATGGGCCTGGGCAAACTTGGCGACGTCCCCCAGCAGGTTGCCAAAGGCTTCGCCGGCGTAGTTTTTTGCATAGTCCTTGGGCCCCAGGGCGGCCATCAGGTCGTTGATCACGTCGCCAATGGAATCGCCAATCAGGTTTTCCCGAGGGCCGCTGGTGCCGCGAAACGACACACCGATTTCCTGCAGGTGACCCGCGCTGTCGTACTTGCCGAGGATCTCGACCTGCGCGGTGGTGTAGCCGGTTTTCTCACCAAAAAACGTCCCGCGGCCATCCACCTTGCCGGCGTAGCCCAGTTGCGTGGCGCTGATGGGCGTCCAGCCAGCCTTCTGCACCGCTTCCAGGGCCAGTTTTTCCGAATCCGGGTTCCACGGCACGCCGGGAATCACCCCTTGGGAATCGGTGCCCCCCAGCAGCGCGGTGACCAGGGTCGCCGGCAGGCCGGCACCGAAGCCGTTGTGCTGGTACCCGGCGGCAAAGCCGTGGTCGAGGTTGTGGTAGGCGTACAGCATGATCGCCATTGCGTCGCTGACCAGTGCCTTGGATTCGGTGGTGCCGAGGTTCTTGTAGTCGTAGATACCCATGGTTGTTGCTCTCTTTTTGTTGTTGGAATGCCAGAACTGGGAGGTACAGTTTTTGTGGCGAGGGCGCTTGCTCCCGCTCGGGTGCGTAGCAGCCGTCCTGGGGAGCGCTTCGCACTCCAGCGCGAGCAAGCTCCCTCGCCACAGGGGTATGTCCAGCCCTTCTTCTTGGTCAGAACTGCCAATCCAGGGTCAGGCCCACGCCGTGGGTTTTATCCCGGGAGCCGATCAGGCCGTTGTAGTCGAGGTTGACCCGCACATCCTTGGCGACCGCGAGCCCGGCACGGGCGCCGACCACGGCGGCGTTACGGTCCATGGACACGCTCTGCACCGCGAAGGTGTTGCTGCTGCCGGCGAAGGCCAGGTCCTGTTCGGACGTGGTATGGCTCAGGTTGTGCTGCCAGCCGAGGGAGCCGGACAGCTGCAGTTGCTGTTGATCCGACAGCGCCAGGGTGTGGCTGGCCCGCAGCCCCAGGGTCGAGAGCACGGCATCGCGACGGTCGTCGCCACCGTGCAGGGCCGCGTTGTCGCCTTTCTCATGGAAGCTGTCGCTGTCCAGGTGCACATAGGCCAGGTTGGCGAACGGTTCCAGGGCCACCGCTTGCCCGTCCAGGCGATACGCCGCTTCGGTGAAGAGCTGGGTGGTCCGGGCATCGCGCTTGGTTTTCTCCCGGCCACTGACGTCGCCCCATTGCAGGTCACGCTTGACGTCGATGCGATGCCAGCTGTGGGCGCCGCCGGCGGTCAGGCGCAGCGCGTCGATCTCATGCCCCACATAGACACCCAGGTGATAGCTGTCGGCCTTGGCCGAGGAATGGGTGCCATCGCCCATGCTCAACGAACTGTCGCTGTAGCCGGTGACGAAGCCCAGGCGTGTCTGGTCGCCGATCAGGCCATCGACACCGGCCAGCAACCCACCGATGGAGCTGGTGGTACTGGCTTGATCGTGTCCACCCTCGTTCTTGCCCCAAGCGCCCAGCACTTTGAACCAGGCATTGCTACCAGTGTCGGTCGGCGTCCCGGCGTCATAGAGCGCGCCCTGGCGCAGGCGATCACCCACCGCGTCGCGCAATTGACGGCTGTCATTGATCAGCAGCGTGCCGATGGCCGGATGGATTTCACCGGACAACTGCTGGAACGCCTGCTGTGCCACGGCGGCGCTGGGTGCCAGCAGCAAGGCCTCGTACAACCCGTTGCCAGCGCCCAATTGCTCGGCGGCAGTGGCCACGGAGCGCTGGTTGGGCGTCAAGCCGAGGCTGGCAAATGACGCGTCGTTACGCTCGACCGCCAGTTGAATGCCGCTGGCGCTGTACGCCAGGTCGCCCCCCAGAAACGCGTAGTTGGGCAAGACTTCAGCGAAACGCCCATCAATGCCACCAGCGGCCTGCAAGATATTGAACTGCCTGCCCAGCAAGCTCTTCACTTCGCCAGCCGTCAGCAGCGTCGGGCTGTTTTCCAAGGACAGCGACACCGTCGCCCCGTCAATGGACGCCTTGCCGCCCGCCACGATCAGGTCGCTGGAGGTGGGTGAGACTTCCACCGCGTAATTCGAACCGGGTTGGAACGTCACGTCGCCGGCCACTTGCAAGGTGCCGATGGAGTTGCCCGGCGCCACGCTGCCGCCGCGGCTGGCGGTCAGGCTGGCGATGCGCCCGTTGCCGCCGAGGATACCGCCGTCGTTGACGGTAACCGCCGACGCCAGCGAGCCATTGATCGCCAGTCGACCTTGATTGACCAGGGTCGGCCCGCTGTAGGTGTTTTCGCCGGTGAGCACCAGGGTGCCGATGCCTTCCTTGGTCAGCCCGCCGTGACCGGCGATGTCGTTGCGCCAAACGTCCAGGCCACATTGGATGCCGCTGCACACCCGTTCCGTGGGTTTGCCGGCATCGATGATCGCGCCGATGCCCGGCAAGTCCGCCACGAACTGACCGGAGCCATAGGCACCATCGATGCGAAACTCCGCGGGGATGTCCTGTTCGGTCACCAGCATCGACGGACCGTCGATGGCCTTGCCGAGGTTGATCATGCCCCAGCCGTACAACGAATCGACGCCCGGCGCGCCCATGTCGGTGGCGGTGGTACGCAGCACGCTCGCGACCTGGGCGCCGGTCATATAGGGGAAACGCTCCATCAACACCGCCACGCTGCCGGCGACATGGGGCGCGGCCATGGACGTGCCGCTCTTGTTGGCGTAGCCCACGGTCAGGTCGTCGGCACGGGTACCGCCGATCACCGCGCTGTAGACCCGGGTGCCCGGTGCCGACACGCAGAAACTGGCGGTGTAGCCGCAGCGCGACGAGAAGGTACTGATGGTGTACGGATCGGCGCTGGCGCTGTCCGGGTTGACCTGCAGCGCCGCCACGGTGAGCCAGTTCGGCGCGATGTCCGGGACGAAGTACGCCAGGCCCGCGATGGCATCGGGATTATTGAGGTTGTAGTCGTTGCCTGCGGCGAAGATCGTCACGATCCCGCTGCGGGCCGCGGCGATGGCCCCCTCGTAGGCGCCGCCGGGCTTGGTGCCCAACAGCGGTTTGATCTGATCGAATTGCAGTTGCGCATCCTGCACGGTGAAGTGCGGGAACGCCGGATCGCGACCGCCCTGGTCGAAGCGGTCGGTGATACCAATGCCCCAGCTGTTGTTGATGATCCGTGCGCCGCTGGCGATCAGCGCGTCCCAACCGGCCTTGTACACCGCGCCATCGTTGCCGCGGATGATACCGTCTTCGGGCCCCGGGTCGCCGTTGTCAGCGCTGATGATCTGTGCATCGAACGCCACGCCGTGCATCGGGCTGCCGTCGCGGCTGCCGGCGGCGATCCCGCCGACATGGGTGCCATGGGACCCCAGCTTACCGTCCGAGCCGACGGTGGGTGAACCGTCGTAGCGGAATGGATCACCGGCCTTTACCGGGATGTAGGGATCGGTGTATTCACGAATGCCGCTGGTAACCAAGGTCACGACTTTGCCGGTGCCGGAGAACTCCGGGTGGGCCGCGTAGACCGGCTGGTCGAAGATCCCCAGCTTGACGCCCTTGCCGGTGTAGCCGGCGGCGTAGGCCTGCTGCGCGTTGATCGCTCCCAACCCCCATTCGGCGTTGAATTCGCCGCTGCGCCAGCTGTCCGGGTCACCCGCCCTGCCGCTCTCGACATAAGGCGCCGCCTGGGCCGTGCCCAAGGTCGCCAGTGCGCAGAGCATGGCGCGGTTGAGGGCCTTGAGCAGAAACAGGCGACCTGCCGGCCTGGGGTGTTTTTTGTTATCGATTTTCATCACGAACCATCCTTAGTTGTTGCAAAAATCCTGTGTTTGCTTGGCTTCTGTGGCGAGGGAGCTTGCTCCCGCTGGGCTGCGCAGCGGCCCCAAAAAAGCCTGCGAGCGCTCCGCACTCGAGCGGGAGCAAGCCCCCTCGCCATAGCTCATTGAATGGGCGCCCGGGACACAAACGCCTCATCCACCTTCGCCAGGTCCTGCGGGCCGAGGGTGCCGGCGTAGTAATGCAACTTGGTCCAGGCCATGAGGTAGTCGTAGCGGGCCTGGGCCAGGTCGCGGCGAGTGGTGTAGAGCTGTTGCTCGGCATTGAGCGCGTCGAGGTTGACCCGCTCGCCGCCGAGGATGCTTTGCCGGGTCGATACCACCAGCGCTTCGGCGGAACTGAGGGCTTTCTGGTAGGCGCGCAGTTTGTTCATCCCCGACACGCAGGCGCTGAACTGACGGCGCAGTTCGATCAGCGTCTCGCGGGTCTTGGCCTCCAGCTCGTATTCGGCCTGTTCCATGTTGCGGCTGGCCTGGCGGGTCGACGCCGAGACACCGCCGCCGGCATACAGCGGCACACTGACTTCCAGGCCGATGGTGTTGGTGTCGTAGCGCTGGTTGTAGGTGTTACCACTTTCCGATTCGTTCTGGCGCATTGTTGCGTAGGCACTGACCTTGGGCAGGTGTCCGGCGCGGTTGCGTTCGACCTCGAAGCGCGCCACATCCACCGCCTGGCGCTGGGACGCCAGGCTGGGGTTATTGCTCACCGCCAGTTCGTGCCAGGTGTCGAAACTGGCCGGCTGCAAGGCAAAGGTCTGGAAGGTGTCGTGCAAAGGCGCCAGGTCGCCGATATCCAGGGCCGGGACGCCTATCAGCGAGCCGAGCTCACGCAAGGCGGCGTCCTGCTCGTCCCGCGCCTCGATTTCTTCGGCGATTGCCAGCTCATAGCGCGCCTGCGCCTCGAGGATGTCGGTGCGCGTGCCCTCGCCCTGACGAAACAGTTGTTCGTTCTGCTGGAATTGCTGCTCGAACGCCTTTTTCTTGGCCTGGGCAATGTCGATCTGATCCTGGGCGAACAACGCCTGGGTGTACTGACTCAGCACCCGCACCAGGAGCGCCTGGCTCTTGTCCCGAAAACTTTCGTCGGCGAACAATGCCTGGGCCACGCCCTTTCGGTAGGCCGCGTACGCTTCGTAGTCCAGCAAGGGTTGTTGCAGCGTCAGGCTGGAGCCGTAGCTGCTGTAGTTGCGATCGTCATGCTGGCTGGCGCCACGGTCATTGAGGTAGGTGACCTTGGATTGGTTGCGGCCCTTGTTGTAGCTGTAGCCCAAGTGCGGCAACAGCCCGGCACGGCCAATGGCGCGGTTCTCCAGGCCCGCATCGCGTTCCTTGATCGCGCCCAGGTAGATAGGATCATTGCGCAGGGCCTGCTCGTAGAACTCGAAGGGCCCCATGGCCCAGGCGTTGCCGCACACGGAAACGGCCAGCACGGCCATCCAATAGAAACGCTTCATACCGCCAGACATCCTTATTCTTCGGTCAACGCAGAGCCGGCTCGGTCGAGCAGCGGTTTGAACAGGTAGTTGAGCAACGAGCGCTCGCCGGTCCGTACGAACATTTCGGCCGGCATGCCGGGCTTGATCACCAGACCGTTGAGCTTGTCCATCGCCACATCGCTGACGCTGCTGCGCAGCACGTAATACGGCGCGCCGGTCTTCTCATCGAGCATCTGGTCGGCGGAAATCAGGCTGACCTCCCCCGGCACCCGCGGCGTACGGTTCTGGTTGAAGGCGGTAAACAGGATGTCCACCGGCAAATGCGGGCCGACCTTGTCGATCAGGTGCACCGGCAGGTGCCCTTCCACCTCCAGCCGCGTGCCCTGGGGGACGATTTCCAGCAAGGTGTCGCCCTGGCGTACCACTGCGCCTTCGGTGTGCACGCCCAGGTTCACGGCGATGCCATCGGCGGTGGCGAGGATTTCGCTGTGTTGCAACTCGAACCCTGCGGATTTCAGTTGCTGTTGCAGGGTTTCGCTCTTGAGCTGGGCGTCGGCCAACTGACTGCGCACTTCTTTCTGGTATTCCTCGTTGTGCTGCTGCAACTTCAGGCGCGACTCGACGATCCCCTGCTCCACCCGCCCGCTTTCGCCGCTGTTCTGCGCCAGTTCCTGCTGCACCTGCGACAACTGGCGCTGATAGTCCAACAGGCGGTTGCGCGGGATGTAGCCGTTGTCCGCCAAGGGCTGCAGGTTGCCCAGTTGCAGACGCAGGGATTCGGCCTGGGCGGTCAAGTCGCCGCGGGCCCGACGCATGCCGGCCAATTGCGCCGTGGCACCCTCGATGCTGGCGCGCAACGCTGCCTGCTCCCGGGCGAAGGCTTCGCGGCGACTGCTGAACAACTGCCGCTGACCTTCGAGCACCAGGGCCAGGCGTGGATCGGGATCGCGACTCAGCTCCGCCGGGAAACTCACCTGCAACAGGTTGTCCCGCTCGCTTTGCCAGCGCGCCAGGCTGGCCCAGGTCATCCGGTACTGGGCCTGCAGCGATTGCACATCGGCGGCCGCCTGGGTCTGGTCCAGACGAAACAGCGGCTGGCCCTGCTTCACCGCCTCGCCTTCGCGCACCAGGATCCGGCTGACCACGCCGCTGCTCATCGATTGCACCGCCTTGCGCTTGCCTGAAACCACCACGGTGCCTTGCACGGGGATACCTTGGTCCAACGGCGCCAGGCTGGCCCAGGTGAAAAAACTGCCGGCCCCCACCAGCGCCAGCACCCAGCCCATACGGGTGAAGAAACGGGCGTCGCGCTCCGGACGTTCAACGTCTTGAGCCTGTTCGAGGTTCATCTGGCATTCCTTGCTCATGCGCCACCCGGTTTGCTGGCAGCTTGGTATTGGCGACTCATGCTCAGCCCGTTGGGGGTTGCCTGGGGACGGTCCCGTTGTGGTGTCTCCGATTGGCCGGACAGTGCCCGCAGTACTTCCTGACTAGGCCCGAAAGCCTGGAGCCGGCCTTCGTTGAGCACCAGCAGTTTGTCGGCCTGGGCCAGCGCCGAGGAGCGATGGGTGACCAACACGACGCTGGTGCCCTGGGCCTTCATCTGCGCAATGGCACCGGCGAGCGCGGCCTCGCCAACCGTGTCGAGATTGGAGTTGGGCTCGTCGAGCACCACCAGGCTCGGTCGGTCGTACATCGCCCGGGCCAGCGCAACCCGTTGCTTTTGCCCGCCGGACAATCCACCGCCGTCCTCCCCCAGTACGGTGTCATAGCCCTGGGGCAGGCGCAGAATCAGCTCATGAACCCCGGCCTGTTGCGCGGCGGCGACGACTTTTTGCGGATCGGCATCGCGAAACCGGGCAATGTTCTCGGCGATGCTGCCGCTGAACAGTTCGATGTCCTGAGGCAGATAGCCGATGTGGGGGCCGAGTTGGTCGCGATTCCAGCGATGAATGTCAGCCCCGTCGAGGCGCACCGTCCCGGCGAGGGTCGGCCACACGCCCACCAAGACCCGGGCCAGGGTGGACTTGCCGGAACCGGACGCCCCCAGCACGCCCAGCACGTCCCCGGCAGCCAGGCTGAAGCTGACCTGCTGCAATGTCGCGTTGCGTTGCCCCGGTGGGCCGGCACTCACCTGTTCAAAGCTCACTTGGCCTTTGGGCGCGGGCAGTGTCATGCCGTCGTCCTGGGGCGCAAACGCCTGCAACAGCACATCGAGACGGCGGTAAGCCAGCTTGGCGCCGCTCCACTGCTTCCACACGGCAATCAATTGGTCGATGGGGCTCAACACCCGTCCCATCAGGATCGACCCGGCAATCATCATCCCGGCGGTCATGTCGCCCTTGATCACCAACAATGCACCCAAGCCCAGCACCAGTGATTGCAGGCACAGACGCAGGGTCTTGCTCAGGGAACTGATCACCGCGCCAGTATCGCTGGCCTGGTTTTGCAGGCCGAGAAAGCGTGAGTGCACGGCAAACCAGCGGCCGCGTAGCGCCGCGAGCATGCCCATGGCCTGGATCGTTTCGGCGTTGTGCAAATGGCTGGTGGCCAATTGGCTGGACTGTTGCGAGTAGACGCTGGCCTGCCCCAAGGCTTTTTTGGTCATGGCCTCGTTCAGGCATGCCAAGCCGATCAACAACAGCGTGCCGACGGACGCGAACACGCCGAGCCACACGTTGAACAGGTAGATCACCAGCAGATAGACGGGAAACCATGGCGCGTCGAAGAACGCGAACAGCGCCGGGCCGGTGAGGAATTGGCGAATATGCGTGAGGTCGCCCAGGGATTGCCCGGCGTTGCCTTCACCCTGGCGCAGATTGCGCTCGAACGCGGCCCGGTACACCTGAAGGTTGAAGCGTCTTTCCAACTGGCTGCCGATGCGGATGACCACGAAGCTGCGTACCATTTCCAGCAGCCCGATGAACACAAAGAAACCCACTACCATCAGCGACAACATCACCAGGGTGGTTTCGTTCTGTGATGACAGCCCGCGGTCATACACTTGCAGCATATAAATCGAAGGCGCGAGCATCAGGACGTTAATCAGCGCGGTAAAACAACCGACACTGATCAGAATACTTTTATAATCGCCCAGCGCTTTAAACAGCGGCGCCGAGGCAGCGCTCCTTGCCTTGTTCATGAACCTTCCTTGTTGTTGGCTTCGCCAGCGAACTGGCTATTAGTTCAACTGACCAATCTTTGAATCTTTATTCGGTCCGCACCGACACGCACGCCTGTTTGAACAAGCGTGTTTCAATCATTGCGCAACTGCACTAACTCGTTAATGAGTGCTCCGGGACTTATTCCGTTCAAGCCTAAGTATCAAACCGGACTTCAAGGTGATTTGGTAATGATGTTCCTGACGCAACCCCAGGTGCGTCCTGGAGTCTTGCTTGCCGATCAGGGAAAGACCGTCGGGCTCGGTAAACCAACGAACCGGCTCATCCCCCAACCAGTGCCCCAGGCACTCGGTTTGCCCACCGAGGGTCTGGTCCGCCTTGAGCTCGACAAGGCAAGTGTTGGACGGTTTGTCCTGCATCGCCTGGTTTTGCGCAGTGTCCTGCGGGCTCGACAAAACGGCCAGCCATTGACCGGCCAACTGCGAGGGTTCTGCTAACAACAGGCTGCGCGCCATGGCGACTTCTCCACAAAACATCATCAGCGTAGCGAGCAACCCGACGGTTGCCTGAACGCTACAGGGCATCGATTTTCTACACATTCGCTTGATCCTGGCCGGGGTCCTGCAGGCGCGTCGCGCGAAGCGAGGCTGCGATCTTTCTCCTACCACTTGAAAGATCGCAGCCTGCGGCAGCGCCTACAGGGGTTTAGCCTTACGCCACGATATCCGAGGCCGCCGCCTGGCCAACGGTGCTGACCAGGAAGTCAGCCACGCCGTGCCCGGAGAAGTCCACCGACAGCAGGCTGTTGCCACCCGACGTCGACAGCACCGCATCGCCCGCCGCCCCGGTGAAGGCACTGACGAAATGCAGGCCCGCGCCCTTGGTGATGCCGGTCAGGTCGATCTTGTCCAGGCCGCTGACAAAATCGAGGATCTGGTCGGTTGCCCCCGGCCGCGAATCGGAACTGGCGGCGAACACGAAGGTGTCCGAACCCGAACCGCCCCAGAGCTTGTCCGCACCACCGGCGCCCCACAGGATATCGTTGCCGGCACCGCCCTTGAGCTCGTTGGCCACCGAGTTGCCGATCAACAGGTCGCTGCCCGAGCCGCCAATGGCATTTTCGATGACGGCGCCCTTGGCGATGGACACGTTACCCACCATGCCACCCACATCAGAGAACGAGGCGTCATTGAGGTTGATCTTCTGGTTCTGGGTGAACCCGGAGAAGTCCAGGGTATCGCGGCCGCCCGCGTCCCATACCGAAAACACCACTTTGTCCGACGACGAAGACGCACTGAGAAAATCGCGACCGGTGTTGGAGTTGAAACCGTAGGTCGAGTCGCCGGTACGGGTCGTGGTGTTGGCGCCGTAGAGCTTCTGGATCGCCGCGATGTCATCCATCAGCGGACCCGAGGCGTAGGCTTCGACGCCGCCCTTGCTGAAGTTCTGGTCGGTATTGCTTTCGCTCCAGTAGCTCATGACGCTGTAGCCACGGGTGTCCTGGCCATAGGTGGCGTCATCGTAGGTCGGGCTGCCTTCGCCGGCGTTGTAGTCACCCGGGTGGGCCAGGCCGAGGGTGTGACCGATTTCGTGGGTCAGGGTCTGGCGGCCGTAGTTGTTCAGGTCCGGGTTCTTGTTCTGGGTGTAGCTGCTGTTGATCAAATACCAGGACGTCCCGTCATAGCCGGCGCCGGTCCCCGGCAGATAAGCGAACGCCGCCGCGCCGTCCTGGCCGCCGCTGTAGTTGCCGAAGGTCATGTGACCGTCGCCACCGCTGGCTTTCTCGGTGAAGGTGACATTGGCCACGTCCGCCCAGGATTGCATCGCCAGGGCGGCCTGGCCTTTCTGCTGGGCGCTGAACTGGCTGAAGCCGCTGATCCCATGTTTGTTCATGGTGCTGGAAGAGGCAGACGTCAGGAAGGTATAGGTCAGCTCGATCTTGCCGCTGCCGTCCCGGTCCTGGTAAGCCGCGCCGTCGCGCAACAACTGCGTGGCCGCCTCGTCGACGGAGTACGACGGTTTGCCGTTGACGGTCAGGTTACCGCCGCGGTCGTATTGGTGGCTGAAACTATTGATCTGGTTGAACGCATTACTGGGAGCCGCCAGTTGCGGAGCCCAGAGCAGTTGTTCGGCAGAATCGATAGCGCTGTTTTTGACTTTCGACATAAACACACTTCCTTGTTTGCAAATGGAACAATTTAGTCAGACAGACGATCTCTGGCGAGATCGTCCTATCACTCGCCCAATGAGGACGTAAGAAACCTGACACAATTGGAAATCAAACGTCTAGCAATTTTTTTCGTTCAATTTCACGGCCTGCCCTTTAGTGCCCATAAACAATAGGTTTCTGCCTCGCTAGTGCGCGCACTCAACTGCCCGAGTTGCAGATTGTCGGACAAAACTCTATTTAAATATTAAATAGCGATAACTAGTCATTAGCCGGCGGCGTCGCACTTTCGTCAACTAAGTGCCAGCGAAGTGCTATTAATGAATATCTACTAAACCTCTACGGTTTACTTGCGCACACTTCTCGCAAACAGCCTCGAAGCCAGCGATGTACGGGGTCGGCGTCCATTCGCGGATGCCAGAGCATGGCGATCGTGAACCCTGGCACTGGGAACGGCAGCGCGAAACTGTGCAGACCGACCCGCAGGCTGGTGGTGTAGCGCTCAGGCACGCTGGCGATCAGGTCACTGGAGCGAACCAACCCCAGCGCCGAGGAGAAACCCGGCACGGTGGTCACGATGTCCCGGGCCAGGTTCAGCGCCGCCAGGGCCTGGTCGATAAGGCCATGGTCCAACCCGCGCATCGAGACACCGACATGCCCACCCGCCGCATAGCCGGCGGCGCTCACCGCCGCATGGCTCAGCGGGTGACCCGTGCGCACCACGCCAATCAAGCGGTCGCTGAACAACGCCTGGGTTCGCAGCTCCGGGCTGGTGTCCTTGTCCACGACGGCGGTCTCCAGATCCACCGTGCCTTCGCGAAGCGCGGTGCTGTCCCGGTCGGTCTTTTCCACGAAACGCAACCGCACGCCCGGCGCTTGCTCGTGAATACGGGCGATCAGGTCGATGGCAAAGTTTTCCACGAACCCCTCGCGGGTACGCAACGTGAAGGTACGGCTCAAGCGTCCAAGATCCGGCGTCGTCACCGGGCGCAGTACCGCCTGAGCCTGCTGCACCAACTGACTGACCTGTTCACGCAACTCCAGCGCACGGGGTGTCGGCACCAGCCCGCGCCCGGCCCGAACCAACAGCGGGTCACCGGTGGTTTCCCGCAATCGCGCCAGTGCCCGGCTCATGGCCGATGGACTGAGCCGCAGCCGCCGGGCGGCGCGGGCCACGCTGCCTTCCGAGAGCAGCACATCGAGGGTGACGAGTAGATTGAGATCAGGCGAAGACATGGCGAAGGCTCGATTGAATAGATGGCGTCTGGCGCAGCTATAACCTGCAAACGCTGCGTCTTCCGCCATGTTATGCCTGGTTGTAACGTTCCGACAGCGCCATTTCGAGCGCCACGGATACAGGTGAGACGATGAAACCCATCCACACGCAACCAAGCCGGCCGGCAACCGCGAGCCGGTTCTCTTCACCTCGTTGGGCCCTGGCCAGCCTTGCACTCTCGACGCTGTTGGCCTCCCTGGGCGCCAGTGTGGTCGCCGTGGCGCTGCCGACGCTGGCCCAGGCCCTCGATACCTCCTTCCAGCAGGTCCAATGGGTGGTGTTGGCTTATCTGCTCGCCATGACCACGCTGATTGTCAGCGTCGGCCGCTTGGGTGACCTGATGGGCCGTCGCAAGCTCCTGTTGGCCGGCATCGCCTTGTTCACCTTGGCCTCGCTGCTTTGCGGCCTGGCGCCTTCGCTTTGGCTGCTGATTGCAGGCCGGGCGCTGCAGGGCCTGGGGGCCGCCATCATGATGACGTTGACCCTGGCCCTGGTCG
The DNA here is from genome assembly GCF_001307275.1 of Pseudomonas fluorescens. Taxonomy (NCBI): domain Bacteria; kingdom Pseudomonadati; phylum Pseudomonadota; class Gammaproteobacteria; order Pseudomonadales; family Pseudomonadaceae; genus Pseudomonas; species Pseudomonas fluorescens. The sequence goes on from NZ_CP012831.1 coordinate 6,164,439, forward strand.
GCGAAACGGTCGCCCAGGAAAAAACCGCCAGCGCCATGGGGCTGCTGGCAACGCTGTCGGCGGTGGGCACGGCCCTTGGCCCTTCCTTTGGCGGCCTGCTGATCAGTGGGTTCGGCTGGCAGGCCTTGTTCCTGGTCAACATCCCTCTCGGCCTGCTGACGTTATGGCTGGCGTGGTACTCGCTACCGGTGCGGCAAGTGCCGCCGAAGACGGAAACGATTCGTTTCGATACCACCGGCACGGTGCTGTTGGCGTTGACGCTCGCCGCCTATGCCTTGGCCATGACCGCCGGGCGCGGGAGCTTTGGCGGGTTGAACATTGCGCTGCTACTGGCCGCGCTGGTGGGCGGCGCGCTGTTCGTTCGGGTCCAGTCCCGGGCCGTGTCGCCGCTGATTCCCTTGGCCGTGTTTCGCGACAAGCCATTGGTCTCGGGCCTGGCGACGAGCGCCCTGGTCGCAACGATCATGATGGCGACGCTACTGGTCGGGCCTTTTTACTTGTCCATCACCCTCGGACTGCCAGCGACCTTCGTCGGGTTGACGCTGGCGGCAGGGCCGACCGTCGCGGCGCTGGCCGGGGTGCCTGCCGGACGCCTGGCGGGTCGGTTCGGCGCGCAACCCATGCGGTTCGCCGGCCTGGCGACCATGGCCCTCGGCTGCCTGATGCTGTCACTGGTTCCCCCTGCCCTTGGCATCGCCGGCTACATCAGCGCCATCGTGGTAACAACCCTGGGCTACGCGTTTTTCCAGACCGCCAACAACACTGCCGTCATGGCCGATGTGGCCGCCCAAAGGCGAGGTGTCATCGCCGGGCTGCTCAACCTGTCGCGCAACCTGGGTTTCTTCACTGGAGCCTGCGTGCTCGGCGCGGTGTTTGCGAGCGCAGCGGCGACGAATGAGATCACCCGCGCCAGCCCCGAGGCCGTGACGAACGGCCTGCACACCACCTTCGCCGCCGCCCTGGCGATGGCGGTCCTGGCCGTGGTCATCGCCTTGAGATGCCGCGTGCCAGAGCGGTTGAACGAAGTCGAGGACACACCCGACCAAGCGTAGTGGCATTCTGAGCAGCGCCGCTTAAGTCGTGATCCAAATCAAAAAAAGTGAACCAATCGCAAAACGGACTGAAAAAATCCACATGAGGTTCATTTTCAGGTGCTATTTTTAGTTCTCACTGGTAGAGCCATGATGGCTCTTCCTTCCTGACATGAGCAAAAGGAAGCGCTCGATTGAAGAAGGTGGGCAACACATGAATAAAGGATCTTTCAGCAAGGTTACGTTCCCCAACGCTTGCCAGTTGATGCGCTGGCACTTCCATCCCATGGGATTCGAAGCGAGCATGGATGCGCCTGGCAGTATGGTTGCCCGGCTATTTGACCGTGCCAGCGGCGAGACGATGATTGCCATTGCGGGGATCCCCTGCGCGACAGTGATGAATGCGCCGGATGTGGAACGAATAATCGAGGCCGTGGAGGCCGAGCTGGAAGCGTTTGTGCCACCGGTAGGGTTGCGGCGGTTCGCTTCCTGACAGGGAACAGTGCTTATCATTTGACAGCGGCGCCTTCCTCTCCAGGGAAGGCGCCGTTTTTCTATGGCCTCTTAATACGCTTTTGCCACAGCTTCATCCTTTGCGGGCACGACGGTGGTCAGCGAAAAAGGGCTTGTCCGCTGCAATACGATCTGAAGCCTTAGGCGCATTGGCCGCCTGACCATCCTGGCCATCGACATACCAATAACAATGCTGCACGGCGCGGGTGATGCCCACATACGCCAAGCGCAGGATTTCGTCTTTTTGCGCCGTGTCGTAGGGTTCGGCGTCTCCATCCTGACCTAACCCGGCCATGCGATAGACCTGATTCTTGTAGGGCGAACTGCTCAGGTGCTGGCAGTCGCCCAATAAGAACACCGCATCCGCCTGGAGCCCCTTGGCGCTGTGGTAGGTCATTTGCCTGAGCCGCCGGGCGTCGTACGGCAAGCTAGAATCGACATTAACTGTTGGCTGAATATGCTTTTCTATCATTAGCTTATCGCTACTTTTTCGATACAGCATCAAGATGGAGTCACCCTTGCGATAGTGCTCCTCCAGTCGCAGGGCCAGCCCTTCGTCGTCTCGATCCAGCACATTGACCGGGCTCAGTGATCGGGGCACGCCACTGGCCTTGGCTTTTTTGCCTGGGATAGCCGCAGCGGCACGCACGATGTGCTCGGCCGCGTCGATGATGTGTTGGTGGCTGCGGTAGTTGTCGGTAAGCATCACCCGAGTTGTCGCCGGTGACGGGAATTGCTTGTTGAATGCCATGAAGTAGCTCGGCGAACTGCCGCGCCAGCCATAGATCGATTGCCAATCGTCCCCGACACACAACAAGGACGAACGCTGGGCACCGCGCCCCACGTGCAGCGCAGGACCACGGCTGCGGACCTCCCGAAGACTGGCGCGAAGCCAGGAGACGATCTGCGGCGATACGTCCTGGAACTCGTCGATCATCAGGTGCGATAGCGGCCTGAGCAAGGCATCACCCAGCAACTTGAAATTTTCCGGCGAGTGTTCGCTGAACAGCGCGAACATACGGTTATAGGTCATGATCGGCGGCGATTGATCGAGCAAATGGTCTTCGAATGCCCGCCAGTAACGGCTCAGCGCCTCGAAGAAATACCGATCGGGGTCATCCTGGGCAAAGGCCATCCGGCCCACGGCGTCCGGGACGTCCAGGCCAAGGTTCTCGATAAAGCCCGCCGCCGCGACAAAACAGTCCAACAATGGCGCCGAACCCAGTTCACCCTTGACCTTGTAGTCGAACCCGGGGCCGGCACTGGCATCGCCGGCCATGGATGCCACCACACGTTTTGATGCTTCGTAACTTTCAAGCCATATCAGTGGCTTACGGCAGAAAGCTTGAAACAAGGTGCGCTTTACCGCCCACTCCGCGCGGATACTCAACTTGGCACCCGGACGACTGAGCCGGGCGTCTTCCCGCGGATCGAAACCCAGCATCACCCAGGCATCCAGTGAGGGCGCGTAGCCATGGCAGTGGAATGTCGAACCATTGATTTCGAACGTTTGTCGTTTTGGCTCGATCCCCTTGATTGGCCAGGCACCGGCGTGAAACCACAGGTCTTCGACGGCATCGCACAATTCTTCGTCGCGCTGGGCCGCCAGTTCGGTCACGGCCACGCGTTTTTGCACATCCGGGTGATCGCGCTCCAGCTCCTTGAGTTGCAGGGCATGGCGGGACAACGGTTGGATCAGCTCACGGAAACGCGCATCTCGCTGGTAAAGGTTGTAATAACAGGCGTTGAGTTGCTGACGCTGGACATCATTGATGCGCAATTCAAAGGGATTGCCTTGGGCGTCGTCGTCCGCTTCGGCGCGATGACTCAGGGTCTCGAAGGCCTGGAGCCGCTCGAACCCGGGCAGGCTGCGGACCATGGGCAAGATACGCGAATGGAAGGTGCGCACCAGATCACGCCCTTCCTTGAGGCTGACGGTTCGCCCCCACAGGGCAAACACCTCGATCAATTTCTGGATGAAGTCCTTGCGCGATTCCCGGGTAAACGTCACCACGGTCATTGAGTCCAGTTCGAAGCCCAGGTAGTGGGACAGCAACACAATCCTTAGCACCAGGGTCGTCGACTTACCCGCACCCGCCCCGGCGACCACCGAGGTAGACGGCGTATCGCTGAAAATCATCTTCCATTGCGCGGCACTCGGTTGCGCATGCGCCGGCAGCAATCGGGCCACGTCGGCCTTGATACGTTTCTTCAACTCGGTGGTCAGCGGCAGGCGCCAGTCATCGAACAGCAAATCATCCACCTGCGGTGCCGGATGCTCTGTGCTGCGCGAATCACGGATCAACAAGACCTGGCGGCCTTCCTCGAGCCCTTCGGCCCTGCCTTCCTTATAGCCATAGTCGAAACCGGCGGTATGGCCACTGCGGAAGCCGTCGGCCTGGCCGTGCAACCAAGACGCTCGGTGCTGGGCGCGCAGACGCGTCAGGCCATGGCCGAAGAGCCGGGCGGCCAGGCGCTTGAGCAACGGCATCTGGGCCAGGGGCAGGAGCTCGGGGGGAAGATCGGGAGTGTGTTGCGACACGCTGGGGACTCCGTGTTCATGAACCATGACGGCTATGGTGTCTGGATTTGCCGCCAGGTTCCACCCAAAAGCTTTTAAGTCATGGGTTTAGGCGATGAAGTGAAAGTTGGCTCACGAATTCATATCTAGTTAGGCGATAGGTTTGACGCGTTTTTTACGCTTTTTATCGATGAATTCCTTCGCGAGAATAGCGCCATCAACCATCGCTTTCGCTCAGCGAAAAGGACACGAACATGCTCGAACTCAGACCCTTCGCCACGTTGGGCGCCGCCAACCACGGCTGGCTGGATGCCCACCACCATTTTTCGTTCGCCGAGTATTACGACCCGCAACGCATGCACTGGGGCAACCTGCGCGTCTGGAACGACGATGTCATCGCCCCCGGCAGCGGTTTTCCCCAGCACCCGCACCGGGATATGGAAATCATCACCTATGTGCGCGAAGGCGCGATCAGCCACCAGGACAACCTGGGCAACAAGGGCCGTACGGAGGCTGGCGACGTACAAGTCATGAGCGCGGGCACCGGGATCGCCCACAGCGAGTACAACCTGGAGTCGACGGCCACGCGCATTTTCCAGATATGGATCATTCCCAACGAAGAAGGTCTGGCACCGTCGTGGGGCGCCAAACCGTTTCCCAAGGACTCGCGCGAAGGCTTCGTGACCTTGGCCAGTGGCAAGGCCGGCGACGACCAGAGCCTGCGGATTCGCGCCGACGCGCGACTGGTAGCGGCCAATCTCAAGGCAGGTGAAAGTGCGGAATACCGACTGGACGCCGGACGACGAGCGTATCTTGTGCCGGCCACAGGATTGATAGAAATCAATGGGTTGCGCGCACAAGCTCGAGACGGTGTTGCGATTGAAGATGAACGGATATTGCGGGTCACCGCGATTGAAGACAGCGAAATCGTGCTCGTGGACCTCGCCTAAACCCTGCACTGCTGCTCTTGTGGCGAGGGAGCTTGCTCCCGCTCGGTTGCGCAGCGACCGCCAAAAAAGCGGGACTGCTGCGCAGTTCAGCGGGAGCAAGCTCCCTCGTCACAAGCTCACATCACATGTATCACTTGCTGCTGATCGCCCCATCCACCAACGTTTGCGCCTCGGCCACCAGTTGCTTGAGGTGCGCATCGCCAATGAAACTTTCGGCGTAGATCTTGTAGATATCCTCGGTACCCGACGGACGCGCCGCGAACCAGCCGTTTTCGGTCATGACCTTCAGGCCGCCGATGGCCTGGTCATTGCCCGGTGCATGGCTGAGGATGCTCTGGATCTTCTCCCCCGCCAGTTCGGTAGACGTCACCTGATCCGGCGACAGCTTGCTCAACAGGGCCTTCTGTTGCGGGTTGGCCTTGGCATCGACGCGTACCGAGAACGGTTCGCCCAACTCGTCGGTCAAGGCGCGGTAGGCCTGGCTCGGGTCGCGACCGGTGCGCGCCGTCATTTCAGCCGCCAACAACGCCGGAATCAGGCCGTCCTTGTCGGTGCTCCAGACGCCGCCATCCTTGCGCAAGAACGAAGCACCGGCGCTTTCCTCACCGCCAAAACCCAGGGAGCCATCGAACAGGCCGTCGGCAAACCACTTGAAGCCCACCGGCACTTCATAGAGCCGGCGCCCCAGACGCTTGGCGACACGATCGATCAGGCCGCTGCTGACTACTGTCTTGCCCACGCCAGCATCGGCGCGCCATTGCGGGCGATTCTGAAACAGGTAGTCGATGGACACCGCCAGGTAATTGTTCGGCGCCAACAGGCCGCCGGACGGCGTCACGATGCCATGGCGGTCATGGTCCGGGTCGCAGGCGAAGGCCACGTCGAAGCGCTCCTTCAGGCCAATCAACCCTTGCATGGCATGGCTGGAAGATGGGTCCATGCGGATCTGTCCATCCCAGTCGACGGTCATGAAACGGAAGGTGGAATCCACGTGGGTGTTCACCACGTCCAGGTCCAGGCGGTAATGCTCGGCAATGGCCGGCCAGTAGCGCACGCCCGCGCCGCCCAACGGATCGACGCCCAGGTGTAACCCGGCGCTGCGGATGGCATCGAAATCGATGACATTGACCAGGTCCGCCACGTAAGTGTTGACATAGTCGTGACGGTGGGTGGTATCGGCTTTCAGGGCCTGCTCGTAGCTGACTCGCTTGACGCCGGCGAGCTGGTTGGCCAGCAGTTCGTTGGCCTTGGCTTCGATCCACTTGGTGATATGGGTATCGGCCGGACCGCCGTTGGTGGGGTTGTACTTGTAGCCGCCACTTTGCGGTGGGTTGTGGGACGGCGTGATGACGATACCGTCCGCCAGGCCCGAGGTGCGGCCACGGTTGTAGCAGAGAATGGCGTGGGAAACCGCCGGCGTCGGGGTGTATTCATCCCCCTCGGCGATCATGACGGTCACACCGTTGGCCGCGAAGACTTCCAGTGCGCTGGCACCCGCCGGGGTCGACAGCGCGTGGGTATCGATACCGACGAACAACGGCCCGTTGATGCCCTGGGCTTCACGGTACAGGCAGATCGCCTGGCTGATTGCCAACACGTGCCACTCGTTAAAGCCCAGGTCGAAGGAGCTGCCACGGTGGCCGGAGGTGCCAAAAGCCACGCGCTGGGTCGCAACCGAGGCATCGGGTCGGCCGGTGTAGTAGGCCGTCACCAGTCGCGGGATATCGATCAACAACTCTGCCGGTGCCGGCTTGCCCGCAAATGGACTGACTGTCATGCAAAACCTCTGAGTGGAGTGGCTCGGGAAATGGGTGCAGTTTACTGACAGTTCGACCATGGCGCGACGGGTTCGATCCATCGCCGCCGATTACGATTGTTCGAGCCTCAGGGCGTCGGCCAGCGCGCAGAGTGCAGCATCCAGGTCCTGGGGCCCATTAAGCGCATGGGTCAGGCGCATATGTTGCCCGTACAGGCCATGAAGGCTGAACAACTCCCCCGGTGCGATGACGATTCGCTGGGCCAGCAGCCGATGGAAAACCCGGCGCAAATCAACCTGTCGCGTCGAGCGCATCCAGATCGTCGCACCACCCTGGGGTTCTGCCCATTGCAGGCTATCGCCCAGCCGCTCGCGCAGCAATTGTGCGGTCGAAACCGCGCTTTCGCGCAGCAGGCGCCGCAACACCAGCAAATGCTGGTCAATCCGACCGTTGCTGTACAGCCGGGCGATGGCTTTCTGGCGAATCGGCGACAGACGAAACGCGCGCAACAGGAAATGTCGTTGCAGGTGCAGGGTCATCTGGCGCGACAACACGTAGCCATATGGCGCCTCTGGGCCGATGGTCTTCTCGAACGTGGAGTAGACGATCAACCGGTCCGGGTCGAGCAAGTCCCGAAAAGGCGTCGCCCCGGCCTCGAACGCCAGGTCTGTATGGCTGTCGTTCTCCAGCACCCAGGTGCCATGCCGTTCCAGCAAGTGGGCGATGGCGCGGCGGTTCTCTTCAGGAACCAGCGAGCCCGTTGGCATGTTCAGGACTGACGACAGCATCACCAGGCGCACCGTTTCGCTCTCCAACAGTGGCTCCAACTGCTCGATGTCGACTTCCCCGCCGGCCAGCAGTGGCAGCTCGATGATGTTGATGTCGGCGGCTTGCAGCAGGCGCAACACGGCCCAGTCGCAGGGCGATTCGATCAGTACTGTGGCGCCCCTGAGTGCCAGCACGGCGATCAGGATCTCCAGGACACCCCGCAGATCGGCGCCGATATAGACGTCATCGGCATTCCAGCAACGGGCCGGCGAAGAGGTGTAGCGGGCCGCCAGCGCGGTACGCAGCTCCAGCTCGCCCCAGGGTTGCGAGGGCGTCTGCGAGGAACGTGGATACTGGCGCAGCAGCTCGCGCTCGAGCAACAGCATCGGGCTGTCCAACGGCTGCATCGATGCCGGCTCGTCCGCGCTGAGCACCAGCATGCCGGGGCGCCGGGCATTGACGTACAAAGTCTCGAGCAAATCGTCCCCGCCATCCAGGGTCGTCATGCTGGGCGCCGGCAGCGCGTAATAACCGGACTTGGCGATCGAGTAGACCCGCCCTTCCTTCTCCAGCAACGAATAAGCGTACTGGATGGTCGATATCGACACGTTCAGACGCTCGGCCAATTGCCGCAACGAAGGCAGGCGCACCCGCGCATCAACCTCCAGTTCGTTGATCAGTGTGGTCAGGTAGCGATAAACCGCCTGGTAGGCGAAGTCTGTCTCCCGGCAACCTTTCATGGGATCACGCCAGGAGAACGGATTGCAGTCGGCCAGGTCACAACGCCGGGCATCACGACCAGGGACGAGGTAGACGAGCCCATCAAGCCTCGTTCCTCAGTGCCTTGCCGAGCGTTCGTGCGGCTCATCGACGGCCTGCCCGGCTTCTGCGGTATCAACGTCGTCAAGGGCCTGCTGCAGATCAGCTCCCGGCATCGCTTCCGGTTGTTCCGGCACGGTAACGCTCGCCCGGTACAGTTTGCCAAGGATATCGATGGGCAGGCCACTGACGTCGACCATCCATTGCGCGATCTGATCGGCGACTGTCGCGCCCTGCATGGCCTTGTGCAGGTCCGGCATCGCCACCAGCATGCCGGGGTGGCAACAGCGCAGGAAGTGTTCCAGGCCCTCGCCCTGCCCCACGAATGGCGCGAACAGCATGCACACCAGTTGCGTTTCGCTGAGCCCCAGGACCTTTTGCGCTTCGAGGGCCGCATAGGCGCGGCGCTCGGGAATCGCCGAAGGTGAGCCGAACAACGTCCGAGCCTGCTCGCAGGCGTGTTCCGGCAGTTGCTTGCGATGCATGATCATGATCGCCCGCTGCACATAGTCGCTGTAACCCGTTTCGTAGCTGCGCCCTTGCACGTAGCAGGCCAGCAGGCCATGCAAATGGGCCGACAGCAGCGGGCTGAGGTATTCGTTTTCGATCGCCGAGGGCATGAGGCCATCGGTCTGTACCCGTAGGAATTCGTTGAAAAGCGGCCAGTTGGTGCCCTCCAGTCTGTCGACGATCAGGTCGTCGATGCCGATATGGCTCATCCGCCGGCAGGCCTCGAAATGCCCCTCAGGCTTCCAGGCACCAAGGCGTTCGGGACCGTAGAAATGCTCGTAGAGATCACTGCTCAAGGTATCGAGGTGCGCGAAGAGGCTGTCGAAGCAACCGATATTGTCGGTCGGCAGACCGATTTTGCGGGCCGCGCGACGCAGGCCTGAAATGAACTGTCTTTGCTGGCGTGGCGTATCGCTGCTGACCATCGAATCCACGCCAGACTCCCAGCGGGCCATGTGCCGATAGAAGTCGGCCATCGCCAGGTAACCGTCGCTCCCGATGTCCAGGGGACTGTCGACCGAGCGAAGGTGCCCCAAGGCCAGCAGGTCCATGCGATTGGCCTCGTGACCCGGTACCGACAAGGGCTGCCGGTGATTGAACGGCAACACCTCGCGGTTATCCGCCATCAGCAATTCGACCCGGGGATCGTCATAGACAAACAATGCGCTGTAGCAGCGATGGATGTTCTCCAGCGTCGCCTGGGTGGTTTCGCTCAGGCGCGGCGTGGCGACGCGCAAGGCGAAGGTCACCGGATGCCGGCCCGCGATGCTCAACTGGGCGGCCCGCAAAGCGGTCAGTACATAAAAGCTCTCCCGGCTCCCGTTCTGGACCGTCAACACACGATAATCGCCAATCCGATCGATACCTCCGGCGGCGACAATCAATCGCTGGATCAAAAGCTGCAACGCGGTCCGTTCGGCCCGGGAATAAAAACCCAACAATCGTTGCAGTATCTGTTGATACACGTGAGTCATTGCCTGCTCATGAATTGCACTCATAGCCATTTACCTGAAATTCAACTATCGGCGCCGCACCCGCACCAACGTGACCGCGCGACGTGTTGGTCTGAATGAATCGTTCTAGTACTCAAAGAGTATTAGCAATACGCCCAAGCATTGCTTGTCGTAATTATTTGATACATACGCAGGAAGTCACCCCGTGCTCCCGGGCACCCCCGCTGCAGGCCTTGAAAATACAGGGCCTTGCCGAGCTGGCGGTACGTCCTAGGAGAATTCCGACAACGTCCCACAGACAATGAGTACGAGAAATAAGGAACTTGCCGAACTTTAATTGACCTTCCACCCCACCCTGTTTTCTCCAGGATCGATAGATAGCCCCCTGCCAATTAACGCTCGTTGCACCTTGAATGTGCCTTGAAGGATGAAAGCCTTCGAAAAAGTTACACCGCACCACGACTTCTTCCTTGATATGGAAATCAGCGTTCAATTATCAGGACTTAAATAATGATTAGAAGATACAGATTGAGGGCAAAAACCAGTTCAGATGTTCACCGGCAAACCGTTTCTGCTTCGAGCGAACCGGGACAGGTTGCTGGAGGGGCCTTGCAAGGCACGAACGCACCGCCGTCAGGCTGCCAGTGCGTGGGAAAGGAGGGATGAAGATCGAATCGAAGACAGCGCAAGAGCCCGGCGATGACTCTTGCGCAAGACAGGTATCAGGCGGGGTCGACGACCTGAAGGGCAACGCGTTCACGGCAAGGGCATTCACCCATGTACCGGTGCGCTTCGACAAACTCGGAGAACGGGAAGACCCGAGTCTTGAGTGGCAGCAGCACGCGATCGGCGGTCAGTTGATTGATATCGCGCAACGCTCGTTGCAATGCCACCTGGTCCTGGACGATGCCCAGTTCCGGCTTGCCGGTAAAATTGCCGATGCAGTGCACGAAGAACTGAATGTTCTTCTGGAACGCCGCGCAGGCCGGGAACGGCGTCTGGTTGCCGCCCTGCAAGCCATACAACACCAGGCTGCCACGGGGCGCCAGCACATCGCCCAATAGCGACATCTGCGGCCCGCCAAGGCCGTCGAATACCACGTCGACGCCACGGTTATCGGTGAGCTTGTTGATTTGCATCAGCAAATCCTGCTCTTCTGTCACGATGACTTTTTCGGCGCCCAACGACAGCAGGTATTCACGCTCGTCGGCCGTCTTGGTGGCCGCAATCACCCGCACTCCCAAGGCTTTGCCCAACTGGACAAAGGACGGGCCGGCGCAATGACTGGCATCGGTGACCAGGGCGAATTGCCCCGGCTTGACCCGCGCCAGGTCCATGTAGGCGAAATAGGCGATCAGCAGCGGCGTGTAGTGCACGGCGGCTTCGATCGGGCTGAGCACATCGGGATAACGGGTCAGGGCGGTGCGGGGCAGCACGATGACTTCACCGTACACCGGATAGTCGTTCGGGCTTTCGGCCGGAAAACTGGCGACCTTGTCGCCCACGGCCAAGTCATCGATGCCGTCGCCGACGGCCGTGACCACGCCGGCCATTTCATGGCCCAGGCCCGAAGGCAGGCGTGCCTGGGAGGACGCCAGGTTCTGGCGCCACAAGGTGTCGTACCAACTGATGCCGATCGCTTCGACGCGGACCTGCACTTCTCCTGGCGCAGGAAGAGCCGCCGCATGCTCTTCGCATTTGAGCACCTCGGCACCACCAAACTTGTGAAAACGGATCGTGCGGGACATCGCAAACCTCGTCAAAGTAACCTCTAATGCCACGAACTCTATCCGGGCTTTGTAGCCAAGACCATCAGTGGCTATTAATAGTCGACATGCCTGTCATTGATTCCGCAGCAAGAAAAACCAACCACTCCTGTAGGACTTAACCTAAGAAAACTCAATTAGCCGGTGCAGAGTACCAGCCTTTCCCCGTAAGATTCATGCCGGCCATTGTTCCCATATGGCCGTTCACGTCAAGCTTACCGAATCTGCCAGGACCCCAGATGAATCGTAATGACCTGCGGCGTGTCGATCTGAACCTGTTGATCGTGTTCGAAACGTTGATGCATGAACGCAGCGTGACTCGCGCGGCCGAGAAGCTGTTTCTTGGCCAGCCGGCCATCAGCGCCGCACTGTCGCGCCTGCGCAGCCTGTTCGATGACCCGCTGTTCGTGCGCACCGGCCGCAGCATGGAACCATCGGCCCGGGCGGTCGAGATCTTCGCCCTGCTCTCTCCGGCCCTGGATTCGATTTCCACGGCAGTCAGCCGCGCCGCGGAATTCGACCCGGCCACCAGCACCTCGGTGTTTCGCATCGGCCTGTCGGACGACGCCGAATTCGCCCTGCTGCCCATGCTGCTCAAACGCCTGCGGGCTGAAGCGCCGGGCATTGTGCTGGTGGTGCGCCGGGTCAACTACATCCTGATGCCGGGCCTGCTGGCGTCCGGTGAAATCTCCATCGGCGTCAGCTACACCGACGACCTCCCGGCCAACGCCAAACGCAAGGTCTTGCGGCGCAGCATGCCCAAAGTGTTGCGCGCCGACACCGCGCCGGGACGACTGACCCTAGACGAATTCTGCGCCCGCCCCCACGCCCTGGTCTCCTTCGCCGGTGACTTGAGCGGTTTCATCGACGAAGAACTGGCAAAACTCGACCGTAAACGTCATGTGGTGTTGGCCGTGCCGCAGTTCAACGGCTTGAGCACCCTGTTGTCGGGCACCGACATCATCGCCACCGTGCCCGACTACACCGCCGACGCGCTGACCGCCGCCGGTGGCGTACGCGCCGAAGACCCGCCCATACCGGTGCGCAGCTTCGAACTGCATATGGCCTGGCGGGGTTCTCAGGACAATGATCCTGGGGAGCGCTGGTTGCGTTCGCGGATTCAGATGTTTTTTGGCGACCCTGAGAGCCTTTAACACCAAGTTACGCCGACGTTCAGACAAATAGTGTTGCAGGACACGTTTCTCGATGTTGGTGCGCTTCCGACGTTACACGATCGCTACGGTATTTTTACCCAGGCTGTGCGCGCGCAGATCAAGGGTTGGTTGTAGGATTTAAAACTGCAGGGGCTGAATCATACCCCTTGAACACCGACAGTCTGTTTTGGGGTAAGCGTTATGCCTGAAAAGGCTGCACCGAACAAAAAATTTCCGAGAAGAACTAGAGGCGAACGGGTCAGATTTGGGCAACTGATGGAATGACGTGCACGTTGGAACCACTTAAGCTACTGGCTGTCATGCATTCTTCCAGAGGCTAACAATGTCATTTGATCTGCACCACTTACTGCTGGTATTCACAGCCTACATTGTGGGAGCTGCCAGCCCTGGCCCCAGCAACATGCGAATCATGGGCGTTGCCATGCACCAAGGGAGAAAGCCTGCGCTGATGCTGGCAACTGGAGTCATCAGTGGTTCTTTCTTCTGGGGGGCAATGGCCGCTACAGGTGTATCAGCCATTCTGCTCCAATTCGCACAGGCACTCTTCGTACTCAAGATAGTCGGCGGAGCGTACTTGCTGTTCCTTGCTGTAAAAGCTGGGCGATCTGCTCTGAGCTCTGATGAGCGAATTCAGAAGGCGTTAGCCGCAGCACCAACCGTTTCTGGCTTTGGCCTCTACCGGCGCGGCTTGCTTATGCACCTTACCAACCCAAAGGCTTTGCTGGGTTGGATCGCAACAATGACACTGGGGCTGGGACCACAAGCGACGCCTGAGACGGTTTTAATCATCCTGGCGGGCTGTGCCGTTTTGAGCATCACAATTTTCTGCAGCTATGCGATCGTTTTCTCAACAGCTCCAATGATTCGGGGTTATCGCAGGGCGCGCCGATGGATCGAAGGTACCCTCGCCTTAGTATTTGGAGCAGCAGGCTTGAAGCTGTTGTTTTCCCGCACATGACTTAATGCCGGCCCTTGTGGGGATGGCCTAAGTTCGGAAGCCATCCACCAACTGTTTGAGTCGTGTGGCTTGTCGTTCAAGATCGTCACAAGCAAGCAGTGTGGCCTGCAGGTTCTCCACCCCTTCCTGGTTGAGGGTTTTGATCTCGGTGATATCCATGTTCAGTGAATCGATAACTGAAGTTTGCTCTTCTGTTGCTGTCGCTACCGACTGGTTGATTCCGTCAATCTCGCCAATGCGCTGACTGACACTGCCCAGCCGCTCACCGGCCTGGTTGGCGATAATCACACCGTCCTTACTGTAGCGTTCGCTTTCTTTCATGGTGAGTACCGCCTCACGTGCCCCCATCTGAAGCTCTGCAATCATTGTATGGATCTCCTGGGCTGAGGTCTGAGTGCGGTAAGCCAGGCTACGGACTTCGTCAGCCACAACAGCAAAACCACGCCCGGCTTCACCCGCCCGCGCGGCCTCGATCGCAGCATTGAGTGCCAGCAGGTTGGTTTGTTCGGAAATGCCTTTGATGACTTCAAGAATCCGCCCGATATTTTCCGTCTTACCATTCAGCGCCTCAATGTTGCTGCATGAGGTGCGGATCTTTCCTGATAGCTCGTCCATGGCATTTATCGTTTGTGTCACTACCGCGCGGCCATCTTCTGCCTGGCGTCGGGCATCCGACGCCTGAAGGGAGGCGTCACCCGCGTTGCATGCGATTTCCTGGGCCGCCGCACCCAGCTCATTAATTGCCGCGGCAATACTGTTGGTGCGATTGGCCTGGTCGTCCGAGTTTGATATGGAGGCGCTGGAGGTCTGCGTCACGCGCCTGGCCACTTCATTGACATGCTCGGTGGCAAAAGACACCTCACGTATTGAGTGCTGGATGCGCTCCACAAAAAGGTTGAAGTCTGCGGCCAATTCTCCGAACTCATCTTTCGAGTGCGCACCCAAGCGGCGGGTAAGGTCACCCTCTCCCTGGGCGATATCCCGCATGGTTGTACCCATCAATCTCAGGGGCCGCATCAGTACGCGAATAAGCAGGCCCAGCAGAAGCAGCGTGGTCGCCACGGCAATAACCATCGCCAAAATGGCGGAAGTGCGAAAATCACCAAGTGCGCCATAAGCTTCGCTTTTGTCGATGGACAAACCGATATACCAGTTCACCGAAGGCAGTCCTTTGATCGGCGAGAACATCAAAACTTGAGGTTTTCCGTCCTGCTCCGTCTCGCTGATATGAGAGCTAAGGGATGGCGTGTTCAGCGGGTAAATATCGCTCAATTGCTTCATCACCCGTTCTTTTTCGGGATGAACCAGCACCCTGCCATCTGCGTTGACCAGAAAGGCATAGCCCATTCCACCCAGGTCGAGCGAGCGGACTATGGTCGACAGCGTCTCAAGTGTCAGGTCCCCGCCTACCACCCCAAGCGCCTGGCCATCGTGACTGACCGGCGTTGCAATGGTCATCATCAGTTGGCCCGTCGTCACGTCCAGGTACGGCTCGGTCAGCGTGGTTCCTCCGACAGTCATTGCGTCCGTATACCAAGGTCGGGTGCGAGGATCGTAATCAGCGGGTAGGTCGTCCTTTGGCCGGATGACGAAACTACCGTCACGACTGCCTAGATAAGTGAAGGTAAACGTCGAGAGCAACGACCTCTGCTCCAGCAGCCGCGTGATGTGTTGCGACGCGGGATCATTGGCAATCGTCTGGGCAATATGATCAACCAGAAGTATCCGCCCAGAGAGCCAGGACTGAACGCTTGCAGCCGTGATCTTGCTCATTTCCTCGAGGTGGTTTTCAAGGTTCGTGCGGATGGTTTTGCGTTGAATCGAGTCGTTGTAAAGCGTAAAAAGCGAAAACGCTGCGACAACAACGAATGATGCCGCAAGCAATACCTTATGACTGAACTTCAGGTTCGCAATCATCATGGTTTATCCATAGGCTTGGAGTGTTGTAATTGTTATTCGATACCAAGGTGCGTCGATGAAGGCTTGATGACGCCCAATTGTGGATAGGCCAGCAGTTTCTCGAGGTGCAGTTCAGTGCTCTCCAGCCAGGTCACTAGAACCACCAGTGACAAACCGGGTGATAGCTTATGCTCGTCAATGAATGCCCCGTAACCGCGGATGGCGCCCAGCCTATCCAGCTTGCGAACGCGTTGCTGACAAGGGCTCTCGCTCAAGTGCACCAGTGAGGCGAGTTTTTTATAAGTGATGTGCCCATTGCTGCGCAGTACGTCGACGATGGCCGCGTCGATGCGTCCCAAACACTCAGGGGCCGCGTGGTTCTTTGTTCCGCCGGTCATAGCCAAGGCATTCACTTAAGCCCATTGGACAGAAACTGCTGCAGGCGCTCGCTTCTGGGGTTATCCAGAATTTCAGGTCCACCCTGCTCTTCAACCAGTCCTTGATGAAGAAACAGCAACTGGTTCGACACTTTGCGTGCAAACCCCATTTCATGGGTCACCATGATCATGGTGCGCCCCTCTTCAGCAAGGCCCTGGATGACTTTGAGAACCTCGCCCACCACCTCAGGGTCAAGCGCCGAGGTGGGTTCGTCGAACAGCATGACTTCGGGCTCCATGGCGAGGGCGCGGGCGATCGCTACCCGCTGCTGTTGACCTCCGGAAAGAAACGCAGGGAACTGATCGGCAATACGGGCAGGCAAGCCGACTTTATCCAAGTACCGCCGCGCACGATCTTCTGCGTCTTTTTTGCTGACCCCTAGCACCCGCCGCGGGGCAATGGTGATGTTTTCCAGCACGGTCATGTGCCCCCACAGGTTGAAATGCTGGAAGACCATGGCCAAGCGGGTACGTAGTCGTTGCAGCTCACGGTCATCCGCCACACGTAATCCAGCATGATTTTTAACCATGCAAATTGGTTTGCCATCCAAACTCATGGCACCGTCGTTGGGTGTTTCGAGAAAATTGATACAGCGCAGGAACGTACTCTTTCCCGAACCACTGGCGCCGATCAGACTGATGACATCGCCCGTTTTGGCTTGCAGGGAAACCCCCTTGAGTACTTCATGGGTACCGTAACTTTTGTGTAGCCCGTCAACTGTCAATTTGTACATGTTCGCAATCATCCTCTAAGAGTTCGGGGGCGGCCCTGTCAGACACAGGACTCAGTGAGTCGGCCCTAAGAAAGCCAACCAATGACGTTCGGCAATTCGGAACAAACCGACCAGCGCAAAGGTCACCGCCAGGTAAATCAGCGCCGCAATCCCAAACGATTGAAAGGTTAAAAAGGTCGCAGAATTCGCGTCACGGGCGACTTTGAGAATGTCCGGCACCGTGGCGGTGAATGCCACCGTGGTTGAGTGCAGCATCAAGATCACTTCGTTGCTGTAATACGGCAGCGAGCGACGCAAGGCTGACGGCATGATCACGAATGCGTAGAGCTTCCATCCCGAGAGGCCATAGGCTTTTGCCGCCTCGACCTCGCCATGGGCGATGTTGCGAATGGCTCCGGCAAATATCTCAGTGGTGTAAGCGCACGTGTTCAAAGCGAAGGCAAGAATGGTGCAGTTCATTGCATCGCGGAAAAATGCATCCAACAAAGGCTGAGCACGTATTGCCGCCAAGCTATAGATCCCCGTGTAGCAGATCAGCAGTTGGATATAGAGCGGTGTCCCCCTGAACAGGTAGGTATAAAATTGCACCGGCCAGCGTACGTAAAACCTGGGTGACACGCGTGCGATGGACAATGGAATAGACACGATAAAGCCGATGAAAAGCGATGCACTGAGTAACCACAATGTCATGGCCAGACCCGTGATTTGCTGGCCATCGCTGTAGACGAATGACCTCCAGTACTCCTGCAGTAGTTCAATCATCGCGCCGCCTCCCGTGAACCCGCGGCGTAGTGTTTTTCCAGACAGCGCAGGACGAAGTTGGAGATGCTGGTGATGATCAGGTAGGTCAGTGCAGCCAGCACCAGGAAAAAGAACAATTGGTAGGTGCTTTTTCCTGCGTCCTGGGCAGCCTTTACCAAATCAGCCAGACCGATGATCGACACCAATGCGGTTGCTTTGAGAATTACCATCCAGTTGTTACCCAGCCCCGGGAGGGCAAACCGCATCATTTGCGGGAATACCACAAAGCGAAAACGCTGGGCGCGACTTAACCCATAGGCGGTAGCGGCTTCGACTTGGCCACGGGGTACTGCCAGCATGGCGCCACGGAAAGTTTCGGTGAAATAAGCCCCGTAGATAAAACCAAGGGTAATGATTCCTGCAACGAAGGGATTGATTTCGATGTACTCCCAGCCCAATGCCACCGTGATGACCGTCAGCCAGGTTTGCAGGCTGTAGAAAATCAATAGCATCAGTACCAGATCGGGCACCCCACGAATCAGCGTGGTGTAGAGCTGCGCCGGCAAGCGCAGGAGCTTGAGGCTGGACAGTTTGGCGCTGGCGCCAATCAGCCCGAGCAATACGCTGAGCGCAAGGGCGGACAGGGACAGCTTGACGGTCATCCAGGCGCCTTCGAGCAGCAACGGGCCGAAGCCTTGCAGGCTGAATGCGGAGAGCCCCAATGCGCCTAATAGTGTTTCGAACATGATCAACAACCTATAGCGAAAACGCCCATCCAGCGGACGAGCGCCGGATGGTTATTTGCCGCTGTAAAGATTCAGATCGCCAAAATGCTGCTTCTGGATCGAATCATAGGTCCCATCGTCGTGAAGGGCCTGGATCGCTTTATCCAGCAAGGCCTTAAGCTCTGTATTGCCCTTGGCGATGCCGATGGCTGTTTTGGAGGGAAGATAAGGGCTCTCTACCGACGGGCTCATTTCGTATTCAGCGCCCTGAGGTGAGGTGATAAAACCCAGTTGGGCTTGAAGCGTATCCTGAAGGGATGCATCCAGCCGACCCGCTACCAGGTCGTAATACACCTGATCCTGGTTCTGATAGGACTGGATTTTTACCCCAGCTTTGTCCAGCACGGCCTTGGCGTAGGCTTCCTGGATACTGCCTTGAAAATAGCCAACTGTTTTGCCTTTGAGTGATGCCACATCTGTGTTCAGACCCGAACCTTTCTTGAACACATAGGACGTGAACCCGGAGAAAAGCTCGTTTGAAAAATCAATGGCTTTTTCGCGAGTGGCCGTCACAGTCATGGATGACAGGATGCCGTCAAACTTGCCGGCCCTGAGGCCTGGAATCAAGCCATCAAAATCGCTTTCCACCCAGATGCATTTGACTGAAAGCTTGGCGCAAATCGCGTTGCCCAGATCAATATCAAATCCCTTGAGGCTACCATCGGCGGCCTTGGACTCAAACGGTGCGTAATTGGCATCTACGCCGAAACGCAAGGTGGAGTATTCTTTGGCCGACACTGCACTTGTGCACAGCGCCAAGCCCATTACTAAATACAGCTTCTTTAGCGAAATCATAATTACATCCCTAGATATTGTAGTTTGATTAAGGGCAGTAAACATCTGACAGCATTGACCGTGACACTCATTATTATTTAGCGAGACCTGCGTCTCGACTTGAACGTTACCTGAGTACGGCGACTTTACGAATATGGCAAATTGAACGTTATCACGAGCAAAATGCTCGTCCCTCAAGCAGACACCAGCTTCATCATTAGCAAACCACTGACAATCAATACGGCAGCTACAATTCGCAACAGCGTGGCGGGTTCACCCATGAAGAAAATACCCGCCGCAAAAGCCCCCACAGCGCCGATCCCCGTCCAGATGGTGTACGCCGTACCCAGCGGCAAGCTCTTCATCGAGAAGGATAAAAGCGCAAAACTGGCAATCACGGTGATAAATGTAATGACCGTTGGCACTAATCGCGTAAACCCTTCAGATTGTTTCATCGAAAAAGCCCAAATCACTTCAAGTAAACCCGCAATGATCAAACTCATCCAAGCCATGAGTAACTCCCAAACTATAAAAACGCAAATACCGTTCGCGCCAGGCGCAACTACTATGCCAACGTTATTAAAAAGACCCCCGCGAGTACGGGGGTAAAGACGGGTTGACCAAACCCTGGTTACTTAGCGCCCGTATTCAAATCACTTGAATGTTGCGTCCAGTGCGAACGTAATATCCTTGATCAAGTCTTCTGGGTCTTCCAGTCCTACAGAAAAACGCAGATGACCGTATTGGCGGAACTCTTCGGGGTACTTGTCAAAGCCACCTCGACCCTCTGCACCTACGTGCACGATCAGCGATTCGTCATGCCCTAATGAAACGGCCGACGTGATGATGCGCAGGTTCGACACAAAGCGGTTCTGGGTATCAGGGTCACCCTCTACGGCAAATGCCATCACCGCACCATAGCCCTTTCCCGCAAATTGCCGGCGCGCCAACTTATGCTGTGGGTGGGAGGGCAAACCGGGGTAGTAGACGTAGGCAATCCGATCATCGCTGTCCAGAAACTGAGCCAACTTTTCGGCCGTGTTCAACAATTGCTTCAAGCGTAGAGGCAACGTGACCGAGCCGCGCATGATCATCCACGCGTTGAACGGCGAAATGGTCGCGCCGAGGTCAACCAATGCATCATTCTTGATCTTGTTGATCAGCGGATTGGAGCCGATCACCACCCCGCCCATGGCATCACCATGACCATTGATGTACTTGGTCAGTGAGTGAATGACGAAGTCGACGCCGTGTTGACTCGCACGGAAAAATGGAGGGGGTGTGAACGTGGCATCCACAGAGATCAGCGCGCCATGGGCGTGTGCAATCTCAGCCAATGCAGCAATGTCCGCAACTTTCGTGGTGGGGTTGGCGATCGTTTCAGTGTGGATCAGCTTGGTATTGGGGCGAATGGCGTTACGTACCGATTCCAGGTCACCGACGTCTACGAAGGTTGCCTCAATGCCGTAACGTTCAGGCAGCAGTTCGGCGAAAAGCCGCCAGACCGCCTGGTAGGTGATGTCACTGACAATGACGTGATCACCACTTTTCAAGAATGAAAAAAATACTGAATGCAACGCAGCGACACCGGTCGCGAATACAACCGCGTCTTCACACCCCTCAAGGGCTGCGAGTTTCTTCTCAAGGCAAACCTGGTTGTGGCCTTGATTGCGTGTGTACACGAGCCCGTCCGGGCTCGACCAGTCCATGGTCGCTGGATCTTCCGGCAAGAGATAGGAGTTCGCCATGACCAATGGCGTACGGACGGCGCCACTGGTGACATCCGCGACATTGCCGCCATGAACAGCCAGCGTTGCTGCAGATAATGTCGAAAGATTGTGCTTGTCGGGGCGCATTTCGTTTCCTCTTTATTGTTGTGTGGTTCATTGTTGAGTCGAGCGAGCTGTTTAGCTTCCACTCACGCCGTTTATGCAAACGACCTTGGGTTGCGTCATGTCTTCGTAAGCGAAACGTACGCCCTCACGGCCCATGCTCCCGTACTTGAAGCCGCCAAAAGGCATTGCATCAAAGCGGTAGTCGGAAGAGTCGTTGATCATCACCCCGCCCGCCTCCAGTCGTTTAGCGGCGGTCATTGCAACCTTCAGATTGCTGGTGAAGATCCCAGCATGCAGGCTGTATTCAGGTTCGTTAGCCAGTGCCAATGCTTCATCCAGGGAGGCGACGCTCTGGAGGATGACTACCGGGCTGAACACTTCTTCGCACCACAACTTGCAATGGCGGTCGACACCTTCCAGCACGGTCGGTGAATAGAGCGAGCCGTTGCGCGTATTGCCAAACAACAAGGTGGCGCCTTTGGCAATGGCGTCATTGACCACCTCTTCGGTACGCTTGGCTGACGCCTCGGTAATCATCGGCCCCACGTCCGTCTGCTCGTCAGCAGGGTTGCCGACGATCAACTGCCGGGTCTGTTCAACAAAGCGCGTTTTGAAGACTTCGTAGAGTGGGGCCTCGATGAGGATCCGCTGAGTACCGATGCAGTTTTGACCCGCTGCCCAGAAGGCGCCCGACACGCATGAGTCGACTGTTTCATCCAAATCACAATCAGCCATCACGATGACCGGTGCGTTACCGCCAAGATCCATCGCCAGCTTCTTGAGGCCGGCTGTGCGAGCGATCTGCTCACCGGTGACAAAGCCGCCCGTGAACGACACCATGCGCACCGCACGGTGGGCCACAAGAGCCTTGCCCAGCGCGGCGCCGCCTGTAGCGACTGTGACGACAGCCGGAGGCAGGCCCGCATCAATCAAACACTCTACCAACTTGATCGCTGACAGCGGTGTGAGCTCAGACGGTTTGAGAACGACCGCATTTCCCCCTGCGATGGCAGGTCCCAATTTATGCGCAACCAGATTAAGCGGGTCGTTGTAAGGGGTGATGGCGACGATTACGCCCAACGCTTCACGCGTGAACCACCCCTGACGGGATTCAGACCCGACATAGGCATCAAAAGGGATGACTTCACCGGCATTACGCTTGGCTTCTTCGGCAGACAACTTCAAGGTGTTGACGCAGCGCAACACCTCCTTTCGCGCCTGCTTCAGTGTTTTTCCCGACTCCGCGACGATCAGTTTGGCAAAGGCGTCCTTGTCACGCTCGACTGAGCCTGCGGCTTTTTCCAATATGCGCGCGCGTTCATGTCGCGGCAGATCCTTGGCAATCAAAGCACCCGAAATAGCGGTGTCGACTATCGTGGTGGCTGATGATGCAGGTATGTCTGCCACTTCACCCACCTTGCTGCCGTCAAACGGGCTGAGCACCGTAATGGCCTTATAATCAGCAGCGAGCGAGAGACTCAAGCTATTCATGATTACTTACCTGACGTGGTTTTGTGGTTGTGAATGCTCACGATATCGGCGAGCAATGCGAAGGCGGTTTCAAAACGACCTGCCCCTGCCCCCACTACGGTGACGGGACCGAGAATGGCGGTACTGAACGTGATTGCGTTGGTGGCTCCGCTCACTGCTGAGAGTGCGTCGCTCGATGGCAATAGCTGTGGACTCACCGAGGCCGAAATCGAGCCATCGCTCCGTTTCTCTGCACTGCCAATCAGCTTCCAACGGGCATTCACTTTCGTTGCCTCGGCGATATCCTTGGCCGTGATTTCAGAGATCCCTTTGCACAAGACATCGCTTGGTTTGAGTTTTGCGCCCAGTAGTTCATTGGCGAGGATGACGACCTTCAAGCGCACATCGTGCCCTTCTACATCCGCTGTTGGATCGGCTTCGGCATAACCCAACTCCTGGGCTTTTGCGACAGCACTCGAGAAGTCCAACCCCGTCTCCATGCTGGAGAGGACAAAGTTTGACGTGCCGTTGAGGATCCCTTTGAAGCCGGTGATTTCCGAGCCTGCCAGTGACTCCTTGGCCAAACGGATAACCGGGGTTCCGCTCATGACAGAACCTTCAAATTCAAAGCGGGCACCGGCACTATCGGCCAGCGTCTTCAAGCTTTGCGCATGCAGCGCCACGGGCCCTTTGTTGGTGGTCACGACACTGACGCCCTTCTCCAACGCCCAGCGACAGAAGGTAGTAGCCGGCTCACCATCCACAGGATTGGTGAAGGTTGCTTCAGCCACAATATCCGCACCTGAGAAACGGATGACGGTTTCGTTCGCCGGTTCAGCACTACCGCCGGGTAGCGTCCTGAAGCCGCCTTTAGCAGCAGGTACTGCAGCCAATTCATGAGCATCCAAGCCGTCTTTGTTAATGATTGAGCCGAGGTAAAGGTCACTGACACCGACAATCTTCAACGTGAAACCTAACTCATCGGCCCAGCGCGAATTCTTATCGGCAATAAGCTGAGTCAGTGCGCGGTTAACACCACCAAAACCAAGCAACGCAATTTTGTATTCAGTCACGACAGGATTCTCATTGTTATGTTGTGGTGCGGAGATAGTAATCCGCCAACTTAACTTTACGAATATGGCAAACAGAACATTGTTACGAGCAAAATGCTCGCACAACGGTACAACTTGCTACTTTGTGCTGGATAGCACAAAAGATGTCACGGTATTCAGGACACCCGGCAGCGCAGAAATCTCACTCCATACCCTGTGGATGCGATCTGCATTCATCGCCTGAACCGTCAACACAATATCGAGGTCACCACTCATCACATTGCAGGAAATGACTTCAGGCATTGCCCCGACGGAGCGAACAACTTCTGAATCCCGCATACGGTCCTGACGATAAACAAAGATCAACGCATTAATGGGCCCTACATCGGCTGAGGGTATACCTTTAATAATTGTGTACCCCCGGACATAACCATCGCGCTCCAATCGCTCAATCCGAAGCCTGACTGCGTTCCTGGACAAATTAACTTTCACGGCAATATCATTGTGGGCCAACCGTGCATTTCGGGTGAGTTCTTCCAAAATTTTCTCATCAACTTTATCTAAAACACGTTTCATCTCTGGCTCCGAACTTATAACGAGTGAGACTCCGTGTCTTTGGATAAGGCCCTGACCAGCGAGGTCAGCGCCCCGATGTCGTTAGGAATTGAAGTACAGTCTTGTTCGGTGGATGCAGGAGCGCCGCCTGTATTCAGGTGGCCGAAAATCTCCGACTTATCGGTTGCAGCGCCAATCTTCGAGGGATGCGTCGTCGCCAGGCTAATCATGGGGATCAGCAAGCTGCGCCTGCTCACGCGCGCAGCGCGCAAGCCGATAGCGGTATTGGGGCTGACGAGATACCCACTCTGTGCAAAGACCTCATGAATACAACTGAATGCATCCGCATCGTCCACAGCCAGTGAGTCAAACAATTTACGCGCCTCCAACCATTCATCCTGCTCTAAGTGGATGGTGCCCTCTCCTTCTAAAAGCTGCATATTACGAGCTACTTTTTCTCCACATCGATTTAAAATACTCCACTGCAAGCGCTCAAAATTAGAGGCCAATGAAACATTCATAGTGGGAGTTTTTGTAGTGCGAATCTCATTTCGACTGTACAGATTCGATTGGAGAAAGTGATGCAGGCCGGCGTTGGCATTCGTGGCAACGATTAGCTGTCGAATGGGCAGCCCCATTTGTTTGGCAATATAACCAGCGTACAGGGCGCCAAAATTCCCGGTCGGCACACTGAAAGCAACTTGTCTTTTAGGCGCGCCGAGCTGAAGGGCGGAATAGAAATAGAAGGACAGGTGCGCAAGTACACGAACCCAATGCACTGAGTTGAACGAAACAAGATGCTGCTGCGCATCATTATTTTGTTTTAAGAACTGCTCACACAAACGATGGCAATCAGAATAATCTCCGGCGATCTCAATATTGATTACATTACCTTCTTCCACACTCAGTAAGCGCCGGCGATCCTCCGCCGTTAGTTCCTTGGAAGGATGCAACACCAACAAAGTAACGCCCGTCATTCCCGAAAATGCTTTTATTGCAGCTGCTCCAGTATCTCCGCCTGTGCAACCTACAATCAGAGCCTTCTTCCCAGACTTCAGTAAATCGTGATTGATAAAACGAGACATTAATTGAAGACCAAAGTCTTGATAGGCGCCTGAAGGCCCATGAAACAACTCCAGTAGCCACTCGTTACTTGCCGTCTGGTAAAGCGGTGCCACTGCGTTGTTTGTAAAACAATCAAAGGTGTCCTCAAGCATCCGAGATAGCTGATCCTGCTCGACCCATCCCCCCAAAAATGGCTCGATGACATGGCGAGCCAATTCGTGAAAGGGCAGCCACTCAAGTTTTGAGAGCTCCTCCTTTTTGAAACGGGGCACCTTGCGCGGCACGTACAAGCCACCGTCAGGCGCATACGACCCCATCAGGACCTCGCTGAATTCAAATGTTCTACCAGGCGTCCGTGTGCTGACGTACTTCATGGTCCAAGACACCCTCAAGCCATTTTCGAGCGGCTCACCCTCAAGGTGATGCTCTGTGGAATTCAATGCGGCAGTTTTTAATCGCCTTCGATCAAGCTTCACTCCATTGACCATTAAAGTCAATATAGTGACTATCGTATCTCTTCAACGGTATTCCGTTCCGTTGCACGACAACGCCTTTGTCCTTGCTCTTGTGGTGCGCCCAAGGGCCGCCGACGCTTAGAAAATGGGAGAAAATCATGTGTGCCAAGAACCTGCTGCACTCGCTTTATCAGTACAAGGCATGGTCTGAGGAGGCGCTTTTCAGTTGCTTGAAAGCGCCCATAGCAAAGTCCTTTCCGATGGAAATGGAGGAAGCCTGCTACTGGCTCAGGCACATCAATATCGTGGACCAGTTGTTCATCGCCAGACTGCAAGGAAAACCGGAGGAGTTTGACGACGTCGTCACTGAGCAACGGCAAGACATTTGCCAGCTGGAAGAGGCATTTACAAAGGCAAATCAATGGTTTGTTGACTATACGAAATCAGTCACTGCAACGGAGCTGTCTGACCCGGTAGCGTTTATCTTCAAGGACGGCAAACCCGGCAACATGACCAGGGAGCAAATCCTCGCTCATGTCCTTTCTCATGGCCTGCAGCATCGAGGGGGTGTTGGCACGATCCTGCCAAGGGAGATTCTGGAGGGGCACCAGGATCATTTCACAACGTTTTTGAAGCTGTAGATATCGCAACATCTGCCTCATCCGCCACGGGTGAGGCAGAATATCCTTGCCAATATTCAGCTCAATTCAAGCGCTTCAATCACCGCAGCAATTTGCTCACGCCCTTCCCCATCAATGGTTCTGAGCGGCAGGGGCACACTCGCAGAGTGAGTAAACCCGCGAAGCTCCGCCGCTGTTGCTATCACGCGAAAACTACCGCCAAATTGGCTGAATAAAGCCCAGAGCGGCTTCAAGGATTCGGATAGCCGCGTGGCTTCTAAGGCGTCACCTGACAATGCTGCTCGCGTGATGGCGAGCGCTGTATTGGGGAACAATCCGCCCATGACCGAATACCAGGCATCGCAACCGGCATTCATTCCAACAGCAGCAGACGCATCGCCGCTTATTCCGATAGTCACGTGACTCGGAATCAATTTTCGCAGGCGCTCCACGCGCTCCTTGGCCAGGTACGGCGCCTCGGGGACACCGGGGATTTTGATTGACCTGACATTGGGTAGCTCTGCAATACGCCTGTGTAACTCATCGCTAAATTCAAAATGGGTGGTGCCAGGATTGTCATAGACACACAGTGGGACTGAGATGTTGGCCGAAACCATTTCGTACATCGAAAAAACATCGTCCTGAGTCAGTTTTTGATACGACACGGGCGGCAGCAACAAGGCTTGGACGCCCACGGCTTGCGCATCCTCAGCCAACAGCAAAACGTCGCGTGTACGCAGCGCACCGATGCTAACCATCACCGGCACATCTTCTGCGGCCTCTACTGCCAACTGTGCAACTCGAAAACGTTCGGCGCGAGAGAGATAGGCATAACTTCCGGTGGATCCGAGTGCCCCGATGGAATCTACTTTCGCCGCCACCAGTTGCTGCACAAGACGGGCAAAAGCAATTTCGTCCACACCCTGCTCATCCATAGGCGTCAGAGGAAATGCACTAAGGCCGGTAAACATGGTCATCACTCCTTGCAGTGGTCTGTCGACCATTTGGCCCCGGGACCAATCAGTGAGCTTTCGATCTGGGCGCCGGGCATCATTTGCTGCAAACCCTCGATCAGTTTGTCCCCTGCTTCCGTCAAGGCTTCAAGGGGCATCGCCGGCAAACTTTCCAGAATGAACCACATGCACTTCGCGTCAGCACCGAGACGGGTCCTCACACCTTGCCGCCAATTCCAGCGACGGCAGGTCACGCCTTTGTCATCGCGCCAGACAACCTCGCCGGGGTCTGGATATTCGAAAGCAGGAGCGCCCTCTTTCATGGTGTCAAAAGGCTCGGTGCCATCTGCGACTACCAGCCGTGGGGAGCCCACATACGCTTCAATGTTTTCCCCGCCAACAGGGATGGCGTACTCAATACTGATTGCGTTGTAGAGATCGACGATGGGATCCAGGCTAGGCAAGCTTCCGTCACGTAAAACCCGTTTACGCAGCGCCTCAGCTGAACAAGGCGTGCGTTGCGGCTTGGCCCCAAACTTTCGGAATGTCTCCGCCCATGCGGCCAGATGAGCTTCACCCCAGCTTGGCCCACCTTCCTGAACAGCCTTGCAAGCACGGTCCAGCGCGGCCTGAGCTACCTCAGGATTGGCCAGTGGCGCAGCTCCCACCACAATGCTCAGGGCTCTGAACTCCGGAGCCAATTCTGCAACGGCTTGATCGATCAACGGCAGTACGGACAGCATCAAAAACCTCCAGGAATCCAAATGTCATTTCATGCTAGTCAGTGGCGACCAATAAAGTCAATATAATGACCAATATCATCTACTATAACGCGTGTGCAGATTGACGGGGCGATTGGTAAAGGCCGAGAATCCCCACACATTTTTTCTCATGACCCTCATCAATGACCACGAATACCAGCCTGTCGACTACCCCTGGTGCTGACGCTCAAGCCGTCAGCCTGGCCGTCGCGCGCACGCTCAAACAGGCGCGCAAAGCACAGAAGATCACGTTGGATGAGCTTTCTCGCCGCTCAGGGGTGAGCAAAGGAATGGTCGTCGAAATAGAGAAATGTACGGCGAACCCCAGTATCGGCATCCTTTGCAAAATCGCCGCCGCGCTGGGCCTGTCCGTTGCAGACATCGTCAATGTGACCGAAGCCCCATCCGCCCATATCATCGACAGTCAAGACATCCCCACGCTCTGGACCGGGGACCTGGGAGGAACGGCGCGGCTTCTGGCGGGAACGTCCGGTCCTAATATGATCGAGCTGTGGCGTTGGGAAATGCACCCAGGCGAATCTTTCGCTTCACAGGGGCATCCTCAGGGCACGCTTGAGCTGTTTCATGTGGAGAAAGGCACGCTGAAATGCGTGGTAGGGGAAACAGAGCTGGTCATCCCTGCGGGGAGTTCGGCAGTGGCCAAAACCGATGTACCTCACTCCTATTCCAATGCCGGCAGATCCAAGTTGGTGTTCACCATGTCCGTGACGGAGATGCATCAATAGATATCCGGTGGACTGGCAGCCAGTGAACATCTGCAAGGCGGGCGAACCATCCAATTTCAAAAAAGCGGTGCCACCGAAAGCCATCAAGTCCCACGCAGGATGATGCCTTGATCCGCCCGCTGACCGAACCCGGCAAATCCCCTTCCAAGTTCTGGCGCTTGAAGTATCGGCTGCATGGCAAGGAAAACCGCTTCTCCATCGGTGCTTACCCGACATCGGTCTGAAGGAAACGCGCGACATTGCCCGCGGCGCGCGCCGCGATGTGGCTAACTATTCGGAAACCTGCGGTTTACTTGCCCAGAATGTTCTTCAACGCAGCGGTATGGCCGGCCGGGTCGTTTTCGCTGGACATCACTTCGATGATGGTGATCTTCTGATCGTTCATCGTCATCAACGAGGCCATCAGTAGTTTCAGGCCGTTGAAATCGTCGGTGCCGTCCAGGCGGTATATCTTCAAGCCGTTCACCTGAATGGTCTTCTCGCTAGTCATGCGAAAGTTGGGTGACGCGGCTTGCTGCTTTTCCTTCAAGGTATCCACGGCAAGGCGAAACGCAGCGTCCGGGGTAGTGCCCGCAGTCGGCGTCGGACCTTCGGTAACGATGATGGCCTGCTCGCTTTTCGGATCGAAGTACATCGTGCCGCCGTTTTCGCTGTTCAAGGTACGGGCCTCGACGCCTTTCAGCATGAACTTCAGCTTGCCGCCTGCCAGGGACACCGATTGGGTGTCCGATTCCGCCGTAGCAGTTTTTTCAGGCGAGGCAGCAACTGCCATGGTAGCCCCGCCGCTCAAGGCAGCAAGCACGCACAAGGAACGGGTCCAGCCCAACAGCAAATGCTTCGACATTGATAGCGCCTTTATTTTCAGGCCGTCGAATACCGACGGCCTGTCGTGCGAACAGCCTAGCTTACTTGCCTGCTCACTTGCCCAGATGTTGTTCACACCCGCAGCATATTTGCGGTCATGGGATTGATACCCTTCGCGAGGAGCGCCCGGGCTTCATCACGCAAGGTGCGTGCTTCACGCAGACCAATCTCAGGATAGGTGCCCAAGGAGATGCGCTTCTGCTTGCCGAGCCGGTAGTAGCGCAGATGGGGTACATGCGTTTGCTGCTGAAAACCTAGGACAAGTTTGGATTCTGGCAGCGGGCATCGAGGGAGGTGATTTATGCGTTCTTCATCGGGTCACTGCCACTCCTGGCCACCACCTCACCAGAAGAGGTGAGCGTTTTGGTGATTTACATTTGCGCCACTTGAGATCCGTCAGTTCGTGTGGCCAACGCCTCACGGCAAGCGCATCATTATCGCACCTAACGCAATCGGTAAATCATTGTTGGGTGCAAATTAGAAAGAACCCAGGGGGGCACTTGGCCTTGACGCTGCCCCCTACGACAAAGAAGTAAGACTCACATAGAAGGTTCAGACCATGGAAGTAGTCCTGCTCGCCCACATCACATTTAACCGAATAGGCTCGGCCAGTGGCGGAGGCTTTCAAAGCCAACGCCAGGTCAAGTTTTCCGCTGAGCTACCAGACACCGACCAATCGCCAAAGGGCAGTTCTTCGAGCTTCAGGCGGTAGAAGACAGAGATGTCACACCCTATGTCTCATCTCGGCGGGCTAAGTAGTTCGCATATCGACTCATCGAACCACCAGGGATTTGCAGACTGAGTCGCCATCGCCCGCAAAAATGACATTAACGCAGCGCATGCCCACGCTAAAAGGAATAACGCACAGCATTGATCCACCGGCTTTGTTCATCAAAATAACCGAAGCTGCGCTGACTTCCCTCGAATATGTCCACACCCGTACGTAGCTGCCAGTGAGCATCAACGTCGTACCGCATTTCCAAAGAAGCATATTGCGCATCCAGGCGCAGGTCCTGCGCAACGTAAGCGGTGAGGTAAAGCCGGCCCTGCCACAGCTCGCGGCGTACCGCCAAGCTGATCATTTGCGTGCGATCCTGATCGACGGCATGCGCCACGGCATCCTTCCAGACGTTGTAGTACTGCATGCCGAAGAACCAGTCCCCACTCAAGTAATCCACGCCCAGCAGCAATTGCTTCTCACGGTTCTTCTTCAGCTCAACGATGCCGGTTTGTGCCTGGGAGTAACGATAGGCATCAGGTACGAAGGCCGCTTCCCCCTTGAATACCACCGGCCCTATCGGCATCGCGAATGAGCCGCCAAGCAGTGTGCGACGCTTCAGTGCTTCTCGATAACTCAGGCCAGCGGGTGTCAGCCGGGCGGAGTAGGTCTCTTCAGTCTGCCAGCCGTGCCAGCCATTCAGGGAGTAGTCCACCCCATGGGCGTTGCCGCTCCAACGCAAGGCGGGTGTCCAGTCGGAAGGTTTACGCCAATCCGGACCATCCGCTTCGGTTTGAGGGATATTGCCCAAATAATCGCTGACCCTGGTTTCAGCAAAACGGGCACCGCTATCGGGAAGGAGGTCCGTACGCGTCTGGGGGATCAACAGCAGTTGTAAGGATTGATCCTGGAATACCGAGCATTCACTGTTGAGCATGGCCAATGGGCGTCGTTGCTGGACATAGTCGCCGAAATAGCCTTCGCGACGGTCAAACGCATGGATCACGTCCAGGACCCTGAGCCGGTCAGCGCTGCCCCAGACGACTTGTTGTATCCCCAGCGTGGAGGTACATCGTTCGCCTTGGTATTCAGCGAAGAGTTCACGGGGCTCGACTTCGTGATAGTCGCCGTCCAGTTTATTTTCCTGCAAAGCCCTGACTTGCAACTTGTAGCGCCAGCCAGATGCATCCTGCCAGCTCCCCCCCAACAATGCGGAGTACTCGTTGAGCCCCCACTCGCCTTCGCGGGTCAACGCCTGTCGGGTTTCCAGACGACCATTGAAATCGAGCGCGTCGAGAGCGGCGCCGTAACAGACATTACTCAGTATCGCTAATGCAAGGCCAACCTTCACTGCCGGTACTTTCATAGGCTCACCTGTGAGGCAAGCAAAGGGTCGATCTCGCGCTCTTCACCGGGCTGGATGCAATCCTGAAGACCTGCATCAATCGTTGCCCAATCGCTTGAGTAATTCGTTTTTCTGATAGGTAAACGTGTTCTTTCCCACGCGTGCAGCGCCCTCTCCAGTCGATAGTCCACCCAACGGCGACAGAATTCATCCAGCGGTTGCGACGAGAGCATCAACCAGGCAGCACATTCCCCCAACCTGAGCGTACCCGCAGATAAACGCGAGGCGGACACCTCTTCGGCGGTCCACTCCAGGATTCGTGCTCGGGTAATTTCGCCATGGGCAGTCTGGTCAAGGTAGGCGATGACCGTGCTGGGTTGTTCCAGCACGCGCTGGCCGATGAAAGCCGCCAGCGTTTCCGAAGGCCCTTCGAATAAACGCGTAATACGAGCGTCGCGCCAGAGTTGTCCAATGGGATTGTTATCGCAATAGCCGCGAGCCCCTAGCATCTGCAGCGCGCTATCACTGACCTCCCCAAGCACCTCGCTGGCCAACCACTTCGTCGCTGCCAGGACCTCGGGGGGAGCGTCAGGTAAGCCCTGATCCAGTCGTAGCGCCAGGTCATCGACCCAATTACCAATTGCAGTCGCTGCACAGAGCGCGTCATCAACCACACGTTGAGTATGCTCATGATCCCAAAGACGGTGACCGCCCAGGCTACGTCGGGTGCTATAGCGGATCATCAACTGAACACACCGCCATAACCCACCGACACAGGTAGCGGCAATTCCCAGCCGGCCGAACGCCATCGTGTCGCTGGCCACAGCCAGGCCTGCATAGGCACTTCCCAGGACTCGGTCCTGGTTGACCAGCGCAGCTTCAAAATGCAGTTGGTTCTGCACCATGCCTTTGAGGCCAAGCGTCATCGCTTCGCTACCCTGGCGCATACCTTGTTGCTCTGCATCTACACAGAGTCCCAAATAGCCGAGCTCACGCCCTTGGTCATCAATATGCCGGGCGAATACCGAAATGACGCCCGCCCATGCAGCCGAACCTGACCAGGACTTAGTCCCATCAAGCCTGAACACATTGCCTTCACGTTGCGCGCAGGCCGCCATGCCCAACGGGTTGGAGCCCGCCACCCGCTCAGTCAACGCAAACGCGGCGAGCATTCGACCATTCGCCAGTTGCGGCAGGTACCGCTCTTTGATGGCTGGCGCCGCGAAGCGTTGAATAGGACGGATACCCAGCCCGTTGTTGAGACCGATAAAAAAAGCCAAGGTCAGATCAATGGCGCCCAATTGACGCTGTACTCGCAGCAATTCGAAGTTGGACAAGCACAACCGGCCGCCATAGTCGGCGGGCACCTGCATTCCCAGTAAACCCCGGTTCCCGACTGCCAGCACCAAGTGCGGCGGCAGGCAACGGCGCTCATCCATGAGGCGAAAGTCCAGGCGTTTCGCCCAGTCCTGCAACCATGCATTCAACTCAGTCACAGCAGGCGTGTCCTGCCGTGCTTGAGGATCAAGCATCATCCATGCATTCAACGACTAATCTCCTATCGACTCGTCAACCAGCTTGCAGCCTCATGGACCATATGCTCCAGTGATTGTGTCGGCGCGAAGCCTAATTGCCGACGAGCCTTGTCACTTCTGTAATGAACCTGCCTGCCCAGCAACGCAACGACATCGGCCGAGAGCCTAAGGGGTATTCTCGTGAGCAATACGTCCAACGGCCGCAAAAGGGCGACGATCCATCCCAATGTGCGAGGCTGCCAACGCGGTGCTTCGACGGCCATCGCAGCGGCCATGCAGGTGAATAATTCGAGATAGCTGACGTTATGAGCATTCAGGATATATCGCTCCCCGCTCTTGCCTTTGGCCATGACGGCCAGCAGCCCCCTCACCAGATCTTGCGCGCCGATGACCGCAATGCCGCCGGGTGGGATAAACGGCAGGCGTCGAAGCTGCAGAT
The DNA here is from genome assembly GCF_001307275.1 of Pseudomonas fluorescens. Classification (NCBI taxonomy): domain Bacteria; kingdom Pseudomonadati; phylum Pseudomonadota; class Gammaproteobacteria; order Pseudomonadales; family Pseudomonadaceae; genus Pseudomonas; species Pseudomonas fluorescens. Next base: position 6,197,943 of record NZ_CP012831.1, read on the forward strand.
CAAGCATGACCTTGCCCCATCCATGCAGCACATCGCAGTTGGAGGCGATGACCGCAGAGGGACACGCAATGACAATATCCATGCCCGACGCACAGAAACTACGGACCTGATCTTCTGCATCACGCTTGCTGTGCATATAGGCCAGCCGAAATGCATCGCCGTTATAGATCATTGACTCGTCCGCTTCCTCGGCCGGATAGCCAACGGCAGCAATGGACGATACGTGCAAGATGCGCTCGACCCCCGCGTCGCGAGCGGCCCGCAGCAAATTCACCGTTCCCTGCACGTTGACCGCAAACATACGCTTGCGCTCGCACTCGTAAGGCAGCGCCAAACCGGCGGCATGGTAGATCTGTGTGACGCCTTCAAGCGCGGACCCGAGGCTGACGGGATCCAGAAGATCGCCTTCGCGCCAGACCAAACCTTCGCGCAGGCTCTGCAACGCTGCGGCTGGATCGTTCGGCAAGACCAGCACTGCCACGTTCTCACCCTGTTCCAGCAGCTCCCGCACGATATGACTGCCCAGGCATCCACTGGCGCCGGTGACCAGAATCATTGAGCGCCCTGCGCAGCCAGAGCCAAGGAAACATTAAGGCCACCAAACGCGAAGGAGTTTTTCAGCCACGCTTTCACATTGGCCTCGCGCGCGCCCCCGATCACATAGTCCAAGTCGCACTCGGCATCCTGCCCCAGGTAATTGAGGGTTCCGGGAATCTGATTGTGTATCGAGCTCATAAGCCCCCCAATCAACTCGACCACGCCCGCAGCGCCCATCAGATGACCTATCGAGGACTTGACGGATGACACGCCCAGCGAAGGCGCATGAGCGCCGAATACTTGTTTGATCGCCGCCGTTTCGCACCGGTCATTGAGTAAAGTGCCGGTGCCATGGGCGTTGATGTAACTGAATGCCTCGACGGGCAAGCAGCTGTCGGCAATGGCCTGGCGCATGGCCTGAGCAGGGCCTTCCACGGATGGCTTGAGTAGGTCGCCAGCGTCACTGTTGACCCCATACCCCAATACGTGAGCCAGTATCGGTGCGCCGCGCGCTCGGGCATGCGCCAGGGTCTCCAGAACCAATACACCGCCCCCCTCGCCCAGCACCATGCCACGCCGGCCAACGGAAAATGGCCGGCAGGTATCGGGGGCCATGGCTCGCAACGCCTCCCACGCTTTCCAGACCAGTGCGTTAAGACATGCGTCAGTACCACCTGCCATCACCAGGTCTGCATCACCGCATCGCAACAACCGATAAGCCTCGCCAATCGCCTGTGTGGAAGAGGCACACGCGGTACTGACGGTGAGCGCCGGGCCCTTGAAACCGTATTTTAGGCTTATGTGACTGGCTGCGGCATTCGCCATGACCCGGGGCACCGTCCACGGCGCGAGTGTAGCGCTGCCGGCCTGATAGAGATCCAGATAGGCGCTGTGCAACGACTCGCTGCCACCCACGGCGGTGCCCATGTAGACCGCGCACCTGTAGGGGTCAACCGTTGCCGGGTTCAGACCGGCCATGGCCAGCGCCTCTGCCGCTGACAGCAGTGCAAACTGACTCGCGCGGTCTAACAGTAACAACTCATTGGCCGTGAACAGGCCATCAAGTGCATCCCCCGGCAACGCCCCCGCGTTACATGTGCCGCCGACAACGTCGATCAAACGAGGCACTGGTGCGATTGCACATTGTCCTGTGGCCAACCCCTCCCAAAGACGCGCTCGACCCACACCAAACGGTGACACACACCCCGCTCCGGTGATGACAACTGTGTTCATGAAACCGCTCACTTGGAGGCCAGCCGTTCAGCAAGTATTTCCACCAGGCGAGACACGGAGCTGATATCGGTATGGCTGTACGCTGATAAATTGACAGCGAATCGCTTTTCAATTGCGTAGGTGAGCTTCAGTACGTCCAGCGAGTCGAGCCCCAGCTCTTCGATGCTCAGTTGCGTATCCAGCTCAGTGATATCCAGTTCCAGCGTGCTGGCGAGCAACTCCAGCACCAGGGTTTGCAGCGATTCAGTCGACATACGGGGACTCTCGGGATCAGTGTTCAGTGCGCAAGGCACGTTGAGTGAATTCAGCATCCGAGATGCCAGGGTTGATGCTCACTTTCTCGACAATCATCCGCGTGCTCTTATTGGCTGCCAGATTGTGCATGGTCTGGGCCGTAGGCCTGCTGAATCCGTCAACAACTTGCAAGCCGTCGCTTTTAAGCTGTTTGACCAGCACCCCCTGGCGGTCAAAGTAATCCACCTGCACCGGGTAGCGGCTCTTCTCTTCCAGGTAATAGACCTTGCGTGAATAGCCGGAAATATCTGCCTCTTCGCTACGCGCCTTCGCTTCAATCTGCCGGCATGCCGGCCAACTGAGGCAGGGCTGGGAGGTCGCGAGGCTAGTGAACGTGTAGTTCAGCAGCTTGTAGTCCTCAAAGTCTTCATAGGTGAAGTCTGTACCCATGAACCAGTTCTGCTTTTGAGAACCGGCCAGTCGTCTCAAGCTTTTGGTCGAAGGGGTATAAGACCAGATGTCGTTCGCGGCTTTTCCACTGTCCTCGATTAACAGCGCAACATTCTTGACGGCCGCGGGCGCGGTGAACCGTACCAGGGTGCCCATACGGTCGCTCATACGCTTGTCCAAGCGACTCAGTTGGCGTGTAAAGGTCAGCCGCTCGCCCTCAAACAGCTCCATGCGATAGTCGACTTTTTCGTCCTGTGCCTTCATGCGGCGATCAGAATCCTGCATGACCGCCAGCGCATCGTCGGCGAAGGCTGGCCATGTGCAAAGCATTAAAAGAGGCAAGGCTGTTAGCAGTTTGCTGTTCATCCAAAATTCCTGAGTTTGAGCGTGTCTACCGCGGGAATACGCAATACATGACGAATGGCAGGCATTGCTGCGAATGGAATAATCACCAAGGCGGGCAGGATGACTCTCCAGAAATCACTGGAGGCGGGGTCGGTATTGATCTTGAACCAGACGTCCGTCAGGCGATGATTGAGGACGCCTCCGAGACCATAGCCCAGCGGGATGGACACCACGCCAGCAAGCAGCGCAACGCTGAAGGTTTCGCAAAGCATGATGAGCGACACACTTCGGTCGCTGAAACCGAGAATTCTCAACACGCCATATTCGCCGCGACGCCCCACGATGCTGAAGTTCATGCTGGTCACCGCAAACAGCAGTGCAATCGCAATACTCATCAACGCCGAGATGTGAATGATCACCCAGATATGCGAACTGATCTCCAGGATGGAGGCGACTATGTTCTGCTTGGACGTAACCCGTACCACGCCTGCCAACTCATAGATTCTCGCATCGTCCAGGCCACTGCTCCCCGCATCCACCAGGTACGCGCCGGTAAACTGCTCATCCAGTGACAGCATTTGCTGAGCGAAGCGGCGCGTCGTAATCACTTCACCCGGCAGCGCCCCGGAAAACACCCCGACGACCTTGGCTGGATAGACGTTTCCTCGCACTTTTAGATTCAAACGGTCACCTGGGTGGACGTCATGGGCGATGGCGATGCGGCGCTCAATAACCAGCGCGTCAAGATCGCCGTCCAACAACATCCGGCCTTCCATCAGGTTTACGTGACGCACGCTGTCTGCCGGCTCGATACCCAGGAGACTGGCGTTATCCAGCTGCCCTTCGCCCAGAACCTGCGCCCCGCCCTTGACGAACGTCGACCAGCGACTGCCTGACGCCAGGCCTTCGAGACGGCCGATATCTTCATCCCACCAGGGCACATCCAGATCGACCACGCGACTCCAGTTGTCGCGCTCCACGTTGCTGATCGCGGTTCGCTCCATGGACGTCAGGGAAATATAGAAGGCAATGGTGATTGCGATACTCGCCGACATTGCCAGCACCGTGACCAGGCTGATGCGCCAGCTGCGCAGCAAGTTGCGCAACGAATAACGAAACCAGAACGGTCCTCCGATATGACGCAGGCAGGCGACCATGCGCAGCGCAAACGCTTGCTCCTGACCTGCGCCAACGTCACGCAGGGCGTCCATCGGCGTGATGCGAATGATCGAGCGCATCGGCAAGTACATGCCCAGGGCGACGGTGCAGCACAGCAATAATCCGGCTCGCCATAGATAAGCTGGCTTGAACATCAACTGTGGCTCGGGCATGCCGATGGCGCGTGCATAGTTCCAGCCGAATGCATACATATCAAACAGCGCCAGGCCGCAACCCAGCACCAAAGCGAGCACAATCAGCATCAGCGCAGGCAGGCTGTAAGCGCAAACGACCTGTCGACGCGTATAGCCCAGCGTGAGAAACATCGCGATCAATGGGCGTTCTTCCTTGGCCCATTGGAACATGAGGAAAAACACCACCAGGGTCGATGACAGCGCAAAAATCAGCACAACCGTCGGCAGGAAAACCTTGAAGGTATTGAGGTCCAACTCGAGGAACTTTTGGCTGAACTGCTCCTGGCGCGGCAGCACGTAATCGACGGCCAGACGCGACTGCGCTCGCGCGGTAATGCGCTGCTTGACCTCATTCATCGACGCATGCGGCGACACGCTGAACAATAAGCTGTTGCTGGCTGAAAAACCCAACTGCTGGCGCATGAGCCCCTGGTCAGCAAACAACACACACAGGGAACCGTTGCTGGGCACGTACACACTGGGGTTCAGCGGCGCGACCAGATACTCCGGGCTTTCAACGATGCCGATAACCTCCACCGGATACCTGGCAGCGCCGGCAATAAAATCAAAACGGTCACCCACGCCCTTCCCATGGAATTTCGCACAGTTACGCTCAAGGGCAATCCCTGCAACGTCCGCTGCATTCGGCAGGCGACCTTGCAAGACCTTCAGTCGATTGACCGCCGAGAAATCCGCTGCGTCGGCACTCACCATCAATCCTGCGACCGGCTGATTACCGCCCAAAGGCGCCAACCCTGGCATCAGTAAGCGGTGATGGGTCGCGGTTACGCCGGCAATGTCATCAAATGCCGGGAGGTTGATCAGATCGTCCGGCGCAAAGATGACTTCCAGATCGGCCATCGATGCGTGGGACTGAATGTCCTCCACCGTATCGAACAGACTGTCGATCGCCGAATAGGCACCCACCAGCACACCAAAGGTCGAGGCACAGATCAGTGCGATGGTCAGCAAGCGATAGCGAATGACCAGAACCGAGCGAAGCACATGCCGCATCAGCATGTTCATGGTTCGGCCCTGTGCAGGTTGCCGGAGCGCATCTCGTAGACGTCATCGGCGTGCTGCCCAAGTGCGGGGTTGTGCGTGACGATGACCACCGTGACCTGCTTCTCTTCCTGCATCTGACGCAGCAGTTCGAAAACACGCATGCCTGTCTCTTCGTCAAGACTGCCGGTGGGCTCGTCCGCGAGAATCAACTGAGGCTCCTTGATAAGCGCTCGCGCAATAGCGACCCGCTGTTGCTGGCCGCCGGAGAGTTTTGAAGGGAATTTTTCGGCGTGTTCGTGCAGACCAACTTTGCGCAAATATTCCTGCGCGCGCGCATGATCCTGCAAAGTGACTGAGCGGATCGGTTCAAGCCCAGTCAGCACGTTTTCCTTCACCGTCAACGTCGGGATCAAGTTGTGAAACTGGAAGATGAACCCTACCCGCTCTGCCCTGAAACGCGTCAATGCCTTGAAGTCCATGGCGTTCAGGCGTGCGTCTGCGACCTGGACCAGCCCCTCATCCACACGATCCAAACCGCCCAGCACGTTGAGCAGCGTGGTTTTGCCCGAGCCTGATACACCTCTGATCACCGTCATGCTGGCGCGAGGTATCGTCAGGTTGATGTCATTGAGCACTAAACTGCGCCCGTCGCCGCTTGGGTAGAATTTTTTCAGCCCCACAAGAGAAATCAAGGGATTATCCATTTCGATTACAGCTCCAGTTCAACCCGGGGTTTGGTCTAGATTGAGTCCGAAAACACCGTAGCGCTTGGTCCGACGCATTCCGACATTACGTGCAAGTACGTAGCTGGAAGGATTGCGGTCGTCGATCCACATGGTGTCAACACGTTGAAAGCGCGGTTCGGCGTAACGCACGATCTCATCGCCGATCAACCGGCCTAGACCACTTCCCTGGACGGATGGGTCGGCACCGATAAGTGCGATGACACCACCGGTGACGCCGCGCTTGTAACGATTTAGCTTGAACAGGTCGAACAGACCGAAATGCCCCTTGAGCCGACTCAAGATCTGGTTGAGGTCCGGCAAAACCAGGAAAAATGCTACGGCCCGGCCGTCCAACTCAATAAGCTTGATGCCTTCCAGATCGATAAACGTCTTCACACTATCGATCTGGAATTTGAAACTGGCCTTGGAGATCGGCGCGACCTCATAGTTCTCGGCAAATGCACTGTTGAACAAACAGCGGATCTCCTCCAGATTCGAACGCAAGTCAGCCCGCGTAGCACTGCGCACACTGAACTGGCTACCTGGCAATACTTTTTCACTGCGGCTGGCCTTGCGTCGCGCACGGTACTGCTCCACGTCAACCCCATACGTGCTGAAGGTGAAAGCCAGATCGAAACCCGCCTGCTTGAGAGCGTCGGCGTACCAAAGCGGGTTATAGGTTTGCAGCAACGTGGGAGGCCGGCCGTCGATGTTCTCGAGTAACAACGCAGCATCCTGTGTCGAGGTATAACTGTAAGGCCCCAGTAACCTCGATTTGCCACGCGCTCTCGCCCATTTACCGACCGCATCGAATAATGCCCGCGTGACGGCGGGGTCTGGCGCGACTTCAAAAAAACCGAAAAAAACGTGCTCATGACCAAAGCGCAGGTTGTATGCCGCGTGAATACATACGCTGACTCGACCCTGGGCCTGACCTTGATCATCCAGCGCCAGAAAATGCTCAATCTGCGCTTCGCGAAAGAAGGGGTTATGTCGTGGTGACAATATCCGTTTCATGTCGCTGCGTAAGGGCGCAACCCAGTGCTGGTCGTCGGCGTACAGACGAAAAGGCAGGTCGATAAACTGCCTTAACCGCTTTGCCGTATCCACTGCTTCGACAGTAATCATGAGAGGTCCAAAAGCTGTTGCATGTTGCGGTGACGTGCTTCAAATATCCGGTCCATATAGGCGTCGACAAATAACCACTCAAACAGCGCACCGCCTATTGCGTGATAAGTCACTCGATCCGTATACAGCGTCCCCCCGGCAGCGGATTCAACGCGATGCTCATGCCGGAACGCACTCAGGGGCCCCTTGATCATTTCATCAATGAAATACTCGTTGTCTTTGACTTCGCGGATGCCAACGGTCCAATTGGCAGGGATAAACCCGAACATCCAATGCCGGAAACGGAATTGACGCCCTTGCTCGATCCGCAGGTCAGCAATATCTATGTTTCCAAGTGGGGTGACGCGCTCCGGGAAGATCTTCGGGAAGTTCACACCTTCCATGCAGAAGTCGAATACCTCGGCACAGCTACGCCCCTTGATGAGGGTGGTTTTTTCCAATACGGGCATACTCGGATCCTCTCTTAGATGGTTTCGACAGCGGTAGCGGTGCTGAATCGTTCGGCGTATCTGCGCCACTGATCGGGATCGAGGGCTTTATCAAAACTGCGAAATCCAGCCAGCATGAAACCGTGGCGCACGGACAACGATTGAACCAATTCAAGGTCATCATTGCTGAGGTCCAGACCAAGGCTCGTGTGGCAGGAGATACCTTCGAGGGCGAGCATCATGGTTTCGGCCATGCAGGCGTATGCGAGGTCTTGCGGGATACCGTAACGTGACCCCAAGCGTGCTTCTCCGGGCATTTCGACAATGCCACCGTCAAGCACCAGCACGTCCGGCCGGCGACTTGAGATATCCTGGCTGACATTGGCAGGTCGGGAGATGTCACACAGGATGGCACCTTCGGCGATGTCATCGGCGCTGATAAAACGCTCGGCGCTGTTAGTCGCAATCAGTACCAAGTCAGCGTCGGCCAACGAAAGGTTGATGTCGTTACTCCAGCGCAGCGCGGTACGCTCACCGTTTTCAGTCAACAACAAGGCTGCGAGATCCGCGCTATCGTGTTCGTTCAAACGCTCAGCGATTCCGGCAAGTACGCTGCCGGGCGCCGGCACGCCCTGGGTGCAGAAGCTCACCAACTGAGTAATGACAGAGGCAAAGCGCGGCGTGTTGAACCGTGCACTCATCGGGTTACCCACCAGGGTGACCTGTCCGGCCTGCATCGCAATCAACCGCGCGATGGCCGAGCCTATGCTTCCGGTGGCACCAATAACCGCAACGCGCATGTCCTGCATACGGCGCCCTGTCATTTCAACTGCGCGGCACGATGCCTCGACCGCTGTAAGCAGCGTGTAACTGTTACCCGTCGTCAGGGCCACGCCTTTATCCAACAAACGCAAGCCACCACCGGTCACGATTGAGGTATGCCCTCCTAGCCCGACCAACGTTGCACCGCGTTGCTTGGCCATGTCGATGGCCTGGCCGATCAGTTCACAGGATTCCTCAATGGGCATCGCCGCAAACTGCGCCGCGGAGCGTGGCACCATGATCAGATCACCGGTCACTCTGCGACCGGTGGCAGGCGATGTAAGCTCGACCGTAGAGACGAAAAATGGGTCCATCAACGGATTCAAGCGCTCTTCAAGCATGCGCAACGACTGTTGAGAATAATGACTCAGGCTTTCATCGAATTCGGCATAGTTCGAGAGCTCCAGGGGATGCAGAACAAATGCAAAATGGTTATCAGGCACTGCCTCGGTAAAGCTGATCTGATGCAGCGGCGCTGGCGGTGGTCCCGACGAGCAGGGCTGAGCATCAAGCAGATGCGCAAGTAATGTGCCCGTACGCCCCTCCTCCACCCATTGCAGCGTGCGAGCCAACGCCTGGATAAACACTTCACACTCGGCTCGCCCGGCAATGAGGGGAGGCTCGACACGCATCACGTTCGCGCCGTTGAGGGTCGGTGCAACGCGTACACCTTCAACATTGAGCAGGTAGCTTGCGAGAATGGGAACAAGGCTTTCCTGCTCCCCCATGATGCCGGTGAAGCCGCCGTAGAATTGCGGATAGTGACTGCGATCAAGATCAAACTCGATGCCGATCAGGTAGCCCGCACCGCGTACTTCCTTGATGAACGAGGCGTGTCTTGCCGCCAGCTCGTTGAGCTGTTCCAGCAGGTAGCGTCCGTTATCTCGCACGCTGTCCAGCAGGTCTTGACGTTCGTCCAGTAGATCCAGCACTTTCAGCCCGATGCGGCAGGCCAGTGTGTTCCCGCCGAAAGTAGATGAGTGCTTGTTCTGGAAGTCTTCGCTGTACGCGTTCTTGCTGATCAGGCAGGCACCGATCGGCATGACCCCGCCGCCCAGGGCTTTCGCCAGCAGCAGGCAGTCCGCTTGCACCCCCGCACTGGCGAACATCTGCCCGGTGCGTCCCAGTCCGGTTTGAACCTCATCGATAATCAACAGGGTGCCGCTGCGATCACAGGCGGCCCTGATTTGCTGCAGGTACTCGGGCGGCGGCAGATTGATTCCACCCTCGCCCTGTACCGGTTCAATGATTACTGCAGCGTAGGCGTCAGGGTGGCGCTGTAATTGGTCTTCAAGGGCCTGAATGTCGCCATAGTCAACAAAATCAAAACCAGGCAACGGCGCTTGGAAACCTTCCTGATATTTATCCGAGCCTGTCGCTGAGAGCGCTCCGAGCGTCTTGCCATGGAAGCTCTGGTGGGTCGACAAAATGCGCTTGCGGCCTGTCTTGATAAGGCAGGCTTTAAGTGCCGCCTCTACCGTTTCAGCGCCACTGTTTTGAAAGGTCACGCTTCGGTAATCGCCTGGCGCGATTGCTAATAGACGTTGTGCCAGCAACCCACTTGCCGCCAGGGAGGATGGCTGCACAAAGATCGGTTCCCGACTCAGTTGAAAGCTGGCCAGTTCGGCCAGCAACGCGTCCGGACTATGGCCGAATGGCAGCGCACCGTACGCACCGAGAAAATCCAGGTAAGCCCGTCCTTGTGCGTCATAGAGGTAGCAGCCCTCGCCGCGTACAAACGTTTTGTCGAGCCCTACCCGACGAATCAATTCGCCGACCGCAGGATTCACATGCTGCTCAAATGGACTGATTTGCTGCCAACGGCTCATGAAAGATTCTCTGTGCTGTAGGGTGACGAAACGGGCGATAGCCGACCCGCTGTCTGTCGATAAAGATCCGCCGCCACACCCTCGGCCACCATGATTCGTTCATGGGCTGGTCTCAAAGAGTGATAGGGCAATGCCGGAAAAAGATGATGCATGGCGTGATAGCGTTGGCTCAGGGGCTCAAGCAGTTCCAGCCAACTTCCCTGGCGATCATGGGTCGACGAATCGGCCAATTGCCATTGAAGTGATACCGGTTCACCGCTGGAGGCATACCGATGCGCCAGGTATGTACGGAACATGTTGATGAACAACACACCATAAATGACGGCAAGGAACAGGCCGACACGCGACCACGGCAACATCTCTGAGCCTGCTGCAGCGATCAGCCCCCACGCATAAAGGCTGGTCGCTATCTCCAGCAGGTAGTTGTAGCCGCGCGCGCTGCGAAAACGCGTCGCCGAGTTTCGGTAGGCGGCATGTAAGGTGACCGCACTGTATCGCTCGATGACCCGCCGACGCAGCGGCGCAATGCACCAAGAGGCCGGGCCAAGTATTGCAAAACGTACCAACAGCAATAGCGGCGTAAAAAGCGTACCGACCAATAAGGTGATCACACTGCGGCCAAACTGCTGCTCAAAGGGCAGGTACTCCGGATCCTGGCGAGTGCCGTAGCGCCCGAGGGTATGGTGGTCGATATGGCTCAAATATAAAAACGATGGCAACAGCAGTGGGATACCACACGCCAGGTTCCACATCAGGTTGAACCCGGGCACAGCGCGGCGCGGCATATGGCTCAGCTCATGAATGAACATGGCCGACCGGTAAAGCGTGAACACCGCCGTGCCATACCATAACGGCCAAGTCACAGAACCGGCGCCTTCCAGCATGGACAGTGCGACCCAGAACAATCCGATGCTCAACCCGAAGTCCAAGCGATAGCGCCATGCATGATGGCGTCGCAAGTCCTCGATCAATGGGCGCAACTCGTCCACGAAGGTACGCCCGTCCAGGTTTGCGACAGGCTTCACCGACGTTTCCAAATGACACCATCCAGGTAGAAGTGATGCAGAACGATGATCAGCGGTACCAGCCCTACGGAAGGCATCTCCAGGCTGAGCACCAACAGACTGGCCAGCCCCAGCGTACTGAACCAGATCCACGGTTTAGCCCCCATCCGCTTGACCCAACCATGTGCAACACCCAAGGCGCCTGTGACGGCTGGCTGGGTTTCAGTTCGGCGCAGTCCAGCCATTACGGTAGACGTGCACACCAAGTGGTATTGCAGCGCGTGGATGCTGGTACCGATCAAAATAAGCGCGTACAGATCGCTCACCAGCAGGTAAGCGGCGTTATACAGCCCCAGCGAAACCGCCAGCATGACCAGTACGAAGCGCGGCAAGCCTTCTTGATGACGCTGCTGTCGCCGCTCGGCAACCAGGAATTGAAGCGTCGTGCCTGCGAATACAGCGTATGCCAACCAGGCCCAGAACGGCGCGAGTGCCGGCGTTGGAATTGAGATGTTCGCAAACGGCAGCGTCTGCTCAAACAGTTCGTAGTTTCCAAAATGAAAACCACCGTGAGTGATGCGATAAATCAGCGGCGCAGCAAACCCGGCCAAAACCATGTTGCGAATCGGCAAAGTGGAATGTTTATACCCGGCCTTCTTCGCATAAAGTGCCGCCACACCAAAATGCTGTTTACACACATGATAGGGCTGCCAATAAACCCAGATCGCCACAAGCCAAGGTAGAGCATTCAGGCTGTAGAGGGCGACGCACAAGACACTGATAACAACTAATCCCGCCCAGAATTGCACTTTGTGCCGCTGATACTCCAGCGGCTCAGCGAACAATCGAACGTGCGTATGCAGCACATGGGGAATATCTAGGAACAGCGCAAACAACAACGCGCCCACCAGAAACGCCGGTCCCTGCATAATAGCCAGTAACAGCGCGACCGAAATCAATGGGCCTCCAACCAGAATAGCCAGCGTGTCGACCTTGGCACTGACGAACCACGGCATTTTTACAGACGTATTAGTGGACATTGACGCCCCCCTTATACCGCCGCGGAAAACGCGAGTGTGTTAGCACGCTCAAGTATCATCGCCAACTCATGAAGCGTTGTCGCCGCATCAACTTGGTCGGCAGGCAAGCTCAGCGATAAGCGACCTTTCAACTCGGAGAGCAGCGTTAGTTGCCCCATTGAGTCCAAGCCCAAATCCAACAACGTATCGTTAGCCTTTATCGCGGAACCGCTCAAATGAGCCGGTAGAATCCCCTGTATTGAAAGGCTTTTTATCGTCTGGCAAATAACATCAAACACAAGTGCTCCTTGCACGTATGCAATCCGTGCTGTTGTAAAAGATGATTAAGCGGAAACGCGGTCAGTATTGACGGCAGCAGAACTCAAACGGTTACTCAAATACAGTCGACTTAATGCCTGACGCTGGATTTTCCCACTTGTGGTTTTAGGGAATTCCGAGCGGCGGATCAGCAGCACTTCATCCACTTGGACGCCGGCTTGGCGTACAACGATCTGCGCCACTTCGCGACGCAACTCCGCGGGATCCCGAGTGCCAAGAGCATTACTCGCCATGACCACTACAACGCATTCCTTTGAACGCTGAATGTCGATGCAGGAAAAGGCAGCGACAGAACCGGCAGCTAAATTGAAGGCACTTTCCAGCGCCCATTCAATAATGTGCGGATTGACGTTGACGCCTGCACGCGTAATCAGGTCCTTGCTGCGCCCGGTAATGAACACTTCATCGTTCAGCAGAAAGCCCAGATCACCCGTGTCATACCAATCTTTTGCTTGGGGTCGCACTGGATCCATTTTCAAGTAACGGCGAATGATACTGTCGCCCCTGATCTGCAGCCGGCCAAGCTGGCCCTGCGTCAAACAAATCTGGTGTTCATCTACGACTCGAAATTCGGTTTCACCGACTGCCGTGCCATTTCCTAGATAAGGTGCAGAGCCGGGAGTGCCAGGCGCTTGCTCTTTGACCAGCATTGAGCTGTGCAGGCTCTGAGTGTCCAACCAGCGAACGCGCATACCTTGTCCAGGTGCGTTGAGTGAAACCGCAACCACTGCTTCCGCCATACCGTACGCCGGTTGCAATACACCCACTTGCAGGCCATGAACTGCGAAGGCAATTTCAAACTGACGGAGGTGGTCATAAAACACTGGCTCGGCACCCACCCAGGCATAGCGCCAATGGGACAAGTCCAGTTCACCTTCGCGCACGCGTCCGGCGAGGCGGCTGAGCAAGGCAAATGCAGAAGTTGGCGCTGGTGACAAGGTACCCTTGAAGCGAGACAGTGCCTGCAGCCAAGCCATGGGCTGTCGAGAAAACTCGTGAGTCGGCATCAGCACCAGATCGATAGAACACCACCAGGCCAGCGTCAATGCGGAAAGCCCCATGTCGTGGTGAAGCGGTAACCAACTGACCATCCGGTCGGTCGTGTCGACGTTTACACGCTCGGCAATTGCCTGACAATTGGAACTGAGCATCGACTGACTGATGCACACCGCTTTAGGCATTCCGGTACTGCCAGATGTGAACTGTAAAATCGCCAAGTCTTCAGGGCGGCTCAAGGCTGGCTCATCGACGTAATCGGCTATCGCGCTCATCTGCTTGAGCAACTCGTCATCCGTCAGGGCGACGTCTGACCATGAGCCCGGCAACTTCGTCGCTATCGCCCCGCAGGTCATTATCAACGCAGGTTCAATCAACTCCAGCATTGCGGTCAACCCGCTGCCATCACGCATTGTCGTATGAGTTAAATCGTGCGGCAGAAGCGCGATTGCCAATCTTTCGGCCCACGCGGCGAGCACCACGGTCAGCACCTCCATGCTCGAAGGCATGCAGATCGCTACGACCTGCCCCGGTTCAAGGGCACGTTGGCGGAGTACCTGACGCGCCTGATAAACCTTCGACTTGAGGTCCAACTGCGTCAGGCAAACGGTAGAATCATGATCAAGAACCGTTGTGAGACGGTCCGGTGGGCACAACAGGAATTTTTCTATGAGGCACAGGCGGGCATGTGCAACTAATCCATTAGTCATCGCGTTCAGTCCTTGAAACATCTTGCAAAGACTAAATATTGTCCAACAATCTGTCAATATGGCTCTTTGATATTAATCAGCCAATAAAACGACGAAAGCGTAAATTTTGTAGCGAATCAAAATTATCATATTGATTTGTATAGATTTTTTAATTACTTGCCGGAATCTTCCGCGACATCAGTGGCGCAACCGGGAACATCAATGTGGCAAGGAGCACCGTTTCTCGATCGGTACTGACTCCGACACAGGCCTCCATCCTTGGTTTTGCCGAGGGAAACGGCCGGGTAGAACGCAACGTGGCCTTACGCGCCACAGTTGTATCGAGTGTGAATCAAGATCTGTGTGGAAGGTGGCGTTGTCGCTGCTCCCTCAACCGCTCCTCGTATCCAGCGCACCGCTGCGGCAGTCTCGCCAACGAAATCATGAGAGATAACATAATCCATGACGCCGGACTCAAGCATCGCCCGCGTATGAACGGTAAGTTCATGGCCGACGAAAATAGGCCGATCCTCAGCCGCAATGGTATCTATCGCTTGAGCAACGCCCCGATTGGCTCCGGCCACGTTGTAGATGGCTGCCGGGTAGTCGTGCTTGGAAAAATAACGCGTCAATTGTTCAGTCGTGGTCTGAGGGCGATCGTCGGACATCACTCGTTCGTCGATTTTCAGATACGGAAACTCGGAACGGAGCACCCTGCGAAACCCCATCTCCCGCTCTTGCTGACAGCGAAACGGCACACTGGTCACTAACAGAATTTTTGCCGGTTCCTTGGGTAACGCATTGCCTATCAGTAACCCGGCGACACTGCCCGCCGCATATTGATCGTTGCCTACATAAGCGCTTCGCCCGGAATTAGGCAGGTCGGTGGTCAGGCAAACGACTGGTATACCTAGGCTGCACAGTTTGCGAATCGCTCGATTGATCGCCGGATGCTCGCGCGATACCACGATCACACCATCCGCCGAGGCGCCCTGTGCCTGAACCTGATCAGCAAAAGTGGCGGGATCGACCTGGTTAGTCGGTTCATAGTAGCCATGCACCACGACGCCCGGTGTCGAAGCGTTCACCAATGCCTCGGCGTCGGCCAACGTTGCATTGAAGGTTTCGCCCGAATCGCAAAAGAGCTTGATCTGCAACGTTGCCATGCCGTCAGCCAAGTCTTTCCTTAGCTTATCCAGCGCAGCCAGGACTTTCAGACGGGTGTTTTCCCGAACGCCGGGACGGTTGTTCAGCACACGATCGACGGTCGCAGGCCCGACCCTCGCCACCTTGGCGACCTTTTGAACGGTGGGGCCCTTCCATAAGCGCGCTGATGTTTGCGTGGTCATATGGCACGCCCTCTTTTGATGTTATTTACACCATATAAACATTCCCGATGGTCGGCTTCAAGAGCAATGAAAAACGGTACTGCACTCTTGAATTTGAGGTTTTTCACATCATAAACCGCCTATGGTGCTCCTTGATGCTTGCTTTTTCGGCGCTAATAATCGAGGCATAACAAACACAACAAACCGCCAGGATAGCCCCATGAATAACTCGCCTCATCGGTTGGTTTCGACCGCCACGGCCAAGCCGCTCGTGGCCCACCTTTCACCTCCCTTCTCAGTCAACGTGCTCGCGAGTTCGACGTTGCGTAGATGACTTTCGCCCATTGATAGGTAGTTGAATATGAGCATACGAATCGCCGTTATCGGCGCGGGAATTATGGGGGAGGATCACGCCCGCATCATTGCCCAGGACCTTCCGGGAGCCACTTTGCATGTGGTGTGTGATGCGTCGCCAGAGCGAGCGAAGCTGATAGCTGACCGTTATGGAGCCGCTGACGTTTCCACTGACCCACTGTTCACGCTTTCAAGGTCCGATGTCGATGCAATCATCATCGCCAGCCCGGACGAAAGCCATGCGGTCCTGACCATGGCAGCCATTGATGCAGGGAAGCCCGCACTGTGTGAAAAACCGTTGTCTCAAAGCCCGGACCAGTGCCTGGCGGTCATCGACAAAGAGGCCTCCCGGGGTCGCCAATTCGTGCAACTGGGCTTCATGCGCCGGTTTGACCCTTCGTACAGGGAAATGAAAAGTGCCTTGAGCGACGGCCTGATAGGTCGGGCTGTGATGATGCACAACTTCCACCGCAACGTAGAAGCCCCCGCCAACTTCAGCGGGCAAATGGCGATCAGTAACTCCGCGCCGCATGAGTTCGATGCGGCACGTCACGTGCTCGATACTGAATACGTTGCCATTTCGGTGTTCCAACCCACCCACACGTCTAAGGACGGCGTCGGCGCCCCGGTATTCATGGTGCTGGAAACCCGGGAAGGCCATCTGGTGAACATCGAAATCAACAACAACGCCCATTACGGGTACGACGTCCGTGGCGAGTTGGTGGGCGAGTTGGGTTCCGTGCAACTGGCCACACCTGTACATGCTCGTTTCAACACCCGTCTTCAGGGTTTTGAAAGGTACGCTGCCGATTGGCGGCCGCGTTTCGCCGACGCCTACCGCCTGCAGAACAAAGCATTCGTGGAGTTCATCACCACAGGTAGTTTCCCTGTCCATGCCGCGAGTGCCTGGGACGGCTACTGCGCAGCCATTGTCGCTCAAGCCGGCATCGAGGCACTCCATCAGCGTCGCCGGGTAGTTTTGCCAACGCTGGAAGCACCGCTCCTCTACCGATCGCGAGAAGGAGCTACGTCATGAAGCTGGGATTCGTCACCGATAGCCTCGGCAACCTGCCCCTGCGGGAGATGCTCAAGCAGGCTGAACGGCTGGGAGTGTCGGGCCTGGAGATCAACACCGGCGGATGGTCGACCGCGCCGCACTTTGACTTGGCGCAGATGCTCGCCAGCGCCGATGACCGCAAGGCCCTCAAACGCAGCTTCCAGGAACACAGTCTGGAAATCATTTCCTTGAACGCCAACGGCAACCCTTTGCATCCCACGCAGCCTGCACAAGGCCAGTGTCTCAAGGACACGATACGCGTAGCCGGTGAGTTGGGAGTCAAGACCGTCTGCACCATGTCTGGCTTACCTGAAGGTCAGGCCGGCGACAAGATGCCGAACTGGGTGGTTGCCTCATGGCCTCCCGAAACCCAGGCAATGCTGCGCTATCAATGGGAAGAACGCCTGCTGCCCTTCTGGAGCGAGATAGCTGATCTGGCCAAGGAAAATGGTGTGGAACGCATCGCTTTGGAATTGCACGGTAACCAGTGCGTCTACAACGTCCGCTCGCTGCTGAAGCTACGCAACGCAATCGGACCGGTGATTGGCG
Organism: Pseudomonas fluorescens; assembly: GCF_001307275.1. NCBI lineage: Bacteria > Pseudomonadati > Pseudomonadota > Gammaproteobacteria > Pseudomonadales > Pseudomonadaceae > Pseudomonas > Pseudomonas fluorescens. The sequence continues at coordinate 6,215,366 of NZ_CP012831.1, forward strand.
CCAACCTTGATCCCTCGCATCTGTTCTGGATGGGCGCTGACCCGCTGGTCGCCGCCGAGGCACTGGGCGACGCCATTTACCATGTGCACGCCAAAGATACTTTGCTTAACGCGCCAGTCCAGGCCGTGGATTCACTCCTGGAAAATGGCTCGTTGATGGATATCTCATCCCGAAGCTGGTCCTACATCACGCTTGGATTCGGCCACGGTGAGCAATGGTGGCGGCAGTTCTGCTACCGCTTGAAGATGGCTGGCTACGATGGCTGGCTATCGATCGAGCATGAGGACGTTTTACTCAACAGCCTCGAGGGTTTGGAAAAGTCCGTAAGACTGCTACAGAGCGTCATGCCAGTAGCCACCAGCGATTTCAAACCCCAACCCATCTGAATCGCACCACGAGAAAAACCAATGTAATTGCATGTTGAAACGCTCACTGCGATGGCGAGTGAGCACTCCCATGAGTTTCAGTCAGGAATATCACAATGACAATTAATTCCTACGGAAATACGGCAGACACTTCAGCCACTTTTGTAAGTCCTGAAAAACACCAGGCACAGCGCTACCTGCAAAAAATCACTTGGATTGCCACGTTTGGCGGCCTGCTATTCGGCTTCGATACCGGCGTCATCAATGGCGCCTTGCTCTACATGAAAGATGACCTGGGCCTGACACCCTTCACGGAAGGTTTGGTTGCCAGCGCCCTATTGATCGGCGCAATGATGGGGGCGCTGTTCAGCGGTCGCCTATCGGACCTCAAGGGTCGCCGCCGTATCATTCTTTTCCTCGCCGTAGTGTTTTTTCTTGGCGCGTTGGCTTGTGCGCTGGCGCCCACCCTCAACGTCATGGTGGCGGCCCGCTTCACGCTGGGGTTAGCGGTGGGCGGCGCATCGGTCGTCGTGCCGGCGTATCTGGCGGAGATGGCCCCATCCAGCATCCGCGGTCGCATCATCACTCGCAACGAGCTGATGATCGTCACCGGGCAATTCCTGGCCTTCACCACCAACGCCACACTGGGCAATTTGTTTAGCGATCTCGACGGTGTTTGGAGATGGATGCTTGCCTTGGCAACCCTGCCAGCAGTGGCACTCTGGTTGGGAATGCTCTACATGCCGGAAAGCCCGCGCTGGCTAGCCACCAAAGGGCGCTTCAGAGAGGGCCTGGAGGTACTGAAACTGGTACGGGAGGAGTACTACGCCAAGGCTGAGATGGAGGCCATCACCCAGCAGATCAGCAACGAACGATTCATCAAAAAAGGTGGCTGGCGCGATCTGTCTCAAAAGGGCGCGCGACGAATCTTTTTGATTGGCATCGGTATCGCTGTTACGTCGCAGCTGACCGGAGTCAATTCAATCATGTACTTCGGCACCCAGATCCTCACAGAAGCAGGCCTGGAGCAACGTAGTGCACTGATCGCCAATGTCGTAAATGGCGTTATCTCGATTGGCGCAACGTTCGTGGGCATTGCGCTGCTGGACCGCGTGGGCCGTCGCCCAATGATGCTGCTCGGTTTCACGGGTACCACATTGTCTTTACTGTTGATTGGCCTGGTTTCAGTTTTTGTCGATCCCTCCGTTACCCGCGCCATGCTCATTCTCGGCGCCATGGCGATGTTCCTTGCCTCCATGCAAGGGCTGATCGGGCCTGCTTTTTGGGTACTTTTGGCGGAAATCTTCCCAATGCGCATCCGCGGCGGATGCATGGGTATGGCGATCGCAGCGTTCTGGTTGACCAACGTGATGATCGGCATGTTTTTTCCATCTTTGGTTGCGACGATCGGGATCGGCCAAACCTTCTTTGTGTTCGTGGGAGCAGGACTTCTATCTCTGACCTTCGTCGCGGTATGGGTACCGGAGACACGAGGCAGCACCCTCGAAGAGATTGAACAGCGGTTGTATGGTTAGGCGAGGATGAAGTCTCCCCTTAACTGCCGTTCCACCGCTTCCCTATTTCGCTCCATGTTTTTTGGGAAGCGGCTCTCCTCTGCTGATGGCTGTGCCCGAGTTCAGGCTGCTTTTAGCGGGAAGTGGTTTTCGTTCGGAGTTCACCTACGTCGTCACGGTGACAGATGCGTTATTCGAATTTGCGAGAACGTTATAGGGGCGGCTGGCCTGGTTCAGGCCGAGTTCTGCACATACACCCCCGCTTGTTCGATTGTAAATGTGCAGGGTGCAACCAATTTTACGAGTAATCATCTGTACGATGGCCAATCCCAAGCCCGCGCCATTGGCATTGCCTCGGCTGTAAAATCGCTCGAACAATCTGCCAAGCTCCCCTTCTGCTATTCCCGGCCCGGCGTCCTCCACCCTCAAGCTGGCCATGCCCGCCTCGTCCTTACGCACCACGACAGTCACCTCGCTGCCTGGGGAAGAAAAGTTGAGGGCATTGGTCACCAGATTCTGCATGGCAATGGCTAACGCTGTCGGCTCGGTTTCTACCCAACACTCTTCATCACACTCCAGCACCAATTCCACGCCCTTTTCCATGGCCAGTGGCGTGAGTTCGGCCAGTTCTTCGCGGACCAGCTCGGTGAGTTGCACGCGTTGATACATGGGGTTGTTCAATTGCGGTTCGATGCGGGCCATGGTGAGCAGTTGGCTGCCGATACGGGTGGCGCGGTCGACGCCATTGACCAGGAAATCCAATGCCTCGCGCCGCTGTTCTTCGGTGACGGCGCTTTGCGCGTTCTGGGCGTGGATGCGCAGGATTGCCAAGGGTGTACGCAGTTCGTGGGCGGCGTCGGCGATGAAGCGGCGCTCGCGCTCCAATAGATCATCCACCTGATCCAACAGGCGGTTGAGCGCGGTTTGCATGGGTTCCAGGTCGCTCGGCAGCGGCTTGAGGTGTAACGGCTGCAAAGAATCGGTGGTACGCCCGCGGATAAAACGGGCCATGGCGCGCAGGGGGTTGAGGCCCCAGCCGATGACCAGCCAGATCAATAATGCCAGCAGCGGAACACCGATCAGTGTGGGCCACAGCGTGTGGCGAACGATGCGCTGGATAAGGTCCTGGCGAATGTCGTCGCGCTCGCCCACCCATATCAACAGGCCCTGTTGCGGGTCAGCCAGGAGGAAGGCGCACCAGTCGTTGCCGTTGTCCACCAGGTCGTGGGAGCCAAGGGTGACGGGCGGCGCATCGAGGATCGGTGCTTCGGCGGAGCGCACCAGCAGTTGGCCGTCGGTGCGCCAGACTTGAAAGGTCAGGCGGGTTTCGTAGGGATGGGCTACGCCGTCTGCGCCGACACGGCTCATGGCCTGGTCGAAGGCTTGGTAGAGACGGTCCCAGTCGGCCTCGCCGGGGGCGCGTTGGTGCAGCACGCCTTGCAGCAGGCGGGCACTTTGAGCGAGTTGCGCGTCGTAGACCTCTTCGATTTCGTGGTGGCTGTCGCGCAGGACCAGCCAACTGATCAGGGCGTCACCCAGCAGGATCAGCACCAGCACCGGGACGAGGATGCGCGCGCGGACGGAAATCATGGTTTGAGCGCCAGTACGTAGCCGACACCACGAACGGTACGGATCAGTTCGGTGGAAATTTTTTTGCGCAGGTTATGGATCAGCACTTCGAGGGTATTGCTCTCGACGCGGTCCTGCCAGCCGTACAACGCCCGCGATAGCCGCTCGCGTGTCACCACTTTGCCGGGGCGCACCATCAACTGGTGCAGCAGTTGATATTCCATCAGTGTGACGATGATCTCCTCGTCCTGATAGCGAACCTGCTGGGTGGCTGGGTCAAGGCTGACGCCAGCATGCTCCAACAGCGGTTGTGCGCGCCCCTGGCTGCGGCGCAGTAACGCACGCACGCGGGCCTTGAGCTCCTCCACGTCGAACGGTTTGATCAGGTAATCGTCAGCGCCCGCATCCAATCCGGCGATACGCTCGGCGGTGCCGTCGCGTGCGGTGAGGATAAGCACTGGCAGGTCGTGCTGCTCGGCACGCAATTGCTGCAACAGATCGAGGCCATCCAGGCGCGGCAGGCCGAGGTCGAGCAGCAGCAGGTCGAAGCTTTCGCTGCGCAAGGCATGCAATGCGCCAAGGCCATCCTGCAGCCAGTCAAGGGTGTAGCCTTCGGCGCCCAATGCCACGCGAATCCCCTGGCCGAGGGCACGATCATCTTCGACGAGGAGTAGGCGCATCGCAAAATCTCTCTAGGAATCGGCGGCATCATGCCGGGTTCTATCGGGGGCTATTCCGGCAAAGATGTTACAGCTCGTTACCAACTAAGGTTTCGCTAAGGTTGGTTTTGCACTGTGCAAGCTCCCACAAACGCTGAGAGCTTTTCCATGCGCAAAATTCTCCTGTTGTCCTTGATTATCGCCAGCCCGCTGGCCGTCGCCGGCCCGCAATGCACCACCGCCGAACGCTCGCAATGGCAAGACGAAAAAGCCTTCCAGGACAAGCTCAAGGCCGAAGGCTACCAAATCAGCAAGTTCAAGGTCACCGACGGCAATTGCTATGAGATCTACGGTTTCGACAAGGACAAGCGCAAAGTCGAGATCTACCACGACCCGGTGACCGGCAAAGCCGTGAAGACTGAGATAAAAGGCTGATGCAAGGCGAATCCCTGCGCCTTTGGGACCCGCTGGTGAGGCTGTTTCACCTGTCTATCGCCGGGGTCTTTGTTGCCAATTACTTCTTCAATGAAGCGGGCGACGACTGGCATGTCTGGCTGGGCTACTACGCCATGGGCTGGCTGCTGGTACGAGCGGTGTGGGGGTTCGTCGGGCCGCGCAGTGCGCGCTGGTCAGACTTTTGGCCGACACCGAAGCGGCTTGCGGCCCACCTGCGCTCGCTGCTCAGGGGGCGCCCGCAACATCGCCTGGGTCACTCGCCGCTCGGCGCCCTGGTGATGGTGGCGATGCTGTCGGCGCTGCTGACCCTCGGTATCAGCGGCTTCCTGATGCAGGAAGTCGATGCTTTATGGGGCGCCGATTGGCCCCTGCAAGTCCACGAAACCGCGGCCAATGTGTTGCTGGGACTGGTGTGCATCCATGTGCTGGCAGCGGTGTTCGAGAGTTTCCAGCTGCGGGACAACCTGCCGTTATCCATGCTCACCGGTCGCAGGAAGCGCCTGCCGGATGAGCGTGCACCGTAATCTTTTTCCGAATTGGTTTGCCTATGCGCTCCGCCTTCCTGATCTGCAGCCTGCTAGGGGTATTCTGCGCCGCCTGGTTCAGTCATCCTCCCCATGTATTGGCGCCGTTTGCCCCTATCAGCTCGAACACCGCGAAGGCAACTGCGGCGCCGCAGTACACCAGTCGTTTTGTGTCTTCGCAGCTCAATGACTTTGTGCACGCCTCATCGGTTACCGCCCTGCCCGGTGGCGACTTGATGGCCGTGTGGTTTGCCGGCTCGCGCGAAGGTGCTGCCGATGTACAGGTGCGCACCGCACGCTTTGATGCCCGTAGCGGCGAATGGGGCACCGAGCACGTGCTTGCCACGCGGGAAAGCACCCGTGACGGCACCCAGCGTTACATCCGCAAACTGGGCAATCCGGTCATAGCCCTGGCGCCGGACAATCGTTTGTGGATGTTTTATGTTTCGGTATCGGTGGGTGGCTGGGCCACCAGTGCAATCAATGTGATGGTGTCCGATGACCTCGGCGCGAACTGGTCGACACCTCGGCAATTGGTGACCTCACCATTCTTCAATATCAGCACACTGGTACGCGCCGCACCGGTGTTCCATGCCGATGGTTCTATCGGCCTGCCGGTCTACCACGAATTCATGGGCAAGTTTGCCGAGTACCTGTACTTGAGCGCCGACGGTGCGGTGATCGACAAATTCCGCATCAGCCGTGGCAAAAACTCCCTGCAACCTACCATTGTGCCCCTGGACGGCAACCGCGCCGTGGCGATGTTGCGCTATGCCGGCGACACCCACCACCGCGTCCTGGCGAGCCGTACCGAAGACGCCGGGCAAACCTGGAGCGAACCGTATCCGCTGGAGCCCGCCAACCCCAATTCGTCGCTGGCGGCAGTGGGCACGGTGGACGACGGTTTGCTGGTGGCCCTCAATGACCTGCAGGACGGCCGCTTCAGGCTCAGTCTCTACGGCACCGACGCCCAGCTCAGCCAATGGCGTACGGTGGTGGAACTGGACCAGTCACCCGATCCGCTCGGCCAACCCTTCTCGCCCGACGTCTACAAGGAAATCATCGGAGAAGGCTTCCGTGCCTCCAGCGGCGCACGGCGCTTGCCGCTGGAACAACGCTTCCTCAGTAACCTCGACTACCGCGTGTGCCAACCCCAGGGCTGCGATTTCGAATACGAGTACCCGTACTTCAGCCGCGGCCCGGACGGCATGTACCACGTGGTGTACTCATGGAATAACACGTTTATCAAACATGTCAGCTTCAACGAAGCCTGGCTGGCGGAGCGGCTGTGATGGTTCCTCTATGGCAGGCCCACTTGAGTTTTGTGCTGTTGGGGTTTGTGCTGTTGAGCACGTTTCGATTCAGCGCGCCCTGGCGCCCGTGGTGGTTGCCGATATTGGCTGCGGTGAGTTTTATCCCGGTCAATGAGCTGCCGCTGGCGGCGTATGTGCGCAGTTTTACCGATGACCTGGCGCTCAGCACCGTGGTGCTGTTGGGGTGGGTCGCACTCAGCAGGTTGGGCGTAGTGCCGCCGCTTGTGCGTCAGCACCAAGTGCAATTGCTGGCGCTGTTCGGCGTATTGAGCCTGTTGCTGTACCCCGCCACCTTGGGCCTGACCTATTACGACCCATACCGTTGGGGGTTCAACCCGCGGCCCATGATTGTGCTGGTAGGTGCTTTGGCACTGCTGATGCTGTGGCTGCGCAATTCCCTGGCCGTGTGGATGCTGGCGGTCGGCACCCTGGCCTTCGCGATGCGGCTCAAGGCTTCGGAAAACTATTGGGACTATCTGGTCGACCCGCTGCTGACCGGCTACTGCCTGGTGGCCGGGGTCGGCCTGCTGATCGGCGCCGCCTGGCGTCCCCTTTTGAAATGGCACAGAGGTCAATGATGGGTGTGTTGCAATCGCGCCGCCTGCGTTACGGCGCAGGCTCGATCGCCTTGGTATTTGCGTTGCTGGCCGCGTTGCGGCTGGTATTTGTGCTGGGTTTTTCCGGCCTGGCTTTAAACACCCCGTCGCTCCTGGAAACACTGGGCATCGGCCTGCGTTTCGACCTACGCCTGACGGTGCTGATTTTGCTGCCGCTGGCCGTGCTGGCGTGGCTGCCGCGCTGGAACCTGACCACCCTGCCGATCTTGCGTTGGCTGGCACGGGGTTATCTGCTCATCGCACTAGCGGTGGTTGGCCTGGTGTACATCATCGACTTCGGCCACTACGCCTACCTTGGCGTGCGCATCAATGCGACGGTGCTGCGCTACCTGCAAGACGCACAGATTTCACAACAGATGGTGTGGGAAACCTACCCGGTGGTGTGGATCGCCTCGTGCTGGCTGACGGCAGTGACGCTTTGGGTTTGGGCGCTGATACGCCTTGAACGATTGACCCTGGATCAGGAGCGCAAAATTATCAGCAAGTGGGCACTGGCGCCGGTTTCCGTGATGGGCGTCGTAGCCGTGCTGTTGGCCCTGCTTGGCCGCGTCGCCAACCTCAACCTGGAAAACCCGGTGCCGCTGCGCTGGAGCGATGCGTTCTTCTCCGGCAACAACCAAGTGGCGGCAGTGGGCCTGAACCCGGTGCTGTTTCTGTATGACACGCTCAAGGTCGGTCAAGCGCAATTTGATGAAGCCCAGGTGCGCGAGCACTACCCGCAGATCGCGCAGTACCTGGGCGTCGATCAACCCGACGCCCAGCGACTTGATTTCGTCCGCGAACAAGGCGTGCAGCCTTATCGATTGGCCGGTGAGCGCCCGCCGAATGTGATTTTCGTCATGCTCGAATCCCTCGGCACCAGCGCCGTCGGTGCCTATGGCAATCCGCTCGACCCGACGCCGAACCTGGACAGACTGGCCACGCAAAGCTGGTTCTTCAAGCACTTCTATGTGCCCGTCACCGGTACCGCCAAGACCGTATGGGCCAGTATCACCGGCGTGCCGGATGTGACCCGCCAGGAGACCGCCACCCGCAACCCGCTGATCACGCGCCAACGCACGTTGATCAACGCGTTCGAGGGGTACCAGAAGTTCTACATGATCGGCGGCAACGCCGGCTGGGCGAATATCAATGCGCTGATCCGCCAGAGCATCGACGGCGTGCAACTGTTCGAGGAAAGCCACTGGCGCTCGCCCCGCGTGGACGTGTGGGGCATTTCCGATCTGGACCTGTTCAAGGAAAGCGACCGACTGCTGCGTGCTGTGCCCAAGGACCAGCCATTCTTTGCTTACCTGCAAACCTCCGGCAACCATCGGCCGTTCACCATCCCCAAGCAAAACGACGGCTTCCAGGTCAAGGACGTGACACTGGAGCAAGTCCAGGCCGCCGGTTCCCGTAGCGTCGAACAATATAACGCCGTGCGCCTGCTGGACTACAACATCGGCCGCCTGATGGAAATCGCCAAGGCCGGCGGCTACTACGACAACAGTATTTTTGTGTTCTTTGGCGACCACAACACGCGTATCAGCCAGATCCCGCACATGGCCCCGGCGTTCGAGCAACTGGGCCTGGAAAGCAATAACGTGCCACTGCTGATCCATGCCCCCGGCCTGCAACCCCGGGTGATCGAAGAGGCCGTCGGTCTCGTGGACCTGTTACCGACGGTGGCGGGCATGGCGGGCATACCGTTCAGAAATGGCGCGCTGGGCCGGGATATCCAGCAGCCGGCTCCCGAGGGCGAGCGCGTGGTGCCGCTGGTACTGCGCGAGGGGACATTCCCGATCATTGGCGGTGTTACCAAGGACTTCCTGCTGCAGATGCAGCACGACGGCAGTTCGCCGACCCTACACGACCTGGCATCACCCACGCCGCGTGACGATGTGGCGGCGCAGCACCCCGAGGAGTTTCGGCGCTTGAATGGGCTGACACGGGGGCTGCACGAAACGGCTCGGATGATGCTTTATCGCAATATTCCATGACGCTGCGGTTTTCACGCTCAATGACTGATTTGTATCTGTAGGCGCAGTGGTGACCGTTCGGGCGGCCACCACTTCAGAACACGAAACTATGCCCTAACTCCCCTTCCATCCACCCCAAAAACCGCCTGACCCTGGGAAAGCTGGAGTGAGCCCTTGGGAACACCAGATGGTGGGCGGCGACCGGAGAGCTCAACGCTTCGGGGGCGACCTCGACCAGTGAGCCACTGGCGAGGTATTTTTGTGCCAGCAGCGTGCTTTCGAGGGCGAATCCCAAACCGTGGCTCGCCGCTTCCAGGCTCATGTAGGAGCGATCAAAACTCAAGGCGTAGGGTTTTTCGGGGCGCGCCAGGCCATGTTGGGCGAACCACTCAGGCCATCTGAGCAAGGTCGCTTCGGAAAGGATCAGGTCTTCAGCCAGAAGATCAGCGGCGCTTTTTACCGTGCAACGCGCGATCAGCTTGGGCGAGGCCAGCACAGCGAAGTTCTCGTTACGCACGGTACGCACTTCATAGCTGGGCCAATTGGGCCGGCCGTGGCGAATATCGACATCGATCTTGTCCTGGCTGAAATGCAGCGATTCATAGGAGCAAGACAAATTGATTTGGATGTCCGGGTTGGTCAAGCGAAATGACTCCAACCTGGGCATCAGCCATAGCAAGCCAAAGCTGGGGGAGGAATGCAGCCGCAGGCAATCCAGGCTCACGTCACTCGCGGCCCGCTGGGTGGCGACTTCAAGGCTCTGCAACAAACCGGAAATGTCCTTCAAGTACTGCTCACCTACCGGTGTCAGCGTCACCCCACGCGCAGCCCGCACAAACAGCTGTCGACCAATCATCACCTCCAGCTTGGCCAGTTGATGGCTGATCGCTGACGGCGTGAGGTCGAGCACTTCGGCGGCTCTTGCCAGGTTGCCGAAACGAGCGGTTTGCTCGAAGGCTTGAATGGCTCTCAGCGGTGGCAGATGGGATGAAGGGATATCGTCCTGGCGCATCAGTATTCAGCCTGTTTTTGTGGCACGAGCAGGGAGTGCCATTCAAGCATTTGCGATCTGCATTGACGAGTGCTGAATTTTATTCATGTAGCAGTGACGTTTGCGTTATTGCTCGACCTGTTGACGGGGACCACTCTGGGTCATCGATCGCTGAATCGAACCATAAAAACAATCAGAGGTACCCCTCATGCTTCTTCAAGGCAAAGTCGCGATTATTACTGGCGCCGCATCCGAACGTGGTATCGGCCGAGCAACGGCTGTTACCTTCGCCAGACACGGCGCCCACGTCGTGATTCTGGATCTCGACGAATCCGCCGCCCGTGACGCTGCGGCCACCCTCGGCGAAGGCCATCTGGGCCTGGCAGCCAATGTCGCCGACGAAATGCAAGTCAAAGCCGCGGTCGCCAAGGTTGTCGAGCGCTACGGCCGTATCGACATACTCATCAACAATGCCGGCATCACGCAGCCGATCAAGACCCTGGACATACGCCCGGGCGATTACGACAAAGTCCTGGATGTGAGCCTGCGCGGCACACTGTTGATGTCCCAGGCGGTCATTCCGGTCATGCGTACCCAGGCCTCGGGCAGCATCGTTTGCATGTCATCCGTGTCGGCCCAGCGCGGCGGCGGCATCTTCGGCGGCCCCCACTACAGCGCAGCGAAAGCCGGTGTACTCGGACTTGGCAAAGCCATGGCGCGGGAGTTTGGCGCGGACAACATTCGCGTCAACTCCATCACGCCAGGTTTGATCCATACCGACATCACCGGCGGCCTGATGCAGGACGATCGTCGTCACGCCATCATCGAAAGCATCCCGCTGGGCCGGCTCGGTGCCGCGCAGGATGTCGCCAATGCGGCACTGTTCCTCGCCAGCGACTTGTCCTCTTACCTCACCGGTATCACGCTCGATGTAAACGGCGGCATGTTGATCCATTGACGATCAACTGAAGCCACCCACTGCCCTTTCAGTTCTGGATCGAAGATACGTCGGGCCTGAGCCCGGCGTTTTATAAAAACAAGAGATCAGACCATCATGATGACCACCATGACGCTCGACACTGTGTCCACAGTGCGCTCAAGCGCGTATCGCAAGACTGCCTGGCGATTGATGCCTTTCCTGATGCTGTGCTACCTGTGCGCTTACCTGGACCGGGTGAATGTCGGGTTCGCAAAGCTTCAGATGATGAATGACCTGGCCCTGAGCGAGACCGTATACGGGCTTGGCGCCGGCATGTTCTTTCTTGGTTATTTCCTTTGCGAAGTGCCCAGCAACCTCATCCTCCACAAGGTCGGTGCCCGTCGCTGGATCGCACGCATCATGATCTCGTGGGGCATCATCTCCGCCCTCTTCGCCTTCGTAGAAACGGCCTGGCAATTCTATACGCTGCGCTTTCTGCTCGGGATCGCCGAAGCGGGTCTCGCGCCGGGCTTGCTGCTCTACCTTACTTACTGGTTCCCCTCCTACCGTCGCGCCAAAATGACGGTGCTGTGGTTCATCGCCATCCCGCTCTCGGGGATGATCGGCGGACCGCTCTCAGGCTGGATCATGACACAGTTCGCAGGCGTTCATGGCTGGGCGGGCTGGCAATGGATGTTCGTGATTGAAGCCGCTCCGACCGTCATCGTCGGCCTGATGGTGCTGGCCTACCTCAAGGACGGCGTGCACCAGGCGACCTGGCTCACCGATGAAGAAAAAGCGCTGGTCGCCAAAGAACTGGCCGAGGACAACAGCCGCAAAGTCACCCACGCCTCGGTCGGGGCATTCCTGCGGGACCGCCGCCTGTGGATTCTCGCCGGTATCTACTTTTGCGTGGTCATGGGCCAGTACGCGATCACCTTTTGGCTGCCGACGCTTATCCGTAATGCAGGTGTTGCCGATCCGATGCACATCGGATTGCTCACCAGTCTCCCCTACCTGTGCGCCATCATTGCGATGGTGCTCATGGGGCGCAGCGGCGACAAACACCAGGAGCGGCGCTGGCATCTGGTCGGGCCAATGCTTGCCGGCGCGCTGGGCCTCACGTTGGCGGCGGTGTTCGGTGCCAACCTGACGTTGTCGGTGTTGTGCCTGTGCCTTGCAGCAGCAGGCGTGCTGTCGGCGTCTTCACTGTTCTGGATGCTGCCTACCACCTTGCTCGGTGGTGTCTCCGCCGCTGCGGGGATCGCCGGAATCAACAGCTTTGCCAATCTGGCGGGTTTCTGCTCGCCGTACCTGATTGGTTGGATCACCACCACGACCGGTTCGAGCGCCATCGGCATGTACCTGATTACCGGTGTGCTGTGCATCGGTGCCTGTTTGGTACTGCGCATTCCTGCCGCTTCGGTCAATCGTTGAGTTAACGGAGAATTTCCATGACTGCCACTTTATCTCGCGCGGCGTCCACCACATTGGTGCAGCGTGCCCATAACATTCGCCGCCATGCCTTGCGCATGGGGCAAGTCCAGGGCCAGGGCTATGTCGGTCAGGCACTGGGCGCGGCAGACTTGCTGGCCGTGTCGTACTTTCATGCCTTGAACTACAGGCCCGAAGACCCCGAGTGGGAACAGCGTGATCGCTTTTACCTTTCCATCGGTCACTACGCGATCGCGCTGTATGCCGCGCTGATCGAGGCTGAAATCATTCCACTGGATGAGCTTGAAACCTACGGTTCGGATGACAGCCGCCTGCCCATGTCCGGTATGGCCGCCTACACCCCCGGCATGGAAATCACCGGCGGCTCGCTGGGCCAGGGACTGGGCATCGCGGTAGGCGCCTGCCTGGGTCTGAAGCGCAAACAGTCCGGCTCTTTCGTTTACAACCTGCTATCGGATGGCGAGTTGAATGAGGGTTCTACCTGGGAAGCGGTGATGTCAGCTTCGCACTGGAAACTCGACAACCTGATCGCCATCGTCGACGTCAACAACCAGCAAGCCGACGGCCACTCCAGCGAGGTGCTGGCATTTGAACCCATCGTTGACCGATGGCAAGCCTTTGGCTGGTTTACCCAACGGGTGGACGGTAACGACCTGGACGCCTTGGTCAAAGCGTTCGACGCAGCCCGCAGCCATCCCGCCGCACAGCCGCGCGTCATCATCTGCGATACCAAGATGGGCAAAGGCGTGCCGTTCCTGGAAACCCGCGAAAAGACTCACTTCATCCGCGTAGATGAGCATGAATGGGATGTGGCCCTGAACAACCTGGAAGAAGGCAAAACAGTATGAACAACACACCCAATACCAACGTTCAGGTGCCCGCAGCGTCGAAGAAAAAGCTGACGACCTCGGCAATGATTGCTTCGATTGCCGCTGAAGGCCAGGCCACAAAACCAGCGCCATTCGGCCACGCACTGGCCGCACTCGCGGACCAGCGCCAGGACATCGTGGGTTTGTCGGCTGACTTGTCCAAATACACCGACCTGCATATTTTTGCGAAGGCGCACCCAGAGCGCTTCTACCAGATGGGCATGGCTGAGCAACTGTTGATGAGCGCGGCGGCCGGCATGGCTCGGGAGGGGTTCGTGCCCTTCGCCACCACTTACGCGGTGTTTGCTTCGCGCCGGGCCTATGACTTCATCTGCATGGCGATTGCCGAAGAAAACCTCAACGTTAAAATTGTCTGCGGTCTGCCGGGCCTGACCACCGGGTACGGCCCCAGCCACCAGGCAACGGATGATCTGGCGATCTTCCGCGCCATGCCGAACCTGATGATCGTCGACCCCTGCGATGCCCTGGAAATCGAACAAGCCGTGCCCGCCATTGCCGCGCACCAAGGGCCCGTCTACATGCGGTTACTGCGCGGCAACGTACCGCTGGTGCTCGATGAATATGGCTATGAATTCGAGATCGGCAAAGCCAAGACCCTGCGTACGGGCAATGAGGTTTTAATCATTTCCACCGGTTTGATGACGATGCGCGCCCTGGAAGCAGCCAAGGAGCTTCAGGCTGACGGTGTGGATGTCGCGGTGCTTCACGTTCCCACCATCAAGCCTTTGGATGAGCAGACTATCCTGGCTGAGGCCAGAAAGCCGGGACGACTGGTCGTGACGGCCGAAAACCACTCCATCATCGGCGGATTGGGCGAAGCGGTGGCCGCCGTGCTGTTGCGCAATGGCGTCACGCCGACGTTCAGGCAAATAGCGCTGCCGGACGCGTTTCTCGATGCGGGCGCACTGCCGACGTTGCACGATCGCTACGGTATTTCCACCCAGGCTGTGTGCGCGCAGATCAAGGGTTGGTTATAGGGTTTAAAACTGCAGGGGGGACCTCCCCCCTGAACGCCGTGGGGAAAGCCCCCCTTTTTACTCTCGTCGCAGGAGCGTATGGGGAGCAACGCCAAAGGCCTTGCGAAAAGCGTGGCTGAAATGAGAGAAGTCGGAGAAACCGAAATCCAGCGCCGCCTGAGAAATACTGCGGACTTGACCGCGCTCAATAGCCTCGCGGCTGGCGAGCAAGCGTGCCTTCCAGATTTCTGCGACCGGCGATTTCTGATGACGGGCGAAAGCGCGCGTCACCGTGCGTGTGGAGACATGGTGGGCTTGCGCGATGCGTTCGAGCGACAGGTCCGCCTCGGTCAAGTACTGGTGGATGTACTTCATGATCCGGCCATGCAGATCCAACTCGTCATGAGTCTGCTTTAAATCCTGGAGTTCCAGGCTGACCACCAGAAGGTCGAGCAACGTGCTGGAGTAACGACTGGAGACTCCTGTGTTATGGAAGCCGGCAGGCATACTCGCGGCTTGACGTAGCATCTCGCGTAACGGAATCACCCCGGGGCGACGGTCATCCAGAACCACAGCGGTGCAGTCTGCTATGGAGGCCAAGCGCTGACTGAGCAATTGTCGCGGAATGCGGACAAGGTGGTTATCAGTACCACCGAAGCTGAATCTGAACGGCTGGGATGCGTCATAAAGAAACAGATCGTCCGCCGCCAGTTTCGTCCGTCGGTCAGCCTGCTCCAGTTCGCCATAACCGCTCCTGGTGAAGCCCAACCACAAATCGTCATTAGGATCACTGCGCAGGTGCTGGGCGGAACGCTCCCAATAGTGCAAGGGTGCGGACAACGTGCAGATGTCCAATGCGCCCATGGCATGCACCTCAAGTGCCCCGTCAAAATCGCTCTGCGCCAGTCGTTTGCTGTCTGCGTCCAGGCAGTGGTGACAAACCACCTCTTTCCAGTAATCGAACCGGTGGGGGGCCGTAACGGCAAGCGTTGAATACTGACAGGTCTGGCTCATTGCATTCACCTCGCGGCGGCGTTTCAACAAAAGAAGCGGGGTAACGTTTTTGCGAGCCAAGCAATTAGCAGGCCATCTCCATCGCATCATTCCCGCTGCCAGACACCTTGGAAGATAGCCGCCTGCACGTTACAAAGGCCGATCCCTCCAACACTCCCCATGCCACTTCTCGGGGCACATCGCCCCCTTGTTTCACACGCCCCGCACCATTGCCGCGCGCTGACATGCCGGCCTTTTTTACCTGTCCTTTTTAACCAAACGGTTGTCCATTCGAGCCAAGCACGTTGCATCCGCCCTGGATAATTTTCACTCCACGCCGTGTCCCTACAAGCACGAATGAGGAGGTGTCTCATGCATCCACGAGAACAGCAGCGACTGTCCGATTCATCCTGGTTTTTACAGCGATGGGACATGGCACCCGAAGAGTTCGCCACTTACCTGGTGCAGCTCGGGACCTTGGTGCTGCAACGCCGATGGAGTGGTACCCACCGCAAAACAACAACATCCACTGGGATGTAGAACAGCGAACCGTCCGTTTGAGACGGAAATAAAGGAGCCCCCCATGGAATCTGCAATCGATAAACATCTCAAATGTCCGCGGACTTTGTCCCGTCGTGTCCACGACGATTACCAGCCACCCTTCCCGATGTTTGTGGGGCGGGCTGACGAAAACGTGAAGCAAGTTGTAATGGCTTACCTCGGGGTGCAATTTCGCGACGAGCAACGCGCCGCCGCCTTGCAAGCCATGCGCTACATTGACGCAAGCTTTGCCCTCGCCGATGGCCCAGGGAATCACGACCTGACCTACCACCTCGACAATCAGGGTTACGGAAACTTCATCGCCGTGGGCTACTGGCGTGATCCCGCCGCCTATCACCGATGGCTACTTTCAGCGCCTGTGGCCGATTGGTGGGGCGACGATGCGCGCCTGAACGAGGGGTTGGGGTATTTCCGCGAAGTCATCGCACCACGTGCCGAGCAGTTCGAGACGCTGTATGCATTCCAGGATGATTTGCCAGGTGTCGGTGCGATCATGGACGGCATCAGCGGCGAGATCGAGGAGCACGGCTACTGGGGCTCGGCGCGGGATCGCTTTGCTATCTCACAGACCGACTGGATGCAGCCGACCAGCGAACTGCAAGTCATTTCAGGCGACCCCGCCAAGGGCGGCAGGGTCGTGGTACGCGGCCACGACAACCTGACGCTGATCCGCTCCGGACAAGACTGGGTCGAAGCCGGCGACGAAGAGCGTGCGCTCTACTTCAACGAGATGCTGCCGCCACTGCAAGACGGCATGAACTTCCTGCGTGACGAGGGGCAGGCGCTGGGCTGCTACAGCAACCGCTTCGTACGCAATGTCGACCTGGATGGCAATCTCCTCGACATCGCCTATGACATCGGTCACTGGCGATCCCTCGACAAACTGGAGCGCTGGGCAGAATCCCACCCCACTCACTTGCGTATTTTCACCACGTTCTTCCGAGTAATCGGGGGCCTTTCGAAGCTGCGGCTGTATCACGAGGTCTCGGTAGCGGACGGTAGCCAACAACTGTTCGAGTACATCAACTGCCATCCGCAGACCGGGATGATGCGCGACGCGCAAGTGTCGCCCACCTGACTCCATCGCTGACTCCACTTTTAGCCCTGCGCGTCGCCCGATGGGCGCTAGCGGGGCTCTTTTTGCCCGAAAAAAGGATCTTCGATCATGAAACAGTTCCGCTACCTGTCGCTTGCCGCCCTCCTCCCCAGCCTTTCCTCCCATGCCCTCGAGGTGGACCCTGGCGATTACGAGCCGCTCCCCGTGGGAGCGACCATCGGCGTGGTCTACTACCAGCACGCCACCACGGACAGTGCCTATGCCCAGGGGCACAAGACCAGTTCCGATTTCAACCTGACTTCCGATATCGGCATTCTGCGTTTGCTGCACGTCTATCAGTTGAGCGAGCGACTGACCATCGAGCCTCAATTCCTGTTGCCCTTCGGTCATGTCTCGGGCGGTGGTGACGCTTCTGGTCTAGGCGACGCCAGCGGCATCGGCGACCTCATTCTCACCGCACCGCTCAAGTACCGTCTCAACGACGCCAACGACACCCTCGGTGCGACCGCCTACCTGTACGTGCCGACTGGTGACTATGACAAAGACGACGCGCTCAACATTGGCGAGAACCGTTGGAAGGTTGATCTCCAGGCCGCTTACGTCAAGCACTTCACGGAGAAGTGGGCCATCGACCTCGTCGGTGACGCCATCTGGTACGGGGACAACAACGACTTTGGCGCCAGCTCCGCCCGTCGGGAACAGGACGTTTCCTACGGCGCTCAGTTAATGGGGCGCTACATGCCCGACGAGACCACTGCGCTGGCTATCGGCTTCGGCCACAGTTGGGGCGGGGAAAACCAGATCGATGGTGTCAACCAGGACGACAGGATGGAAACCACCAACTTCCGCGTCACGGCCAGAAAGTTTTTCACCGCCAAGGACCAACTCCAAGTGCAACTCGGACGCGACCTTGCGGTGGAGAACGGCCCCAAAGAAGACTTTCGCATGAACCTGCGCTACGTCAGGGTCTTTTAGGCCCGCCCGTCTCTACCACCCGTTGTCCTTATCAACCAAGCGTGTGCCCAACGACGCGACAGTTGGCTAATGAGATGCCTCTCACCCGAAACGGAGTAACCAGACAATGACCGACCAGCAACCCACCACGGAACAACAACCCTCCCTCTATACCCGTCTTGGCGGCTATGACGTGATCTATCAGTTCGCAGGCGCAGTGTTGAGAAAGACAATGGGACACCCTGCCATCGGGCACATCTGGGCCCATATGTCGGAATCGACGTTCCAAAAGGAACACATCAATTTTGTCGATTTCCTTTCCGAGCACTGGGGTGGAAGCGCCAAATACAGGGGGAGAGACATGGTCACCGCGCATCGCGGAATGGGGCTGACCGAGGTGCACTGGCAAGCCGTGCTCGATTGTCTCGAGGCGTGCTACGACGACTACGCTCTGGCCCCGGATCTGCGCAAAGAGGTCAATGACTTCCTCATCAAGTTCAAACCGGCGGTGATCGGGAGCCCCTCCTATCGGGACGTCGTACTCGCGCACCCGGAAATGGACCCCGCCAAAGGCATGAGAAGCGTTGGAGTTGTCTGGCCAAAAGCCGGGAAGTCACCTCGGAAACAGACCACGCCTGAATCCGAAGACTGATACCCCGGCATAAGCCTGAGCCACAGCAATGGAGGGCGACCGTGGAGGAGCAAGCGAGTCCCGCTCAACCAAGCGACTGTCCTCCTCAGCCAAGCGCTGCTCAATCTGTGGAGATAGCTTGATACCAGCCCCGGCCACGGCTCGCCAATCGTGCGCACCGTGCCCGGGTATCCCCGAGATGACGTTTGAACAGACATTGCCAGCCCCTGCGGGTTGGCACAGGACACAGGACACCCCATGGCCATCATCCGCCCGACTCTCGAACAAGTGCAGGATCTCGCCAGCCGCCTGCACATACAGCTGACACCCGAGCAAGCCAGCGAATACCTGGCGCTCATGCAATCCAGTTTCGATGCCTACGACCTCGTCGATGAGTTGCCTGATTTCATCCCTTCAGTGCGCTACGAGCGCAGTTCCGGTTATCGCCCTTCAAGCACGGAAAACCCGCTGAACGCCTGGTACTACAGAACTGAGGTGATGGGCGCCAGTTCGGGCAAGCTTGCTGGCAAGACGGTCGCGCTCAAAGACAATATCTCCCTGGCCGGTGTCCCGATGATGAACGGCGCCGCACCACTGGAGGGTTTCGTACCGTCGCTTGATGCCACCGTGGTGACGCGTCTGCTCGACGCTGGAGCAACCATCCTCGGCAAAGCCACCTGCGAACATTACTGCCTCTCCGGTGGAAGCCATACCTCGGACCCCGCGCCTGTGCACAACCCTTTTCGCCATGGTTTCACGACGGGCGGTTCGTCTTCGGGCAGCGCGGCGCTTGTGGCGACGGGCGCGGTCGACCTGGCTATCGGTGGCGACCAAGGCGGTTCCATCCGCATTCCTGCCGCATGGTGCGGCATTTATGGAATGAAACCTACCTGGGGTCTAGTGCCTTACACCGGGGTCATGGCGATCGAGTCCACCTTCGACCATGTCGGCCCCATGACGAACAACGTACGCGATAACGCGCTCATGCTCGAAGTGATGGCCGGCGCCGACGGGCTCGACCCTCGCCAGGCCGCCCCCAAGGTCGATGCCTATTGCGATTATCTGGAACGAGGCGTGACCGGACTCCGGATCGGGATCCTCCAGGAAGGCTTCCAACTCGCCAACCAGGATCCACGTATCGCAGAAAAGGTCCGCAGCGCTATCGCCCGGCTCGAAGCTTTGGGCGCGCGGGTCGAGGAGGTATCGGTTCCCGAACACAACCTGGCGGGATCGTTATGGAGCCCTATCGGCTGTGAAGGCCTGACCATGCAAATGATGCACGGCAATGGCGCGGGTTTTAACTGGAAGGGGCTGTACGACGTGGGCCTGCTGGACAAACAGGTCGGTTGGCGCGACCAGGCAAACGCATTGTCGCCGTCACTCAAGCTTTGCATGTTCGTGGGCCAGTTCGGTCTGGAGCGCTACAACGGTCGCTACTACGCCAAGGCCCAGAACATAGCGCGCTTTGCCCGAGCGGCCTACGACAAGGCACTGGACACCTATGACCTGCTCGTCATGCCGACAGTGCCAATCACCGCCCAGCCGCTCCCGGAACCGGGTTCTTCAATCACCGAGACCGTCACGCGTGCGTTGGAGATGCTTGGCAATACGGCCGCTCAAGACATTACGGGGCACCCCGCCATGTCGATCCCGTGTGGCCTGGTGGACGGACTGCCCGTGGGACTGATGCTTGTCGGAAGACATTATGCCGAAGGCACCCTCTATCAGGCTGCAGCCGCATTCGAGGCCTCTGTCGATTGGCGGACGTTGTAGACCTGCGCATCGCATTGGCGAACGAACACCGGCAAGTAGCACTGAAAGTGAGTATCAACTTCAGAGGAGCCAAGACATGAGTCATACCCACGAACATCATCACGATCACGATCACGATCACGATCACGATCACGATCACACCGAGCCCCCCGAGGCCATCGCCTTGCGTGTCAAGGCGCTCGAATCCCTGTTGATCGAAAAGGGCTTGGTCGACCCAACCGCCATGGATGCTCTGGTGGACACTTACCAGCACAAGGTCGGCCCTCGCAACGGCGCCCAGGTGGTCGCCAAGGCCTGGTTCGATCCCGATTACAAGCATCGGCTGCTGGAAGATGCCACCGCGGCCATTGCCGAGCTGGGTTTTTCCGGCGTGCAGGGCGAAGACATGGTGGTGGTGGAGAACACCGCGACCGTGCACAACGTGACGGTCTGCACGCTGTGCTCCTGCTACCCCTGGCCGACCTTGGGCCTGCCACCCGTCTGGTACAAATCCGCGCCCTATCGGTCACGGATCGTCATCGATCCGCGCAGCGTGCTGGCCGAATTCGGCTTGATCATTCCCGATGACAAGGAAGTTCGCGTCTGGGACAGCAGTGCTGAGTTGCGCTACCTGGTATTGCCGGAACGTCCGGCCGGTACTGACGGCTGGAGCGAGGAACGACTGGTCGAGCTGGTGACGCGTGACGCCATGATCGGCACTGGCCTGCCGAAGACGCCGGGCGACGAAGCCTGAACCCGAGAAGGAGAAAACCATGAACGGTGTACACGACTTAGGCGGTATGCACGGTTTCGGCCCGGTGCTCACCGAAGAAAATGAACCCATCTTCCATCACGACTGGGAGCGCAGGGTCTTTCCGCTGTTCGCCTCGCTCTTCGTCGGCGGACACTTCAATGTCGACGAATTCCGACATTCCATTGAACGCATGGAACCGGCTGAATACTTGCAGTCCAGTTACTACGAGCATTGGCTGCATGCCTTCGAGAACCTGCTGCTGGAAAAAGGCGTGATCAGCACTGGCGAACTGCAGGGTACGGCCAAACCAACCCCATCGACACAGCCCATCACGGTTTTAACACCGGACATCGTCGAGGCCGTAGTGCTCGGCGGCGCCTCTTCCCGGGCAAAGGAACCCGTCTGCGGCCGTTTCCGGGTCGGTGACCGGGTGCGGACGAAGAACCTCAACCCAACCACCCACACCCGACTGCCCCGCTACGCGCGCGGCAAGGTCGGGACCATCGAGATTGCACACGGCGCGTTTGCCACCCCGGACACGATGGCCCACGGTCTCGGCGAACAGCCCCAACAGGTCTATGCCGTTCGCTTCAGTGCGACAGAACTGTGGGGAGTGGCGCGACCGGACAGTGTTTGCATTGATCTGTGGGACAACTATCTGGAGGCCGTATGAGCGCCAGCATGCGTCACATCCCCCCAATAGCCGGCCTGTCTCTCGACGATGAAGGCCCGGTCTTTGACAAACCTTGGCAGGCCGAGGCTTTTTCCCTGCTGGTCCACCTGCACCAGATCGGTCTGTTCCCCTGGGAGGACTGGGTGCAGGTATTCAGCGACGAAATCAAGGCTGCCCCGGCGCAACCCGGAGAAAGCGTCAACGACACTTACTACCGGCAGTGGCTCACAGCGTTGGAAAGAATGGTCACCACACTCGGTTTAACGGGTATGGAAGACATCAGCCGGCGCACCGAGGAATGGCAGCAGGCTTACTTGAATACCCCCCACGGACAGCCGGTGACGCTGCTCAATGCGAGTTGCCCACCGGCCCATGGAAACGGCCACGAACACCTGCCGCGGCACGAGCCGGTGGCGATCAGCCGGGCCATAAGCTGAGGCCGGAGTCATCCTGTTTTTTTACTTTCGAGGTCGCGTAGCGGCCAAGGGGCAATCGTCATGCATATCGAACCTAACCTGGTGGAAGCTGGAAAACTCTGGCTGAGCTACGTCACTGCCGCAGGTGCCGGCGCCTACACCCTCAAACTCGCTGCCCAAGCCATGGGCGAGCGTGGTGTCTTCTCGCTGCTGGCTCGCACTGTCACTGCCACGGCCCTGGTATTCAGCTTCTTCGAGCTACTACCGCATCATCCCGTCGGCGTCTCCGAGGTCCATCTCATCCTGGGGTCAACGCTGTTTCTGCTGCTCGGCGCCGCACCTGCGGCAGTGGGTCTGGCCCTGGGACTGCTGATCCAGGGTCTGTTCTTCGCGCCATTCGACCTGCCGCAATACGGCATGAACGTCACCACCCTTCTGGTTCCGCTGTTCGCAGTTACCGCCCTGGCGAAACGCATCATCGCGCCAAACACACCGTATGTGGAGCTGAGCTACAGACAAGCGCTGGGGCTGTCGACAGCCTTCCAGGGGGGCATTGTCGCCTGGGTTGCCTTCTGGGCCTTCTACGGGCAAGGCTTCACAGCAGAAAACGCCCTGTCAATTCTGACCTTCGGCAGCGCCTACATGAGCGTCGTCATCCTCGAACCGCTGTTGGACCTGGCCGTGCTGGCCGGTGCCAAGGCCACACATCGCCTGCGTGGTAGCACGCTGCTCGAGCGCCGTCTGTACCAGGCCGCCTGAGTCGACAGACTCCTCCAGGCCAGACTGTCCCCGGGCATTCGAAGACCGTAATGCTCGGGGGCATCAAGAGCGAGAACCGTCCCGAAACCTCGTGAGCGAACCAGAGGTGTTTGATGTTTTTCAGAAATAGCACCCGCAAGGAATTGAAGCTGCTCGGCGACCGGCTGGAACAGCACGACGGCGAGGGAGTATCGATAGCGGCGAAGGATTCGTCCCTGCGACGGGTACTGGCGGGCATCGAACGCCTGCTCGCCGATCGCACGGCGCTCCGGGCCAGCGTGGTCGACCTTAATGCTGAACTGCAACGCCTCAGGCTTCAGTTGGGTGAATACGAAACGCGGTTGCATGATCAAGAACAACTTTGGCAATTGGCGGCAAGCGGGTCGGAAGATCTGCTCTGGAAATTGCAGCTCGATGGCCGCCTGCAGCCCGCACGTGATGCAGTACTGCAATGGTTCGGCAACCTGCCCACCCAAGCGGATCTCCCCGTCTATCTAGGCCCTTGGAACGATTGCCTTCACCCTGACGACCGCCAGGCCAACCTGGATGCCCTGGCCCATCACCTTGCCGATCGCAGCGGGCATGCGCCCTACCAGGTGGAGGTGCGCCTCGAGAGCCACTCGGGAGAATACCGCTGGGTCCAGATCTGCGGTGAAACGCTCCGTGACGAACGGGGGCTGCCACAGATCAGCGTCGGTATGCTGCGCGACATCCACAAACAGCGCTTGCGAGACGAAGAGTTCGCGATGCTCTCGGCCCGCTTCGATATTTCCCGCGAATGCATCCAGGACGCGCTCTGGGATATCAATATCGTCGCAGGCGATCCAGCCAATCCCCATAACGTCATCTGGTTCTCGTCACAGATGCGTCGCATGCTCGGCTACGAAACCATCGAAGAGTTTCCCAATGTGTTCGAAAGCTGGCTGTCACGCCTGCATCCCGAAGACAGCCAGCGTGCCGTGCAAGCGTTTGTCGACCATGTCGCCGACCGCTCCGGCCAAACACCCTTCGATGTGACCTACCGCCTCAAGCACCGCAACGACGAGTACCGTTGGTTCAGAGGCAGAGGTCAGACCCAGCGAAGCAACGACGGCACGCCCTTACGTACAGTGGGGGCGATCACAGACGTGCACTCCCATCGCGAGGAAAGCCAGTTGCGCCAGACTCAGGAACGTCAGCATCAAGCCATGCAGGAAAACCTCGCCAAGCTGACGCAGATAGTCGCCGCCATCCAAAGCATCGCCAAACAGACCAATCTACTGGCCCTGAATGCGGCCATAGAGGCGGCCAGAGCCGGTGAGGCCGGAAGGGGTTTCGCAGTGGTCGCCGACGAGGTCCGCAAGCTGGCCACCCGGACCAGCCAGGCCACCCAACAGGCGGCCGACATGATCGAGAGGTACTGAGTTCAAGCGGGGCCCCATGCTATTCGCCCCGACTTCTCGTACAAGACCCAGGCAGTGACGCTCCTGGGTTTTCGCGAGTGAACTCGAACCTACAGTGGGGTGCTGTAGGATTTGCCTGTCACACTTTGTCCAATCTTCACCAGTGCAGATGATTACGATTCTCTTTTAAGTTGAATTGTAAAGGACACCCCATGCACTCCCCTCTCCGTTTTCCAACATTGTCCCCGTGGACGCGTTTCGCCCTGGCCGCCAGTGCAGCCGGCGCGCTGTGCACGTCCGCCCAGGCTGCCGAACCGCAGGCCATGACCCTTGATGATGTGGTCGTGACCGCTTCCGGCTACGAGCAACGCGTCGAGGATGCGCCGGCCTCTGTCACGGTGATTGATGGGGAGACGCTGCGCCGCAAGTCGTATCGCGATCTGGGTGACGCGGTGCGGGATGTCGAGGGGGTAACGGTCAACGGCGGGGCCAATGAGACGGACATTTCCATTCGCGGCATGCCGGCCGATTACACGCTGATTCTGGTCGATGGCAAGCGCCAGAGTGCCCGGGAATCGCGGGTCAACGGTAACAGCGGTTACGAGCAGAGTTTCGTGCCGCCGGCGGCGGCCATCGAGCGTATCGAAGTGGTGCGTGGGCCGATGTCGTCGCTGTACGGTTCGGACGCCATTGGCGGGGTGATCAACGTGATTACCCGCAAGGTTTCGCCGCAGTGGGGCGGCTCGGTGTCCTACGATTATTCCGCGCGCCAGCACAGTGACCAAGGCAACGCCCGTCAGACGCAGTTCTACCTCAATGGTCCGTTGCACGAAGATTTTCTCGGCTTGCAGGTCTGGGGCCGTTACCTGGATCGTCAGGCCGATGACGACATCGAGCAAACCAACGGTTTCAGCCAGGCCGATCACCGCGACCTGACCGCACGCCTGGCCTTCACCCCGACCGTCGACCACGACATCCTGCTGGAGGCTGGCGCCACGCGCTTGAAGAACGGCGACGGCATCAGTGCCAATTGGGCCACCCGCGAGCAGGAGAACAATCGCGATCACTGGTCGCTGTCGCACCAGGGCCGTTGGGGTTGGGCCACTTCGGATATCGCCTTGTCCCAGGAAACCTCCAGCCGCGAAGGCAAGGCCACGCCGGCGCAAACCGATATTTACGGGCGCAAACCGGAGGTCAAGAACACCGTGTTCGACGCCAAACTGGTGGTGCCCACCACGCACAATGTCAGTACCGTGGGCATGCAATGGAATGAAAGCGAATTGACCGACTGGAACCAGGGCCTGGGCGATCGCGTCGATTACGAGTTTTCGGTACTGCAAAAAGCCGTGTTCGCCGAAAACGAATGGTCGGTGACCGACAACTTCGCGCTGACCACCGGCCTGCGCCTGGACGACCACGAACAATATGGCACCCACGCCAGTCCGCGGATCTACGGGGTGTGGCGCGCCACCGATAACTGGACGCTCAAGGGCGGCATCGCCCGCGGTTTCAAGGCACCCGAATTGCGCGCGGTGGTCAAGGATTACGCCTACCTGCGACGCAACCGTTTCGTGATGCTCGGCAACCCCGACCTGAAGCCGGAAACCAGCACCAACTACGAGTTCTCGGCGTTGTGGTCCAACCGCGATGATCTGTCGGCGGGCGCGACGGTGTTCTACAACGACTTCCAGGACAAGTTGTCGACGGTCACCACCGACGAGCGCTGGAACGGTTACATCGTCATGGACCGGGTCAACATCGATAAGGCCGTGATCCAGGGTGTGGAGCTGACCGGGCAATGGGATATCAACGCCAGTGTGTTGTTCAAGGCCAATTACACCTACACCGACTCGGAACAGAAAAGCGGCGCCAATGCCGGCGCACCACTGGCGCTGACGCCCAAGCAAAAAGCCAACCTGCGCGGCGAGTGGGCGATCAATGATCGCGCGCAAGCGTGGGCGTCGGTCAGCTACTACGGAGAAGAAACCGGCAACACCATTACCGATGAAAGTGCGCCAGGCTACACCACGGCCGATCTGGGCGGCTCTTATGAGCTCACCGATTCGATCACGTTGAACAGTTCGCTGAACAACATCACCGACAAGCGCCTGGACGATGAAACCTACGGCACGGTGAACTACGGTCGCACGTTGTGGATGGGCGCTACGTTGAACTTCTGAGCAGCGCGGCCGGCAGCCTGACCACGGCGCACAATCCGGCGGACGGGCGGTTTTCCAGCAGCAGTTCGCCACCGTGTGCCTGCACGCAGGCGCGGGCGATGGCCAGGCCCAGGCCGACACCGCCCTTGTGCCCATCGGCCGCTCCACCGGCGAACTGCACGAACGGCTCGAACACCCTGCTCAACCAGGCATCGGGAAGCCCTGCACCGTGGTCAAGGATGTCCAGGCGGACGGTGCCGGCGTCTTCGCGACACAGGCTCAGCGTGGCGTCCCCGGCATGACGCAGGGCGTTGTCGATCAGGTTGGTCAGGGCCCGTTTCAGCGCCAGGGGCCGGCACGTCAGCATGATCGGCGGCGCTCCGTGCCAGGTCACAGGCTGGTTCAGCAGTTGGTAACGTCTGGCCAGGTCGTCCAGCAACCCGTTCAACGAAATGGTCAGCGTCGGCTCCTGCACAGCGTCTTCGCGGACGAAGTTGAGGGTTTCGCGCACCATCAGACTCAACTCTTCGAGACTTTCCAGCATGTCCTCGCGAGCATCGCCCTCCTCCAGCAGTTCCACTTGCAGGCGCAGTTCAGTGATTGGCGTATTGAGGTCATGACTGATCGCGGCGAGCATGCGTGTGCGGCCCTCGACATGGCGGGCGATGCTGGCCTGCATGTGGTTGAACGCCGCCGTCAGGTCCCGTGCCTCCTGCGGCCCCGTCAGCGGCAACGGGGCAATCCACTCGCCGCGACTGACGCGCTCGGACGCCTGCACGAGGGTTTTCACAGGCTGCACCACGCGACTGATGCAGAACATGACGATCAACAGCACCGGAATGATCGTCACCGGCAGGCTGTACGTCAGGACTTTGCGCCACTCGTAAGCCCCGACCGGGTGCTGCAACGCGTTGAGGTAGCGGCCGTCGGGCAGTTCGATGCTGCTGCGCAAACGCAACGGAGCCCAGCCTGCGGAGCTGAAGACCTGGTCCCGGGCATGACCGCCGGTGACCCGCTCCAGTTGCATGACCACGGCAAGGTCTGGCGCCAATTGCAGACGCTCGCGCAGCACATTGGCCAGGCGTTGTTCTTCGGCGCGCATGTCGAAGGGCTCGACGTCGGCGCGCCGATCAATCCAGAAATGTGCATCCGGGGTGATCATCGACGCCAGCAGCCGGGCGCCGACCTGGTTGGGTGCCTCGAGAGCCGCATGGTGCGCGGTGACCAGACGTTCCAGGCTCATGGTCCGCGACAGCGGATGGATCAACGCCCCGGTGCGCTGCAGAACCAGCATGGCGATTGCATTGGAAGCGAGTAACGCAAGCAACAGCAGCACACTGAGTTGATGAACCATCTTGCGCGGCCACAAGGCACGCAGGCGATTCATGGCGCCTGCAGCACGACATCGGACGCCAGCAGATAGCCGCCACCCCAGATGGTGCGCAGCAATTCCGGTTCCCCCGGTTTATGGGCCAACTTGCGCCGCAGACGACTGACCTGACGGTCGATGGCGCGGTCTGTCACGTCTCTGTCGGTTGCGGTGGTCAAATCAATCAAGCGCTCGCGGGGCAGCAGCGTGTTGGGATGGTTGAGAAACACTTGCAGCAGCTTGCTTTCGACGGTGCTGAGCAGAATCGGCGGCTCTTGATCACGCGCCAGCGTGGCGTGACGGGCATCGTAACGCCAGTCGGCAAACAGGTAGCAGGGACTCATGTTCACGGCGACAGGGTCGGACGCCGATATGGCCTGTTTCGCGCCGGTCGGGCGGCGTCGACGCAGTACGCTGTTGATCCGCGCCACCAGTTCCCGGGGCTCGAACGGTTTGGTGACGTAGTCGTCCGCGCCCAGATCAAGACCGCGAACCCGATCGGCGCAGGTGTCGCGCGCCGTCAGCAGAATCACCGGCGTATCGCTTCGCCGATAAAGACGACTGCACAACTCGAAACCATCCCCATCGGGCAGCGACACGTCGAGGATGATCACCTCAAAGCTGTGCTGCTTGAGCAACTGCCACATGCCCGCCGCATCCGCCGCCGTGCGCACCTCGAACGTGTGGCGACGCAGAAACGTCGCCAGCGGATCGCGGATCTTGCGGCTGTCATCGACGATGAGCACGCTAGGGGCTTTGCTGGAAGGAATTGGGGGCATCGCGGCGCAGGACTACCAAGGGAAACAGGTAGCGATGATACTACGAACGCTTCTCAGTTGTATTGTTTGGGTCAGCGCTTACGGGGGGGTAGCGAATGGCATTGCATTGAAAGTGTGGCCTGCGCGTAAATGCCCGGGCCACACTGCAATTCAAACCAATTCAGCTAAAGATGCCGGATTGAAGCCCTTCAAGCTTGCGTATTCGCCTTTTTCCACTTTAGTGGCCCAATCCGTGTCACTCAGCAGAACACGCCCTACAGCGATCAGATCAAACTCCTCGCGCTCCATACGCTCGATGAGCCGATCCAGACCCGCAGGGGCTGATCCCTTGCCGGCGAAGGCGTTAGTGACATCATTCTCCAGCCCAACCGAACCGACGCTGATGGTTGTGGCTCCAGTGACTTTCTTCGCCCAGCCCGCGCAGTTCAACCCGTTCTCACCGTCAATTTCGGGAAACTCAGGTTCCCAGAAGCGGCGCTGCGAGCAGTGCAGGACGTCGACACCGGCCTCGACCAGTGGCAACAACCAGTCCTCCATCACCGCTGGCGTTTCAGCAACGCGCACCCCGTAGTCCTGTTGCTTCCACTGGCTGACGCGCATGATGATCGGGAATTGCGGGCCAACAGCCTGGCGAACGGCAGAGACGACCTCACTGGCAAAACGCGAGCGTTCCTTGATTGTCGGGCCGCCGTAGCGGTCGGTGCGCAGATTGCTACCAGACCAGAAAAACTGATCGATCAAATAACCATGGGCTCCATGGATCTCGACGGTATCGAAGCCCAGTCGCTTGGCATCCGCTGCGGCCTTGGCGAACGCTGCCACCGTGTCGGCAATGTCCTCTTCACTCATCGCCACGCCACGCAGGTCACCTGGCGAAACAAGGCCCGACGGGCTTTCAACGGGAGCATCCGGCTCCCAGTCGTTGATGTAGCGCGTGGAGCCGGTGTGCCAGATTTGCGGTGCCATGCGCCCGCCAGCCGTGTGGACAGCATCGATCACGTTCTTCCATCCAGCCAGCGCCGCTTCGCCATGAAAAAAAGGAATGCCGGCATCATTGCGCGATGCTGGGCGATCAATCACGGTGCCTTCCGACAGAATCAGGCCAACACCTCCCTCGGCCCGGCGCCGGTAATAGGCAGTGCTCGCTTCACCCGGGATACCTTCGGGTGAGAACAGACGCGTCATCGGCGCCATGACAATCCGGTTTTTCAGTTCAAGCGACCGGATGGAAAAAGGACGAAATAAAATGCTGGTATCGGGGTTTGCCATCGGATGGACTCCATTTGCTTTCGGAAGCCATATAAGTATATTTTGTAAACCAAATGTCAATTAGGCACCTAGAGTCGCCTAGGTATACGTGAGGAAACTTCAATGCTGGAATTAAAGCCGCAATGTTTTTCGTCGGAGTGCCCAAGCCGGGCGCTGTTCGACCAAATCGCTGATAAGTGGTCGATGATGGTTCTGGCGGTACTCGATGACGGGCCGCATCGTTTTAACGCCATCAGACGTCGCCTGGAGGGCGTCACCCAGAAGGCACTTACCCAGTGCCTGCGGCGGTTGGAACGCAATGGTCTCGTCTCGCGCCAGATCATTTCGTTCTCGCCCGTGGCAGTGCAGTATGAGATCACCCCGCTGGGTCGAACATTGCAGCAGCCATTTCGCGAATTGCATAAATGGACGCTCGACAAACTGCCCGAAGTTGAAGCGGCCCGGTCGAAGTTTGACGAGGCCGCGGAGGTTAAGCTGGCGGAGTGATTCGGTTAGCCGCGCAAACTACAGTTTATAGTTCAATGTCATCAGTGCATTACGCGGCGCTCCATAACTGACAGTATCGAAATCGCCTTTCTGGGTTGCATATTTTTTATCAAACACATTGTTGACATTGATTGATAGGTCCATGTTCCTTGACAACTCATAACGCGCCATCAGTGACGTCAGCGCATAGGGGTCTTGTTCCGCTACCCTCGTGCTCGTACTGCTGCTCAAGAAGCGGCTTTGCCATCTGACGCCTGCGCCCAAAGTCAATTTTTCCAACATGCCGGGTAATTTGTACGTAGTGAACATCTGAGCGGTTGTGCGCGGTACCTGTGCGTTCAGCCTGGCGTCATTGCCATCCTTGGCTGTGAAAGCGGCGATGCCAGCGTAGATGTTCCAATTAGGAGCCACTTCACCCTGCAGGTCAAACTCGACCCCGCGGGATTTAGTACCATCAACACCTTTGTAAGCTTGCGCACCGCCTGGCGTAAGAAGACTGCCATCCGGTTGTGCAGCGTTGTCCAGTTCAGTGTCAAACAATGCGACAGACGCATTCAATCGCCCCTCCAGGTATTCAGCCTTGAGGCCAATCTCTTTCGTCTTGCCTTCCGTCGGCGTGAGGACATTGCCATTGCTGTCTCGGAACGATGTTTGCGGATTAAATATGCCGGTATAACTGATATAGACGGAGTACGTACTATCAATGTCGTATATCAGACCTGCATAGGGCGTGAACTCATTACTCTTTTTATAATTGAACGGCGTCCCACCTGCAGTCTCGTCGATCTCGTAGCGACTGAACCGTCCTCCGACAATCAATTTCAATGGGTCGGCCAATGAGAATCTCGCTGTACTATAGAAGCCGCGCTGTTTAACCTCGGTATCGGTCGGCATAGACGCCATTGCATCAAAGTCTGGCTTGGGGAAATGATTATTCCAATTGTAGATATTGCCGGGTGTGAACCCTACAAAAAAGGGACTGATATCGTCTTTGTTCGAGGTATACCGAGAACTCATAGCGCCCACTACCAGGTCATGTTGGCGCCCCATTAAATCGAAGGGACCGCTCGCCATCACATCAAAGGTGTTTTGCCGGCTTTTCCCTTTGCCGGCCAACGCAACCGGATAAGCACCATTAGGAAAAACGCCTAAGCCGGTATCCTGGTCGGGTGTACCAAACCCGCCCAATAACTGGGAGTCATACTTAGTGCGGTACTGGTTCACCACACCGCGGACTTTCCAACCGTTATCGAACCGGTGTTCAAGTTCGGCAAAAGCAGTCTGTCGGGTGCTGTCCCAGCGATTCCAGTCCGCGGCCAGGGATTTGGAGCGCGACCATTCTGCCTCTGAGCCGTTGCTGAACCATAGAGGAACACCGCCCCATGTCGGTCGCTCAGGGGAACTGTTCTGATAGTCATACCCAATATCCAAAGTGGTGTCTTCGGTGAGATCTGCCTCAATGACCCCATAGAACGCTTGCTTTTGTGTTTGGTAACCATCGATGTAGGAGTGACCATCGTTATTGACCCCGACCATGCGTGCACGGATACGACCGTCGGTTGTCAACGGTACGGAAACATCTCCCATCTCTCGGAAACTGTCCCAGGAACCCGCACTGATAGAGGTGGAAGCCGAGAACTCTGGCGTTGGTCTTTTGCGCACCAGGTTGACCGCAGCCGACGGATTGCCCGTGCCGGTAAGCAGCCCGTTAGCCCCGCGCACAATTTCGACACGGTCGTAAAATGCCGTTTCCAGGTCGCTGATGCCGCTGCCGTTTATGACGTCGCCAATGACGGCGGGTATGCCGTCATACTGGATGTTGTCGATCAGAAAGCCTCGGGAATAGAAACTCGTGCGTTGGCTATCCGATTGGTAAGGCGAGATGCCAGTCGTGCTCTCCAGTACCCCCTGAACTGAATCCAGCTTTTGATCGTCCATGCGTTGACGCGTTACCACGGAAATTGATTGCGGCGTCTCCCGCAACGTCAGTGGCAAGCGAGTCGCGGCCGTGGTCTGGCCGGTGGTGTAAAGCCCCGTCCCTTCCGTCGTGGTGGTATCGGGTGTCCTCGTCCCGCTTATCGTCACAGATGGGAGAATCATCACGCCTTGAGACTGAGTGTTCTCATCGGCTTCGACAGGGTCCTGCGCCATTACACAACTCGAACTACCTAAAAACACCAACAGCGCTGCAGTCACCGGATTTGTCAGCAAACGCTCAGGCACGCAAGGGCGCCGCTCACCGCAGTAAGTCAACGAACTCCACATCAGCCATTCCTTATCAAGAAAAAAACAGACAGCGGCCGACCGTCGAGAGACGGGTTTGAGAAAGGGCCGACAACTCAACCGGCACCAGGCCGGAGAACAGAAGTGACAAATCAATCTCAAGTGAAACTGATTTGCATTCGTTGTCGCGCAATCTAGCAACAAGCCGCCGTTGCCAGATATCGAAGGATGGCCAGATTATTTTCCAGTTCAGCCAATGTCAGGGATTGGCCGTTTTCCATCCGCCACGAGGATTGGTCAGGTTCGAATAGATCGCCTACGAGCCCTTACACGTCGTCAGGAAACAGGATCGACGGCACGGGCAATGACTCACCTGCGATAACAGCGCTGGCTGAGCGGGCGGAAAGATATTGCACAGGCGGTTTGCCTACGGTTTTGCGGAACATCGTGATGAAGCCGCTAGGTCCCTCATAACCGAGTTCCAACGCAACCGATTGGACGCTCTCGCCCTTGGTCATGCGTTGCAGCGACACAATTACATGCAATTGCCGACGCCAACGTCCAAAACTCATCCCTATTTCCTGCAGCAAAAGCCGACTCATGCTGCGCTCACTCATGCCAATGCGAGTAGCCCACTCGCGCACCGAAACCTTAAGCGCGGGGTCGGCCAAGAGCATTTCAGCGAGCCTGCGCAGACGCGTGTCGCGAGGCATCGGCAAATGCAGGTCCTCCACGGGGGCTGCCGACAATTCGTCCAATAACGTTGCGATCAGGCGGTCTTCACGCGGGACATTGATAGCGTCTCCCGAGAACCCTGCCGCCTTCAGCAGCAACTCACGCAACAGCGGTGATACGCCGATCGTGCAGCAGCCTCGCGGAAGATCCGGAGCGGCATCAGGTTCAACAAACAGGCAATAACATTCTGTCTCTCCTGAACCACGTGTCGCATGTGACAAACCACCGGGTATCCATACGGCACATTGTGGTGGAACGATCCAGACGCCCTCTTCTATTTCACAATTGAGGATGCCGCGCACGGAATAAAGCAGTTGCGCCTTACGATGTTGATGGCTGGCTTGCTCCCAATCCTTGCTCACCATCGAAGCGCTGAGGGCTACGACGGGCCGCGAAATGCTATCGACGTCCCATACGGCAATCCTGTCTTTTTTAGCAGTGTTCGCCATAACAGGTGTGCGCCCCACGCTAAGCCCTCAAAAAATGAAAATGGCTGTTTTGAACAATATTGTGGCCAGCCTGTGCAATTAAGCCGGATCGCTTGCAGAGTATCCTGAAACCGCAGGACATCACAGAGGTTTGGCAACGTGTCGAAGGACTATAGAAATGCGTATAGACGCCACACAATTTCCGTTCGTTTGGCTGCAAAAAACCACACCGGGCCATAGCCAGGATGAGTCACTTGCCGAGCTCGAAGCCTTGCTTGCTCGCAATGAGCCCTTCGTATTGATCAGCAATGAAGGTCTGGACAAGGAGCAACCGGAACACTCACCAGGGGAACTGAAACAAATAGCCCTATGGATGAAGCGCCACAAAAGCGAACTCAAGCGTTATGTCAAAGCCTCGATTCATATCGAATCAAGTCTCGCCAAACGGCTGGCAGGCAAAGCGTTCGCAATCGTGTATGAAAAATTCTGGGGTTATCCCATGCTCATCGCAACCACTGAAGATGAAGCCTTGGCGCTGGCGCGGAACTTATTGCAAGCAAAGGAAAAATAGCGGCGTCCCTGAACGCCGCTATTCATCAAGGGGGAGAACCCGTGATGTTTTATAGCAGCGAGATGGGGTAATTGATGAAAATCCGGTTTTCATCAAACTCATTAGTGCTGAAGTCCCGACGAATCGACGCATTGCGCCATTTCACGTTGAGGTTTTTCAGCGCGCCGCTCTGCACGGTGTAGGCCAGTTCGGTTTCGCGGCCCCACTCCTTGCCATCGTCGACCGTGGCGGTGTGCACGTTGTCGCCGCTGATGTAGCGGTTCATCAGGGTCAGGCCCGGCACGCCGACGGCGGCGAAGTTGAAGTCGTGGCGCAGTTGCCAGGATTTTTCCTTGGCGTTGTCATAGCTGGAGTTGTAGCTGTCGTTGGCCAGGGTGCCGCCGCTGGTGCCGTTGACGCGCATCCAGGCATCATCGCCGCCGACTTTCTGCAGGCCGACATAGAAGGTGTTGCCGCCGTATTTGGCCGAGAGCATGGCGAACGCGGTTTTGTTGTCCAGGTCGCCGGCCAGGGCGCTGCCGTCTTCCTTGCCGATGAAGTAGCCGAGGTTGGCGCCCAGGGTCCAGTCGCCGATGGGTTGGCTGTGGGTCAGGTTGAAATATTGCTGCTGGTAGATGTCGGACAGTTCCGCGTACCACACGCCAACCTGGGTGCGTTTTTCGTTGAAGGCGTATTCGCCACCGCCGAAGTTGAAACGATCGGAGGTGAACGCACCGCGGCCGTTCATGGACATGTCTTCCATGCTCGCGTCGTTGCGCGGGCTGTTGCCACGGAACTGGCCGCCGTAGAGGCTCAGGCCGTTGATTTCGGTGGAGGTCACCTGGCCGCCACGGAAGGTTTGCGGCAGGGAGCGGCCGTCGTCGGAGCGCAGGATCGGCAGCACCGGCATCCACTCGCCGACCTTCAATTCGGTCTTCGACACCTTGGCCTTCAGGGCTACGCCCAGGCGCCCAAAGTCATCGGCCGGGCGACCGTCGTCATGCACGGGCAGCAATTGCGTACCCGCTGTGCCGCGACCGCCGTCGAGTTTCACCGAGTACAGGCCCAGCACGTCCACGCCGAAACCGACCACGCCCTGGGTGAAGCCGGACTTGGCGTCGAGGATGAAGTTCTGGGTCCATTCCTCGGCCTTGCCCTGGGCATTGTTCGGGTTGGTGAAGTTGCGATTGATGTAAGCGTTGCGCAAATTGAGGGTGGCCTTAGTGCCATCGACAAAACCGCTATTTTGATCGGCTTGAACAACAGCTGACGAACCCGCGCAAAACGCAAGAGTCAGGCTGATAAGCGATTGATGTGCGGGCACGCTGCGGACAGTAACCGGGTAGCGCATGATGTTTCCTCACAATGAATTATTATTGTTTTTTGTTGCGATTTTTAGCTCGTGACAACGCATGCACAGACAGCCCGAAGAGCTAACTTCCGAGCGACCGAAGGGACTCCTTATCCAGCCCGTTATTGAGCAACTTGATAATTGTTTAATATCGCCTTAAGCAAAATCCGAGCGTGCGCAGACGCGAGCTAAACTCAATGCCTGTATGGGCACGCTCGTGAGAAATTGCGTGAGAACAACGACTGGAAAGTTAAAACGTACTCGAACGCTCGGCGATCAACCCGCACTCCCCGGCGTTTTGCACCGTGTGTATTCCAATTGATAGAGCGTGGTTTCCGGTCCTATCGATTGCCCCTCCAGCAGCCGTTGCAGCTCGGCCACAAAAGACTCGCCGGCGACGCGAACGTAATCAGGTGCACAACCTTCGATCATGACGATCCAGGCCGGTATCTGGGTGCCTTCGGCGCGGGCCTTTTTCTCTGCGGTTTCAACCTTGCTCACGGCCTCATCCGCCACACACAAATGCACGCCCGTAATACCCTGTTTATCCGCCAGGGGAGGCAGCACGCGTTGACGCAATGCGTCTGACACCGATTTATGCAGCCCTTCGACAACATCGAAACGGACCGTTAACAGATACGCGCCCTGCCCCACACCGCTGGAGTAAGTGACTGCGCAAATGGATCGCGCGACATTGCGATAGGACTTCACCGACTGCTGGGTCCATGCCGTCGGACTGTTGAGGCGCGATAAATAATCCTGCCCTCCCAACACCTGCACAGAATCAGCCTCATAAAGGTTGAAATAAGTCGGCCCGGCATCCAAAGCGACGTACCGGCGTCCCCGCAAAAAGCCCGGAATTCCAGCCCGCTCGGGCATGTGTTCACGGTTATGCCACTCATAGAACTCGTCCCGCGCTTCGGGCAAAAGATCATGCCAGATCGCGACTACACCTGTTCCTGCAAAGCTCATAGTGTTTTTCCTTTAGCGATAGTCAGTCAACATTGGGATGGCGCCCGGCGACCCATGCAGCCCCCATTTCAGCAACGTAAGGAACCACGGTCTGGAATTGTTCACCCAGCCCTTGGCCACCGACACGCATGGTGTCACCCGCCTTGAGGAATACCGGTGGTTTCTGCCCGAGCCCCACACCTGGTGGCGTACCGGTAATGATGACGTCACCCGGCAGTAGCGGCATGAAGCGACTGAGGTACGCGACAATATGGGCAACGCTGAAGATCATCGTACGGGTATTGCCGGTCTGGAAACGTTTGCCATTCACGTCGAGCCAGAGGTCAAGTGCCTGCGGATCGGCAATTTCGTCACGGGTGACCAGCCAAGGTCCCAGAGGTGCGAAAGAAAAACCGCTTTTGCCCTTGGTCCACTGGCCTTCGTACTCAAGCTGATAAGCCCGCTCGGACACATCATTGGCCAGGCAATAACCGGCAACGTGGTCCAATGCCCGCGCCTCATCGATCTGCCAGGCAGGCGTACCGATGACAATGGCCAGTTCGACTTCCCAATCCAGCTTCTGAGCGCCCGTCGGCAAGATGACCGGGTCATTGGGGCCGCTGATGGACGCGGTGTGTTTGTTGAAGACCACCGGCTGGCTCGGGATAGGTGTATTCGTTTCAGCCGCGTGATCGGAGTAGTTCAGACCGATGCAAATCAGGTTCGGTACGCTGCCTACACACGGACCAAGACGTGTGCCTGGCGCCACCACTGGCAGCTTTTCAACGTCAACCGCGCGCAACTTTTCAAGCACTGACGGGCTCAGGGCCGATGCATCGATGTCATCGACAATGCCCGAGAGGTCTCGAACGATCCCTTGCGAATCCAGGATTCCCGGTTGTTCCTGCCCCGGTAAACCAAAACGAACTAAGCGCATTTGTTACTCCTCCAGCGTTGAGAAATGGACAGACAATGAGCCTGCTTCGCCGAACTGCACATGCAGTGGCTGGTTAACGGGCACATCGAGAACACCTGCATAGGACCCGGTGATAATCACCTGCCCTGCTTGCAGCCCTATCCCTTGTGTAGACAGAAAATTGGCCAGCCAGACGATCGGCAACAACGGATCCCCGTCCGGATGTCGACCCTTGATTTTCAGGGGCTCCGACGTTGCATCGCTCAAGGTGATAGCCAGTTCAGAGGGCATGCTGGCAGGGTTCGACAGCGTGATTGGCGCCCCAAGTACCAGGCCGTGATTGAATAGACCATCCGCGAGCAATTGCTCGAACGGCAGTGTCTGTGGATGGGTATAACGGCAATCGATCACTTCCAATGCCAAGCGCACGTCGCTGATCGCAGCAGCGATCTGTTCAGCGGTATAAGGCTCGACACGTGCCGGCAAATCATGGGCCAGGACGCACGCCAGTTCGGGCTCGATGCGCGCCTTATCGGCGTCAGCGGCCAGTCGGTAACGTTCGCCTTCTACAATGCTGTCGCTGTAGATCGGGGCTACGATCCACTTGCCAGCCGGCGGTAACGCACACTTCCAGCCTCCCACGGTCTTTCCAGCCAATGGCCCCACGCGTTGCTGGATGGCAAAACCTTCTGCGAGGCTGCCTGGCAGGTTCTGGTCAGGCAAGGATGCCAGCCGCCCCCCCTCCAGCCGTGCACGGACCAGAGCGGCAGCGGCGACTTCCAGCTCCGATCCTGCCTTGGCCCCTGCAGGTGCGAGTTGGCTCATACGCTCTCCGAATGCACGTTGTTCTGGCGCGGCCAAACCGTACCCAGCTTGTTGGCGGCCTCTTCCAGCAGGGCATGCAATTCGTCATAACGCTCGGGCTGCATGCGCAACACCGGACCGGCGATACTCATCGTGCCGACCACAGTGCCGGATGGAACCAGCTTGACCGGTACGGCAATCGCCCAGACACCCGCCTCGGCCTCTTCAATGACCAAGCCATACCCGCGCTTCCGGGTCAGTGCCAACTCGGCCAACAAGCCTTCGATGCTGTTGATCGCCTTCGGCCCGTGTCCCATCCCTGTGTCAGCTTTCCCCAGCCCGCTACGCAACGCATGCTCAATGGCCTGCTCATCGGACATTGTTGCCAGCCAGGCTTTGCCATTGGCGGTTGCATAGAGATTGATCGGTTTATCCATGGCCGGCGAATACATAAGCCCTGGCGCGGCGCCTTGGGCCGAAGACAACCAGGACAAGGTGCCCTCGTTGACCACCGTCAGCCGCACCAACTCATGACATTGAACAGCCACTTGCTCGATGATCGGCTGGACCAATTCAGGCAAGCCGATGCCATGTAAATAACGCTGCCCCAACAGTGCCAGCTTCAGTGTCAAGCGGTACTGCGACGTGGCTTCATCCTGCTCCGCCCACCCTTGCTCGACTAACTGAGCAAGCACTCGATGGGCGGGGCCCTTCTCCAAGCCCAGCTCGGCTGCGATATCGGACATCCGCATCCAGCGAGCCTCGCGGGCCAGCAGTTCAATCGCCTCCAGGCAACGGTCAACAGCACCTTTAACGACTCTCATATTTTTCTCGACTTATCTTTGACAATGAGGTGGATTCGAGCAACATTGTTCGTACTGGAACCGTGTTCCAATAATATGCAGGCGTCCCCGGATAAGTCAAACCCGCTTGCACCGGGTTGGCCTGATCGAGACAGAGCGGGCCACGCAGCCGGGTCTCCGGGACGTGGGACGCCTGACAGAGATAAAAACCGAACGCTTCGGCGTCCGGCTCTTTATCCATAGACAAGCGCCTGTGCATGTTCAATCTTTGCGGAAGAACGCCCAATGCCTCTCACCACCCTGCCTTACCTACAGAAGTCCGCGGGCAGCAAGATTGTGCATCATTGCCCGCAAGCCGAAAGTCCAGGGCGCAGCCTCATGGCTGTAGGTGACGGTGTTGCGCAGCGTGCCCAGCAACGGACTCCCGATGCTGACCTCGTCACCCTGCTTATGAGTAAAGCCGCTTCCCGGCTCCTCGCGATCCTGGGTAGGCGCAAACAATGTCCCGAGAAAAAGCATGAAGCCATCCGGGTACTGGTGATCACCGCCAACCGTCTGGGCCACGAGATCCAGCGGGTCACGGCTGATCAGGGCCATGGAACTGCTGCCTTCCAGCGTAAAGCCATCATCGCCCCGGACTTGCAGATCCACGACGCAGTTGCGCACGTCATCGAGCGTAAACGTTTCATCGAACAGACGAATGAACGGGCCGATCGCACAGGACGCATTGTTGTCCTTGGCCTTGCTCAACAGCAGGGCGCTGCGGCCTTCGAAATCACGCAAATTGACGTCATTGCCCAAGGTGACGCCATGCACTTGGCCTCGACTGTTCACCGCCAGCACAATTTCCGGTTCCGGATTGTTCCATTCAGACTTGCGATGAATGCCGATTTCGCTGCCACTGCCCACTGCGGCCAGAACCGGTGCCTTTGTGAAAATCTCCGCATCCGGACCGATACCGACCTCCAGGTATTGCGACCACATACCCTGCTTGATCAGCACAGCTTTAAGACGCATCGCTTCTGG
The DNA here is from genome assembly GCF_001307275.1 of Pseudomonas fluorescens. Classification (NCBI taxonomy): domain Bacteria; kingdom Pseudomonadati; phylum Pseudomonadota; class Gammaproteobacteria; order Pseudomonadales; family Pseudomonadaceae; genus Pseudomonas; species Pseudomonas fluorescens. The sequence continues at coordinate 6,255,333 of NZ_CP012831.1, forward strand.
CGAACCCGGTTTGATTGCCCGCAAATTATCGCCGATGGCTTCTTGCACCAGACGGCGAACACTTTCGGCTTTGGCAGCATCGCCTCGGGCCTGCTCCTCGATGACCCGCTCGATCATGCTGGACGCGAACGTCACCCCGGCCGCCTTGATGACTTGCAGATCTGCTGGAGGCAGCAGCGATGCCTTGCCGGGATCGGCATGGCTGCCGGTGTTCCCAAGCAATTGTTCGACGGTCCCGATGTACCTGCCTGGCGCCTGACGAACAACCAACAACGGCGAGGTGTGTTCCAGCAGTTCGCTGATTGTCGAAAAGGTTTCAGAAAGATCGAACACACCTTCATCGCGCAGCACCACCGGCGAGGGGCCGGCAATCGCCCCCGGGATCCAGGCACGGCCGATCAGCGTTCCGGCCAGGCCATCCACTGGCAGGGTGTTTTCGCGCGTCAGTTTCAAATTCGCCATGGAGCTTCCAGATCAGTTGGTCATCAGAGCCGTAAAACTAATGGACTGCCCCCGTAAATCCCAATGAAAGAATCTCACTCATCAATGCTGTTTCGTTATCGACAGACAAGGCCTTAACCGATGGAAAATGACCAAATTACTTTTGCCAGTGTCTCCCGATGGCTGAAGATCAAACATTTGGTACTGGTCAATAGCTTGGCCAAGACCCGCAACATGCACACAACCGCCGAACACATGAATGTTACGCAGCCGGCCATCAGTAAATTGCTGCGCGATCTGGAAGTTCTCCTCGGTTTTCCGCTGTTTGAGCGTCAAACGCGTAGTCTGGTTCTTACCGAACTAGGGGAATTCGTAGCCCGTTTTGCGCGTATCACCTTGGAAGACACGGAGTCGTTCGTCGACCAAGTCAACAAACTGCGAAAAGGCGGGCATGGTCATTTAAAAGTCGGCACCATTTTCGCCGCGACATCCGTGGTGCTGCCTGAAGCCATTGCCAGCATCAAACGCGAGCGCCCCCTCCTCTCTATCGAGGTGATCGAACAAACCAGCAACCATCTGCTGGAAATGCTCGAACAAAAGAAACTCGATCTGATCATCGCGCGCTTCACGGATGAAGATTGTCAGCCGTTCGAATTTACGTCGCTGGGACCCGAACCCTTTTGTCTTGTCGTGAACAGCACACACCCTCTGTGCGATCTTGAGGAGGTCCCCACTGAAGCACTCAGTGAATGGCCATGGGTCATGTATCCCTTCAATACGCCGATCCGACAACGCATGGAGCGCGCTTTCAGGACGTTCAAGATCGCCCCGCCGGCCAACACGGTGGAGACCATTTCGATGCAAACCTTCCTGCAGTTGCTTCAGTCCGGGCCAATGCTCGCCATGCTCCCCGAGTCCATGGTCCAGTCACAGCTGCAAAACGGCCAGCTTCAAATCCTCAACACGCCCTTCAAAGTTGAATCCCAGGATTACGGAGTTATCACTCGCAAGGATGAGCCCCTGTCAGAGCCGACACGGACGTTTATTGCGACCTTGCTGGCGTTCGCCAAACAGCGGCAAACGGCTACAGAGAAGAGAGACCGCAGCCAGTTCAGAAAAAGTCGATGAGGCAAAGTTATCGAGCAATCGAAAGCTCTCATTAGGCAGCCATTTCCATGAATCCTATAGTGCCGGCACAAAAGTGCGGCGCTATTAGCGACCGCCCACCACCCAGCAGCCCGTGAGGATGCGATGGAACTGATCATGAAAACCGGCGCAGCAGCTGTGCTGCGTTTGAATCCGCTGGACGATGTGCTGATCGCACGCCGGCCGCTACTCGCTGGCGAAGTCCTTGAACAGGAAGGCGTGACCATCCGGCAAGCGATCGTGCCGGGCCATAAAGTGGCTTCCCGACGTATCGAAGCCGGTCAACCAGTAAGACGCTATGGGCAAATCATTGGTTTTGCTGTTGTCGACATAGAAGCAGGCGAGCATGTCCATGTGCACAATCTGGCCATGGGGGAATTCGCTCGAGATTATGCTTTCAGCGTCGATGCGAAGCCCAACACCACGCCCAGTGAAGCCCCGTCGTTCATGGGTATCGTACGCCCGGATGGACGCGTCGCGACGCGCAACTACATCGGTATTCTTACGTCCGTGAATTGCTCTGCCACAGTCGCCCGGGCCATCGCCGATCATTTTCGTCGGGACATCAATCCCGCCGCACTGCAAGCGTATCCAAACGTCGACGGTGTTGTCGCCCTGACACATTCCGCCGGCTGCGCCGTTGATCCAGCGGGCGACGGTTTGAGCATGTTGCGCCGGACATTGGCCGGCTATGCGACCCATGCCAACTTTGCGGCCGTGCTGGTGATCGGGTTGGGCTGCGAGACGAACCAAATCGACTCATTACTCACAACCCAAGGACTCACCCGCAGCAATACCCTGCGCACGTTCAACATCCAGGACAGTGGCGGTACATCCAAGGCCATCGCCAGTGGCATTGACCACGTGAAGCAATTGCTTGGCGAGGCCAACCAAATTCAGCGTGAACCGGTCAGCGCTCGCCATCTGACCGTCGGGCTTCAGTGCGGCGGCTCGGATGGCTACTCCGGCATTACTGCCAACCCTGCGCTGGGCAACGCGGTGGATCGCCTGGTCGCCTGTGGCGGCACCGCGATTCTCTCCGAAACCCCGGAAATATACGGTGCCGAACACTTGCTGACACGGCGGGCTGTCAGCCGTGAAGTCGGCGAAAAACTCATCGCTCGCATTCATTGGTGGGAACAGTACTGCGAGCGTATGGGGGCCGAACTAAACAATAACCCCTCTGCCGGCAACAAGGCCGGTGGCTTGACCACCATCCTGGAAAAATCACTGGGCGCCGTGGCAAAGGCTGGCTCGAGCAATCTGATGGATGTCTACGAATACGCCCAGGCCGTCACGGCCAACGGGCTGGTTTTTATGGACACCCCTGGCTATGACCCGGTCTCTGCAACCGGTCAGGTCGCCGGTGGCGCGAACCTGATTGCGTTTACCACCGGGCGCGGATCGGCCTATGGCTGTGCCCCTGCCCCGTCAATCAAGCTGGCGACCAATAGCGCCTTATGGGCGCGTCAACGTGAAGACATGGACATCAACTGTGGCGAAATAGCCGAAGACACGTTGACCATCGAGGCGTGCGGTGCAGCGATCTTTGAAACCATGCTGCGCATTGCCTCGGGCGAACGCAGCATGAGCGAACAACACGGATACGGACAAAACGAGTTCGTGCCTTGGCAGATCGGCGCCGTCACCTGACTTTCAGTCCTGGGGACGCCTTGCCCCTCTATCACATGCACTTTCAACCTGGAGACAACCATGTCCCTCATCACCGGCCAGAACTTTATCGGCGGTCAGCGCAGCGCCGTCGGCAGCATCATCGTCAAGAGCGTGGATGCCAGCACGGGGGAAACCTTACCCTATGCGTTCCACCAGGCGACTGCGCAAGAAGTCGAGGACGCGGCTCATGCAGCCCGCAATGCTTTTTCCAGCTACCGCACCCTGAGCGCGAACAAACGGGCTGAATTTCTCGATGCCATTGCGCAAGAGCTAGACGCTTTGGACGATGAGTTCATTGCGCTGGTTTGCCGGGAAACAGCACTGCCTGTCGCTCGCATCCAGGGCGAACGCGCACGTACCAGCGGTCAAATGCGCTTGTTTGCAAACGTGCTGCGGCGTGGTGACTTCTATGGGGCTCGCATCGACCAGGCGTTGCCCCTTCGCACACCGTTGCCGCGCCCTGACCTGCGCCAGTACCGCACCGCAATCGGTCCGGTCGCTGTGTTTGGTGCCAGTAATTTCCCGTTGGCTTTCTCCACGGCGGGCGGCGACACCGCCTCCGCGCTTGCGGCGGGTTGTCCAGTGGTATTCAAAGCCCACAGCGGCCACATGGCGACTGCTGAACAGGTCGCCAACGCGATTATCCGGGCGGCCGAGCGCAGCGGCATGCCCGCGGGTGTCTTCAACATGATTTATGGCAGTGGCGTAGGCGAAGCCTTGGTAAAACACCCGCTCATCAAGGGCGTTGGCTTTACCGGCTCGCTCAAAGGTGGTCGAGCGTTGTGCGATATGGCCGCCGCTCGCCCCGAGCCCATTCCAGTCTTCGCCGAAATGTCGAGCATCAACCCGGTCGTGATCCTGCCTGAGGCACTCTCGCGTCGAGCCGACAGTATCGCTCACGACCTTGCCGCCTCGGTGGTTCAAGGTTGCGGGCAGTTTTGCACCAATCCCGGGCTGGTAGTGGGTATTCGCTCGGGTGCTTTCACTGCTTTTCAGGACCGAGTGGCAGCGTTGATGAACGACCAACCGGCACAGACAATGCTCAATTCGGGCACCCTGCGCAGCTACGCGGCTGGCTTGCAGAACCTGCATGCGCACCCCGGCATCGTGCACCTGGCTGGCAGCGACCAGCAGGGGCACCAGGCCCAGCCACAGTTGTTCAAGGCCGACGTTGCGTTGCTGTTTAACGGCGACAAGGTTCTTCAAGAAGAAATCTTCGGCCCCACGTCCATCTTCATCGAGGTCGCTGACCAGGCCCAACTCAATGCTGCCATCAATGCCCTTCACGGACAATTGACCGCCACCTTGATTGGCGAGCCAGAAGACCTTACGCAATTCGCAGAGCTGACTGCTTTGTTGGAGACGAAGGTTGGTCGCATCCTCATCAATGGCTACCCAACGGGTGTCGAGGTCTGCGATTCAATGGTCCACGGCGGCCCTTACCCTGCCACCTCCGATAGCCGTGGCACCTCGGTCGGCACCTTGGCCATCGACCGCTTCCTGAGGCCAGTCTGCTTCCAGAACTACCCCGACGCATTGCTTCCCGATGCGCTCAAGAATGCGAATCCGTTGAACATTTCGAGGCTCGTCGACGGCTGTCTCTCGAGAGATCGCTTGTAGTTGGCAAATGTGAAAGGCGGCGTACGACGACGGTAAAACCTGTCGTTGGCGTCATCGCTCTCCCTAGGAAGCCATAGTGCCGAGAGCTTGACGCTTCGCAGCCTGTTCATCCTCTTAACAACCATTCGCTCTATTGCATGAGCGGGTTCCAGCGTGCTCGCTCGGCGGGCCGACGCTCCCCGCAGATAACCAGCGCCATGCCTTGATCGGCCAAAGGAACGCCCTTGACAAGGTGGCGAATCTGGTAACAGAATTACTGATGGAACGACGTTACAATAACAACAATCGAGAATCCGGAGACATGTCATGAGCCAAAGCATTCAAGGCGATCCACACTCCAAGCGTCAGTCTAAAAAGGCCGCAGCGAGCGGCTGGATAGGCTCGGCGCTGGAGTATTACGACTTTTTTATCTATGCCACCGCGGCAGCGCTACTTTTCCCACAGCTGTTCTTTCCGTCAGACAACCCAACGGTTGGGATCATCATTTCGCTGGCCAGCTTCGGCGTTGGTTATATTGCCCGACCGATAGGCGCTGTGGTCTTAGGGCACATGGGCGACCGACACGGGCGCAAGACGGTGCTCGTCTACTGCATGTTCCTGATGGGCGCGTCGACGATGTGCATCGGTCTGCTTCCTACCTATGCACAGATTGGTATCTGGGCTCCTGCCCTATTGATACTGTTGCGCCTGATTCAAGGTTTTGCGGTCGCGGGTGAAGTGTCTTGCGCCAGTTCCATGACCCTGGAACATGCGCCTGATGGGCGTCGCGGTTACTTCGCAAGTTTTACCCTTCAAGGCGTCCAAGCCGGGCAACTGCTAGCCGCCGCGGTTTTCCTGCCTCTTGCCCAGTTCATGCCAGCCGATCAGTTTGCTTCGTGGGGCTGGCGGATTCCATTCCTGCTCAGCGCAGTGGTGCTCGTCATGGGGTGGATCATCCGGCGTCAGGTTCATGAGGCTCCGATCTTCACTGAGGCGCAGACACAGACCGAGCCCCGTAAACTACCTGTGATCGAAGTGCTCACGCAGAGTTGGGGCGATCTGCTACGTGTCATCTGCATGGCGCTCTCCGCGGTACTTGCAATCGTCGCCTCTGTATTCGGTGCGACCTACGCAGTGCAGCCCGCCTACGGCATTGGATTTCCTTCTGGCTTATTCATGTGGATACCAGTGCTAGGCAATATATGCGCAGTTATCCTCATTCCCTTCGTTGGTAAGCTCTCCGATAGAATTGGCCGCAAGCCTCCGGTGATTGTTGGCGTTCTATGCGGCGGCATATTGTCATTTGGCTACCTCTATGCGATCAGCATTCACAATATGTGGCTTTCGCTGGTTCTATCGCTGCTCATGTGGGGTGTGGCTTACCAGGGCTTTAATGGTGTGTTCCCGAGTTTGTTTCCGGAACTGTTCCGTACACGGGTACGTGTTACCGGCATGGCCATTGGACAGAACATAGGCGTGGCATGCACAGCGTTTCTGCCGGCCCTTTTCGTATCTGTTGCGCCTCCCGGTAGCGATAATATCCCTCTAAAAATCGGGGCATTGACTTTTGGCATCTGTTTAATCTCCGCTATCGCCGCTATTACTACCCGGGAAACCTTCCGGATTCGTCTGAAAGACCTCGGTGACCCCAATGCTGTCCCGATGTCAGAGGAGGAGTACGAACAGGTGCGGGAAAAATCCAATCCCAAGTCAAACGCCAATGCCTCCGATCAAGCATTCAAAAAATCAGCGCCGGTGATGCGCTCCTGACGACCGCCCCCTTCACCACCGCCGCGCTGCTCAGTTTTTCTGCACAGCGCTTCGAGCAGCACGGCAGTGGATATGCACGCTCTGTCAGGGGGGATTCTGATATCTGCATACCGGCAACTGGCGTGCAATAGCCAATGACAAGTAGGTTGACATGCATCCACGCATCACAGGCACCACGCGTATATATGGATTGATCGGTGATCCACTCAGGAGCGCCAAGTCTCCAATGCTGTTGAATAAGTTGTTTGCCGAAGCACAGGCTGACGCCGTCTGCATTCCATTGGAGATAGGTACGGGGGACCTGGTTGAGTTTGTCAAAGGCGTGCGAGCCGTGCGCAACCTCTCTGGACTTCTGGTGACCATGCCGCACAAGCAGAGCATGCTGGACATCGTGGATGAGCTCCACCCTACTGCGCGCCAGATCGGCGCAATCAACGTCGTTCGTTGTGACAATGACGGGCGCTGGGTGGGCGCCGTATTCGACGGACTGGGCTGCGTAGCGGGCATGCAGCGCCACGGAATTTCCCTGGTGGGGAAATCTGTTCTGCTTATAGGCGCTGGCGGCTCGGGACGGGCAATCGCGTTTGCCGTTGCCGCTGCTGGCGCACGATCATTGGTCATTTCAGACCTGGATCCGCAGCGCGCCTCGGACCTTGTACACCGAGTTGCCAAAGAGGGTCCGTGCGCTGTGTATACAGGCCCAGCTGACCCAGCAGGTCATGACATCGTGATCAATGCCACCCCACTCGGCATGAACCCTGATGATCCAATGCCTATAGACGCAACGCGGCTGGACCCAGCGACGGTGGTGGTCGATATCATCACCAGGTCCGAGCCGACTGCCTTGCTGCTTGAGGCGCAATCGCGCGGCTGCCAAACCCTTGATGGCCAGCCGATGCACGTAGGCCAAGCCCTGCTGGCATTGAGTTTTCTAGGTTTCGAAGATATCGAGCGTCGCTACTCGACTGAATTGTAAGGGTCCGGTACAACCTACCCTGCCTCCCCTCTTCATAACCCGAACCAAAACGGTTAACGATGTGCACTGCCCCGGCATGTGCACATTTTCGTGCGCCTGTTGAAATTGCACCTCACCTCAGACGCCACACGTCGCCATCCAGTAAAACGAAACCAACTTCCGTTCGTAATCACGTCGTGCTAGCCTACTACGCACCCTCGGAAACGTGGCTCGTGCGCTGTTATATTCGGGCTTGATCCGCACCCCGAGGGCACCGGCAAGTTCGTCAAACATATTTGTTTATAAGGAATGAATGTTTGAAAGTCGTTCTTCTGGAAGTAAGCCACTGGCACACCCCGCTCTACCTTGATGCCCTTGAGCGTCTGCCCGATGTGGCCGTCACGGCGGTATCCGACGCCACAGGGTCGCGTGGTCCCGCCCTCGCCCAGCGCTTTGGAGCGCGACGCTACGATCACTGGAAAACCCTGCTCGATAACGAAGAGGCTGATTTTGCCTTCGCCTTTGGCCCGCACGACGAGTTGTATGCCATGGGCAAGGCATTGGTCGCGCGCAACATTCCGTTTGCGATGGAGAAGCCCTGCGGGCTTACCCAGCATGAAGTGCTGGACCTGCACCAACGCGCCGAAGCCGCCGGCCTGTTCGCGGCGGTGCCGTTGGTTTGGAGGCACAGTGAATTACTGAACCGCGTCAAGCATGCGGCGTTGCAGAGTGGTGCCAAATGGAGAACCCAGTCGTTTCGATTCAACGCCGGCCCGCCCGGACGCTACTTGACGAACAGTTGCGCCTGGATGCTTGACCCGAAACGTTCGGGTGGCGGATGTACGATCAACCTTGCCCCTCATTTCGTCGATCTGGCGCAGCAAATGTCCGGAGAGCGCATATGCAGCGTGTCCGCCGTCATGCATCGCGATCCGCAACTGGCCGCCGTAGAGATCGCCTCAATGATGACTCTGGTGACCGAGAGCGGCTGCATCTGCACCATCGAAACTGGCTACAATTACCCGGCTAACACGCCCGAGCAACGGGAGTACTCGTTTTCATTGTCAACCGATCAGTTCTACGTGCGCTCGACCCCGGATGGCTTGCGGCTGATCGACGCGGTTGGAGCGGCAAGTGACCTGACCATGAGCCTGAACTCTGACGTGTATTACGACAATTTCGTAACCGATGTCCTCGCCCCTGGCCGTGAGACAGCGTATACCGGTGCCGGACTTGCAACCATGCACCACGTCATGCGCATCATCGAGGCGGCCTATGAGTCAGACCGCCTCGGCGGCATTCCCATCACACTCCAGTACCCCTGACACGACGTTGGCTGGCCATTGCTGGCAAAAAAGAGGATTTAAAAATTGTCACACATTGGCCGCTACTTCAACACCTTGGAACTGCTGCTGTCCCACCCGGACGGTCTCGCCCTGTCTGAAATCGGCGAGCGAACCCAAGTTGCCATGGCCACGGCCCACCGCATATTGAGCGCGCTGCGAGAAAGAGGCTACGTTTACCAGGACGAACAGGATCATTACCGCCTGACGCTGAAAATCCCCAGCATGGGCGTGAACTTCATCTCTGAAACGGGCTTCGCCAGGATCATGCAACCCTTGCTCAACGAGCTGGCCAGCGAAACCGGCGAGCACGTCCGGTTGGCGGCAGTTGCAGAGGATCACCTGACCTGGGTGCTGCAAGCCACGCAAAACACCAGAGGGCTGCAGTACCGCCGAGCCCTGGATGAAAAAATCATTCCCCACACAACCGCGGCGGGCAAAGTATGGCTTTCCACTATGCGAGATGAGCGCGCCATGCGAATTCTCGCCGCCTGGGACATCGAGAACAGCCGAGACTACGCCGGGCCCAATGCGCGCGTTTCGATTCGCGACATCTTTGATGACATCGCTCAGATCCGCAAAGACGGACACGCAGTCGTTCGAGAAGAAGGTGAAGTGGGCGTGTGTGTCGTGGCGGTTGCTGTATTCGATACCTCGCGGCCAGACAACTCGGGCCCGGTGGCCACCCTGAGCGTCGCCGGTCCCATCGCACGCATGCGGGAGGAAACCCTGAGTGCTCATATCGAACATTTGAAGCGCTCGGCAATCAGGGTAGGCGAATGCTGGTCGCTCTGGTCTTCGGTCAGTGGTGATGATTCGCTACCTCTGCGGTAGTACCGCATACACCGTCGCGATCATGACCGGCTCCATCAGGCCGAAGCCTGCGTCCCCCCCATGATCGCGCGCGTATTGCTGGTGTAAACGCTGTCACCTGGACCCGTTGCGGGCCTCAAGGGCTACTTGAACTATCCGGTCGCAGGCGGTAGCGACAAGCGACCGGTGGGCGATTACGGAATTTTCCAGCCCTTGGCACGCAGATCCTGCACACCCTTGTTCAGCTCATACAAAGCATTTTCTTCGCGGATGATTTCCAGTACGCAGTTTTCAATACCGCAGGTCGCGTGAACAGCCTCTCCCAACCCGATAAAGTCCACTACACCGGTGCCGACTGGATCATGCCCCCACACGTCCGTCCCCGTATCGGACACATGCACAAAGTCGATGCTGGCGTGATAAGCCAACAGACTCGCCACCGGATCTTCACCGATGTAAGCCGCATTGGCGATGTCGTAAACGACCCTGACCACATCGTCGTTGAGGGTACTTACAACCTTCGCCAGTTCCGGCATGGTGGGGGTAAAGCAATACGGAGTGTTTTCCAGCAGTAAGCGTACGCCAGCCTGTTTCGCCAGCGGAATCAGGGCAGCCAGGCTTTCGTACATCCAATCGTAGGTTTTTTCGAGCGGCGGGGAAATCATTGGGCGCCTGGTGCCGGGGGATATCACCACCTCCTGAGTACCCCAAGCGGCAGCCAAGTCAATGACCGACTTGATGTGCTCGATGCTCTTCTGGCGCATATTCGCGGCGGGACTGGCCAGATTGAGGTCATAGCCGCCGGCGTTGAGGGACCTGATCTTCGCACCGTATTCATGAAGACGCGCGCTTGCGGCAGAACGGTCTGCGGTCGAGAGCTCTACCGGCCAGCAATGTGGCGAGCTGACGGGGACTTCGAACACGCGATGCCCGTGCTCGGCCAACTGCGCAATCGCATCAATTGCCGTGGATGACCACAGATAGGAAAACGTGCTGATGATCATATCGAAACATCCTTTCAGTTGAGTATTCGCTGGAGTGAAGCGGGCCATTCGTATTATGGATTTTGTACCTGACCACTATCGCTAGCTGAAAAACGCGACGATGGATGAATCTGGATAGCGACAGCCACTTAGTGGCAAGGGTATTTGACTGCAAAAAACGATAACGGAATCAAATTCCATTGTCAATTTGATTGCAAAGCGAAATCTATTTTCGTACTTTACAAGCCTCTTTTACCTCAATGTCTAACTATAAGAAGGAGTGCCCAATGAGAGCTTTGGTCAGTGGCGGTAGTAGCGGTATCGGTGCGTCTGCATGCCTGAGGATCGCGGAAGCGGCCCTTGCTCGAGGCTCGCAGCCGAAAATTGCGGTATGCGGGCACACACCCACTCCTGCTCAGGAAGAAGTCGTTCGATCCATCGAGGCCATGGGCGGCATCGCCATCGCACTGTTAGGAGATCTCGGCGACCCAGAGGTCCCAAGCCAACTTGTGGCAGCTGCAGTAGCGGAATTCGGCGGGCTCGACGCGCTGGTTGCGAATGCCGGCATCGCCAGCCCTGGCGCAATCTGTGATTTGTCCATTGCGGACTGGGACGACATGTTCTCCGTCAATCTTCGCGGCGCATGGCTGCTTGCCAAGGCCAGCTACCCGCATTTGCGCGAGAGTCGAGGCTCGGCGTGCTTTACCTCATCGATGTCTGGCCAGACTCCCCATGCTGGCTCAGGCGCGTACAGCCCCACCAAGGCAGCCTTGACAATGCTGGCCCAGACGCTCGCGCTGGAGTGGGCTCCTGACGGGATCCGTGTCAACGTGGTGTCCCCAGGAATGACCCGTACGCCGATGTCGGAAAAAATGTATACCGACCCCCAGATCAAGAAAGCACGGGAAGCAATCATTCCGCTGGCGAGAATCGGTGACCCCTTGGATATCGCGAACGTGATCGAATTTCTCATCAGCCCCTTATCGGCATATGTCACGGGCCAGGATATATGTGTGGATGGTGGCTTCTCCAAATCGATACTGAGCCATATCCCTGGGCGACCGAGCTCCAAGTCATAAGCACAATTGCTTTAAAGTGAGTTCAGCACTCAGGTCGGATGGTGTGTCGACCAAACGACGCGAGCTGAGTGCAAGCGAGGCCGTACGGGCTTAAGGGTTACGTGCGGCTTCGACCGACAGCACCACTCATCTAAGGCGAGCCCCTTCCCCACACCACAATTGATCAACGCGTCTCTGCAACTATCGACGATCGGCCAAGCGCCATCGATACTGCGCAGGTTCCTATAGCTTATGACTCCCCAACCCCAAATACCGCTGCGGTGCCACCTTGCGCAGTCGCGCCGCCAGAAACACACCCGCCAGCAAGGCGGCGGGAATGATCGCGCAGAGGCCGTATGACAAGGCCTTGCTGGCGCCGGTCAGCACATCGAAATGCACCACCGCGATGACCAGGACCGCCAGTAACGCCACGCAAGAAAAGCCAGGGAAAATCCGCCCACGCCAGATCCCCAGCTTGAGTTCGGGGTGGCGCTGGGCAAAGACCCAGACCGCTGCGGAAGTCAGCGCCATCAGCAAGATCACGCACAGCGTCGCCAGGTTGGACAGCCAGGCGAACAGTTGCAGGATCGGATCGGCATCCATGGCGGCGAAAATCAGTACCACCACGGCGGAGATCAAGCTCTGCAATGCCGAGCCCATGTGCGGGCTCTGGTGGACGCGATGGGTGGTGCCCAACCGGCTGGGCAGCAAACCATCACGCCCGATGGCGTAGAAGTAGCGGGCCGCCGCGTTGTGGAACGCCAGCAGCCCGGCATAGATGCTGACCATGAACAGCACGCGGATAACCTGGGTCAGGTGTGGGCCGACAAAATGGTCGGACATGCCGTAGATAAACGTCGTCGGGTCCTGCAAGGCCTGAAGCGTGGAAACGATTTTGTCCGCCCCCACGCCAATCACCATCGACCAGACCGACAGCGCGTAGAACCCGCCGATCAGCAAAACCGAACAGTAGGTGGCAATCGGGATCGTGCGTTGCGGGTTCCTGGCCTCTTCGCCATAGATGGTGGTGGCCTCGAAGCCGATGAACGCCGCGAAGCAGAACAGCAAGCCGATGGACGGCGTGCCGCTGAACACGTGGCTGCGATCGAACGCATCGAGATTGATCCCACTGTCGCCACCGGTCCTGAGAATGGCGAAATCCAGGAGCAGGATCGCCAGGTATTCGGCGATCACAATGACCGACAGCACCCGGGCGGACAGATCGATCTTGCGGTAGCCGAGAATCGCAACGCTGGCCATCGCCATCAACGAGTACGACCACCAGGGCAATACCAGGCCGAAGACGCTTTCCATCGTGCCGCTGACCACGCCGCCGAACATCCCATACAGCCCGACTTGCAGAATGTTGTAGGCAAACATCGCCAGCACCCCCGCCGCGCCACCGGCCAGGCCACCCAGGCCGCGAGAAGTGAAGGCATAGAAACCGCCGGCGTTGGTCACATGCCGGGACATGGTGGTGTAGCCCACCGAGAATGCCAGTAACACCAGCAAGGCCAGGATCAGCAAGGCCGGTGTGCCAGCGCCGTTGCCCAGCATGATGCCAATGGGAAAGCCACCGGCGATGACGCTCAAGGGGCTCGCCGCTGAAACCACGAAGAAGATGATGAAGCCGACACCCAGGGCCCCACGCTTGAGCTCCGTGGAGCTGTTGACCGGGAGAGGTACACTCATGTTTTCTTGACCTTATTGTATGAGGCAGTCGCTGTAGGATCGGTGCAGTCAATCGCTCGCCGTCACCGGATAGCGTTATTGATCATGTCGCACGCTGGACTCGATCCTATGCCTCTCCCCGAACGCCCCATTAGCCCAAATCGGTAATCGGCACATTCCCCTCGAAAAAGCCCGCCGTCCAGCTGCTCTTGCCTTATTGCAAGGCGATACGCGCCGTCAGTTCCGACGCCGCGCCGGTGACCAGGTCGCACAAGTAGCCCTGCTGGAACGCATGGAACCGCTCGCTACGCCCCACCAGGGTCATGCTCCCGAGTACTCGGCGCTTTTCGTCGAAGATCGGTGCCGCGACGCCACTGCGTCCCGGGTACAGCTCGCTTTCGCTGATGCAGTAGCCTTGCTTGCGGATGGCGAGCAGCTCCTTGGTGAACGGTTTCCACTCCAGCCCCTGATGCAGCACTTCGGCGGGCTTCGCATGGACGTCATAGATGCGGCGGATCTGGCGCGGCAGCAGATAGGCCAATACGACCCGAGCGGTCGCGCTGTGAAAAAGATCGATCGGCCGCCCCCGGTCGCCACCCACGGGGCCGGCGTCGGAACCCCGATGGATCAGCACGTTGACCACTGAGTCGCCATGCCATTCGCTGACCAGTGCGTCCAGGCCCGTGTCGGCCACCAGTTTGTCCACCAGGCCCCGGCTGCAGGCCAGCAATGGATCATAGTGGGCCATCTGATGCTCCAGCGTGACGATCCGTGGGCCAAGTGCGTAGCCGCGGGGTAATCGCTTCAAGAAACCCGCGTCGCCGAGTTCGCGCAGATAACGATAGGCGGTGGCGGGTGTGTAGCCGAGCTCCCGACAAATCACGTCCACATCGATGACCGGCTGTTCAGGGCGAAACAAGTCGAAGACTCTGAGCAGGCGACGAAGGCTGTTCATCTTTTCGACATCCTTGTGCAGGCCAACCCGCCCGCTGCCGGGTGCAACGGGCAAAGGCTCAAGCAAGGGCGCAAGCGCCGATGGCAGCGCGCGCGGTTTGGGACGGCAATTCTGCGAACAGCGCCTGGTACTCCGCCGCAAAATGGCTGAGGTGATAGAAGCCCCACTGGGCCGCGGCATCGCCAATCGAAAGATGCGTCGCGGGGGTGGACATCAGGGTTCGGCGCACACCGTTCAGCCTCACGGAGCGCAGGTAATTGACCGGTGTCGTCTCGGTCACCGAGCGGAAGCTGTTCTGCACGGTACGCCGACTGACTTGGAGGCGCTGGCACAACTCGTCCACGCTGGGCACGTTGTTCAATTGCGCGGTCGCCAGGCGGTGGCATTTTTCGACAATGTAGCTGCGCGTGGAACTTGGCGTACGCTGCTGCTTGTCGCAGGCGGGATCGGTCATCAATTGCAGCAGCTCGCCGAGCATGGTCTGTTCCAGCGCCAGTTCCCGGTCTTGCGCATGGTCGAGTTCTTCACTCAAGAGCGCCTGGGAGAACGCCGCCAGCATTCGACGGCGAGCCTCGGCATAGCGTTGAGTGGACACCTTGATCACCGGTTGACGCAGCAACTGTCCGATTTCCTTGGCCGACGCGGTTTGTGCCAACGCATCTTCGAACAACTCCCGCTCGAAGGTAATCGCCAGCAGTTCCATGCCCAGCGGCATATGGAACATGAACTCCTCGCCACCATGAAGAAAGAACAGGCTGCTGTCGTCCACTTCCCGCCCCTGCATCCGGATCGAGCCCGGGACGGTGATCGGCACGGCGAAACACATCTTGCCCCGTGGGGCCACGCCGTGCTGCACGACACGCTGGTTGATCTGCTCGCGAAACACGTGGCAGCGCGCCGTCGTCAACTGGATCAGTGAACTATCAGCCGTACCAGCGGTTAACTGGTTGTAATCCTGGCTCCACTCCTGGACGGTGGCTGCGTGGACATGAATGTCGTGGAAATGGCTGATGTTCTGGTTTTTCATGATGACGAACGCCTCGGCCAATATTCTTGTTTTTAGATCGCCCTCCCGAGCGATATTCTCACATAAAGAGAATTCTGCAAATTTTCTTTGGGCAGTGTCTGTGCTCCGGTACTGACGCGCGAGGCGGTCCATCCAATGTGCCGATTCGGGCTACCGGCCTGGAACAGGCCACGGGGATGATCGGCACACTGAAACCGACATCCTGAGAGACCGTCATGAGCGAAGCCAAACTCGAAGCCCTCCATTTCGCGGATGCCCCGCGGATTAACTCCACCATTCCCGGCCCCCGGACCACCGAGGCGCTGGCGTTGTCGGCGCGTACCGAATCCATGGCACGCGGCGGCGGACGCATGCCCGTGGCCATGGACCGGGCGTTCGGCGCGACCTTCAAGGACGCCGATGACAACACCTACATCGACTTGTCCGCGGGTGTGGGCGTCAGCAGCGTGGGTCGCTGCCACCCGAAAGTGGTACAGGCCATTCGCGAACAGTCCGAAGTGCTGATGCACGCCCTGGAGGTCAATAGCACCCGGCGCACCGAACTGGCCGCCAAGCTCTCCGAGATCGCGCCCGACGGCCTGCGCGGCGACTGCATTACATTCTTCACGCAAAGCGGCAGCGATGCGTTGGAAGCGGCCATCAAGTTCGCCAAGCGCGTCACCGGACGACACCAGATCATCGCCTTCCACGGTGGCTACCACGGCGTGTGGAACGCTTCCGGCGCACTGACGACAGGCACGGCCTACCGCAAGGGCTATGGTGCCCAGATGGGTGGCGTCATTCACGCCCCCTACCCTTATGCCTACCGTTTCCCCTTCGATACCACGCACAAAAGCGCCGAGCAGATCGCCGGTGAGTACGTGGATTACCTGCTGAACACCCCCTACACCGCCGCCGATGACGTGGCGGCCGTGATCGTGGAACCGGTACAGGGCGAAGGCGGCTACGTGCCGCCCTCGCCAGAGTTCCTGCAACTGTTGCGCAAGGCCTGCGACCGCAGCGGTACGCTGCTGATCGTCGACGAGGTGCAGTCCGGCGCCGGGCGTACCGGCAAGATGTGGGCGGTCGAGCACTCCGGCGTGAAGCCCGACATGCTCACCTTTGGCAAGGGCATCGGCAGCGACCTGCCAATGGCCGGCCTGATCATGCGCTCGGACCTGGCGGCGGCGATTCCTGACGGATCGATGCCCAACACCTTCGCCGCCAACTCGTTGTCCGCTGCAGTAGCGCTGACCAACATCAGCATCCTCCAGGATCCGGAGCTCGATCTGCTCAACCGTGCCCACACCCTGGGGCTGGAAGCACAGGAGCGTATTCGCGGCTTCGGCAGCCCGCTGGTCGGTGAGGTCCGTGGTCGCGGCCTGATGATCGGGATCGAGCTGGTCTCGGACCCGACCACCAAGGCGCCACTGGCACCGGAAAAGATTGGCCAACTCATGGGTTACCTGCTGAGCCACGGCGTGCTGATGATTCCCTGCGGTCGCTACAGCAACGTGATGCGTGTCATGCCCTCGCTGACGATCTCACGAGCGCTGTTCTTCAAGGCACTGGACATTTTCGGCGACGCCCTGGACGCCCTCGATGCGTGACCTGTCCCGATTCCTGCACATCACTCATGGACTTCAAAATGACTGAGCACTTGAAACACTTCATCGCAGGCGCGTCTTTCGAAGCCTCTGACGGCCGCCGCATTAACCTCGTCAACCCCGTGACGGAACAGGTCTACGGCAGCTGCGCCCGCGGCACCGTCGAGGACGTGGACCGTGCCGTGGGCGCCGCACGCCACCAGCTCGAACGTGGCGCCTGGAGCCAGCTTGACGGCGCCCAGCGCGCTCGACTGCTGTCGAAACTGGCCGACCTGGTGGAACGCGACACCGACGTGCTGGCCGATATGGACGCCGACGCCATCGGCCGCTCGCCGATCGAACCGCGCCGGCTGGACGTACCCAACGCAGTCGCCAACCTGCGCGCCTCCTCCGGCTGGGCCAACCAGCTCGAGGGGCGGACCATTCCCTCCGGCGGCTACTTTGGCACCAAGTCCCTCTCGTACACAGTACGGGAACCGGTGGGCGTGGTCGGTGCCATCGTTCCCTGGAACTCACCGCTGATGATCACGGTCTGGAAGCTCGCCGCCCTGTTGGCCGCAGGCTGTACCGTGGTCATCAAACCGTCGGAAGAGACGCCACAGTCGGCGCTGCACCTGGCAACGCTGGCCCAGGAAGCGGGCTTCCCCGATGGCGTGATCAACGTCGTCACCGGCTACGGCAACGAGGTGGGTCGCGCCCTGTGCGAACACCCCCATGTCGACAAGATCAGCTTCACCGGCAGCCCCGAAGCCGGACGTGAGATCCAACGCACTGCCGGCGTGCTGTTCAAGCGCGTGGCCCTGGAGTTGGGCGGCAAGAGCCCGCAGATTGTCTTCGACGATGCCTCCTTCGACGACGCGCTGTTCGGCTGCTCCCTCGGCCTGTTCGCCAACCAGGGCCAGGTCTGCGCGGCCGGCTCGCGCATCCTGGTCCAGCGCGGCCTCGCCGATCGCTTCGCCGCAGCGTTGGCCGATGCCGCGCGCGCCGTCAAGGTAGGCGACCCTCGCCAACCCGGCGTGCAGATGGGGCCGGTGGCCAAGAAAGCCCAATTGGATCGCGTCAACCGCTACATCCAGTTGGGCATCGACCAAGGTGCGTCCCTGCTGGCCGGTGGGGTATCGAACCCTGAACAAGGTTGGTTCGTCCGGCCGACCATCTTCGCCAACGCCCGCAATGACATGGCGATCGCCCAGGACGAGATCTTCGGGCCCGTCGGCACGGTGATCACGTTCGACAGCGAAGAAGAGGCCGTCGCACTCGCCAACGATTCCAACTACGGCCTTGCAGCCACAGTCTGGACCAGCGACCTGGCACGAGCGCATCGCGTCGCTGCGGCGGTGAAGGCCGGGGCCGTGGGCATCAACTGCTGGAGCCCGCTGGACGCCAACCTGCCATGGGGCGGCGTCAAGGCCAGCGGCATTGGCCGGGAAGGAGGATTCAGCGGCGCGCTGGCCTACACCGAGGAGAAGGTCATTACCGTGCTGCTGCCCGGCTGAAAACAATCCCTGCACTGACCGGACCACCCTCCCAGCCCCCGGGCCTCAAAGGGTGGCCGTTCCAACGTGCTTTTTCGATGCCTTGATGATCGATGGAGAGACCGTGATGAATCCGGTAAATCAAACAACAATTGATCGGTATCCAACGTCCCTGCGAATTTTGCACTGGGTGCGCGCCGTGCTCGTCGCTGGCCTCCTCTGGGCGGGCTGGCACATGACTGGGCTCGATGACGAAGTGGCAAGCAAATATGAGCTCTATTACCCGTGGCACAAATCCTTTGGGGTGCTGGTATTCCTGGTAGTCCTGGTCCAGATCGCCCTGCGGGTGAGAGCGGCCAGGCTGCCACAACCGCCAGAGACGCTGGCACGGTATGAGCGGGTTTCGTCAAGACTTGCCCACCGAACCTTGTACGCGCTGCTGGTGATCGTGCCGTTGATGGGCTATTCGATGTCGAGCACCTACACGATGAGCGACGGCGTCTTCTTTTTTGGGGTGAACCTTCCGGAGCTCCTGGGCAAGAATGACGACTGGTTCGTCGTCTTCCAATGGCTGCACAAAGTGCTCGCCTACACCCTGCTCGGCCTGATCCTGGTGCATGTCGCCGGTGCCCTGAAGCATCGGTTTTATGACCGCGACCCTCGAAACGACGTCCTGCGCCGCATGCTGTGACTGGATGGTGGGGTATTGCGGCGCTCGATATCGGTGCGACGAAAACCCACAAGGGCAAACCCCTGTCGCAAGACGCGGTGCTGTGGGTACAGGCCAGGGACATGAAGTGACCAGGCGCCAGCGCAAGCAGCAGGCGCGTGGTGACAACGCGGCACTTGATACAGAAAGGGCCCTGGATTTTCCTCGCAGGGCCCGAGCTATCAAACGATCAGATCGTTGGCGTTGAGGGTATTGACACCCGTCAGCTGGATTTCAAAATCCGCGCCCAGATCACCATTGACGTTGCCGTACAGCACCTGGTCGACGAAGCGCAATTGTCCCGCTGCCGTGAAATCATTCGAATCGATGAAGCTGAACGAGTCGACAAACGTGGTCAGGAGATTGGCATCGAGTTTCGACAGGTCCAACTTGTCGCCCTGCAGGCTATTGAAGTCGGAAATGGAGTCACTGCCAAATCCTTTGCCCAGATCACCCAGCGTGTTGAAAACAAAGCGGTCGGCTCCGTCTCCACCGTGGAGGCTGTCCCCACCCAGGCCGCCGATCAGTGTGTCATTGCCGGCCCCACCGTCCAGGGCGTTATTTCCGGCGTTGCCGATCAGCACATTGTCCAGTTCGTTACCGATCCCCATGAAGGCGGTACCCGTCAGCGTGAGGTTCTCCAGATTGGCACCCAGGAACCAGCTCACAGACGAGACTACCGTATCGGTTTCGCTGGTCAGTGTGGAGGTTTCCCTGATGACATCCTGAGCGTTGTCGATTACATAGGTGTCGTTGCCAGTGCCGCCAATAAGCGTATCGATGCCACTGCCGCCGTCCAGCGTGTCGTTGCCTGAACCACCGCTCAGCGCGTTGTTGCCGGCATTGCCGGTCATCACGTTGTTCGAGGCGTTGCCACTGCCGTTGAGGTTGGCGCTGCCGATCAGCGTGAGGTTCTCCAGATTGGCGCCCAGGCTCCAGTTGACCGCTGAACGCACGGTGTCGATTTCACCCGCCAAGGTACTGGTTTCGCTGATGACATCCTTGAGGTCATCGATCGTGTAGATGTCATTGCCCGTACCGCCACTCAAGGTATCGGCACCCGCGCCACCATCGAGGTTATCGTTGCCCGCCCCACCCTGGAGGTTGTTCGCCGAAGCATTGCCTATCAGGCTGTTGCTCAGCTCGTTGCCAATCACGGTGAACGCCCCGGCGCCGCTCAGAATGACGCTTTCGACGTTGCGCAGATTGCTGAGGTTCAGGTCGACGACGCTGCTCGACGCGCTTGCGGCGTAAGTGAGGGTCAGGCTGTCGCGACCCTGATCGACACCCTCTTGGACCAGGGCCAGCTCAGCGACCTGATCCAACGTATAGGCATCATTCCCCGCGCCACCGATCAGCGTGTCCAGCCCGGCGCCACCGTTCAGCACGTTGTTGCCGGCGTTACCGGTCAGCACGTTGTTCAGGGCGTTGCCGGTACCACTGAGCTGGGCAGTGCCGGTCAGGATGAGGTTTTCCAGGTTGGCGCCCAGCGTCCAGTTCACCGAAGCGCGCACGGTATCGATTTCGCTGGCCAGGGTCGAGGCTTCGGTGACGACATCCTTGAGGTTGTCGACCACATAGGTGTCATTGCCGGCACCGCCAATAAGCGTATCGATGCCACTGCCGCCGTCCAGCGTGTCGTTGCCTGAACCACCACTCAGCGCGTTGTTGCCGGCATTGCCGGTCATCACGTTGTTCGAGGCGTTACCACTGCCGTTGAGGTTGGCGCTGCCAATCAGCGTCAGATTCTCCAGATTGGCGCCCAGGCTCCAGTTGACCGATGAACGTACAGTGTCGATTTCACTGCTCAGGAGGGTCGTTTCGTTAACGACGTCCTTGAGGTTGTCGACTACATAAGTGTCGTTGCCGGCACCGCCAATAAGCGTATCGATGCCACTGCCGCCGTCCAGCGTGTCGTTGCCTGAACCACCGCTCAGCGCGTTGTTGCCGGCATTGCCGGTCATCACGTTGCTCGAGGCGTTGCCACTGCCGTTGAGGTTGGCGCTGCCGATCAGCGTGAGGTTCTCCAGATTGGCGCCCAGGCTCCAGTTGACCGCTGAACGCACGGTGTCGATTTCACCCGCCAAGGTACTGGTTTCGCTGATGACATCCTTGAGGTCATCGATCGTGTAGATGTCATTGCCCGTACCGCCACTCAAGGTATCGGCACCCGCGCCACCATCGAGGTTATCGTTGCCCGCCCCACCCTGGAGGTTGTTCGCCGAAGCATTGCCTATCAGGCTGTTGCTCAGCTCGTTGCCAATCACGGTGAACGCCCCGGCGCCGCTCAGAATGACGCTTTCGACGTTGCGCAGATTGCTGAGGTTCAGGTCGACGACGCTGCTCGACGCGCTTGCGGCGTAAGTGAGGGTCAGGCTGTCGCGCCCCTGATCGACACCCTCTTGGACCAGGGCCAGCTCAGCGACCTGATCCAGCGTATAGGCGTCATTCCCCGCGCCACCGATCAGCGTGTCCAGCCCGGCGCCACCGTTCAGCACGTTGTTGCCGGCGTTACCGGTCAGCACGTTGTTCAGGGCGTTGCCGGTACCACTGAGCTGGGCAGTGCCGGTCAGGATGAGGTTTTCCAGGTTGGCGCCCAGCGTCCAGTTCACCGAAGCGCGCACGGTATCGATTTCGCTGGCCAGGGTCGTGGTTTCGGTGACGACATCCTTGAGGTTGTCGACCACGTAGGTGTCATTGCCGGCACCGCCGATCAGGGTATCGATACCGCTGCCGCCGTCCAGGGTATTGGCACCGGCGTTGCCAGTGATGCGGTTGTTCAACGCGTTGCCCGTGCCATTGAGATTGGCGCTCGCGCTCAGCGTCAGGACCTCGATGTTGGCGCCCAGGGTGTAATCGACCGCAGAGATGACTGTGTCGGTTTCACTGGCCAGGGTGCTGCTTTCCTGGACAACGTCACCGATATTGTCGACGACGTAAGTGTCATTGCCTGCCCCGCCGATCATCGTATCTTTGCCGGCACGACCGTTCAGGACGTTGGCCAGCGCATTACCGATCAGTGTGTCGTCATTGGCCGAGCCGAATGCGTTTTCGATCTTGGCGCCATAGGCGATCGCCAGCCCTTCGTTGAAAGCGGCCTGGGTAGTGAGGTCCGTAAACGCTTGGCCGATTTTGCTGAACTGGCCTTCATTCAGGTTGATGCGGACTGCTTCCAGCTGATTGAAGGCATCAATTGAATCAGTGCCGCCAGCGTCCCAGATAGTCTCGAAAACCGACTGTCCAACAGCCCAGCTATACGAGTTGTTCCCCGTTTGCCACTGAGTGTTCGCACCGTAGAGACTCTGGATGGCAGCGATATCCAGCAACATGGGCGTGGTTGGCTGATAGGAATACGCGGCGTCGTAGCTCATGACCGTATAACGGACATCATCGAACTGGGGGGCAAGCACCGTCGGGTTCGACAGCAACTGGGAAAACGGATGCTTGAGACCCAGCGCGTGACCGATCTCATGGACAAAGACCAGGTAGTCGTAAGTGCCTTTGACAGGACTCGGGTTGTTCGTCACCGGTCCGATCCAGACATCACCGGCGCTGGGGGTTTCATCGGGAAAATAAGCCCAGGCAGCGGTGTCGCCGTCCATATTCTGGTAGCCGCCGAAACGCAGGTCACCCACATTGGTACCGGATTCGCCGACCTGTGTGAACTTGATATTGGCAACCGAACTCCACATGCCGAGCGCACTGACGATACTGTTCTGCTGGGCTGACGTCAGGACGTAGCCGGCCTCATATTCATTGTCACTGCTGTAGTCGGCGGCGAATAATGAACTGTTCGTCATGAAGCTGTACGTCAGGGACGGGGTCCCCCAATAGGTACCGACCAGCAAGCTATCGACTTGTGCGTTGCCGGTCCGAATGGCGGACGAAGTAGAAGAGTAACCAAGTGGACTGGGCATGCGAAGCTTCCTGTAAGCAATCTGCGGCCTTCCAGAATGCGGCCGCTACAAAGGGGTTATTTTGCATTAGAAACACAAAAAGTGATATCACATAGCCACTTTTCAAGCTTTAAATCCACCAACTATGGCGTAACCAGCCATTCATTCGCCCGGCGAATATCCCCATCTCCCAATCGACCGCTCCAGCGATGCAATACCAGTAAACTGGTCACGAACTTGTATTGGGACTGATAGAAATCACGTCGTGCACGAAACTCTTCCTTGATGCTATCCAGCACATCGACGGCATTCTTGACGCCGTAGCCAAAGGCTTTTTCCGTGGCCATGCGTGACTTCTCGGCAGACTCCAGCGCACGCCGTGTTGCCTTGATCCGGCTGAGTTCGGCGCTCATGCCGAGATAAGCCGTGCGGGTTTCCTTGATGACCTGGCGACGCAAGGCTTCCAGCTCTTGCTGGGCGACTTCCTTGTCACTTTCGGAGCTCGATACCCGTGCACGAGTGGAACCGCCGCTGTAGAGCGGCATCTGCAAATCCAGGGAGGCCACGAGGTTGTCCGAGCGAGGCGTCACGGCGCCTTCATAGCCGATATCACTGCGCTGCGCCGTCAAGTTCAGGCCCAGCCGGGGAAGATGCCCTGCCTTGTTTTCAGCGATGGCCGCCTCGGCGGCGAGGACGCTGTGCTCCCGGGCGTGCAACGCCGGGTTGCTGTCGAGTGCCGTCTGCACCCAGTAGTCCTGCGCTTGCGCCGGCAGGCTGAAGGCGGGATTGTCGCCGATGCGCTTGAACCGCTCACTGACATCGCGCCCCACCAGTTCGGAAATCGCTTCACGGCTGACCAGGACCTTGTTGCTGGCTTCGATCTCGTCAGCCTTGAGCGCATCCACCCGTGCCTCGAGATCCAGCGCGTCGGTCACCATCGCCATCTGGCGCGCGTACAAAGCCTTGACCCGCTTGAGGTTACGCTCCGTCGCCTGCAGTTCGCTGCGCACCAGCGACAGCTCGTCTTCCGCGGCAAGCACGGCGAAATAGCGCTCGGACAGATCGATGCTGGCCTGCACCTGGGTATCGGTCGACTCGTAGCCACTCTGCCGGGTCAACTCGATGTACTTCTGGTAACTGCGCCAGACCTGTGGATCGTAGATCACCTGATTGAGCACCACGGCCATGCGCTTGCCGTTGTACTGGATACGGTTCAGGTCGTCGTCGCGACGGCTGCGGTTGACGCTGCCACTGGCGTTGAGCTGCGGCAACAATTGACCGAAGGCCGCCCGCTCCTTGCCCTCGCCGCTTCGGGTCAGGGCTTGTGCCCGCAGGACGCGCGGATCAGCCCCTTGCGCTTCCTGGTGCAATTGCCACAGGTCGACATAAGTGTCGTCAGCGAGGACGCCCAATGGCATGAGTGCCAGGCACAGGGTGATCAGGCGCTTCATCTCAGTCCTCGATCAACGAACGGGCGAACACATTGCTCGCAGGCTGCATCAAGTATTGCAACAGCGTCCGCGCGCCCGTATTGACCAGCACTTCGACCGGCATTCCCGGCACCAGGGTAAGGTTGCCCAGCGTCTGGCGCCCTTTGTCCGTCAGGGCTACGCGTGCCAAGTAATAAGCCGTGCCTGTGTCCTTGTTGATCAGACGGTCAGCGGAAATCTGCACCAGCCGTCCCTCGATGACAGGCGTGGTGCTGCTCTTGAATGCGCTGAAGCGAATGTCCGCCAACTTGCCCAACGCGATGCGGTCGATGTCCATCGGCGACACTTGCGCCTCGACGATCAGTTCCTCGTTGGCCGGAACGATGTCCAGCAGCGCAGTGCCCGGGCTGACCACGGCACCGAGGGTGTGGACGGTCATGCCCATGACCATTCCGGACTCGGGCGCGAGGATATCGGTACGCTGATCGCGGTCCTGCAAAGTGGCCAGTCGCTCGCGCAACTCATACACCTTGGTCCGCGCATCGCCCAGCAGGCCGGCGACTTCGCTGGCGAAGGCCTTTTTCAATTGCAGGATCTTCAGCTTCGCCTCGTCGACATGGACCCGCGCTTGCGCGATCTCGGACTGGCTTTCGGCTATTTCGGTTTGCAGGCGAGCGAGGCTGCGCTCCTGTTCGCGCAGGCGCTGCTTGTCCACGTAGCCTTCGGCAAGCAGTGCCCGCAGATCGACTATTTCGTCTTGATAAGAGGCCGCCAGCATCTGCTTGCTGGCGATGATGGCCTTGAATCCGCGAATCTGTTCCTCGATTTGTCCGATGGTCTTCTCTTGCAAACCGATTTCACCCAGCAACGAGGTCCGTCGAGTCTGGAAAATTCGTGCCTCACTGTCCCGGGCCTCTTGCACTCGCGGGTCAGCGGGGTCCAGGGCCGGCACCGCCACTGGCTCGGGCAGCGCGTCACGTTCCGCCTCCAACCGGGCTTGCAACTGCAGCGCGGCGATCAACTGGCTGCGCGTCGTTTCCATTTCCGAACGCGCCTGGGTGTTGTCGAGCACCAGCAACACATCGCCGGTTTTCACCAGGTCCCCGTCGTGCACGCGCAGTTCGCGCACGATGCCACCTTCCAGGTGCTGCACCGTCTTGCGATAACTTTTGACCGTGACCACGCCCGGCGCGAGTGCCGAGCTGTCGAGGGGGGCCAATGCCGCCCAGCCACCGAACAGGCCAAAGGTGACCAGCAGCATGAGGTAGCCGACGCGGCGTATCGGCCTGTCATCGATGGGCAACGCGGTGGATGAGTGCTGACTGTTTTGCATGAAATGGCTCATCCGTTTCCTACGGTTGAATCGCGGCAGCCTGCCGGGTCGTGGGTGTTACATCTCGCAGGCGGGCCAGGACCTGATCCCGCGGCCCGAACAGACTCAGTTCGCCATGATTGAGCACCAGCAGCTTGTCCACCTGCGCCAGCACGCCGGATCGATGGGTAATGACAAACACCGTGGCCCTGCTCTGCCTGAGCTTTTGCAGCGCCTCGGCGAGCATCTTTTCTCCGGCATCGTCCAGGTTGGAGTTCGGTTCATCGAGCACCACCAGGCGCGGCTCACCGTACAAGGCGCGGGCCAGGCCGATACGTTGTCGCTGGCCGCCGGACAACCCACCGCCATTGGCTCCGATCAAGGTGTCGTAGCCATCGGGCAGTTGCAGAATCAACTCATGCACACCCGCCATGCTCGCGGCGGCGACCACGGCAGGAGCGTTCACCGGGCCGAAGCGGGAGATGTTCTGGCTGATCGTGCCTTCGAAGAGTTCGATGTCCTGGGGCAGATAACCGATGTACTGACCCAACTCCTCCCGACGCCATTGGCTGATGTCGGCCCCGTCCAGGCGCACAGTGCCGACCAGGCTTGGCCAGACGCCCAACAACGCCCTGGCCAGGGTCGACTTCCCGGCACCGCTGGGGCCAATGATGCCCACCACTTCGCCCGCGGCCACCTGGAAATCCACGCCGCGGATAATCGGTTTGCGAGCGTCCGGCGATCCCGCCGAAAGACCCTCGACGCGAATCGCTCCTTCGGGTGCCGGCAACGGCATGCGTTCAGGCTCGGCGGCAATCTTGAGCAACAACTCGTGCAGCCGGGCATATTGCGCGCGGGCACCCAGGAAGCCTTTCCATACGCCGATCAACTGATCGATGGGCGCCAACGCACGCCCCAGCAAAATCGAGCCGGCAATCATCAGCCCCGACGAAATCTCGTGATTGATCGTCAAATAGGCACCCAGGCCCAACACCAGCGACTGAACAATCTGCCGGAACGTCCTGGACACCGAGGTGATGGTCGCGGCACGGTCGCTGGCCAGGCTTTGCAGGGCGAGAATCTTATGGGTTCGCCCGCTCCAGTGCTCGCGCAAGCTGGCAAGCATGCCCATGGATTCCACCACTTCGGCATTGCGCAAACTTTTGTTGGTGAACGCAGTGGCCGCCATCTGTTCACGATTGGCAGCCTGCAGCGGCGAGTGGGTGAGCTTTTCGTTGGCAAAGGCCAGCGCGCCCAGTAACACGGCACTCACGATCCCCATCCAGCCGTACCAGGAATGAAACATGAACATGACAGCCAGGTAGATCGGGATCCACGGCGCGTCGAAAAATGCAAACAGGCCGTTGCCCGTCAGGAACTGGCGCAAACCGTTCAGGTCGCTCAAAGGCTGGGCCGTGGCATTCATGCCACTGGTATTGAGCGCCTGCTTGAAACTGGCGTCGAACAGACGCCGGCTCAGCAGCGTGTCCAGTCGAGTACTGATCCGCACCATAATCCGCGAACGGACCCACTCCAAGCCACCCATCGTGATCATCAACAGCAACATGATCAACGTCAGCATCAACAGCGTCGACAGACTGGCGCTGCCTACCGCGCGGTCATACACCTGCAGCATGTAGAACGAAGGAACCAGCATCAGCAAGTTGACGAAAAAACTGAAAAAACCAACGGAAAGAAAACTACCTTTGCAGACGGCAAGGGCGCCTTCCAGTTCGGTCCTGACGTGGGCTGACATGGTTCATCACCTGAGGTCCGATTCTGGTCAAACCTGAAAAATCACAAGGGCACAGGCGCACGAACGCCTGGAATATCTTTCGGCGAGACACCACTGGAGCGCCCGCACAATCGGATCTACCGCGCTGTATCGGCGCGCCTGTGCGGTTCTTAAGGAAAAATTGAAATTGATGTGACAGGTGATACGCCACGCGGGATGGCCCTGCGTGGCGGGCGACACAAGATCAAATACTCAAGCCTCAGCCTCCCAGCGACGAAACAACACGCTGGCATTGACTCCACCGAACCCGAACCCATTGGAAAGCGCATGGGTAATCGGCATCTTCCTGGCCTTCAAACCAACCAGATCAAGCCCAGCGGCGGCCTCGTCAGGATGAACCAGGTTCAGGGTCGGCGGCACGATCTGGTCACGCAGCGCCAATACCGTGAAAACGGCTTCAATGCCCCCGGCCGCGCCCAGCAGGTGGCCGGTAGCCGATTTAGTCGAGGTAATCGCCACCCCGGAGTCCGTGCCGAACACCGAACGAATCGCCGCCAGTTCCCCGCTGTCGCCGACCTGGGTAGACGTCGCGTGGGCATTGATATGCTGCACGTCGGCTGGGCTGACAGCGGCCTGGCGCAGCGCCTGTTCCATTG
The DNA here is from genome assembly GCF_001307275.1 of Pseudomonas fluorescens. Lineage (NCBI taxonomy): Bacteria > Pseudomonadati > Pseudomonadota > Gammaproteobacteria > Pseudomonadales > Pseudomonadaceae > Pseudomonas > Pseudomonas fluorescens. The sequence goes on from NZ_CP012831.1 coordinate 6,283,567, forward strand.
CGCGGCGGGCGCCGTTGCCGTCTTCCGGGCCGGCCGTCAGATGGTAGGCATCGGCGCTGGTGCCATAACCGACCAGCTCCGCCAGGGGTTTGGCCCCACGCGCCAAGGCGTGCTCCAGCGACTCGATCACCAACAACCCCGCGCCTTCGGCCATGACAAAGCCGTCGCGATCACGGTCGAAGGGGCGCGAAGCTTCCTGCGGGCGGTCGGCAAAACCGGTGGAGAGCGCCCTGGCCGCCGCGAAACAACCCAAGGTCACGCGATCGATCGCCGCCTCGGTACCGCCGCAAACGGCAATGTCCGCCTCCCCGCTCCGGATCAGCCGGGCTGCATCGCCGATGGCCTGGACGCCGGCCGCACAGGCGGTTACCGGTGCACCGAGCGGGCCTTTGAGGCCATGCCGGATGGACACGTGGCCGGCCGCCATGTTGGCGAGAAACGCCGGTGCAGAGAACGGTGACAGCCGACGCGGCCCTCGCGAGTCGGTTGTGCGTACGGCATCGGCAATGGCGCCAAACCCACCCACGCCCGATGAAATGATCGTCGCGGTCCGCTCCTGGTCGACGGTTTCGGTCGGATGCCAGCCCGCCTGCTCCAGGGCCTCATGGGCGGCCACCAGCGCAAACTCGATGAAGCGATCCATTTTCTTGCGATCCTTGGGCGCGATAAAGCGTTCCGGGTCATAACCGGCAACGGCATCCTCTTCCAGAGACGGCACCTGACCGCCGACCCCGACACCGGTACCCTCGGTGAACGCCTCGGGCAGGCTACGGATGCCGGAACGCCCAGCCAGCAGCCGCTGCCAGACTTGCTCCACGCCACAACCCAGCGGACCGACGACGCCGACGCCCGTGACTACGATGCGTGTTTGACCTGCTGCAGTACTCATGGAAACCTCTTCAGTTCTTTATACGCTCACTGGAGCGGTACGCGATTAATCGCTTATGCCAGGGTTGCTGTTTCAGTTAGAACGGTATTGACCGGACGGATTTTGAACCAGATGGCATACATCGCCGGCAGGAACACCAGCGTTATGATAGTGCCGACGAAAGTACCGCCAATCAGGGTGTAGGCCAGCGTTCCCCAGAAAACGGAATGGGTCAGCGGGATAAACGCCAGGATCGCCGCCAGCGCCGTCAGCAGCACCGGACGAGCCCGCTGCACCGTGGCTTCGATGACCGCGTGGAACGGGTCCAGCCCCTCCTTTGCGTTGTGATGGATCTGTCCGATCAGGATCAGCGTATTGCGCATCAGGATGCCCGACAGCGCGATCAGCCCCACCAGGGCGTTGATGCCAAATGGCTGATGGAAAATCAGCAGCGTCGGCACCACGCCGATCAACCCCAGCGGCGCAGTGAAGAACACCATGATCATGGCCGAGATCGAGCGCACCTGGACGATGATGATCAGCAACGTCAGGGCGATCATGATTGGCAGCAGCGGCACGATGGCCTGGCCGGCTTTGCCGGACTCCTCGATGGCCCCTGCCTGCTCGATCCGGTAGCCGCCGGGCAGCGTATCGATGATCGGTTGCAGTTGCTTGATAATCACACTCGACACATCCGGCGGTTGCAGGCCTTCGGCAATGTCGCCGCGCACGGTAATGGTCGGGGTCCGGTCACGGCGACGCAGGATCGGATCCTCCATGCGCACGTCCACTTCGCCAACCTGGGACAACGGAATACGCTGCCCCGCCGCACCCACCAGGGTAAAACCCTCGATCCGCGCCGGGTCGAGGCGGATATCCCCGGCAGCGCGTCCCACCACCTGCACCGAACGAATATCCTCGCGAACCGCCGTGATCGGCACCCCGGCCAGCAGGAATTGCAGTTGCTCGGCGACAGCACTGGACGTCAGCCCAACCGCCTGCAAGCGATCCTGATCCAGATTGAAATGCAGCGTCGGCGTCAGTGGGCCCCAATCGGTATTGACGGTCCTCATCATCGGGTTGGCTTGCATGACATCTTGGACGCGGCTTGCGATCTCCCGCAGTTTCGACGGGTCAGGTCCCATCACCCGGTAGGCCACGGGAAAGGGTGAGTACGGACCAAAGACAATTTGCGTCGCCCTGACCCGGGCCTCCGGGGCCAGCCCTTCAGCGACCGCTTCGCGCAGGCGGAACTTGAGGGTTTCCCGTGCTTCCTGGTTGTCTGTCAGCACCACGATCTTGGCGAACGATGGGTCAGGCAGTTCCGGCGCGATTGCCAGGAAAAAGCGCGGTGCGCCCTGCCCTATATAAGCCGTGACGATTTTGGCTTGCTCCTGTTTCTGCAGCCACGCCTCAACCTTGGCGGTGGCGGCGCTGGTCTGCTCGATGGAGGTGCCATAAGGCATTTGTACTTCGATCATGACCTCGGGACGGTCCGACGTCGGGAAGAACTGCTTCTTGACCTGGCCCATGCCCAGGATGGCGACCGCAAACAGTGTGATGACGGTGCCGGCCACCAGCCATTTGCGGGCGATCACCCGCGTCAGGATTCGCCGGAAGCGGTTGTAGCGTGGGGTGTCGTAGATGGCCGCCTGGCCGCCTTCGACCTTCTTGATGTCCGGCAACATCTTCACCCCCAGGTAGGGAGTGAACGCTACTGCGACCACCCAGGAGGCGATCAGGGCAATGCCGACGATCCAGAACATGTTGCTGGTGTATTCGCCAGCGGTGGACTGGGCGAAGCCGTTGGGCATGAAGCCGATCGCCGTCACCAGCGTACCGGAGAGCATCGGTGCGGCCGTGTGGCTCCAGGCGTACGCGGAGGCCTTGATCCGGTCGTAGCCCTCCTCCATCTTCACCACCATCATTTCGATCGCGATGATGGCGTCATCCACCAGCAGCCCGAGGGCCAGAATCAGCGAGCCCAGAGTGATCCGGTCGAAGTTCTTGCCGGTGGCCGCCATCACCACAAACACGATGGCCAGGGTCAAGGGTACTGCCGCCGCGACCACGATACCGACGTGCCAGCCCATACTGATGAAGCAGACCACCATCACCACCAGCAAGGCAACGAAGAACTTGACCATGAATTCGTCGACCGCCGAGTTGATGTTCACCGCCTGATCGGTCACCTTGGTCAGCGTCATGCCCAGCGGCATGTCTTCATTGATCTTGCTCGTCTCGGCATCGAGCGCCTTGCCCAGATCGAGGCCGTTCCAACCCTCGCGCATGATCACGCCCAGCAACAACGCCTCTTCGCCGTTGTTGCGCACCAGGAAGGTGGCCGGGTCTTCATAGCCACGCTCAACCGTCGCCACGTCCGAGAGTTTCAACGTGCGCCCCTGGATGGCCAGCGGCGTGTCGCGGATTTTCTCCAAGGTATCGAAAGCACCCTCCACTCGCAGGAAAACCTGCGGCCCCTTGGTTTCGATGGAGCCGGCGGGCGTCAGTACGTTCTGGCTGTTCAGTGCGGCGAAGATGTCCTGGGGAGAGACCCCCAAGGTCGCCAGCCGGTCATGGGAGAAGGAAATGAAAATGCGCTCGGCCTGTTCGCCGATGATGTTGACCTTCTTCACCCCCGCCACATGCAACAGGCGCTGGCGCAGAACCTCGGCATCACGCACCAGCAGGCGCTGCGGCTCGCCCTTGGCCTTGAGGGCGAAAAGCGCGAACGTCACATCCGAGTACTCGTCGTTGACCAGGGGGCCGATCACACCCGCCGGCAACTTGGTGGCTTCGTCGTCGAGCTTCTTGCGCGCCTGGTAGAACTCTTCCTGCACCTGTGAAGGCGGCGTGCGGTCGAGCAGCGAGACCATGGTGAAAGCCAGGCCAGGTCGGGTGTAGGTTTCCGAGCGGTCGTACCATTTCAATTCCTGCAGGCGTTTTTCCAGCGGTTCGGCAACCTGGTCCTGCATCTCCTGCGCCGTCGCGCCCGGCCATGCAGTAATGACGGTCAGTTGCTTGACCGTGAACGGCGGATCCTCCGCACGGCCCAGCTTGAAGAACGCCAGGGTCCCGGCGACAGCGATCAGGAAAATCAGAAATACCGTGATGGCGCGCTCGCGCACGGCGAGCGCCGAAAGATTGAAGCTCATTGGCGGGTCCCCGCGACCTTCGCATCGCCCTGTGCAAGCAGCCGGACGGGCTCGCCTTCACGCAGCAGATGCGCACCCAGGCCGACAATGCGCTCACCGACCTCGAGATGGCCTGCAACGCGCGCCGCATCGTCGCTCAAGCCCAGGACCTGGACCGGACGCCAAGTCACTTTTGCCGGCTCGCCGTCGATGACCCACACGCCAGTGCCATTGCCGGGGTCGTACAGCGCCGCAATCGGCACCTGCAGCACCTGCCCCTGGGCCGCGCCCTCGGCGATACGCAGTGTGACGGTCGAGCCCAGCGGTGCATTAGCCAGGGCGCCCTCCAGGACATAACGTGCTTCAAAGGTACGGGTCACCCGGTCAGCCGAATCGGAAAGCAACCTGAGCCTGGCGGCGACCGCCCCGCTGGTATTGCCATACAACGTCGCCTGGGCGTTGGACCCGACGGCTGGCCGCAGGGTCTCGGGCAGTTGCACGACGGCTTCGCGCTGCCCGGCTCGCGCCAGTCGGACCACCGGTTGACCCGGACTGACGACCTGCCCCGGCTCGGCGAGCGTTTCCATCACCACGCCATCGGCGTCGGCGAGAAGCACCGCATAGCCGGACGCATTGCGGGCCACATCGGCTTGCGCCTCGGCGGCGCTGAGCTGCGCCTTCGCGGTATCGGCGGCGGCTTTGATCTGGTCATAACCCGACGCCGAAATCGCCCCGGCGGCCACCAGCTCGCGATATCGAGCTTCATCGTCAGCGGTCTGCTTGGCCCGGGCGCGTGCGGCCGTGACAGCTTCCTGCTGGGCTCGCGCCTGCAAGCCCAGATCGATGGGGTCCAGACGCATCAGCGGCTGGCCCTTCTTGACGGTCTGACCGGCATCCACCAACCGCTCCAGGACCTTGCCTGACACACGAAAGCCCAGGTCGCTCTGGACGCGGGCCGCCACGACGCCGGTGAAGGAACGCGCGCCGGCGGAGGAACCCTGTACTTGCGCAACCCTCACCAGAGGAGCAAGCGTGCGCGGATCGGTGGCAGTGGATGAGTCACCACACGCCGTGAGGACGAGAGGCAACAAGCAAGCGGCAAGGGTGACAGGTCGGAGCCGGAGCATAGGTTCCCTTTACTGAACAGAGGACTGGGGGACTCATTCTTGCGCTCGTGACCAATACTGTCAATGGTCACATATCATCAGGCAATTTCTGAATAGCCATTTTTTATAGATAACCCGCAAATACTACACCTTAAGTCCGAAGACCCACTTCCATCACCAATTGACAGGGTGTGACCATCATATAATATGGTCACAAATGTCGACCCCAAGGAAACGTCAATGCCACCCCTGCGCCCTCTTGCTTTTTTAGTAAGCGCCAGCTTGATGACCGGCTGCGCGGTCGGTCCCGACTATCAGCGTCCCGATGCCACGCTTTCGGATCGTTTCCTGGGCCAGTCTTCTGTCGAACAAAGGACCGGCACAGCGCGGACCCGTCTCACAACCTGGTGGGAGGGGTTTGGCGACCCGGTGCTGACCGATTTCATCACCAGGGCGCTGGAGCAGAACCTCGACCTTGCCCAGGCGTCAGCGCGCGTTGTCCAGGCACGGGCGGGTCTGGGCGCCGCGAACGCCGCCTTGCTGCCGTCGGGAAATATCAGCGGCCAGGCCGCACGGGCCTATCAATCCGTCGAGACGCCGCTGGGCCAGGTACTCGATTCAAACCCCGGCTATGATCGATATGGAAATACCTACTCGATGGACCTGGGCGCGAGCTGGGAACTGGATGTCTTTGGTGGCCTGCGACGTGGACGCGAAGCTGCATTGGCCGAGTACCAGGCCTCCGAGGCCGGGGCCGCGGCCACGAGGCTGGCCGTCGCCGCGCAGACCGCTGACATCTACATCACCCTGCGCGGCTTGCAAGCGCGGCTGGGCATTGCGAACCACCAGGTCAAGACCCAGCAGGACCTGCTGGAAAAAGTCCAACTGCTCTACAGCAAAGGCCTCGCCGCCAGCTATCAGGTCCGCCAGACCGAAGGCGCGCTTGCCCAGGTCCAGGCAACGGTACCGGTCCTGCAAACCGGGCTGGATGCCGCCATGAATGCACTGGATGTCATGCTCGGCACGCCGCCAGGCACCCACCGCCCGCAACTGACCGAGACGGGTAGCATCCCCCTGCCCCCACAAATCAGCGAGATGGGTACACCGGCTGATCTGCTGCGCCGCCGGCCGGACCTCATTGTCGCCGAGCGCCGTCTCGCCGCCTCCAATGCCCGCATCGGTGAAGCCGTCGCCGAGTACTATCCAAAATTCTCCCTCAGCGCGTTGCTCGGCAGCGCCACTACGGTCTCTGCCGGGCACCTTTTCTCCGGCGGCGCCAGCCAGGCGTCGGGGGCGCTGGGACTGCGCTGGAGGCTGTTCGATTTTGGCCGGATCAACGCCCAGATCGACCAGGCCAAGGGACAGGAAGCCGAGGCGCTCGCCGCTTACCGCCAGTCCGCGCTGCGCGCCACCGAGGATGTCGAGAACGCGCTCTCCGCCTTGGTCAACCGAGAAGCCCAGGCCACCACGCTCACCGCAGGCGAAGCCTCATTGAACGAGGCACGTCGATCATCCTTTATCGCCTATCAGAAAGGCACGGCCAGCCTGATCGATGTCCTCAACGCCGACGAAACGCTGCTCCAGGCATCCGATGCCCGGGCACAAGCACGGACGGAATCGGCACGGGCGGCGGTCGCGGCATTCAGGGCGCTCGGTGGCGGCTGGCAAGCGCCGCAGCCACAACAGCCTATCGCGAGCCGATGACTCGACATGAACACCAGGCCGTCATCGCGAGCAAGCTCGCTCCCACAGGGTTAGCGCTCACTCCCTGTGGGAGCGAGCTTGCTCGCGATCAGGCAAACACAGCTTTTTCAATCTTTACCACCGGAGTCCAGCCATATGAAAAGCAACGAGAATTCCTGGGTGCTCATCACGGGCGCTTCAAGCGGCTTTGGCGAGGAGTTCGCCCGGCAATACGCAGCGCAGGGAAAATCCCTCGTTCTGGTAGCCCGCAGGCTGGACAAACTGGAAGCACTGTCAAAAGAACTGCGTGAGCGTTTCGGCACCGAGGTGATCAACGAACAAGTCGACCTGTCTTCGATTCCTGCAGTCATCGAACTGCACAAGCGGCTGGTTCAACGAGGTATTGCGGTCGATGTGCTCATCAACAACGCCGGCCATGGATTGCAGGGCCCGTTCCTGGACCACGCCATTGACCAATCCCTGGCCATGATCAATCTGGATATCGCCAGCCTGACCACCATGACTCGCCTCTTTGCCCAGGACATGCGCATCCGCCGCCGCGGCCACATTTTGCAGGTCGCCAGCTTGCTTTCCTATCAAGGCGTGAAAAATTTCGCGGTCTATTCAGCGGCCAAGGCCTACGTGCTGCGCTTCTCCGAAGCACTGCACCAGGAACTCAAGGGCGACGGTGTCGTCGTGACCGCGCTGTGCCCAGGCATGTCGGATACCGGATTTGCGCAGAGCGCCAACCAGACCCTCACGCCAGCGCTGAAAATGGTGATGATGCAACCTGAGCCAGTGGTTCGCGCAGGCATCCGCGCCCTGCAAGCCGGGCGCATGAGTGTGGTACCCGGCTTCGGCAACAAGGCGCTCACGGTGCTGACCTGGGCCACGCCCCGCCGATTTCACCAGCGTCTCATGGCGAATGTCATGGGGGCATGAATCGATGCGGCGAAGGACCGGGAGCTGCAAGGGCTCCCGGCACACGCCCTATTGCGTTAGAAGCGATAGCTGACTGAAGTACCAAAACCGCTGGCACTGTTCCGGTATTTGGAACTGTATGCGCCACGGGTCGACGAGGTTTCGTTGATGCGCACGCTCTCTTCCTGCAAGTAAGAGTAAGCCACGTCGATCGTCACCTCTTCCACTGGCGTCCAGCCGGCACCGAAGCTGAGTACCGTGCGGTCGCCGGTTGGTATCCGAGGCCCACGGTTGGTGTTGTTGGCGGGCGACTGGTCGACCGACAAGCCCGCGCGCAGGACCCATTGATCGTTGAGCTTATACGCGGCACCGATGGCATGGGCCCAGGTGTCATGCCAGTTCTGTTCTTCGCTGACGGTGCTCAACGCGCCGCTCAGCAGCGCAGGCAGGCCGGAGTTCTCGATGGTCAACTCCTTGAAGCGGCTCCAGCGCGTCCAGGTACTTCCCAGGTACATCGTCCAGTCGTCATTGAGCTGATGAGTGAGCGAGATGTCCACGGACTCCGGAGTATCCACGTCCAACGACGCGTCATAGCTGCGGCCACTTACCCCCAACACGCTGAAAATGCCGCCGGTGAGCTTGGACTTGGCGTCCAGGTGGTAACTGACCTTGGAGTGGTAAGTCAGCCCCAGGCGAGTCTGGTCCGTTGCCTGCACCAGGATGCCGGCGTTGAAGCCGAGCGCCGTATCGTCGCCATTGCTCTTGAGCTTGCCATCGTTACTGCCGGGGCTGAGGGGATTGGGCACCATCCCGGAGATCTCACCGCTGATACGGTTGATGGTCGGACCAAACCCGATCGACACCTTGTCGTTGAAGGCATAGCTGACGGTAGGCTGGAAGGTCAGCGTCGTCACTTCGCTTTTGTTGCCGTAATAACGCCCGGCAAAGTCGCTGCCGTAATCGGTGATCAAACCAAATGGCACATAAAAACCAACGCCGACAGCCCAATGCTCATCCACCGGCTTGACGTAGTAACCCATCGGCACCGTGGTGGTCGGCACCATGTCACCGTCCTCTCGGCCACCGAAAGTGCTGCGAGTCTGGCTGATATCGCTCTGGGTAAACAGCGTCGCAGCGCCCAGGCTGACCTGCTCTTTTTTCAAGCGAGACATGCCCGCCGGGTTGCCGAAGACAGTACTGGCATCTTCAGCGGAAGAGGACCGCCCGGCAAAACCCGAGCCCATCCCACTGATGCTTTGTTCGTTCAGCGCAAAGCCGCTGGCAAATACTTGGGACGTTGCAAGCGCAACGGCGAGACTCATGGGGGTCTTGAGCAAGATTCTTTTCATTATTAGGACTCTAGGAACAATTGCTGGGGGGATGGAACGGTTTGTTTTTCTATTAGGTAAAAATCGCCACGGTCTGGCGCGCCCAAAGCACTCGCCGACCGCTTTCGTCCCAGATTTCCATATCTTGCAAGGAGTAGCCCTCCGAAGCCTGCTGGCTGAAGGCGCTGATGAGAAACCACTCGCCGGCCACGGCGGGCTGCGGCAGATCGATTGTCCAGGAAGCCGAGCTGATGGCTGCCGGCTCTGTGAAGCAAGTCATCGCGGCCGGCGGCAGACTGTCAGCGAGGGCGATCAACGCCACCGCTGGGTCCACTCCCTGGGCATCCAGGTGACGAACCCACATCAGTAACTCGGGATTTGTAGCCCCGGACACCGGCAGTGACCCACCTGCGGGACGCATTTCGAAGTTGAAGGCGCAGGCAGGCGCAATGGTGCTGTCCAGCGCCAGCGTGGTGTACCGCGACGCCTCCTCCACCAACGGACATCCCCACGCCTCATGGGTAATCCTGCTGGCTCGTGGTTGAGCGAACAGCAAGGTCGTGCGCAACGCCAGCTCATCGCCCGACTTGCAGTCGACAGACACAGAAGTCACGGATCGCCCTTCGCGCAACACGCTTGTATCGAATGTCTGGGCTTGCGTGACCGGACCTATGAATGACACCTGCGCAGACTTGAACGGAGGAAAGCCCTGTGGACGTTCGCGCAGAACCGCCTCCAACGACAGCGCCGCCGAAAGCCCTCCGAAGATCGTGCGACCCTGCTGCCAATTGGCCGGAGCAACGAACGGTACGCTCGGATCGAACTGCGCCAGCACCTGAGCAAAACTGGTCATTTAGACGTCCTCCGACGGCCTGAACGTGAACCCGCAGAAGCCTCGCAAGAGGAATCACTTGGAGGTCGACGCCATACTTATTCATGTGACCATTTGTGTCAATAGTCACTCAACAGACAAAAAAAGACCACTCGGTCAGGTACAACCCGAATGCAAGGAAGACGTTTTCGAAGCGGGACGGCTGCTCGGCGCAGCCGTGGCTCAGGGCATCAGGCTACGCAGGATGAGGTTGGCGGTGAGCGTCGGCGCCACCTCGACATGATCGAGGCTGTACTGCAGCAATAGAGGATTGACGAAAGGCCGAAGGGTCAGGTGTATCGCTTCAACGGTTTCATCCAAGGGTGTCTTGCGTTCGAATTCACCGCTTTCGCGCCCTTCCCGTACGACCTGCACCACGAACTGCTTGATCCGTGCGTCATACACCTGGGAGCTGGGCCAGCGCTCCGACGCGGAGAATGCGGCAATGTCGTAGAGCTTGCGATCATTGAAGAACAGGTCGATTCCCGTGGTAATCAGGGTCTTGACCAGGCGACGAAAGCGCTCGGTCGAAGAGAGTCCTTCCTCGCTGATGGCCTCCTCCACGGCCGCAACGATCTTCGCAAGACAGCTGGAACAGATGGCCTCGCCAATCGCCTGCTTGGAATCGAAGAACTTGTAGATGTAGGCCTTGGAAAAGCCAATGGCCTTGGCCAGGTCAGACACGGTGGTCTTGGCGTAGCCGTATTGACTGAAATGCTCGTTGGCCGCCGCGACAATCTGGTCGCGAATGTCATGATCGGCTGGGCCGCGAGTGCTGGGCGAAGGTGCTGTTGGCTGATTCATGGAAGCAGCTTACGCATCCCTGCGAGGGATGACAACTTGTGACCACCAATGAATATAGTCACAAAACAACCGTCCGTCAGTTACCCGCGCCTTGCTCCCTCGCCACAAGGGCTCCCGATTTATCCGCATCATTTGGCAAAAAGCTGGCTCATATCCTTGAATGCCTTGAATTCAAGGGCATTGCCACACGGATCGAACAGGAACATCGTGGCTTGCTCGCCAACCTGCCCTTTGAAGCGGACGTAGGGTTCAATCACAAACTCCGTACCGAAAGATCTCAGTCGTTCAGCCAGTGCCTCCCACGCCTCCCAAGCCAGAACAACGCCAAAGTGCGGGACCGGCACATCGTGCCCGTCCACCGGATTGCTCTGGGCGCTTTCCTGGGAAGCGGTCTTGGGTTGCTCATGAATCACCAGTTGGTGCCCGTAGAAATTGAAATCGACCCACTGGCTGCTGGAACGGCCTTCTTCCAGGCCAAACACTTCACCGTAGAAAGTACGGGCGGCGGCAAGATCGTAGACCGGAATCGCCAGGTGGAACGGAGAAAGGCTCATCGAGAATCCTCTTAACGTGTGAGGTTGGGCCATCGTAGCGCCGCGCTTGCAGCAAGAAAACCCTACAGTCCGTGTCCAACCGATGCCGGGAACGGACGGGACTTTCGCGGCAGGATCTTGCACCGGAGGTCCGCCGTGCAGGTACACATCCAAATTAACCGCTTGCGCCGAGTAAATGATCTATACCTTCAGAAGCACAGTCGGGCCAAGGCAGCGGCACTGACGTGATGGGATGGAACGGTTCTGGCGAATCCTGTTGAATCGCTGCATCATGCGCCGCCCCCTATAAAGAAGCTGGCCTGTAGACGTTGTTCCCGGCCGCCCTTACGCCGGGATTGGCGCACCACTTTCAATGCCTGAAGTATCCGTCCATGAGCCCGACCACACGCGTTTTGAACGCCTCAACCAAAGCGCTTTACCGGCTTTGTCTGTTACTGCCACTGCTGGCTACCCATGAGGCGAGCGCTGAACCTCCGGTCATTGAACTGCACATTCCTGACGCACCACCGCTGACCTTCGTCAACGACCCCAGGGGCCACGGCATCGTGGGCGATGTCGCCGTGGCGGCCATGACCAGGGCCGGGTACACCGTAAAGGTCCATGTGCTTCCCTGGGCCCGGGCACAAAAGCATGTCAGCGAAGAACATGACCACTTGATCACCCCCCTGTCGCGCATCCCCACTCGTGAGGATCGCTTCACCTGGATCGCCTCGATCATGCCCATGGAGCGCGCCTTTTTCAGCCTCGAGCGGCGGGTGAGCAGCTTCGCCCAAGCGAAAGAAACCTACCGCAAGATCGGCGTCGGCCTGGGCAGCGCACAGGAAGATATCCTGCGCACCGAAGGCTTCAGCGATGAACAAATCTATCCGTTGGCCATCGGCGACAATCCCGCCCAGATGCTGTTGATGGGGCGCATCGATGCCTGGTTCAACGGGGTGCCGGAGAGTCGTTACATCTGGCCGAAGGTGTCCAAGCGCAAACTGCTCATGAGTTCGGTTGGCAGCAACGCCGACCTTTACCTGGCCTGCTCCAGGCAATGCTCACCGGAAATGGTCGAGCATTTGCGCGACGCGGTTGAAGCGCTTCGCGCGGATGGGACCGTCAAGCGTGTCCATGACCTTTATTTGCCGCAGTAGGCTGTCGCGAGGGAAGCCGGACTAGAGCCCTCATCGATGGCTTATATCATTCTGAATGATAGTTACCTTTGCTTCATTCGATTCGTTCCTGTGCCTTGCGCCACGCATCATCCGCCCATTCTCAATACATTGGCGGATGCTATCCATGGAACATTCACTTTCAAAACTGCGTTTTCCCCTCGCGCTGCTGGCGGTGCTGGTGATGAGCGCCTGTGGCAAGACTCCCGACACGGCAGCGTCCATGCCGCCGGCCAAAGTCAGTGTGGCCAAGGTGTTGGAGCAGCCCGTCAACGAATGGGATGAGTTCACCGGCCGCCTCGAGGCGCCAGAAACCGTCGAGATCCGCCCGCGGGTTTCCGGGCAGATCGACGAAGTGGCCTTCACCGAAGGCGCGCTGGTCAAGAAAGGCGACCTGTTGTTCCAGATCGACCCACGCCCCTTCCAGGCTGAAGTCCGTCGTCTCGAAGCCCAACTGGCTCAAGCCCGCGCCACCGCGACCCGCAGCGAGAACGAAGCCCAGCGTGGCGAGCGCCTGCGCTTGAGCAACGCCATTTCCGCCGAGTTGGCGGATTCGCGCACCAGCGCCGCCCAGGAAGCCCGTGCCGCCGCCGCCGCCATCCAGGCGCAGTTGGACCTGGCGAAACTGAACCTGAGCTTTACCCGGGTCACCTCGCCCATCAGCGGTCGCGTCAGCCGGGCGGACATCACCGCCGGCAACCTGGTGACCGCCGACGTCACGCCGCTGACCAGCGTCGTGTCCACCGACAAGGTCTACGCCTACTTCGACGCCGACGAGCGTGTTTTCCTCAAGTACACCCAACTCGCCCGCCAGGGCCAGCGCGGCCAGGCCACGCCGGTCTACATGGGCCTGTCCAACGAGGACGGCAACCCGCACCTGGGCCAGATGAACTTCGTCGACAACCAGGTCAACCCGCAGACCGGCACCATTCGTGGTCGCGCCGTGTTCGACAACAAGGACGGCGCCTACACCCCAGGCCTGTACGCCCGCCTGAAGCTGGTAGGCAGCGGCACTTACGCCGCCGTGCTGATCAACGACGAAGCCGTGGGCACCGACCTGGGCAAGAAATTCGTGCTGGTGATGGACGCCGACAACAAGCCGGCCTACCGCGCCGTCGAGTTGGGGCCGAAGATCGAAGGCCTGCGCATCGTGCGCAGCGGCCTGAGCAAAGACGACACCATCATCGTCAAGGGGCTGCAACGGGCTCGTCCGGGTGCACCGGTCACGCCTGAAACCGTGCCGATGGCCAGCGACGAAACCATTGCAGCCCTGGCACAACAACGTAAAGCGCTCGAAGCCAGCAACCTGCCCCAAGTCGCGCCATCCAAGGCAGCGTCAGGCTCGGCAGGCAAACTGGCCGCTGCGACCCCACGCGGTTAAGGGACTGAATCCAAGATGAAATTTTCCCAGTTCTTCATTTCGCGGCCGATCTTCGCAGCGGTGCTTTCGCTGCTGATCCTGATCGCCGGCGCCATCTCGCTGTTCCAGCTACCGATCAGCGAATACCCGGAAGTCGTGCCGCCGACCGTGGTCGTACGCGCCAACTTCCCCGGCGCCAACCCCAAGGTCATCGGCGAAACCGTGGCCGCGCCCCTGGAACAAGCCATCACCGGCGTCGAGAACATGCTGTACATGTCCTCGCAGTCCACCGCTGACGGCAAGATCACCTTGACCATCACCTTCGCCCTGGGCACCGACCTGGACAACGCCCAGGTGCAGGTGCAGAACCGCGTCACCCGGACCGAGCCCAAACTGCCGGAAGAAGTGACCCGGATCGGTATCACGGTGGACAAGGCATCGCCCGACCTGACCATGGTCGTGCACTTGACCTCGCCGGACAAACGCTACGACATGCTCTACCTGTCCAACTACGCCCTGCTCAACATCAAGGATGAGCTGGCGCGCCTGGGCGGCGTAGGTGATGTGCAACTGTTCGGCATGGGTGACTACTCCCTGCGGGTCTGGCTGGATCCGAACAAGACCGCCTCGCGCAACCTGACCGCCACCGACGTGGTCACCGCGATCCGTGAACAGAACCGCCAGGTGGCGGCCGGTGCCCTGGGGGCGCCGCCATCGCCCAATGCCCAATCCTTCCAGTTGTCGATCAATACCCAGGGTCGCCTGGTGAATGAGGAAGAGTTCGAGAACATCATCATTCGTTCCGGCGCCAACGGCGAGATCACGCGCCTGAAGGACATCGCCCGGGTCGAGTTGGGTTCCAGCCAATACGCCCTGCGCTCGTTGCTGGACAACCAGCCGGCCGTGGCGATCCCGATCTTCCAGCGTCCGGGCTCCAACGCCATCCAGATCTCCAACGACGTTCGCGAGAAGATGGAAGAGCTGAAGAAAGGCTTCCCGGCCGGGATGGACTACAGCATCGTCTATGACCCGACGATCTTCGTCCGGGGTTCCATCGAAGCGGTGGTCCACACCCTGTTCGAAGCCCTGATTCTCGTGGTGCTGGTGGTGATCCTGTTCCTGCAGACCTGGCGCGCCTCGATCATTCCCCTGGTGGCGGTGCCGGTTTCGCTGATCGGTACGTTCGCGGTGATGCACCTGTTCGGCTTCTCGTTGAACGCCCTGTCGCTGTTCGGCCTGGTCCTGGCGATCGGTATCGTGGTGGACGACGCCATCGTGGTGGTGGAGAACGTCGAGCGAAACATCGAGCTGGGACTCACCCCCGTGGAGGCGACCAAGCGCGCCATGGGCGAAGTGACCGGCCCGATCATCGCCACCGCCCTGGTGCTGTGCGCGGTCTTCGTTCCGGCGGCGTTCATCAGTGGCCTGACCGGTCAGTTCTATAAACAGTTCGCCCTGACCATTGCCATCTCCACGGTCATCTCGGCGATCAACTCCCTGACCCTGTCGCCGGCCTTGGCCGCGGTACTGCTCAAGGGCCATGACGCGCCCAAGGACCGTTTCTCCAAATTCCTGGACAAGGTGTTCGGTGGCTGGCTGTTCCGTCCGTTCAACCGCTTCTTCGAGCGTGCCAGCCATGGCTACGTGGGCACCGTCGCTCGGGTGATCCGCAGCAGCGGCATCGCCCTGGTGCTCTACGCCGGCCTGATGGTGCTGACGTTCTTCGGCTTCTCCACCACCCCGACCGGCTTCGTGCCCGGCCAGGACAAGCAATACCTGGTGGCCTTCGCCCAACTGCCGGACGCCTCGAGCCTGGACCGCACCGAAGACGTGATCAAGCGCATGTCCGACCTGGCCCTCAAGCAGCCAGGCGTTGAAAGCGCCGTGGCCTTCCCCGGCCTGTCGATCAACGGTTTCACCAACAGCCCGAACGCCGGCATCGTGTTCGTGACCCTCAAGCCCTTCGACGAGCGCAAGGACCCGAGCATGTCGGCCGGCGCCATCGCCGGTGCCTTGAACGGCAAGTACTCGGAGATCCAGGAAGCCTACATGGCGATCTTCCCACCGCCGCCAGTACAGGGCCTGGGTACCATCGGTGGTTTCCGCCTGCAAATCGAAGACCGGGGCAACCTGGGCTACGACGAGCTGTACAAAGAAACCATGAACATCATCACCAAGAGCCGCAGCGTGCCGGAACTGGCCGGGTTGTTCACCAGCTACACCGTGAACGTGCCCCAGGTCGATGCCGCCATCGACCGTGAAAAAGCCAAGACCCATGGCGTGGCCGTCAGCGACATCTTCGACACCCTGCAGATCTACCTGGGTTCGTTGTATGCCAACGACTTCAACCGCTTCGGTCGCACCTACCAGGTCAACGTCCAGGCCGAGCAGCAGTTCCGTCTCGAATCGGACCAGATCGGCCAGCTCAAGGTGCGCAACAACCGTGGCGAGATGATCCCGCTGGCGACCTTCATCAAGGTCAGCGACACCTCGGGGCCAGACCGTGTGATGCACTACAACGGCTTCATCACCGCTGAAATCAACGGTGCCGCTGCCCCGGGCTACAGTTCCGGCCAGGCTGAAAAGGCCATCGAGAAACTGCTCAAGGACGAACTGCCCAACGGCATGACGTACGAGTGGACCGACCTGACGTACCAGCAGATCCTCTCGGGCAACACCGCACTGTTCGTGTTCCCGCTCTGCGTACTGCTGGCGTTCCTGGTGCTCGCGGCACAGTACGAAAGCTGGAGCCTGCCATTGGCGGTGATCCTGATCGTACCGATGACCCTGCTGTCGGCGATTACCGGGGTGATTCTCTCCGGTGGCGACAACAACATCTTTACCCAGATCGGCTTGATCGTACTGGTGGGACTTGCCTGCAAGAACGCGATTCTGATCGTCGAGTTCGCCAAGGATAAACAGCTCGAAGGCATGAACCCGCTGGCGGCGGTCCTCGAAGCATGCCGCCTGCGTCTGCGGCCGATCCTGATGACCTCCTTCGCCTTCATCATGGGCGTGGTGCCCCTGGTGTTCTCCAGCGGCGCAGGTGCGGAAATGCGTCATGCCATGGGTGTGGCGGTGTTCTCCGGGATGCTCGGCGTGACCTTCTTCGGTCTGCTGCTCACCCCCGTGTTCTATGTACTGATCCGCAACTTCGTCGAGCGCAGCGAGGCCCGCAAGGCGGCCCGGGCTTTGAAACTGGAGGCGCAACAATGAGTTTGAAAGCGTTCGTTCCGAGCTTGCTGGCCCTGGCGCTGAGCGCCTGCGCCGTGGGTCCGGACTACAAGGCACCACACACGGAGGCGGCGAACATCACCACCGCCACCGACGGTGCCGCCGGCCAGAAAAATTTCGACCGTGCCCGCTTCGAAGGCGTCTGGTGGCAGCAGTTCGACGACCCGACCCTCAACGCGTTGGTGACCCGCTCCCTGGATGGCAACCGCGAGTTGCGCGTGGCCTTCGCCCGCTTGCGTGCCGCCCGGGCGATTCGCGATGACGCCAGCAATGACGTGATGCCAACCATCACCAGCCGGGCCAGCAGCGACCTGGGCAAAGGCCAGATTCCCGGGCAGACCACCGACCGGGTCAACACCGAGCGTTACGACCTGGGCCTGGACATGGCCTGGGAGCTGGACCTGTTCGGACGCATCCGGCGCAACCTGGAAGCCACCGATGCCGATCAGCAGGCGGTCGAAGCCGACCTCTATCAGTTGCAGGTGACGATGATCGCCGAACTGGTGGACGCCTACGGTCAATTGCGCGGCGCGCAACTGCGGGAAAAGATCGCCTTGGCGAACCTGAAGAACCAGCAGGATTCGCGCAAGATCACCGAAAGCCTGCGTGATGCCGGCGTCGGCGATCAGCTCGATGTGGTGCGTGCCGATGCCCGCCTGGCGTCTGTAGAAGCCAGCGTGCCGCAACTGCAGGCCGAACAGGTACGCCAACGCAATCGCATCGCCACGTTGCTGGGCGAGCGCCCGGACAAACTCAGCGTGGACCTGAGCCCGAAACAATTGCCGGCCATCGCCAAGGCCCTGCCCATCGGCGATCCGGGTGAACTGCTGCAACGACGCCCGGACATTCTCAGTGCCGAGCGCCAACTGGCCGCCGCCACGGCACGCATCGGCGTGGCCAAGGCCGATCTGTTCCCGCGGGTCAGCCTGAGCGGTTTCCTCGGCTTCACGGCTGGACGCGGTTCGCAGATCGGTTCCTCGGCCGCCAATGCCTGGGCGCTGGGCCCGAGCATTACCTGGGCCGCTTTCGACCTGGGCAGCGTGCGGGCGCGCTTGCGCGGTGCCGACGCCGAGGCGGACGGCGCCCTGGCGACTTACGAACAGCAAGTGCTGCTGGCCCTGGAAGAATCGGAAAACGCCTTCAGTGACTACGGCAAGCGCCAGCAACGGCTGATTTCGCTGATCCGCCAAAGTGAATCGAGCCGCGCCGCCGCCGACCTGGCCGAGATTCGCTACCGCGAAGGCACCGTGGACTTCCTCGTGCTGCTCGATGCCCAACGTGAACGCCTGGCCGCCGAAGACACCCAGGCCCAGGCCGAAGTGGACTTGTACCGCGGCATCGTCGCGATCTACAAGGCCCTGGGTGGCGGGTGGCAACCGGAAACCGTTGCCAGCAACTGACCCGCCCTGCTCAACCGAGCTCCTTTGGTTGGCCGCAACCAACCAATTCTTTGCCCCGCGTTCATTTGGACGCGGGGCTTTTTTTGCCTATCGCCCACACCCACCTGAAAGATCCCATTGTGGGAGCGAGCTTGCTCGCGATAGCGGTGGGTCAGTTGGCGGTGATGTCGGCGGCTCAACCGCCATCGCGAGCGAGCTCGCTCCCACAGGGGGCTCGGGTGGGTACAGGGTTTGTGTCTCCCCTCCATTCCAGTGTGGGAGCCGAGCTTGCTCGCGATGGGGGTGGGTCAGTCAATATCGATATCGCTGATCCGACGCCATCGCGAGCGAGCTCGCTCCCGCAGGGGGCTCGGGTGGGTACAGGGTTTGTGTCTCCCCTCCATTCCAGTGTGGGAGCCGAGCTTGCTCGCGATGGGGGTGGGTCAGTCAATATCGATATCGCTGATCCGACGCCATCGCGAGCAAGCTCGCTCCCACAGGTCCGCTACCGCTGTGACAAGGTTTGACTCAAGCCGCCACCTGACCGAAGCTTGCGACATTTCACGCTTCTGGTAATGGATTCCCTGCATGCCCTCGCCTCGCCGCCGCTATCTGCTCCTCAGTCTCTGTGCCCTGTTGTTGATCGGTCTTGTCGCGGTGTGGCTACGCAGCACCACGCCGCAAATCCCCGAAGCGATCAAGCGTGGTTACAGTGAAGCCTTGGAAAGCGCCCGCAACGGGCAGCCGGGGGCGGCGCGCATGCTTTACCAGCAATTGGGGCGTCCAGACCTCTCACCCAAGCGCCGTGTGTGGCTGCACGCCGAACTGCCCAACTACCCCAGCCCGCAAGCCCTGAAACTGGCGGACGCGGACCTGCACAGCGAATCACCGGACGTGCGTCGGGCCGCCATCGGCAGCATCGTCGGGCTGGTGCCGACGGGCCAGCGCAGCCTGTTGCTCGGCCCACTGCTGGATGATGACGACCCCAATGTCCGGTTCGCCGCCGTGAATGCCCTGCTGGGCCTCTCGCCGGATGACCTCGGCTTGTATTTCGGCGCAATGCAGATCGCCATCGATACCTGGGAGCAGGTGCTCGAGGACGGTCCGAAAACCGCGGACGCCCACTACCAGCTCGCCCGGCTGCACCTGCACAACGCCGAATTGAAGAAAGCCCAATTGGCCCTTGAGCAGGCCTTGCGCCTGCAACCGGACAATCTCCCGGCGCTGGTCATGCAGATCGAAGTGCTGGACAAACAAGGCCAGGGCGAAGCCGCACGACAATTGCTCGCCCGACAGTTGCAAACCCAGCCACCGTCGGCTTATCTGCAACATGCGCTGGGCATGTGGCTGCTGCAACACGGCCAGAGCGAGTATGCGGTGCTCGGTCTGGCAAAAGCCGTGGAACTGGAACCCGAGAACCGGCATTACCGCTATGACCTGGCGACCACCTTGCATGCCGAACAGGAAGTGGAAGCCGCGCAGAAGCAGTTGCAGGAAATCGTCCAGCGCTACCCCGCCGACCGCAAGGCCCGGGTGTTGCTGATCAACTATTGGAAGGAAACCGGTCAGTTGCAGAATGTGCAGATCCTGTTGGCGCAATTGGAACAGTTGAACCCCGATGACCCGGCGCTGCAACAGGGCCTGTAGGAGCTGCCGAAGGCTGCGATCACTCAATTGCCTTCAGCCTCGCTTCGCTCGACAACACCTACAAAGTTTGTGCAGTACACCGCGTTTTATCGATGTAAGCGGAACCGCCATCACCGCCAAAGGTCAAGTGTTCAGGCAGTCGATTTCAGGCGTTACCCCGCCTGCTGCCCACTTCCCTAGTCATGAGAGGGCTATTTTTGTCTACATCTAACGAGTTGATCAGTGCAAAAGCCGCCACCGGCATCGAGGGACTGGACGATATCCTCTCCGGTGGTTTGTCCCGCGGCCATGTGTTCCTGCTCGAGGGCGAACCCGGGACTGGTAAGACCACGGTCGCGTTGCATTTTCTGTTAGCCGGCGCCAAGGCTGGCGAGCGCTCGTTGTACATCACGCTATCGGAAACCGAGCGTGAACTGCGTCAGGGCGCGGCCTCCCACGGGTGGACGCTGGATGACAATATTCATATTTTCGAGCTGACCCCGCCCGAAAGCCTGCTCAATGCCGAGCACCAACAGAGCCTGCTGTATTCCTCGGACCTGGAACTGGGCGAAGCGACGAAGCAGATTTTCGAAGTGGTCGAACGGGTCAAGCCGACCCGGGTCGTGCTCGACAGCCTGTCGGAGATCCGCCTGTTGGCGCAAAGCTCCCTGCGCTATCGTCGGCAGATCCTGGCGATCAAGCATTATTTCGTGCGCTACGACGCCACGGTCCTGTTGCTCGACGACCTGACCACCGAGTCCCTGGACAAGACCGTACACAGCGTTGCCCACGGGGTGGTGCGCCTGGAAGAACTGACCCCCAACTACGGCGCCGAACGGCGGCGGATCCGGGTGGTCAAGTATCGAGGGCAGAAATACCGCGGCGGTTACCATGACTTCACCATCATGGGCGACGGCGTGCACGTCTTCCCGCGCCTGGTCGCCGCCGAACACCGTGGGCAGTACCTGCGCCAGCAACTCTCCAGCGGCATCGGCGAAATGGATGCGCTGCTGGGGGGCGGTATCGAGACGGGGTCCAGTACCTTGATCCTGGGCCCGGCGGGTACCGGCAAGTCGCTGATCGCGCTGATTTTTGCCGCAGCCGCCGTGCATCGCGGCGAGAAAGCCGCACTGTTCATCTTCGATGAAGAGCTGGGCTTGCTGTTCGAGCGCATGAAAAACATCGGCATTGATCTGCAGGCCCTGCTAGAGACCGGCAACCTGCTGATCGAACAGGTCGACGCCGCCGAGTTGTCCCCCGGCGAGTTCTCCCACCGCGTGCGCCGTTGCGTCGATGAGGGCAACATCAAGACCGTGGTCATCGACAGTATCAACGGCTATCAGGCGGCCATGCCGGAAGAGAACGCCCTGGTACTGCACATGCATGAATTGCTGCTCTATCTCAACCGCAAGGGCGCGGCGACCTTCATGACCGTTGCACAGCACGGTCTGGTCGGCGACATGCAAGCGCCCGTGGACATTACTTACCTGGCCGATACGGTGATTCTGTTGCGTTATTTCGAAGCACTGGGCAAGGTTCGCCGGGCGATCTCCATCATCAAGAAACGCACCGGCAGCCACGAGTCGACCATCCGCGAATACCGCATCAGCGGCGTGGGAATGACCATCGGCGAGCCACTGGAGGCGTTCCAGGGCGTCTTGCGCGGGGTCCCCACCTACATGGGCGAGAGCAACCCGCTGCTCAAGGATGAACACCGGTGACGCTGGCCGAGCCCCTGTCCGAGCGGGCGCTGATCCTCGCGCCGCTGGGACGGGACAGCCAGATCGCCTTGATGATCCTCAATGAAGCCGGTTTTGCCGGCCTCATCTGCCGCCACCTGGACCATTTGTGCGAAGAGTTGGAAAGCGGTGCCGGCCTGCTGGTGATTTCTTCGGAGGCTTTGGTAGGGCCCGACCTGGAAACGCTGTTCCAGCAAATCGAACAGCAGCCAACCTGGTCCGACCTGCCCATTGTCTTGTTGACCCATCACGGCGGGCCGGAACAGAACCCGGCGGCCCGTATCGGTACGCAATTGGGCAACGTGACCTTCCTCGAGCGCCCTTTTCATCCGGTGACCCTGATCAGCCTGGTGACCACCGCCCTGCGGGGTCGTCGAAGGCAGTACGAAGCCCGCGACCGCCTGATCGACCTCAGCAACAGTGAACTGCGCCTGCAGACCACCCTTGAAACCCTCGAGCAGCAGGTAGAAGAACGTACCGCCCAGTTGCGTCACAACGAAGAGGCCCTGCGCCAGTCGCAAAAAATGGAAGCGGTCGGTCAGTTGACCGGCGGTATCGCCCACGACTTCAACAACATGCTCACCGGGATCATCGGCAGCCTCGAACTGCTGCGCCGGCGCCTGGCCCGCGGCCGTACCGAGGACCTGGACAGCCTGATCGACCTGGGCGTGACCTCGGCCAACCGCGCCGCCGGCCTGACCCATCGCCTGCTGGCGTTTTCCCGACGGCAATCGCTGGACTCCAAGGCCGTCCAGATGAATACGCTGGTGCTGTCCATGGGCGAGCTGCTGCAACGCAGCCTCAACGAAAGCATTCGCCTGGACATGCAATTGGACGAACAGCTCTGGGTCGCCGAGGCCGACCCCAACCAACTGGAAAGCGCCCTGCTCAACCTGGTGCTCAACGCCCGGGATGCCATGCCCAACGGCGGAAACCTGGTGGTGCAGACTTGCAACCGACACCTGGACGCCGACTTCACCGATGCCTACACCAACCTGGAGCCCGGCGACTATGTGGTGCTGAGCGTGCAGGACACCGGTTATGGCATGCCCGAAGCGGTGATCGGCCGCGCTTTCGACCCGTTTTTCACCACCAAGCCGATCGGCCAGGGCACCGGGCTGGGCCTGTCGATGATCTATGGCTTCAGCAAGCAATCGCGTGGTCATGTGACCATCGACAGCGAAGTCGACAAAGGCACCACCGTGAACTTGTACCTGCCGCGCTTTCGCGGTGAAGAAGTCCACGAGCCCCAGGTCACCACCCAACATGCGCCGTATGCGCAGGACGGCGAAACCGTGCTGATCGTCGAGGACGATCCGGCGGTGCGGGTGCTGGTGAGCGCGGTGTTGAGTGAACTGGGTTATGCCTTTGTGGAAGCGGCCGACGCCAATGGCGCGGTCCCGATCCTCGAGTCAGGCCAACGCATCGACCTGCTGATCAGCGACGTAGGCCTGCCCGGCATGAATGGTCGGCAACTGGCGGAAATCGGCCGGCAGGTGCGCCCGGACCTGCGGGTGCTGTTCATCACCGGCTACGCCGAGCATGCGGCGGTACGCGGCGGCTTCCTTGACCCGGGGATGCAGATGATCACCAAGCCGTTCACGTTTGATTTGTTGACGGCCAAGGTGCGGGAGATGATCAAGGTTTGAGGCGATGGGCAGGCATTGTGGCGAGCACGCTGGCTCCCGCAAGCGGGCGCGGTAGGAGCTGTCGAGCGGAGCGAGGCTGCGATCTTTCCCCAGACACTTGAATCTCCAGCGAAAGATCAAAAGATCGCAGGCTTCGCCAGCTCCTACATAGCCCAGCGGGAGCAAGCGCCCTCGCCGCAGGGTTTTGCCTGATCTGCCGGGACATGCCCCCTCACCCGGCCTACTACGACAACATCGACTGCATGATGCGCTGTAGCTCATCCAAGTCGAACGGTTTATCCAGGATCGGGGCCTTGCGGGTAATGGGGCTATCGGTGTCGCGCACTTCCTGCGCGTAGCCACTGATGAAGATGACCTTCAGTTCGGGCCGCAGCTTGACCGCAGGCTCGGCGATCTGCACCCCGGAAATACCGCCCGGCAGGCGGAAGTCGGTAATCATCATGTCCAGATGCGGCTTGCTCGCCAGGATCTCGAACGCCTGGTCACCGTTTTCGGCCTGCAACACCCGATATCCCTCGCCCGACAGGTAGGCCGACAGCACCATCAGGATCGACGGGTCATCCTCGACGATCAATACAACATCTTGCGCATCTTCACTCATGAGAAGCCTTTGTTCGATCAATAGCTGCTGATACGACCTTAGGGTCTCTCAGAGGTTGCGTCTGTTCGGCGGTTTTGTCCAAGACAGTTTTCTGCAAGGGCAGGCAAACACGAAACAACGCCCCTTCATGGAGACGACTGTCGACCGTGATCGTCCCACCATGGGCCGTGACGATCTGCTCGGAAATGAACAGCCCCAGCCCCAGGCCTGAAGCGGCCGCCTTGGACGATACGCGCTCGAACTGCTGGAAGATACGTTTCTGGTTCTCCTCGCTGATGCCGATGCCGTGGTCCCGGACCTCGATGCAGGCATGCTCGGGCGTCTTGTAGACGCGCACTTCGATCGGGCTCTTGCCACCGTAGCGCAGCGCATTGGTCAACAGGTTCGACACCACTTGTTCGATGCGAAACTCATCCCACTGCCCCTCCACCGCAGGCTCGGCCAGGCAGGTCAATGAGCACTCGGCGATGGCAAACTGCGGCTGGAAGTTGCGCAGCAGGTTCTCCACCAGTGCCGTCAAGTCGAAACGGGTCGGACGGATCGACAGCTTGCCGGTACGAATCCGCGACACATCCAGCATGTCCTCGATCAGCCGGATCAGGCTCTTGATCTGGCGCTCGTCACGCTCGACCATTGCCCGCACCTTGTCCAGGCTGAAGGCCGCGGCATTGTCCCGGGCCAGGTGCATCTTGCGCAGTTGGGTCTCGAGAATGAGGCCATTGAGGGGGGTGCGCACCTCGTGGGCGACAATGGACATGAAGTCGTCACGCATACGCACCGCTTGCTCCAGCTCGCCGCGGGTGGCCTCCAGTTGTTGCAACAGGATCTCCTGTTCCCGCTGGCTCTGCTCGAGGGCCACGACTTGCTCCTTCATGGCCTTGCGCTGGCGATACAGCTCGACGAACACATTGACCTTGCTCTTGACGGCCTGGGTGTCCAGCGGTTTGTGCAGGAAGTCCACCGCGCCGGTTTCATAACCGGTGAAGGCATAGTTGCGTTCACGACCGGCGGCACTGACGAAAATGATCGGGATGCTGCGGGTCTTCTCCGTGCCGCGCATCAGCTCGGCCAGCCCGAAACCGTTCATCTCGGGCATCTGCACATCGATGATGGCCAGGGCAAAGTCGTGTTGCAGCAGCAGGGACAGTGCTTCGTCCGCCGACAGGGCCTTGAAGACCTCGCGGTCTGGCCCCCTGATCAACGCTTCCAGGGCCAACAGATTCTCGGGCAGATCGTCGACGATCAGCAGTTTGGCTTGAACATCTCTTGGCATGTGGTTCATTCCAGCCCGGCCAGCAATTGGCCGATGCCTTGCAAAGTAAGGATATGGTCGGGCTCATGCAGGGCCAGCGCCGCTTCGGGCATGGTCGCGACCTGGGCTTCAGCGGGATCCTGGACCACGGTGATGCCACCCAGCGCCCTGACCTTCGCCAGGCCCCGGGCGCCATCGCCATTGGCACCGGTCATTACCACAGCCAGCAACTTCTCGCCGTAGACATCGGCGGCCGACTCGAACAGCACGTCGATGGACGGTCGCGAATGATGTACGGGCTCCTCCAGGCTCAACGACAGGCAACGGTCGGCCTCGACCGACAAGTGATAGCCGGGCGTGGCGACGTACAAGGTACCCGGTGCGATGTCCAGTTTGTCCCGGGCCTCCTCCACCGGCACCGCCAGGCGATGGCCGAGCACGGAGGCCAGTTGGCTGTCGCGCTCATTCGGCAAATGCAATACCACCAGGATGGGCAGGCCGAAACCTTTGCGCAGGTGTCCGAATACCCTGAGCAACGCTTCGACGCCGCCGGCCGATGCACCGACGACAATGGCCTCGATGGGCGGGTTGGATCTGTCCTTGGTCTGATTCATAGCTTGCGATAGATCCGTTCCTGTTTGACCAACGGCTCGAATCGATGACCGTAAGCCGAAAAATCCAGTGTCTCCTTACTGCCCAATACCAGGAAACCACGGTGACAAAGGGACTCATGGAACAGTCCAAACGCACGATCTTGTAGCTTTTTATTGAAATATATCAATACGTTGCGGCATGAAATTAACTGAGTTTCTGAAAAAACACTATCGGTCGCCAGGCTGTGATCGGCAAAGGTCACGTTCTCGCACAGGGTTTTATCGAACATCGCGTAATCGTAGGCGGCTGTGTAGTAATCGGCAAACGATCGCCGTCCTCCAGCGCTCTGGTAGTTCTGCGTATAGGTGCGCACGTTTTCCAGGGAGAAAATGCCCTGCTTGGCTTTTTCCAACGAGCGCGGATTGATGTCGGTGGCGTAGATCAATGTGCGGTCCAGCAGACCTTCTTCTCGCAGCAGGATCGCCATGGAGTAGACCTCCTCTCCCGTGCTGCAACCGGCGATCCAGATCTTGATCGAAGGGTACGTCCTGAGCAGCGGCACGACTTCCTCGCGGATCGCCAGGAAATGCGAGGGGTCGCGAAACATCTCACTGACGGGGATCGTCAGCAGTTGCAGCAACTGCATGAATACACCCGAGTCGTGCAGCACGCGCTCCTGCAAGGCCGAAATGGTCTTGCACTCGAACTGGCTCAACGCATGGTGGACCCGGCGCTTGATGGAGGCCCCGGAATAATCGCGAAAATCGTAGCTGTACTTGAGGTAAATCGCTTCGATCAACAAACGAAGTTCAATGTCAGTGTCACGTTCCACTAAATTCTTTCCATATTCGGCAACCACACGCGAATCAGCGAGAACAGACGATCCAGATCGATCGGCTTGGCCAGGTAGTCATTGGAACCCGCCGCCAGGCAGCGTTCCTGATCGTCCTTCATGGCCTTGGCCGTCACGGCGATGATCGGCAGCTTGCGCCAGCGCGGATCCTTGCGGATCAGCGTGGTGGCTTCGAAACCGTCCATCTCCGGCATCATCACATCCATCAGCACCAGGTCGATGTCGTCGAATTCATTCAGGCGATCGATCGCCTCCAAGCCATTACGGCCGATGACCACGATCGCCCCCTTCGCCTCCAGGGCGCTGGTCAGGGCAAAGATGTTGCGCACATCGTCGTCCACCAACAGCACCTTGCGGCCTTCGAACACCTTGTCGCGGCTGCGGGCGGTCTTGAGCATCCGCTGTCGTTCATGGGACAACCGGGATTCGACTTTGTGCAGAAAGAGTGTCACCTCGTCCAGCAAGCGCTCTGGCGAACGGGCGCCCTTGATGATGATCGAGCGTGAATACTTGCGCAGTTCGGCTTCTTCGTCCCGCGTCAGGTTGCGCCCGGTGTAGACGATCACCGGCGGGAAGGAACAGATGTCTTCGCTGGACATGCGCTTGAGCAGGTCATTGCCGAGCATGTCCGGCAACTTGAGGTCGATGATCATGCAGTCGTAGACATTGGTCCGCAGCAGGTCCAGGGCCTGCTGGGCCAAGCCAACGGCGGTGATCTCGATGTCATCGTCGCCGATCAGGCGGGTAATACTGTCGCGCTGCAGATCATCGTCCTCCACCAGCAGCACCCGCTTGACCTTCTGGGTCAGCTTGGCCTCCAGGCGGGCGAACACGTCCTTGAGTTCTTCACGGGTGGTCGGCTTGACGGCATAGCCGATGGCGCCCATGTGCATGGCGGCTTCGACACGGTCTTCGACGGAAATCACGTGCACCGGGATGTGCCGGGTTTCGGCCTGCTCCTTGAGCCGCTGCAACACCGTCAGTCCGGAATGGTCCGGCAGGCGCATGTCCAGCAGGATCGCGTCGGGAGCCAGTTGCAAAGCCAGGTCGAAGCCTTCGTCGGCGCCGTGGGCCACCAGGCACTGGTAACCGAGCTCGTGGGCCAGGTCGAACAGAATCCGGGCGAACTTGGGCTCATCTTCGATCACCAGGATGCACCGGGTGTCGAACGGCGCCTTGTCGCGGTCGTCGGCGAACCGGGCAATCGGCGTTTCCACCTCGGCGACCAGCGGCGCCGGTGCGGCTTTTGGCGCGACAGGCGCCGGCGCGGTGGCCGTCGGGGTGAAGGTCATCGGCGCTATCGGCGTGTCACCGGGCTCGACATAACGCTCAGGCAATACCAGCGTAAACACACTGCCCTGCCCAGGCTCGCTGGAGACCGAAATCGAGCCGCCCAGCAACATGGCCAGGTCCCGGGAAATCGACAACCCCAGGCCGGTGCCGCCGTAGCGACGGTTGGTGGTGCCATCGGCCTGGCGGAACGCTTCGAAAATGCTTTGCTGTTGATCGGCGGCGATGCCGATCCCGGAGTCCCGCACCATGAACGCGATGCCCGAGCCTGGCTGACCGGCCACGGACAGGCTGACGGAACCTTGCTCGGTGAATTTCACGGCGTTGGACAGCAGGTTCTTGATCACCTGCTCCAGGCGCTGGCGATCGGTATAGAGCATCGCCGGCGCATCGGGCAGCACCTGGACCTCGAAATTCAGGCCCTTGTCCGCCGCCAACGGCTTGAACATATCCTGCAGCCCTTCCACCAGACGCTGCACACTGGTGTTTTCCGGACGCACTTCCAGCTTTCCGGCCTCGACTTTGGAGATGTCGAGGATGTCGTTGATCAGGTTCAGCAGGTCGTTGCCGGCGGAGTAGATCGACTCGGCAAACTTGACCTGTTCCTCGCTGAGGTTGTGCTGCGGGTTCTCCGCCAGCAGCTTGGACAGGATCAGCGAGCTGTTGAGCGGCGTGCGCAACTCGTGGGACATATTGGCCAGGAACTCGGACTTGTACTTGCTCGAGCGCTGCAGCTCTTCGGCGCGCTCCTGCAACTGGATCTGGGCCAGGTTCAATTCGCTGTTCTTCTGGTCCATGGCGTCGCGCTGCTCGGCCAATTGCTCGTTGGTCTGCTCCAGTTCCTGTTGCTGGGCTTCCAGGTGGGCCTGGGACTCCTTGAGGATGCGCGACTGTTCTTCCAACTCTTCGTTGGCGGTCTTGAGCTCTTCCTGCTGGACTTGCAGCTCTTCGTTCAACTGCTGGGTTTCGGCCAGGACTTCCTGCAGGCGCTGGCGATAACGGGCGGCTTCGATGGAGGTGCCGATATTGCCGGCGATCAGTTCCAGCAGCTCGACGTCACGCTCGGTCAATGGCCGCAGGAAACCCAGTTCGATGACACCGTTGATCCGGTCATCGTCACTGGTGGGCACCACCAGCACGCTGTTGGGCAGGCCTTGCCCCAGCCCGGAGCTGACTTTCAGATAATCGTCCGGTACGTCGTCCAGACGAATAAGACGCCCCTGCTGCACGGCCTGGCCAGCAATACCTTCGCCGGCGATGATCACCTGCTGTTGTTCTTCATCCTCCCGGGACAGCCCGTAGGTGGCGACGCGCCTGAGGACACCATTTTCTTCCCGCGCATACAGCGCAGCGACAGCGACGCCCAGGTACTTCGCACAGAACTGCAGGATGTTGCGACCCAACAGGTTCAGCGACAGTTGCCCCAGGACCTGCTCGGCCAGTTGCGTCTGGCCGTTACGCAGCCAGGCCTGCTTCTCCAGGTGCAAAGCGCTGCGTTGCTGGACTTTCAGGCTGGCGCTGTAGCTTTCGGACAGGCTCAACAGATCCCGGCGACCGACGTAGGCCAGCAGCCCGCTGACCGCTGCGACAAACAACAGGTAAAGGGCAATGCTCCAGACGGTCGTGGTGCGCACATCCTGATTGCGGGCCGCACGCAATTGTTGCTCGGTCTCGACGACTTCTTCGAAGGACTGGCGAATTTCGTCGGTCAGGCGCTTGCCGCGCCCGGCCTTCACCGCGCCCCGGTAATCGCCGCTGGTGCGTTGCAGGTCGATCATGCTTTGGGCGTAATTGGCCCACTCCGTCTGGAGTGCCTGGATCTTGTGCAGGCGGTCGGTCTGGACGGGGTTATCGGCTGTCAATTCCAGCAATGTGTCCAACGCCACGGCAATCCGCGGCTTGGCCACTTCATAGGGGTCGAGGAAGTGCTCGTCACCACTCAACAGGTAGCCGCGCATACCGGTTTCCAAGTCCACGCTCAGCTTGAGCGCTTCGTTGGCGTTATTGATCACCCTGTCGGTATGGCCGACCCATTGGATCACCGACAGCAGGTACGTGATAAGGATGACGAAAAATACCGCGCTGAGGGCGCCGATGCCCAACGGCAGGCTGATATTGCGGCTCAGGAGCTTGCGAAAACTTTGCTCGTCGACCGAAGACGAAGGAGTCATGGAAAGGGGCCTTGGTGGACAGTTGAAATCGGTGGAGTTTGCCCGAAAAACCGCGCCTGGATCCACATTTTCTGACAAGTCAAGGAGGCAAATCCCACGACAATCCGTCTTATAGCAGGGAAGCGACTATCCTTGTCAGCTCTTGTACTATAGATCCTTTCTTGTACAACCCAGGGAACTTGTGCCGCCTTGGCACTTACTCATGAATGAGACCTTTTTTTTCCGTGCCCCTCCCGCTCCCATCTTTCGAGAATGTCGACTATGCCCACCACCCCTGCCGCCACCCAGCCCACCATCCTGGTAGTCGAAGACGATGACATTGTGCGGATGTTGATCGTCGACGTGCTGGAGGAACTGGAGTACCAGGTGCTGGAGGCGGACGGCTGTGAGCAGGCGCTGAGTTTTTTGCGTGACCACCAACAGGACATCGCCTTGATGATGACCGACGTCGGCCTGCCGGTAATGGACGGACGCGAATTGGCCAAGCAGGCTCGACTCGAGCGGCCACAACTGCCGGTGCTGTTTGCCAGCGGATATGCCGAAAGCATCGACGTGCCTGAAGGCATGTCGGTGATCGGCAAACCCTTCTCCATCGATCAATTGCGGGACAAGGTCAAAAGCATTCTTGCTTGAGCCGGATCGCATTCTTGGTCACTATCGGCGCCCCGCGCGCCGATGGCGCCTGATTCGCTCCGAGGACCCCCTTGCTCATGACTGCCACCAAAGTCCTGGTTATCGGCTATGTCTGGCCCGAGCCGCGCTCATCGGCGGCCAGTGGGCACGTCATGCAGATCCTTGACACCTTCCTCGGCCAAGGCTGGGACATCACCTTCAGCAGCCCGGCCGGCCCGGGCGAGCAGCGCGCCGACCTGGCCGCGCTGGGTATCCGCGAAGTGCCCATCGAACTCAATAGCAGCAGCTTCGACGCGTTCATCCAGACACTTGCGCCGGACATCGTGCTGTTCGACCAGTTCATGATGGAAGAACAGTTCGGCTGGCGTGTCGAAAAGCACTGCCCCGGCGCCCTGCGGGTGCTGGAGACCTCCGATCTGCAAAGCCTGCGTCACGCCCGGCATCAACGCCTGAAAGAGCGCCTGAAGCGCGATGAGGCGAGCGAGGACTTCAGCGACCTCTTCGCCCCGGCCCTGGGCGAGGAATTCCAACGAATGGCCGACACCGACCTGGCCAAGCGGGAAATCGCCGCCCTGTACCGCTGCGACCTCAACCTGATGGTGTCCGAGGTTGAAATCGAACTGCTGGTGGAGCACTTCAAGCTGCCCCGCAACCTGCTGCACTGGTGCCCGTTGATGCTGGACCTGCCCAGTGAACCGTCGGTACCGTTCGAGGACCGGGCGCATTTCCTGAGCATCGGCAACTTTCGCCACGCGCCGAACTGGGACGCCGTGCTCTGGATGAAAAACGCCATCTGGCCGCTGATCCGCCAGCAATTGCCTGGCGCACAACTGCACCTGTACGGCGCCTATACCCCGCCCAAGGCCGCTGCATTGCACAATCCGGCCCAGGGTTTTCACATCATGAACTGGGCCGAGGACGCCTTGCAGGTCATGTCGGCGGCACGCATCTGCCTGGCGCCGTTGCGTTTCGGCGCCGGGATCAAGGGCAAGCTGATCGACGCCATGCTCTGCGGTACCCCCAACGTCACCACGCCCGTGGGAGCCGAAGCCATGCACGGCGACATGCCCTGGCCCGGGTCGATTGCCCGGAGTGCCGAAGGCATCGCCAGCGCGGCGGTGCAGTTGTATAGCGACCAGGCGCGCTGGGCCCAGGCCCAGCACGCCGGCCTGGCGCTGCTGGCGAGCCGCTACCGGCAACAGGTGCATGGACCGGCGCTGATCGACAGCATCAACGCTTGCCGGGCAGACCTGGCACAACGACGCCGGGACAATTTCACCGGCAGTATGCTGCGTCACCACCAGCACAAAAGCACCCAATACATGTCCCAGTGGATCGAAGAAAAAAACCGCAACGGTTAGACGCCAAGGTGGCACCTGCCTGGCGAAGGGGGCATTATCCAGTGGCGATAACAATAAAAGTGCCAGGCCCATGACCCGAACAGCCAGAGTCACCGACCCCTCCTATGAGCTGATGGACGACCATAACGGGCTGTCCATCATCTACCGCCAGCACGGCTTTCCCTGCCCGCTGGTGCGCTGGCATTTCCACAAGGAATACGAGCTGCACTTGATCGTTGCCAGTTCCGGCAAGGTGTTCATTGGCGACTACATTGGCAACTTCTACCCCCAGTCGCTGTTTCTCACCGGGCCCAACCTGCCCCACAACTGGATCAGCCAGGTGGCCGAGGACGAAGTGGTGCCCAAGCGCGACATGTTGGTGAACTTCACCGACGAGTTGTTCGAAAGCGGCCACCAGGTATTCGCCGAACTCAAGACGGTCGCACCGCTGCTCGAACGCGCCCAATACGGCATCGAGTTCCGTTGCAAGCGCACCATCCGCCAGGCCATGAGCCTGATGCAGCGCATCGCCGATTCCCAGGGCATGAGCCGCCTGGGGCACTTTTTCATCCTGATGGAGCTGCTGGCCGCCACGGATGACTACCAACTGCTGTCCGGCGCGACCGCCCCGCAAACGGCGGACGAACACAGCATCGACCGCACCAACCGCGCGGTGGACTACATCTTTGCCCATTACGCCCGGGAGCTGCCCCTGGAAGAAGTCGCCGAACACCTGGGCATGAAACCCACCTACTTCAGCCGGGTGTTCAAACAGGCCACTGGCCGCTGCTTCATCGAATTCGTCAATCGCCTGCGCATCAGCAAATCCTGCGAATTGCTGGCCGACGGCGACAAACCGGTAACGGACGTGTGTTTTGAATCCGGCTTCAACAACATCTCCAATTTCAACCGGCGTTTCCAGCAGCTCAAGGGCATGACGCCTTCCCACTACCGGCGGCTGGCGGTGCAGCGGTTGACCGAGCAGAACCAGGGCTGAGACTTTTCGCCCCGACAGAGATCCCCTGTGGCGAGGGAGCTTGCTCCCGCTGGGCTGCGAAGCAGCCCCCTGGATCAGCCTTTCGCACCGAGTTGTCAGGGGAATTGTTGAGGGCCGCTGCGCGCCCCAGCGGGAGCAAGCTCCCTCGCCACGGGTCCTTTGTTCGGCCTGAAGTGGCAGGCATTAATCCCTCCAGTGCAAAAAAGTATCAGTACAAGTGCGACGGATGATTTGTCACACCGTCCATTGAAGGCTGTAATCAGCGCACATTCTTCCCTTCATCCGGAAGACACAAAAACAATAACTGTCCTTCCGCAGCTTTCGGGCGCGGAAAAGGAGTGCGCGATGAAACCTTCGGTAAAAGCTCTGCTTGTCTCCACCTGCATGACCCTCAGTAGCGTCAGCTTCGGCGCACAGACCCTCACCATTGCCACCGTCAACAACAGCGACATGATCCGCATGCAAAAGCTCTCGAAAACCTTCGAGGCCGAGCACCCGGACATCAAGCTCAACTGGGTGGTGCTCGAAGAAAACGTCCTGCGCCAGCGCCTGACCACCGACATCGCCACCCAAGGCGGGCAGTTCGACGTGCTGACCATTGGCATGTACGAAGCAGCACTCTGGGGCGCCAAGGGCTGGCTGGAGCCGATGAAGGATTTGCCGGCCTCCTACGACCTGGACGACGTCTTCCCTTCCGTGCGCGATGGTTTGTCGGTCAAAGGCTCGCTGTACGCCCTGCCGTTCTACGCCGAAAGCTCGATCACCTATTACCGCACGGACCTGTTCAAGAACGCCGGGCTGACCATGCCCGAACACCCGACCTGGACCCAGATCGGTGAGTTCGCGGAAAAACTCACCGACAAATCCAAGGAGCAATATGGCCTGTGCCTGCGGGGCAAGGCCGGTTGGGGCGAGAACATGGCGCTCATCACCACCCTGGCCAACGGTTATGGCGCGCGCTGGTTCGATGAGAAGTGGCAGCCGCAATTCAATGGCCCCGAGTGGAAAGACGCACTCAACTTCTATGTCGACAACATGAAGAAATCCGGCCCGCCGGGCGCCTCCAGCAACGGTTTCAACGAAAACCTGGCGCTGTTCAACAGCGGCAAATGCGCAATCTGGGTGGATGCCAGCGTCGCCGGCTCGTTCGTCACCGACAAGACCCAGAGCAAGGTGTCCGATCACGTTGGATTCACCTTCGCCCCCCACGAAAAAACCGACAAAGGCACCTCGTGGATGTACTCCTGGTCACTGGCCATCCCGACCAGTTCCAAAGCCAAGGAAGCCGCCACGGTCTTTACCACTTGGGCGACGTCCAAGGAGTACAGCCAATTGGTCGCCAAGACCGACGGCATTGCCAACGTACCGCCAGGCACCCGCACCTCGACCTACAGCGACGAGTACATGAAGGCCGCGCCGTTTGCCAAGGTGACCCTGGAATCGTTGAAAGTCGCCGATCCGAAAGCGCCAACCCTCAAGCCTGTGCCCTACATCGGCATCCAGTTGGTGACCATTCCCGAATTCCAGGCCATCGGCACCCAGGTGGGCAAGTTCTTTTCGGGGGCGCTGACCGGCCAGCAGACCGTGGACCAGGCGTTGACCGCCGCGCAGTCCACCACCGAACGCGAGATGAAACGCGCTGGGTATCCCAAGTAGTCAGCTCATTGAGGCCCGCTCCCGATACCTGTGGGAGCGAGCTTGCTCGCGATGAGGGCTCCCCGGCCAATATCACGAGTGACTGACACGACGCCATCGCGAGCAAGCTCGCTCCCACAGTGGATCTTCATAGGCCCGCAAAAATCGGTTCAATGCCATGAATAGCTCAACTACAACCGCCAAAGCCCCCATCGAGATTGCCCCGCCGCCGGCGCGCAAGATCCGCCTGGCCAACCCCGGCTGGTTCCTGGTCAGCCCTTCGGTGGCCTTGTTGCTGCTGTGGATGATCGTGCCGCTGGGCATGACCGTCTACTTCTCGATGATCCGCTACAACCTGCTCTACCCCGGCGAAAACGAATTCGTCGGGCTGGAGAACTTCACCTATTTCCTGACCGACTCGGGTTTCATGCCCGGCGCCACCAATACTTTGTTGCTGGTGGGCAGCGTGCTGTTGATCAGTATCGTCCTCGGGGTATTGATCAGCGCGCTGCTGGAGGCCAGTGAGTTTTTCGGTCGCGGCATCGTCCGCGTGCTGCTGATCTCGCCGTTCTTCATCATGCCCACCGTCGGTGCGCTGATCTGGAAGAACCTGATCTTCCACCCGGTCTCGGGCATCCTCGCCTCGGTGTGGAAACTGTTCGGCGCCCAGCCGGTGGACTGGCTGGCCCATTACCCGTTGCTGTCGATCATCATCATCGTGAGCTGGCAATGGCTGCCCTTTGCGATTCTGATCCTGATGACCGCCATGCAGTCACTGGACCAGGAACAGAAAGAAGCCGCCCGCCTGGACGGTGCCGGCCCGATCGCGATCTTCTGGCACCTGACCCTGCCGCACCTGGCCCGCCCGATTGCCGTGGTGCTGATGATCGAAACCATCTTCCTGCTGTCGGTGTTCGCCGAGATCTTCACCACCACCAACGGTGGCCCCGGCTATGCCTCCACCAACCTTGCCTACCTGATCTACAACCAGGCGCTGGTGCAGTTCGACGTCGGCATGGCTTCGGCCGGTGGCTTGATTGCCGTAGTCATTGCCAACATCGCCGCCATCATCCTCGTCCGGATGATCGGTAAAAACCTCACCGACAAGCATTGAGGCCGTCGCCATGACTCTTCAACAATCCCGTCGCCTGCAAAGCCTGCTGCTGGGCACGCTGGCCTGGGCCATCGCGATCCTGATCTTCTTTCCGATCTTCTGGATGGTGCTGACCAGCTTCAAGACCGAAATCGATGCGTTCGCCACGCCGCCGCAGTTCATCTTCACGCCGACCCTGGAAAACTACCTGCACATCAACGAGCGCAGCAATTACTTCAGCTTCGCCTGGAACTCCGTGGTGATTTCCTTCAGCGCCACCGCCCTTTGCCTGCTGATCGCGGTACCGGCAGCCTATTCCATGGCGTTCTATGAAACCCAGCGCACCAAAGGCACGTTGTTGTGGATGCTCTCCACCAAAATGCTGCCACCGGTGGGCGTGCTGATGCCGATCTACCTGCTGGCCAAGCAATTTGGCCTGCTGGACACGCGTATTGCGCTGATCATCATCTACACGCTGATCAACCTGCCCATCGTGGTCTGGATGATTTACACCTACTTCAAGGACATTCCTCGCGACATCCTCGAGGCCGCGCGCCTGGATGGCGCCACGCTCTGGCAGGAAATGGTCCGTGTACTGCTGCCGATTGCCAAGGGCGGCCTGGCGTCCACCGTGCTGCTGTCGCTGATCCTTTGCTGGAACGAGGCGTTCTGGTCGCTGAACCTCACCTCCTCCAAGGCCGCGCCCCTGACGGCGCTGATCGCTTCCTACTCCAGCCCGGAAGGTTTGTTCTGGGCCAAATTGTCGGCCGTCTCGACCCTGGCCTGCGCGCCGATCCTGATCTTTGGCTGGATCAGCCAGAAACAGCTGGTGCGCGGTTTGTCCTTCGGCGCGGTGAAGTAACGCGCCCTACACCATTATCAGAAGTGGAGGCCCATCATCATGGCCAACCTGAAAATCAAGAATTTGCAAAAGGGTTTCGAAGGCTTCTCCATCATCAAGGGCATCGACCTTGAGGTGAACGACCGCGAGTTCGTGGTCTTCGTCGGCCCGTCGGGCTGTGGCAAATCCACACTGCTGCGGCTGATCGCCGGTCTGGAAGAGGTCAGCGACGGCACCATCGAACTGGATGGCCGGGACATTACCGAAGTCAGCCCGGCCAAGCGCGACCTGGCCATGGTGTTCCAGACCTACGCCTTGTATCCGCACATGAGCGTACGCAAGAACATGTCCTTCGCCCTCGACCTGGCCGGTGTACCCAAGGCCGAAGTCGAGAAGAAGGTCAACGAAGCGGCGCGCATCCTTGAGCTGGGCCCGATGCTCGAGCGCAAGCCCAAGCAACTGTCCGGCGGCCAGCGCCAGCGCGTGGCGATCGGTCGGGCCATCGTGCGCAACCCGAAAATCTTCCTGTTCGACGAACCGCTGTCCAACCTCGACGCCGCCCTGCGAGTGCAGATGCGCCTGGAACTGGCACGCCTGCACAAGGAACTGCAGGCGACCATGATCTACGTGACTCACGACCAGGTCGAAGCCATGACCCTGGCCGACAAGGTGGTGGTGCTCAATGGCGGGCGCATCGAACAGGTCGGCTCGCCGCTGGAGCTGTATCACCAGCCGGCCAACCTGTTTGTCGCCGGGTTCCTCGGCACACCGAAAATGGGCTTCCTCAAAGGCAAGGTCACCGCCCTGGACAGCCAGGGCTGCGAGGTGCTGCTGGACGCCGGCACGCGCATCAACCTGCCGCGCAGCGGTGCCAACCTGAGCGTCGGCGGCGCGGTGACCCTGGGGATTCGTCCGGAACACCTGAACCTGGCGCAACCGGGCGACTGCACATTGCAAGTCACCGCCGACGTCAGCGAGCGGCTGGGCAGCGACACCTTCTGCCATGTCGTCACGACGTCCGGCGAAGCCTTGACCATGCGGGTTCGCGGCGACCTGGCGAGCCGTTTCGGCGAGCAACTGAACCTGCACCTGGACGCCGAACACTGCCATTTATTCGATGCCGAGGGCGTAGCGGTAAGCCGCGCGCTGCGCGCCGCCGCCTGATTACCGAGACTTGCGATGAAACTCAACCGACAAAACCTGCACAACCTCAACCCTGACGTAGCCCTGCCCGCCTATCCGTTGGGCGACATCCGCCAGGGCATCGCCCATATCGGCGTAGGCGGTTTCCATAGGGCTCACCAGGCCTACTACACCGATGCGCTGATGAACACCGGTGTCGACCTGGACTGGGCCATCTGCGGCGTGGGCCTGCGGGCCGAGGATCGCCGTGCCCGGGATGACTTGGCCAGCCAGGATTACCTGTTCACCCTGTACGAACTGGGCGACACCGATGACACCGAAGTCCGGGTGATTGGCGCGATCAATGACATGTTGCTGGCCGAAGACGGCGCCCAGGCGCTGATCGACAAGCTGGCCGATCCGCAGATCCGCATCGTTTCGCTGACCATTACCGAAGGTGGCTATTGCATCGACGACAGCAATGGCGAATTCATGGCCCACCTGCCGCAGATCCAGCACGACCTGAACCATCCCGAGGCACCGAAAACCGTCTTCGGCTTCCTCTGCGCCGCCCTGGCCAAGCGTCGCGCCGCTGGTATCCCGGCGTTCACGTTGATGTCTTGCGATAACCTGCCCCACAACGGCGCCGTGACCCGCAAGGCATTGCTGGCCTTCGCCGCATTGCGCGACGCGGAGCTGGGGCAGTGGATCGACCGCAACGTCAGCTTCCCCAACGCCATGGTCGATCGCATCACGCCCATGACCAGCGTGACCCATCGCCTGCAACTGCATGACGAACATGGCATCGACGACGCTTGGCCGGTGGTCTGCGAACCGTTCGTGCAATGGGTGCTGGAAGACAAGTTCGTCAGCGGTCGCCCGGCCTGGGAAAAGGTCGGCGTACAGTTCACCGATGACGTTTCTCCTTATGAGGAGATGAAAATCAAGTTGCTCAACGGCAGCCACCTGGCGTTGACCTACCTGGGCTTTCTCAAGGGTTATCGCTTCGTCCACGAAACCATGAACGACCCGTTGTTCGTGCGTTACATACGCGCCTACATGGACCTGGACGTGACACCGCAACTGGCACCGGTACCAGGCATCGACCTGACCGACTACAAGAACACCCTGGTGGAACGCTTTTCCAACCAGGCGATTGCCGACCAGTTGGAGCGGGTCTGTTCGGACGGCTCGTCGAAGTTTCCAAAATTCACCGTCCCGACCATCAACCGCTTGATTGCCGACGGCGGCGAAACCCGCCGTGCGGCACTGGTCGTGGCCGCCTGGGCCGTGTACCTGAAGGGCGTGGACGAGAATGGCGTGACGTATTCGATCCCGGACCCGCGGGCAGCGTTCTGCCAGGCATTGGTGGCTGACGATGCGCTGGTGACCCAGCGGATGTTGGAAGTCGAAGAAATCTTTGGCACGGCGATCCCCCGCTCGCCGGAGTTCGTGGCAGCATTCGAATGGTGCTGCAACAGCTTGCGCGAGCACGGGGTAACACGAACACTTGAGCGGGTATTGGCTGACGCAGACTAACGGTCTGCTTTTGTGGCGAGGGAGCTTGCTCCCTCGCCACGGGTGTTTGCTGATCGAGCGGTTATTCCCTGCGGATATTGATCTGACGACCAAGGATTTCTATGGCAAACCAACAACTGTTCCTGGGCATCGACTGCGGCACCCAAGGCACCAAGGCGTTGATCCTGGATACGATCAGCGGCCAGGTACTCGGCCAGGGCGCGGCCGCCCACAGCATGATCAGCGGGGCCAACGGGCGTCGTGAACAAGACACCCAACAATGGCTCGATGCATTCACCCAGGCGACGCATCAGGCCTTGGCCGCCGCCGGGGTCGATGGCCAGGCGATCCTCGGTATCGGCGTGTCCGGCCAGCAACACGGCTTGG
The DNA here is from genome assembly GCF_001307275.1 of Pseudomonas fluorescens. Taxonomy (NCBI): domain Bacteria; kingdom Pseudomonadati; phylum Pseudomonadota; class Gammaproteobacteria; order Pseudomonadales; family Pseudomonadaceae; genus Pseudomonas; species Pseudomonas fluorescens. The sequence continues at coordinate 6,323,304 of NZ_CP012831.1, forward strand.
TGCTGCTTGACGACCAGGGCCAGGTCCTGCGCCCGGCCAAGCTGTGGTGCGACACCGAGACGACGCCGGAAAACGATCGGCTCCTGGCGTACCTGGGCGGAGAAGACGGCAGCCTCGAACGCCTCGGCGTAGTGATCGCGCCGGGCTACACGGTCTCCAAACTGCTCTGGACGCGGGAACAGCATCCCCAGGTATTCGAACGCATCGCCAGCGTCCTGCTGCCCCACGACTTCCTCAACTACTGGCTCACCGGCCGCCATTGCAGCGAATATGGCGATGCCTCGGGGACCGGCTATTTCAACGTGCGCACCCGCCAATGGGACGTGCAGTTGCTGCAACACATCGACCCCAGCGCACGCTTGCAAGCGGCGCTGCCGGAGTTGATCGAGGCCCACCAGCCCGTCGGACGCATCCTGCCGGCCATTGCCGCGCACCTGGGCATCAACCCCGACGCGGTGGTGGCCAGCGGTGGCGGCGACAACATGATGGGCGCCATCGGCACCGGCAACATCCAGCCCGGCGTGATCACCATGAGTCTCGGTTCCTCCGGCACGGTCTATGCCTATGCCGCCGAACCTGCGGTCAGTCCGCAACCGTCAGTGGCGACGTTCTGCTCATCCAACGGTGGCTGGCTGCCATTGATTTGCACCATGAACCTGACCAACGCCACCGGGGCGATTCGCGAGCTGCTGGACCTGGACATCGACGCCTTCAACGCCCTGGTCGTCCAGGCCCCGATTGGCGCCGAGGGGGTCTGCATGCTGCCGTTCCTCAACGGCGAGCGGGTGCCTGCCCTGCCCCATGCCACCGCTAGCCTGCTGGGCCTGACCACCACCAACCTGACCCGGGCCAACCTGTGCCGCGCCGTGGTCGAAGGCACGACCTTCGGTTTGCGCTATGGCCTGGACCTGTTGCGGGCCAACGGGCTCAAGGCCCAGAGCATTCGCCTGATCGGTGGCGGCTCGAAGAGCCCGGTATGGCGGCAGATCGTCGCCGATATCATGGACACCACAGTCATTTGCACTGAACAAAGCGAAGCGGCTGCGTTGGGTGCGGCGATCCAGGCGGCGTGGTGCCATTCAGGCGCGCAAGACAGCCTCGCCGAACTGTGCGAGCGCTGCGTCAAGCTCGACCCGGCCAGCGAAACCCGGCCAGTCACCGCCCATGTCACGGCGTCCCAGCAGGCCTATGAACGTTATCGACAACACGTCGCAACCCTTTGAGAGCGGGCAACTATGTATCTGGTGTGTGGTGAAGCGCTGTTTGATTTTTTCAGTGAAGCCGAGGCGGATGGCCCGGCCTCGCAGGTGAACTACAAGGCGATTGCCGGTGGCTCGCCATTCAACGTGGCGGTGGGGTTGCGCCGCCTGGGTATTGAATCGGCGCTGTTTAGCGGATTGTCCACCGACTACCTGGGCCGTCGCTTGCAGCAGGTGCTGCTCAACGAAGGTGTCAGCACCCGATACCTGCTGGACTTCGACGCGCCGACCACCCTGGCGATGGTTGCCGTAGGCGCCAATGGTTCGCCCCACTACAGCTTTCGCGGCGAAGGGTGTGCCGACCGGCAACTGAGCCTGGACCATCTACCGGAGCTGGGCCCTGAAGTGCGTGGCTTGCATGTCGGCTCGTTCTCGCTGGTGGTCCAGCCCGTTGCCGACACGCTCCTGGCCCTGGTGCAACGGGAAAGCGGCAGGCGCCTGATCAGTCTCGACCCGAACGTGCGGCTCAACCCGCAGCCGGACATCGAACTGTGGCGTTCGCGGATTGCGACACTGGTGCAATATGCCGACCTGATCAAGGTCAGTGACGAGGATCTGGGCCTGCTCTACCCAGGGATCGAGCCCCAGGCGGTCATCGAAGGCTGGCTGAAGCACCGTTGCCAAGTGGTCTTCCTGACCCGTGGCGGCCAGGGGGCGACCGTCTTCAGTCGCCAGCACGGCACATGGTCGCTGCCAGCATGCCCGGTGAAGATCGCCGACACCGTGGGTGCAGGCGACACCTTCCAGGCCGCCCTGATTGCCTGGCTGACTGAACAACAATTGGATTCGATCGAGGGCCTGCAGACACTGACCCGCGAGCAGGTCAGCGCCATGCTTGAGTTCGCCATTCGCGCCGCAGCACTGACGTGCGGCAAAACCGGGCCGGACCTGCCCTATCGGCAGCAACTGGCCTGACTTGCGCGCTACAACTGAAAAGCTGGACGCCGGGTTCGGACATCACCGGACCCGAGCGTCAGAGGGAAAATGACAAGGCCGTAATCAGCGCCCGGTCATTCGATGGTGTTGCTGATGAAAGTGATTGCCTGCGGCAGGATTGTGGTCAAGCTCCGTACGCAACTCGGCAATCAGGTCGTTGATGGCTCGGCACCCGGTGAGTTTCCTGGCATCGATGTTCGTTTTGAGCAAGGCCACATGGTCGGTCCTGTGGTCATCGAAGATCTTGATCGTCATCGTCAGCTCAGGTGACAACGTGCATTGCGAGCGCTTGGGCAGCAAGCTGCTTTCAATGATGTTTCGCATTTCGAGGGCAGATAAAAACATGGCGACTCTCTCCTGTTGAGGCGGCCAATTTATGTTCACGACGGCGGTACCTTCGTCCGTTTTCTTCCCTGCGGACTGGGACTATGAATACCGTGCCGTTCTCTTTCTTGGCATTTTCAGTTAACAAGTTCGTCAAGCGAACTCCTGAACCATCCCGCAAAAAATATGCCTGTATTGACGACCTTCCAGATTGATATGAATCAAGCGTTTAGCTTCGTCCCGCGCCAGAGGGCTCGTGCAAAGTGCAAGGAAAGGTTGTTTTTTCCATGCAAACTGCAATCACTTTTATCCTGTTCGCAACCTAGATTAGCCCCTATTTCGAAGGAGAAAGTGGGCATCCGTCGCCTGGTATGAAAAAAGTGTGACGTAGCGTAAAAAACTCAAAGAGCTCCCACCGCCGCCCGCTCCGCCACGTGGCGCAAACTGTCGAAGTTGATGTTGGCACCCGAATCGATCGCTACCAAGGTCTCGCCTCGCGCGCCCGTGTGCGCCACGTATTGCTTGATGCCCGCCACCGCCAAGGCCCCTGACGGTTCTGTAATTGATCGGGTGTCGTCATAGATGTCCTTGATCGCGGCGCACAGTTGGTCGTTGCTCACGGTCATCACCTCATCGACACAGAAACGGCAGATATCCAGGCCATGGGCGCCGATCTGCGCCACGGCCACGCCGTCGGCGAAGGTTCCCACCTCGGGCAAGGTCACCCGTTCCCCGGCGGCCAGCGCAGCCTGGAGACAGGCAGAATGCTGCGACTCGACGCCAATGATGCGAACTTCCGGGCGCAGGTATTTGACGTAGGCCGCGATCCCGGCGATCAGCCCCCCGCCTCCGACCGGAACGAAAATCGCGTCCAGCCGACCAGGATGCTGGCGCAGGATTTCCATGGCGACGGTGCCTTGCCCGGCAATCACGTCCGGGTCGTCGAAAGGCGAGACGAATTCCCGCCCGGTCTGCTCGGCCAACTCCAGCGCATGGGCCAGGGCAAACGGAAAGCTGTCGCCGTGCAGCAGCGCCTCGGCACCGCGGTTGCGCACGCCCAGCACTTTCAGTTGCGGGGTGGTCACGGGCATGACGATGCGGGCCGAAATACCCAGCTCCCGTGCCGCCAGCGCGACGCCCTGGGCGTGATTGCCGGCTGACGCGGTGATGACGCCCCGGGCCCTCTGCTCCGGGGTCAGGTGTACGAGCTTGTTGTAGGCACCGCGGATCTTGAAGGAAAAAGTCGGTTGCAGGTCTTCGCGCTTGAGCAGGATCCGGTTGCCCAGGGCCTCGGACAGTGCAGGCGCCGCTTGCAGTGGCGTGCGCACGGCCAGTTCGTAGACCGGCGCGGCGAGGATTTTCTTTACATAGTGCTCAAGCAGGGTTTGCTCGGTGTGGGCAGCGGTCATGGTCATGACGATCTCCTGGTTCGCTCGGAGCCCAGGAGACAGAAAGAAAAAACCCGCCTCGAGGGCGGGTTCGGTGCAGCCGTCAGCTAGCCCGCCAAATAAGGAATGGCGGTAATAATGCTTGGCTGGCTGCGCAATACGGTTGAGTTCATGCCTGGAAATTAGCGGTGCGTTGGCGGCAAGTCAATGGGCAATATCAAGTGCCCGCCGACATTCGCCGCAATGACCTCAAGTGAACAGCATCACCTGTGGGAGCGAGCTAGCTCGCGATAGCGGAGTATCAGTCAGCATCAATGTCAACTGATCCATAGCAATCGCGAGCAAGCTCGCTCCCACAGTTTCTTCAGTTATTTGAGGCCGACTTTGTACAACGCTCCGTCGTCCTCATCCGTCAACACATAGAGATACCCATCCGGCCCCTGGCGAACATCACGGATTCGCGCCTTGAGCTCGCCCAACAGGCGCTCTTCATGGACGACCTTGTCGCCTTGCAATTGCAGGCGGATCAGTTCCCCCGGCACCAAGGCGCCGATGAACACATTATGTTGCCAGGCCTTGAAGCGGCCCTGGTCGTAGAACGCCATGCCGCTGAGTCCCGGTGAGACCTGCCAGACGTGGTGAGGGTCAAGGGCGCCTTCGACGGTCTTGCCCTGGGCCTCGGGAATCGGGGCGCCGGAGTAGTTGATGCCGTGGGTCGCCAGTGGCCAGCCGTAGTTCTTGCCGCGCTCGATGATGTTCAATTCATCGCCGCCCCGGGGCCCGTGTTCGTTCTCCCAGAGGGTGCCACTCCAAGGATTGAGGGCAGCGCCCTGGGGGTTGCGCATGCCGTAGGACCAGATCTCGGGACGCACGCCTTTCTGGCCGACGAAAGGGTTATCGTCGGGCACCTTGCCGTCGGGGTAGATGCGCACGACCTTGCCTTGCAGTTTGTCCAGGTCCTGGGCGGTGGGCCGGTCGTTGTTTTCCCCCAGGGTAATGAACAGATAGCCGTCGCGGTCGAAGACCAGTCGCGAGCCGAAGTGGTTGCCCGTGGACAGTTTGGGTTGCTGGCGGAAGACCACGTCGAAGTTCTTCAGGCTCTTGAGGTCTTCAGCCAGTTGCCCGCGCCCCACGGCGGTGCCGGCCTTGCCGTCTGCACCCACCTCGGCATAGGACAGGTAGACGGTGCGATCCTGCTTGAAGTCCGGCGACAGCACCACGTCCAGCAGGCCGCCCTGGCCCTTGGCCCACACTTCGGGCACGCCGCTCAAGGGCGCGGACAACTGGCCGTCGGGGCTGACCACGCGCAGGTTGCCCCCTCGCTCCGTCACCAGCATGCCCTGTTGGCCCGGCAGGAACGCAACGGACCAAGGGTGCTCCAGCCCCTTGACCACGGTGGTCACTTCCAGCGTGCCCTCCTCGCTCTTGAATGACTGGGTTGGCGCGGCACTGGCCGGGGTGGCGAGGGTCAGGACAGCGCTGGCGCAGAATGCGGCCAGGAGTGTTTTACGCAACATGCACATTTCCTTCTGCGGTGTTGAAAGAGAACAGCGGGCGCCAGTGCCTAGCGATTGCCATTCTGGCTGTTGCGCGGTGGCGCAGGAGACTCGATGGTCGGTCGCGGCGAACCCGACGGCTGGCCGGAACGGGGGTAGCCATTGCCGATGCCGCCATTTTCCAGGGTCGGTGGCCGTGGTACTGGCACTGTCGGGTTGTTATGAATCGTCGGCACGTTGGGTCGGGTGCCCTGCATGCTGTTGGGATTGGCCCGGCGCGTCGGGCTGTTATAGGGATTGTTGTTGCCCGGCAGGTTCTGGGCCAGGACCGTTGGGCCTGCGCTGGGCGTGGCGGCCTGGGCAGCGGCAGTCAGTAATAGCGTCATGATGACGAGCATCAGCCTGTTCATTGGGACACCTCTTGGGTTCAGGCATATCGAAAGCACGCTACGCCGCAGGTTCGCCCTTGTTAAGCGAAATATCCCGGTGAAGATGTAACGAAGCGTCTCCGAACGCAGGTGGGAGCAGGCTCGCCCCCACCACAGTGGAAACTTTTCCCGAGGCGCGAAGGTCACCAGAGAGACATCCACCGGCAAGGAAAACACCACCATGGCTCGGGCAATCTGGAAAGGCGCAATCAGTTTCGGGCTGGTCCACATCCCCGTCGCGCTGGTGTCGGCCACCTCTTCACAGGGTGTGGATTTTGACTGGCTGGACAAACGCAGCATGGATCCGGTGGGCTACAAGCGGGTCAACAAGGCGACGGGCAAGGAAGTGACCAAGGAAAACATTGTCAAGGGCGTGCAGTACCAGAAAGGCCAGTACGTGCTGCTCAGCGAAGAGGAAATCCGCTCCGCTCACCCCAAGTCCACCCAGACCATCGATATCTTTTCTTTTGTCGGCAGCGAGAAGATCCCCCTGCAAAACATCGACACGCCCTACTTTCTCGCCCCCGACAAACGTGGCGGCAAAGTCTACGCCCTGTTGCGCGAAACCCTGGTCAAGACCAACAAGGTGGCCCTGGCCTACGTCGTGCTGCATACCCGCCAGCACCTGGCCGCCCTCATGCCCCTTGAATCGGCCCTGGTGCTGGTGATGCTGCGCTGGCCCGCGGAGGTGCGCGAGCTGGATGTCCTGGAACTGGGCGACGAGGTCACGAACCCGACCCTGGCCAAGGGCGAGCTGGAAATGGCCAAGCGCCTTGTGGAGGACATGAGTGCTGACTGGGAGCCGCAAGAATACCGGGACAGTTTTGCAGACAAGATCATGGAACTGGTGGAGAAAAAGGCCAACGAAGGCCGCCTCGAAGCCGTGGAGACCGATCCGGGCGAAGAACAACGCAAGACCGCCGATGTCATCGACCTGACCGAGTTGCTCAAGCGCAGCCTGGGCGGTAAGGGCAAGGCCAGCGACAAATCCGCCGGGAAGCCCCCGGCAAAATCTGCGAAAACCGGCAAATCCGCTCCTGCCAAAAAAGCCACCAAGGCCTCCCGGGGCTAAAACCCTGGCGTGTGCAATACAAGGGAATCTGTCATGGCCAACGCCGAGAGTGAATCTGCTCGTTTGTCCAATGCCGAGTCGGACGCCACGACGCCCCGCGACCCTGGCCGAGGGGGCAAGACAGCTCCGGGCACCCGCTTGCCCGAGCGCCTGTCGCCGCAGTTAGCCACGCCCGTGGAGGAGCCACCCACCGGTGAATGGCGCTACGAAGTCCAGTTCCACGGATATCGCCTGCTGACCCGCATCGAACAAGGTGAAGTGCGGCTGTACAACCGCAATCACCAAGACTGGACCGATCGGCTGAAACTGCATGCCGACGCCCTGGCCGGGTTGGACCTGGGGGACAGTTGGCTGGATGGCGAACTGGTCCTGCTCGATGAAACCGGCCACAGCGATTTCGCCGCCCTGCGCGAGGCCTTCGAAATCAGCCGCACCGTTGACATGGTGTATTTCCTGTTCGACGCGCCCTTTCTCAATGGCGTCGACCTGCGCCAGGCGCCAGTGGAAGAACGCCGTGCCGCACTGAAAAAAGCCCTCGGCAACAACGCCAGCAAGCGCCTGCGCTTTTCCGAGTGGTTTTCCGCCAGCCAGCACGACATGTTCGAAAGCGCCATCGCGCTCTCACTGGACAGCGTGGTCGGCAAGCGCCTGGGCAGCCCTTATATGTCCCGCCGAAGCGCCGACTGGGTAAAGCTCAAGTGCCGGTTGCGCCAGGCCTTCGTCATCGTCGGATTCACCCGCCCCCAAGGCAAGCGCAGCGGTTTCGGCGCGCTGCTGCTGGCCGTCAACGGAGCAACGGGGCTGGTGTATGCCGGCCGGGTCGGCACAGGGTTCAGCCAGGTACAAATCAAGCAATTGCATGAGCAACTGTGTACCCAGCAGCGCGAGAGCTCGCCACTGGCTGAGCCGCTCAACGGTACGCAGGGACGCGGCGTGCAATGGGTCGAGCCGACCCTGACTTGTGAAGTCGAATTCACCGAGTGGACCCGCGATAACCAGGTGCGGCAGGCCATTTTCCTCGGTTTGCCGCTCCATACGCCCGCCAACAAAGTGGTTCGGGAGCAACCCCTGCCGATAAAACCCTCCACGCCCAAACCCCAGCGTCGCAAAAAAGCCAGCACCGCCAAAGTCGACGGGGTGACGATCACCCACCCCGAGCGGGTCATCGACAGTGTCAGCGGCGTGCAAAAGGCCGAGTTGGCGCAGTATTACCTGGATATCGCCCCTTGGATCCTGCCGCACCTCAAGTTGCGCCCGGTCGCGCTGCTGCGGGCACCGGACGGTATCGGCGAAGAACTGTTCTTTCAAAAACACGCCGATCGCCTGGAGATTCCCCACATCAGGCAGCTGGATCCGCAACTGGACCCGGGCCATGCAGCCCTGATGGAGATCGATGATATCCACGCGCTGGTCGGCGCGGCGCAGATGGGCACGGTGGAACTGCACACGTGGGCCGCGACCCACGACCGGATCGAGACGCCTGACCTGTTTGTCCTGGACTTGGACCCGGACCCGTCACTGCCCTGGAGCGCCATGATCGAGGCGACCCGCATGACCTTGGCGGTACTCGACGAGCTGGGCTTGCAGGCGTTCCTCAAGACCAGCGGTGGCAAAGGCATGCATGTGATCGTGCCATTGGCGAGAAACGAAGGCTGGGACACCACCAAGGCGTTCGCCAAAGCCATCTCTCAGTTCCTGACCCGGCAAATGCCCGAGCGCATCACCGCCACCATGGGACCGAAGAACCGCGTCGGGAAAATATTCGTCGACTACCTGCGCAACGCCCGTGGAGCCAGCACCGTAGCCGCCTATTCGGTACGTGCCAGGCCAGGCCTGCCGGTCTCGGTGCCGATTGCCCGGGCCGAGCTGTCGACCCTGCGCAACGCCCAGCAATGGGACATGTATACCGCGCTGGAACGGGCCAGAAGCCTGGGCGCCGATCCTTGGGAGGGCTACAACCACCGCCAGCGGATTACCGCCAGGATGTGGGAGCAACTGGATGCGCAAAAGCCCGAGGCATGAGGACCAATCCAGGGTTCAAATCCAGACGAAGATCGCCAGCAAACCACCGAAAAAAGCCCACTTCTGCAGGTAATACAGCGTGCGATTGCGCTTCTTCAGGGCCTTGCCTTGCAATCGGATCTTGTAGAGCCTGGAGAACGCCCGGTTCAGGCCGCCCGTCCTGTCGCCCGCGTCGTTGGGCGCACCGGCCGCCGCCATCACGGTACGGCTGAACCAGCGGTTGAAGGCGGTGGCCCAGCGAAACCTCATCGGCCGTTCCACGTCGCAGAACAGGATGATGCGATTATGGGCGGTGGTGTTCTCGGCGTAATGGATGAACGTTTCGTCGAAAATCACCGCTTCGCCATCGCGCCAATGATAAGGCTCGCCATCGACATTGATGTAGCAGCCGGCATCGTTGGGCGTTTCCAGGCCCAGGTGATACCGATAGGACCCGGCGTAAGGGTCGCGGTGGCGGACCAGCTTCGACCCCGGCGGCAACTCGGCAAACATCGCTGCCTTGATCGAACCGATGCCTTGCACCAGTTCCGTGGTGCGTGGGCACAGCTTCATGGCCGAGGGATGGCTGTCGCCGTACCACTTCAGGTAGAAACGCTTCCAGCCGGTCTTGAAGAATGAATTGAAGCCCACGTCGTCATACTGATTGGAACGCTTGATCTCCCCGGCGCGCAGCAGGCTCTGGCCTTCGGCCCGGATCTCTTCCCAATGGGCCTGCAACGGGCTCAGGTCGGGGAACTGCGCCGGGCTCAGGAAAGGCTTGTTCGGCAGTTTCGAGCACAGGTAAAGCAGGCAATTGATCGGTGCCAGAAAAGACGAATGATCGCTCAACTGGCGCCCGATCTTATGCCGCACGCGTCCGCGCAGGTGAACGTAACCAATGGAGAGGAGGTAGATCGCGACAATGATGAGTTTCACGAAAGTCCGTCACATGCAGGAGTGAACAGGTTGCGTCTCCAGGCCAGCCAAGCGGCAAAGGAGATGGCATCGGGTGAGATGGCATTTTAGCCACAGGTTGTAAGCAAAAGTTACCCCAAAGTTGTGAAAAACTGTCTTGCCCGGGCAATCCCCTATCGTTTATGCGGCCAGATCAGTACAATCGCCGCCAATTATCACGCGCCCCCTTTGGCCGATACCGCAAACCGCGGCTTCGGCGTACGTCTACCCGGGCCAGGCGCTCCGTATGCTGCTGTCCTCTTATGCCGGATGGACCCTTGCGCTTGCGACCACGACGCCTTTGCGCGGTCGGAACGTGCGCAAACAGGTACTGAACAGGTACTGCCGCACCCTTAGCTACTCTGAATGTTCCGCAGGATAAACCTTTGATCTCTACAGCTAACATCACGATGCAGTTCGGCGCCAAGCCACTGTTCGAAAACGTCTCTGTCAAGTTCGGCGCGGGTAACCGCTACGGCCTGATCGGTGCCAACGGTTGCGGCAAGTCGACCTTCATGAAAATCCTCGGCGGCGACCTCGAGCCGTCCGGCGGCCAGGTCATGCTCGAACCGAACGTGCGCCTGGGTAAACTTCGCCAGGATCAGTTCGCCTACGAAGAATTCACCGTGATCGACACCGTGATCATGGGTCACGAAGAGCTGTGGAAGGTCAAGGCCGAGCGCGACCGCATCTATTCGCTGCCGGAAATGACCGAAGAAGACGGCATGGCCGTGGCCGAGCTGGAAACCGAGTTTGCCGAGATGGACGGCTACACCGCCGAATCCCGCGCCGGTGAACTGCTGTTGGGCCTGGGGATTGGCATCGAGCAGCATTTCGGCCCGATGAGCGAAGTGTCGCCAGGCTGGAAACTGCGTGTGCTGCTGGCCCAGGCGCTGTTCTCCGACCCGGAAGTGCTGCTGCTCGACGAGCCGACCAACCACCTGGATATCAACACCATCCGCTGGCTGGAAAACGTGCTGACCCAGCGTTCGAGCCTGATGATCATCATCTCTCACGACCGTCACTTCCTGAACAGCGTCTGCACCCACATGGCGGACCTGGACTACGGCGAGCTGCGCCTGTTCCCGGGCAACTATGACGAGTACATGACCGTGGCGACCCAGTCCCGCGAGCAACTGCTGTCGGACAACGCCAAGAAGAAAGCGCAGATTTCCGAACTGCAGTCGTTCGTCAGCCGTTTCTCGGCCAACGCCTCGAAAGCCAAGCAGGCCACCTCCCGTGCCAAGCAGATCGACAAGATCCAGCTGGCCGAGGTCAAGCCATCGAGCCGCGTCAGCCCGTTCATCCGTTTCGAGCAGACCAAGAAACTGCACCGCCAGGCGGTCATTGTCGAACGCATGGCCAAGGGCTTCGACGGCAAGCCACTGTTCAAGGACTTCAGCTTCACCGTCGAAGCCGGCGAGCGCGTGGCGATCATTGGCCCGAACGGTATCGGCAAGACCACCTTGCTGCGCACCCTGGTCAATGAATTGGAACCGGATGCCGGTACCGTGAAGTGGACCGACGCCGCGGAACTGGGCTACTACGCCCAGGATCACGCCCATGACTTCGAAGACGACGTCAACCTGTTCGACTGGATGGGCCAATGGACCCAGGGCGGCGAACAACTGGTGCGTGGCACCTTGGGGCGCATGCTGTTCTCCAACGACGAGATCCTCAAGTCGGTCAAGGTCATTTCCGGTGGTGAACAGGGCCGCATGCTGTTCGGCAAGCTGATCCTGCAGAAGCCAAACGTACTGGTGATGGACGAACCGACCAACCACTTGGACATGGAATCCATCGAAGCGCTGAACCTGGCGCTGGAAAACTACCCGGGCACCTTGATCTTCGTCAGCCATGACCGAGAGTTCGTATCGTCCCTGGCTACCCGCATCATCGAACTGAGCGCCGACGGCGTGGTCGACTTCAGCGGCACCTATGACGACTACCTGCGCAGCCAGGGTGTGGTGTTCTAAGCCCCGCTCCGAGTTGTAAGCTTCAAGCGGCAAGTGAAAAGCCCTGTCCACTGTGACAGGGCTTTTTTGTATTTCAGCGGGGTAAAAACCTGTGGGAGCGAGCTTGCTCGCGATGAGGCCCTGACAGTCGCACCGTATTACCTGACCCGCCGCCATCGCGAGCAAGCTCGCTCCCACATTGGGTCTGTGGCGCTCCTCCATTTTTGTTCGGGCCCAACCTCCTTGTGGGAGCGAGCTTGCTCGCGATGGCGGCAGCACATACCCCATCAATCCCGCCTGAACACCCAGTCTCCCCAACACATTTAGTTAGCCTGCTTTCTTTTATTCCCACCTCGCGCCATGATGAGGCTCTCTTACCGCTGCCCGCGAACGAGCCCCATGCCCACGCCCTCCTCTGCCCCCAGTTCCCTGTCGATCACCCTGCAGATCGTCTCCATCGTGTTCTACACCTTCATCGCCTTCCTCTGCATCGGTCTGCCGATTGCCGTGCTGCCCGGGTATGTCCATGAACAATTGGGCTTCAGCGCGGTGGTGGCCGGCCTGACCATCGGTTCACAGTATCTGGCGACCTTGCTCAGCCGCCCCATGGCCGGTCGGTTGTCGGACAGCGTCGGCACCAAGCGGGCGATTGTCTATGGGTTGTCGGGGATTGTGCTCAGCGGCGTGCTGACGCTGATCTCGACCTTGCTGCAAAGCTTTGCGCTACCCAGCCTGTTGATTCTGATCGCCGGTCGCTTGCTGCTCGGCGTGGCACAGGGGCTGATTGGCGTGGGCACCATCAGTTGGTGCATGGGCCAGGTGGGAGTGGAGCACACCGCCCGCTCGATTTCCTGGAACGGTATCGCTTCGTACGGGGCCATCGCTATTGGCGCGCCGTTGGGGGTGGTGATGGTCGGTGAGCTGGGTTTCGCCAGCCTGGGTATTGCGTTGTCGTTGCTGGCAGGCGCAGCGCTGTTGATGATTCGCAACAAGCCGTCGGTGCCGGTCATTCGCGGCGAGCGCTTGCCTTTCTGGGCGGTGTTTGCGCGCATTGCGCCGTACGGAGCGGGCCTGAGCCTGGCATCGATCGGCTACGGCACGCTCACCACGTTCATCACACTGTTTTACATCAGCCGCGGCTGGACCGGCGCGGCGTGGTGCCTGACGGTATTTGGCATCTGCTTCATTCTCGCGCGGTTACTGTTCATTTCAAGCATTGCCCGCTTCGGTGGCTTCAACTCGGCCATTGCCTGCATGAGCATCGAAACCCTCGGGCTGGCATTGCTGTGGCTGGCGCCGTCCACCCCGTTCGCCCTGGTCGGTGCCGGGCTGGCCGGCTTCGGGTTGTCGCTGGTGTATCCCGCGCTCGGGGTGGAGGCTATCAAGCAAGTGCCCAACACCAGCCGTGGCGCGGGCCTGAGCGCCTACGCGGTGTTCTTTGACCTGGCACTGGCGATTGCCGGCCCGTTGATGGGCGCGGTGGCATTGAACCTGGGCTATTCGTCGATTTTCTTCTGTGCCGCCTTGCTGTCGGTCACCGGCCTGGGCCTGACCCTGCTGCTGCGTCGTCGAGCGACAAACGCCCTTTATTGATCGGCCGTCTTCAGCCCTGCCCGGGTCGGCTTGCCCAAGGCCTCGCCGAAGAAGCGGCCGGCCTCGGAAATCATGGTGCGGTGGATGTCCTTGCGATCGACACCGTCGGCATCCGTGCAGAGCGCGGGCATCGCGGCGATCTGCTCGTCGGTGCACGGCGCCAGGAAAACAAAGTGGCCCGCGCCGGCCAAGGTCTTGAAATCCGGTGCGGTGGGCAGCTTACGGGCCAAGGCGGCGGCATTCTTGTCGAAAGCCACCAATTTGTCGCCATCGCCGCTGTACAGCAGCACCGGCACATGGACATCGGCCAACGTATGACGACCGAATTTCAGGCTCAACGGCGCCATCAACAGCAGCGCCCGGACCCTGGGGTCGGCCACGGGTTGCAGGTCATCGCGGTCGGCGATCAGTTCACCCTGGGTGTTACAGGCGTCATGGTCGTCCGGCCGCTCCGCGCAGTAGCGGCGCAGACGATTGAGGTCCGGCGTCGCACCGGACAGGATCAGCGCGGTTTCGCCACCGGCCGAATAGCCGATCACCCCGACCTGCCCGGCGTTGACGAACGGCGACAGCATCGGATCATTGAGCGTTGCGGTGATGGCTTCGGAAATCTGGATCGGCCGCCCGTACAGGTTGCTCAGGGTACCAAGCCGGCTGTGATCCTGGGCGTTGTCGCCGGGATGAATCACCGCCACCACGACAAACCCCTTGCGCGCCAGCGAGGTGGCCAGGTCATGCAGGGCCAACGGCGTGCCAGTGTTGCCATGGGACAACATCAATAGCGGGAAGCGGCCGATGGCGATCTGGGCGTCCGGCGCGGCATCGATCTGGTAGCCACCCAGCAGGCTGGATTGTTCCCGGTCGGTGGACGGATAGAAGGCGATGGCGTGCATCGGCTGCTGATCCAGCGGATCGAGAAAACTCAGCTCATGGAAACCCGCGCTCCAATGCGGATGCGGCCCTGGAGCGGCCTGCACGGAACCGAGACTGGCTAACCAGCAAAGCAGCAGCGCTGCACCAAAACGTGTCATCGAATCTTCCACCTTCACCAGCGCCCGGGAAGGCCCCGTCGCTCGCACACTTGGCCGTGCATAACCTGCGCCAGAATCCCCGGCGCCGAATGCAGCAAAACCCTGCATCCCGGCCATCCAATGACGACGAGAATACAGGGTTTTGCGAAGGTTGCCCGAAGCGCTTGCTGCCTTTACGCAGGTTTTACGCAGCGGCGAACTGTTCGCCGATCTGCGCCTGGGCTTCGTTCATGCCCTTATTGCGCATGTCATCGCCCTTGGCCAGCCCTTCCGCACGGACGAATTCGATGTCGGTGATGCCCAGAAAACCGAACATCACTTTCAGGTAATCCTCATGGCCTGCACCACTCGGCTGCCCGGTGTGCACACCACCGGCGGTGGAAACGATCACCAGCTTCTTGCCACCGCACAGGCCTTCGAAGCCCGCTTCGGTGTAGCGGAACGTCTGGCCGGCCACGGCAATACGGTCGATCCAGGCCTTGAGTTGGGTCGGAATGCTGAAGTTGTACATCGGCGCGGCGATGACCAGCGCATCCGCCGCCTGGAACTCTGCCATTGTCTCGCTGCTAAGGTCGGCTTCGTACTTGAGCGCAGCGTCGCGCAATTCGGCGCTGGTACCGGCAGCGACCAGGGTCTGGGCGGAAAAATGGCTGATGGCATCGGCGGCCAGGTCACGGTAGGTGACGGTGATGCCTGGCTCGGCAGCTTTCCAGGCTTCAACCACTTCACGGCTCAATTGGCGGGAAGCGGAGTTGTCGCCGAGGATGCTCGAATCGATGTGCAGCAGTTTCATATCAATGCTCTCCAAATGAGGACCGCAACCAGGCGATCAATTGGCGACCATCCTATCGATGAAGCCAATGATCGATAAGTCAGCATAAATGCGATAGTTTGTCCCACTGACAGGACAATCGGACTCGCCATGCAAGACCTCAATGACTTGTACTACTTCGCCAAAGTCGTCGAAGCCGGTGGCTTCGCGGCGGCCGGGCGCTTGCTGGGCATTCCCAAATCGCGACTGTCGCGGCGTATCGCCGAGCTGGAAGAACGCCTCGGCGCCCGGTTGCTCCAGCGCACCACCCGCCAGTTGAAATTGACGGCGGTTGGCGAACGTTATCTGCGCCATTGCCAGGCCATGTTGCTGGAGGCCGAGATGGCCGACGAAGCGGTGGCGAGCATGTCCAGCGAGCCCCGCGGCCGATTGCGGGTGTCCAGCCCCGTGGGCCTGGCTCACCAGTTCCTGCCGGTGGTGATCGAAACCTTCCTGGTGAAGTACCCCTTGGTGCAACTGGACATGACCCTGCTCAACCGCCGGGTTGACCTGGTCGGCGAAGGCATCGACGTGGCGTTGCGCGTGCGTGACCTGGGGGACGAAGACCCGCTGTTGATGACCCGGCGTTTGCGCCGGGCACGACTGATGCTGGTGGCCAGCCCGGCCTTCGTCGAAGGACGGCGGATCGAGACCCCGAACGATCTGGAGGCGTTGCCGGTGCTGGGGGCGTTGGAAGCCGATCGCCTGGTGCATCTGCGTCTGGTCAAGAGCGATGGACAGCGTGTGGAACTGAGCCTGGAGGCCCGCCTGGGCATCGATGACTTCATTGTGCGTCGAGCCTGCACCCTCGCCGGCCTGGGCTTCACTTTATTGCCGAGCATGTATTGCGAGCAGGAATTGCGGGACGGCACACTGGTGGAACTGCTTCCAGGATGGTCGTTGCCCGACGGCTGGCTACAGGCGGTCTACCCGCATCGGCGCGGCATGTTGCCAGCGGTCCGCGCCTGGATCGATCATTTGGTGGAAGCCTTCGAGGGCTGTGGAGATAGAACGCTATGAGTTTGAGCGAAGAGGATGTCGCGCAGTTTTGCCTGGGTTTGCCCGGTGCCAGGGAAGACTACAAATGGGGCGGCGTGCGGGTGTTTTCCATCGCCGGGAACAAGATGTTCGCCCTTCAGGGCCTGCGGGGCGACTCGTTGGCGTTCAAGGTCGACAAGGATCTGTTCCTGGGCCACTGCGACCGGCCAGGCATTCACCCCGCGCCTTACCTGGCACGGGCCCAGTGGGTCATCATGCAGGTGCCCTACCCGCTGGGGGCCGAAGAACTGCGTGGCCTGCTGCAACGCTCGCACCAATTGGTGGTCGGCAAGTTACCGAAGCGTACCCAGGTCGGGTTGTTGCTGTAGTGGCGGCGCGACTGACCCGCCGCCATCGCGAGCAAGCTCGCTCCCACAGGTTTGAAGTCGAGCTGGTTGTCTAGGACAACGCCAACAGATAACCACCCAGGAACAACTGGTCGATCCAGAACACCTGATGCAACAGTACGATGAACCAGAACACCACCTGGAACGAGACTTTGCGGGTCTTGTGGCGAAACAGCTGCTGGGCCAGCAAGGCTCCAGGCCAACCGCCGGCCAGCTCCAGTGCATGCAGCACGTTCTCCGGGGTGCGCCAGGCCTCGGCGCGCGCCTTGCGCTTGTCGCTCCAGTACAGCAGGAACGCCACCACACTGACGACACCGTAGGCTGCCATCGGCACCCACGACACCGCCCGCAGCCCGAACAGCAGCGAGCCGAACAGCGGCAAGGCGCAGAGCAGCGCAAAGACCATCAGCTTGAGCCGCAGGTGCTGCACAGCGCCGCCGGCATTGCCCCCTGCGCGTTTACGGGCGCCTGAATCGTTCATGGCTTGGCGGCGGTCCAATCCACCCAGCCGAACTGCCAGGTGGCCAGGATCAACAGGCCAAAGGCGATGCGATACCAGGCGAACACGGCGTAGCTGTGGCTGGCGATGAACCGCAGCAGGCCCTTGACCGCGATCATGGCGAAAATGAACGCCGTGACAAAACCAATGGCGAACACCGGGAAATCCGCCGGGACGAACAGTTCGCGGTACTTGTAGCCCGAGTAGACGGCTGCGCCGACCATGGTGGGCATCGCCAGGAAGAACGAGAACTCGGTAGCGGTTTTACGCGACAGGCCAAACAGCAAGCCACCAATGATGGTCGCGCCGGAACGGGAGGTGCCCGGGATCATCGCAATGCACTGGGCCAGGCCGACCTTCAACGCATCCTTCCAGGAGATCTCGTCCACCGTTTCAGCATGCACCTGGTGCTGGCGCTTCTCGGCCCAGAGCATCACCACACCACCCACCACCAGCGCGGCGGCTACGGTGATCGGGTTGAACAGATAGTGGTGAATCCAGTCTGCAAACAGCACGCCCAGGACTACGGCAGGCAGGAAGGCGATCAGCAGGTTGGCGGTAAACCGGCGGGCGCCGGGTTGCGTCGGCAGGCCCAGCACCACGTCGAAGATCTTGCGCCGAAACTCCCAGACCACCGCGAGGATCGCGCCAAGCTGGATGATGATGTTGAATGCCATCGCTCGTTCGCCACCGAACTCGAGCAAGTCGGCGACAATGATCTGGTGTCCCGTGCTGGAAATCGGCAGAAATTCCGTCAAACCTTCCACTACGCCAAGAATCAGTGCCGAAAAGGCGGTCCACAAATCCATTCATCCCCCAAAAAAGACGCTGTTCATGCAGGTCTTATCAATATTCAAGTGTCATGCAGGTACACGCAGCGGCTGCACGATAACCGCGACCTTTCAAAAAAAACCAATGAAAAATCAGAACAGGCTCAGGTTTTGCGCTGCGGGGCCGAAATCCTATCAGACAAGCCCTGATAACGCTGCCGCGTTATGACCCAGATCAATCATGGATAGCCGCCGGGCGCTAAAGTGCCGGCCGTCGTTAATGACAAGAATAAGAACCCGGAGTGACAGCGTATGAATAGCTTGCGCAGTGTGTCGATCAGCCGACGCTTGTGGCTCATCCTGATCGTGGCCATCGTGATGTTGTTCACGCTCGGCGCCTTCATGCTCAAGCAGATCCACACGGACCTGTATCAGGCCAAGGTGCAGAAGACCCAGCATGTGGTGCAGACCGCCAGTGGTGTACTGAGCTACTACCATGGCCTGGAAACCGCTGGGACCCTGACCCGCGAGGCGGCGCAGAAGCAAGCCCTCAGCGCGGTACGAGGCCTGCGCTATGACCAGAGCGACTATTTCTGGATCAACGATCTGACGCCGGTCATGGTCATGCACCCGACCAACCCGAAACTCGAAGGCCAGAATCTCTCGGCGATCCGCGACCCGAACGGTTTTGCGCTGTTCAACGAAATGGTCGCCATCGCCAAGGCCAAGGGTGCAGGGATCATCGACTATCTCTGGCCCAAGCCGGGCGCCGAAGCGCCAGTCGGCAAGACCTCCTACGTCAAACTGTTCGAACCGTGGGGCTGGATCATCGGTTCCGGTGTGTACGTGGACGACGTCCAGACAGAATTCCGGTCCCAGTTGATCAAGGCTTCGTTGATTGGGTTGGCGATCACCCTGGTCATGGGCCTGCTGCTGACCCTGATCGTACGCAGCATCGTCCGCCCGCTTCAAGAGACCGTCAACGCCATGGCCAATATCGCCAGCGGCGAGAGCGACCTGACCCGCACCCTCGACACCCACGGCCAGGACGAAGTCACCCAACTGGCCCGGCACTTCAACGCCTTTACCGCCAAATTGCGCCAGGTGGTGAGCCAGTTGCAGGAGTCGGCCAGTGCACTGGGGCAATCTTCCAGCGAATTGGGCAACGACGCGGCTCAAGCCCAGGAACGCAGCCAACAGCAGTCGCAACAAATGGAACTGGTGGCCACCGCGATCAACGAAGTGACCTATGGCGTGCAGGATGTGGCCAAGAATGCCGAGCACGCGGCCAGTGAGATGCGCGACGCCGAATCCCAGGCCCAGCAAGGCCAGGTCAACATCGATGGCAGCTTGCAGCAGATCGATCGGCTGTCCCAGACCATCGATCAAGCCGTGGAAGTGATTCGCACCCTGGCCAGTGAAAGCACCCAGATCGGCAGTGTGCTGGAGGTGATTCGCTCCATCGCCGAACAAACCAACCTGTTGGCCCTCAACGCCGCGATCGAGGCCGCCCGCGCCGGCGAGCAAGGTCGAGGCTTTGCGGTGGTCGCCGATGAAGTGCGGCTGCTGGCCCAGCGTACACAGAAATCCACCGCCGAGATCCAGGCGATGATCGAGCGCCTGCAAACCCATTCCGAAGCCGCCGTGAAAGTCATCGGCGACAGCAGCCGTGCCTCGCAACTGACCATCGAACAGGCCGGCCTCGCCGGTGCCAGCCTCAACGCCATCGGCCAGGCCCTGCGCAACCTCAACAGCCTGAACGCCTCCATCGCCAGCGCCACCCTGCAACAGGCCCATGTGGTGGAAGACATCAACCAAAACGTCACCCAGGCCGCCGGACTGTCCCACAGCACCGCCATGGCCGCCGAACAATCCAGCCAGGCAAGCAGCCGCCTCAAGGCACTGAGTGAACAGTTGAACGGGTTGCTCAAGCAATTCCGGGTCTAACGATCGGTGGATGATCCCTATGTGGGAGCGAGCTTGCTCGCGATAGCGGTCGCACATTCAGCATTGATGCAAGCTGACCCACCGCTATCGCGAGCAAGCTCGCTCCCACATTGGTTTGGTGTTGGTTCCAAGCTTGGTATTCACAGCTCCCACATTGGTTTGGCATGGGTCTCTGGTTGGGTGTCAACCACAAATCCCTTGTGGGAGCGAGCTTGCTCGCGATAGCGGCAGCCCATTCGACATTGGTATTGGAGCTCTCCACGCCATAGCGTTTACAATCGCCGCCCTCTCCTCTTTCCCAAGGAATCGCCATGTCCGGGCTTGAACTGTTTGCCGCAGCCCTCGGCGTGATCGCCGTCTGGTTGACCGTCAAGCAGAACCCCTGGTGCTGGCCCATCGGCCTGGTCATGGTGCTGCTGTACAGCTGGATTTTTTTCGAGGTGAAGTTGTACTCGGACATGCTGCTGCAGGTTGTCTACGCGGTGCTGCAACTCTATGGCTGGTGGCAATGGACCCGTGCCGGACGCAATCATGATGGGCGCCAGGTCAGCCGCCTCGGTGGGCCATCGGTGTTGCTCGGCCTGGCCATCGGCGCGGCAGGCAGCTTGCTGTTGGGGGCCGCCATGGCCCACTGGACGGACGCCGCCCAGCCCTGGCTCGACGCCGCGCTCACGGGGTTCAGCCTCGTGGCCCAGTGGTGGATGGCGCAAAAACGCGTGCAATGCTGGCCGCTGTGGATCGCCCTGGACGTGATTTTCGTTGGCTTGTTCATCTACAAGGGCTTGCACCTGACCGCCGCACTCTATGCCCTGTTCACCCTGCTGGCCGTGCAAGGCTGGCGCGAATGGCGCGCCGACCCGGCCCTGCGCGCATGAAGGTGGTGGTCCTGACCGGCCCGGAATCCAGCGGCAAAAGCTGGCTGGCGGCGCAATTGCAGGAACACTTCGGTGGCGTGCGGGTGGATGAGTACGTGCGCCATTTCATGGAGCAGACCCAACGCGATACCTGCCTGGCCGACATCACCGACATCGCCTCCGGCCAACTGGCCTGGGAAGACCAGGCGCGTGCCCATCGGCCGGCGCTGCTGATCCTCGACACTCACCTGTTGAGTAACATCCTCTGGAGCCAGACCCTGTTCGGCGATTGCCCGGAGTGGCTCGAACCGGCGCTGCTGGCCCGTCATTACGACCTGCACCTGTTGTTGAGCCCTGAGCAGGTCGAATGGACGGGCGACGGTTTGCGCTGCCAGCCCGAGTTGACGGAACGGCTGACGTTTTTCCAGGCGATCGAGACTTGGCTGAGGCGACATCGGCAACCTTTCCAGATCATTCAGGGCAACTGGGTGCAACGCCGCCAGCAGGTGTTTGCAGCCGTTACCCGACTGCTTGAAGCCTGAGCGCCGCTTGATTTGTTTCACTTCTGAAACAGCGCACGCGTACCAAACCCTGATTCAACCCCGTTTCATGTCCTTGTCATCAAGACTGTCAAGCTGCTGAAACACTCGCCTGAAAGCCTGGATCCAGAGCCCTGGAACGGCTGATGGCCATTTGGCCGCCAGGCGCCTGTCTCAACGCTGAAACAGTATCCCTTCCCGGGGCTCCCTGCCTTAATCCAACCCATTGAATTGGCGGGTATTTCAAAACACGGCACAACACCTGCTCTTCCCCACTTCGCAACGCTGGACCAGGGCCAGCCCACCGAAGAAGGAATCGATGCCGTGGGGACTTTCGAAAGAAGTTTGACCTGTCTGCTCGTGATCGGCTGCGCCGCCAGCGCAACGCTCAGCCTGCCAGTACAGGCCGAGGGCAACGGCGTCATCGTACTCAGCCGTGACGTACAACCCATCGCAATCGGTCGCAACGGCGGCAAAGACCCCTACCCGACCACCGTCAATGCCAACCCCTCCGAACGAATCAACCAAGCGACCGCCAGCACCGAACTGAGCGATGGCGAGTTCGCCAGCGTGGCCAGCGGCTCGTCGATCCGCAACATTGTCACCCCCAATACCGGCGTGCAGGGTTTGAACGTGGTCACCAACCCCAACGGCATGCCGGGCATGAATGCCGGTCACGGTGGCGGTAGTGGTGGCGCGATCTCAGGCACCATCAACCGCTCGTTGAGTTCCGGCCTGGCCCCGCTGGGTCGGCTGGCGGGAGGTCAGTGACATGAAGCCCGTGCTGTTCCTACTCGCCCTGCTCATGCTTTCCCTGCTCAGCTCTTTCACCGTATTTGCCGATTCGGGTGTCGCGGTGGTCAGCAACGCCAACCTGCAGGACTCCGGCAGCCATTACACCGGCAACTTCAACGTCAACCAGGCGGCCGGCGACCAGATCCAACAAACCAACACCCGGGCCATCGCCATTGGCGACCACGCCCAGGCAAGCACCCACGTGCGGCAACGTGTCGACACCCAGGCCAACCCTTCCATGAACGCCACCGCCCGCATCGGTGGCCATTCCTTCAGCAACGGCAACGGCGTGCTGGGCGTCAACCAGTCCGCCGGGGCCAACAACCAGATGGCCAATGTCATGCGGGTGGGCATCAGTGCTCATCCGCAGAGCATGGACGACAGCGCCCTGTCCCAACAGAACGTGGCGTTGTTACCGAACTCAGGAGCAACTGGCGCCCCAACCGGCAGTCGCCAGGTCGTTACCAGCGACCAGGCCTTCACCGGCAGCCGAGGGGTAATCCAGGTGAACCAGAGCGCCGGGGTGGGGAACCGAATGGCTAACACCCTGAGCATCCGGGTCGCTGATTGACCCGGGGGCTACATAAGAAAGTACCGACACTTAACCAACGACACGCAAGGAGAAACACCATGAAACCTACAATGGCACTCAAACCATTGGTTTTCGCTCTCGCCGCGGTCATGGCAATGGCTGCACAGGCCGATGGTAACGGGCGTGGCAACGGCCACGGTAACGGCCACGGCAATCAAGGCCCAAGAGGTCCGTCGCTCGAGCAACTGCTCTCGATCAGCGCCGGGGCTGGCGCGACCGTGCTGGATGAGCAAAACAGCGACGGCAACGTCGTGACCAACCAAGCCACCCGCAACACCGCTGAAGCCACTGACTCGCTCAATGGCAGCAACGGCAACATGGGCGCCAACATTGCCGGTGGCGACGGCAACCAGCAGGACAACGCCGCCGCCCTGGCCACCGCCGACGAAAGCTTCATCTTCGGCTCGGCTGTCGCCGCCTCCAGCGCCACGCAGGTCAATAACAACAACTACGTCAAGAACAACTCCACGCAAAACAACGCCTCGCTCACCAATGCGGGCAACAACGGCTCCGGCAACATCGGTATCAACGTGACCGCCGGGAACTTCAACCAGCAGAAAAACAACCTGGCCATTGCCGTATCCGGGGGCCGTGTCGCCCAGGCCTCGGCCTCGGCTGACCAGTCCTCCACCGGCCTTGTGGTCGACAACAAAGGCGTGCGGACCTACAAGACCGACACCCTCACCAGCACCTACAGCGCCTCAGGCACATTCAAGGCCAAAGGTACCGGTACCGCCGAAGACAACGATCATGGCGGCTGGGGCAACAAAGGTGGCTACGGCGGCGGTCATGATGACGACAAGTTCAAGTTCTCCGCCGTGGGGACTTTCGAACTGGCCGGCAGCAACACCCAGCAGGTGCTGACCCGCGACGGTTGGAAAAACCCTGTGATCAACAACGCCACCATGACCAACTCCATGAACGGCTTCTCCGGTAACGGCGGCGCCAACGTGTCGGCAGGCGTGGGCAACCAGCAAAGCAACTCGCTGTCCATCGCGGCCGGCTGCAAGGCTTGCATGTAAAAAAGTACCACTGTGGGGGTAGTAGCTCTGTGGGAGCACAGCTTGCTCGCGATCGAGGTCGTCACGTACGGCCCCTCTGCTGGCTTTAAAACCGCTATCGCAAGCAAGCTTTGCTCCCACAGGCTCGCTCCCACAGGGGGCTTTTTCCTGGACGTCCACTAGGCGTATTGATCATGCGTGTCACTGCCGTTTCCCTGCTGCTCTGCCTGACGTGTATGGCTGAAGCGGCGCAGATGCCGGTCGCCGCCCTGCCTGGCGGCATGCTGGTCTACAAACCGGTGCAAAGCGTACGCGAGCGTAAATTCAGCGACATCGTCGAGCAGAAAACCGACTTCAGTTGCGGCGCCGCCGCGCTGGCCACGGTGCTGCGCCAGGCCTATTGGCTTGACGTCGATGAAGAGCACGTCATCAAAGGCATGCTGGTCAATGCCGACCAGAACCTGGTTCGCACCCAAGGGTTTTCCATGCTGGACATGAAGCGCTACGTGGAGACCATCGGCATGCGTGCCCGAGGCTACCGCATACCGCCA
Organism: Pseudomonas fluorescens; assembly: GCF_001307275.1. Classification (NCBI taxonomy): domain Bacteria; kingdom Pseudomonadati; phylum Pseudomonadota; class Gammaproteobacteria; order Pseudomonadales; family Pseudomonadaceae; genus Pseudomonas; species Pseudomonas fluorescens. The sequence continues at coordinate 6,347,485 of NZ_CP012831.1, forward strand.
GAGAAACTCGAAGCGGTGACGATTCCGGTGGTAGTCCTGATGGAAATACGCGGCTACAAGCACTTCGTGGTGTTGCAGCGGGCCGACAAGCAATGGGTCTACATCGGCGACCCGGTGCTGGGGCACAAGCGCTACACCCACGATGAGTTCGTCAAAGGCTGGAACGGCATCGTCTTTGCGATCGTCGGCCCAGGCTACGACAAGACCAATGCACTACGCAGCCCTCCTCAACCCCTGACAGCCCGTAACAAGCTGGACGGTTTCAACCCGGTCAGGGATGCGGAACTGATGGACTTCGGCTTCATACAGAGCGACTTTTTCTAATCGCCGACCACTGCCAACAATAAGTACAAAAAGGAGCAGGACGCTCCGGGAGCAGCACATGAAAACGTCACACTGGCTGTCGCTGGCCTGCCTGCTCGCGACTGCCTCGGGCTATGCCCATGCCGGCTTCAAACCCATCGAAGTCAAGGACCAGGAGCTTGCCGAGCTGCGCGGTCGTTATGTCATGCCCGGCCGCGTCATCAGCTTCGGCATCGTCATGAGCAGTACCTGGCGCAACGCCAGCGGCGACTTGATCGGCGCTACCAGCACCATGCAGATCCAGGCCGCCACCGTCAAACCCGAGTTCTATGTCTCCACCATCAAGCAGACCGGCAATGGCAGCGTCCCGGAACAGGGCAGCGGCAACATTACCGGTGGCGCCGGCCTTGGCACGAGCCAGGGCGTGACCCAGAGCGTGCGTGCCGCCGGAGACGGCAACACGGCCTACAACAACGTCAACATCAATGTGAAAGAGAGCAACCAGGCGCCGGCGCTCGTGCCTTCCCAGGGCCAACTGCTGACCAAGGGCCAGACCATCAGCGGCAGCAACGCCGCCGGCAGCGTCGCGGTCACCGCCACCGGCAACGGCGTGCAAATGGCGATCCAGGCCAGCCACAACCAGGGCGGCACCCTGCAACAGGTGGCCCAGGGCGGCTTGCTGCAGAACACTCGCCTGCTGGGCAATAGCAACCTGGTCAACAACATGACGCAGCTCAACGTGGTGCTGAACAACAACGGCCCCAGTGCCGGGGCATTGGACTGCAACCTGACCCAACTGCGCGGCCTCCGTAACCTCGGTTATTGAACTACGCTGTTTTCCGACCATTGGGCAAATAGGGACGGCATATTTCATGTATCGATCCGTATCGTTGCGCGCTGTGATCTGTTTAAGCACGTTGTTCCCGGCGGCCGTGTTGCAGGCGGCCCCGGACGCCGACATCGAGGCCCTGAAACAGGAACTTCTTGAGCTCAAGCAGCGATACGAGGTCCAGCAGAAAGCCCTGGCGGTGCTCGAACAGCGGGTCCGCCAGGTAGAGGACCAACCCTCCGCGCCGCAGCCCAAGCGCCTGGCCAAATCCCCGGCCGACATGAAAGGCAACCAGACCGTGGCCGGCGGTGGCGCGACAACGGCCGGCGGCAGCGGCTACGGGCAATCCCTGGCCGATGACTCCCAGCCGGCCCAGAGTGTCTCCAATCTCTATGACGAGGCCAGCGGCTTCTTCGGCGGCGGCAAGTTCAGTTTCGAGACCGGCGTGACCTATTCGCGCTACGACACGCGGCAACTGATCCTCAACGGCTTCCTGGCCCTGGATTCGATTTTCCTGGGCAACATCAACCTCGACCGGATCAAGGCCGACACCTGGACGCTGGACCTCACCGGTCGCTATAACTTCGATAATCGCTGGCAGTTCGACCTCAATGTGCCGGTGGTCTACCGCGAATCCACGTATCAGTCAGGCGGCGCGAACAACGGCGCGGCCGGGGTCACCAGCGAAGAAACCGTGACCCGCGACCCGACCATCGGCGACGTCAACTTCGGCATCGCCTACAAGTTCATGGATGAGTCGATCAACTCTCCAGACGCGGTGGTCACCCTGCGAGTCAAGGCGCCCACCGGCAAGGACCCGTTTGGCATCAAGCTGCGCCAATCCCAGGCCAACACCAACCTGTTCGTACCTGACGACCTGCCCACCGGCAATGGCGTGTGGTCGATCACGCCTGGGCTCTCGCTGGTCAAGACCTTCGACCCGGCGGTCCTGTTCGGTACCCTGTCCTACACCCATAACTTCGAAGAATCGTTCGACGACATCAGTTCCACAGTCAACCAGAAGGTACCGGGCAAAGTGCGGATCGGCGACAGCTTCCAGCTCGGTGCGGGCATTGCCTTTGCCTTGAACGAGAAGATGAGCATGTCATTCTCGGTCTCCGACCTGATCCAAAAGAAAAGCAAGCTCAAACAGGACGGTGGCGACTGGGAGTCGGTGACCTCCAGCGACGCCAACGCCGGTTACTTCAACATCGGCATGACCGTCGCCGCGTCCGACAACCTGACCATCGTGCCCAACCTGTCCATCGGGCTGACCGACGATGCGCCGGACTTCACCTTTAGCCTGAAATTCCCGTATTACTTCTGATGCGCTCAGGGATATGTGATGAGCGCACTGCACAACCCTTGTGGGAGCGAGCTTGCTCGCGATAAGGCCTTTTCAGTCAGCATTGATACTGAATGAAAGGCCGCTATCGCGAGCAAGCTCGCTCCCACAATGGGTTGTGTGTAGGCTGCTCTAGCGAATCTGATGCTTGTGCAGCAGACGGTAGAACGTCGGCCGGGATACGCCCAGCACCCGGGCGGCCACGCTCAGGTTGTCGCTGTGCCGGTTGAGCACATCGCTCAAGGCCTGGCGCTCGGCGCGAGTCTTGTAATCCTCCAGCGTGCCCATCGGTGCCGCGACGCCCTGGTGGCTGGCCAGGCCGAGGTCCCGGGCTTCGATTTGCCGCCCTTCAGCCAGCACCAGCCCACGACGGACGCGGTTGGCCAGCTCCCGCACATTCCCGGGCCAGTCGTGCATGCCCATCGCCACCAATGCATCCTCGCTGAAACTGCGGGGGCGGCGGCCGGTTTCCTGGCTGTAGAAATGGGAAAAGTGGCTGGCGAGCATCGCCAGGTCGCCATGGCGTTCGCGCAAGGGCGCCATCGCCACTTGCAGCACGTTCAGGCGGTAGTAGAGATCCTCGCGAAAACGCTTTTGCTCGATGGCCGCCTCAAGGTCCACATGGGTGGCCGCCAAGACCCGCACATCGACCGCAATCGGCTGGCTGCCACCGACCCGTTCAATGTGTTTTTCCTGCAGGAAACGCAACAGGTTGGCCTGCAATTCCAACGGCAGGTCGCCAATTTCATCGAGAAACAGCGTGCCCCCGTGGGCCGCCTCGATCCGTCCGATCTTGCGTTGGTGAGCGCCGGTAAACGCGCCCTTTTCATGCCCGAACAGCTCCGATTGGATCAGGTGTTCCGGAATGGCGCCGCAGTTGATGGCGATGAACGGCTTGTTGCGCCGATGAGACTGACAATGCAGGGTGCGCGCCACCAGTTCCTTGCCGGTGCCGCTCTCGCCGCGAATCAACACCGGCGACTCGGCAGGCGCCAACTTGCTCAATAACTTGCGCAGTTCGCGGATCGGCTTGCTGTCGCCCAGCAGTTCATGTTCGGGCCGTTCGATGTGAATCGAGCCCTGCCCCCGCAAGCGCGCCATGCCAAACGCCCGGCCCAGTGTTACTTGGACCCTGGACACGTCGAACGGCAAGGTATGGAAGTCAAAAAACCATTCGCAGACAAAATCACCGACGTTTTGCAGGCGCAATACTTCCTGGCTGAGCACGGCGATCCATTCGGTGCCGCTCCGGCTGATCAACTCCTTGACCGCTTCCGGACGCTCCAGGTGAAAAGGCTGCAAGCGCAACAGGCCGACGTCACAGGTTCGATCGCCGGCGTGTTCGAGGGCGCAGCTGTCCACGTCCCAACCAATGGTGCGCAGAGCTGGCAACAGGCGATGGCAATCGTCGCAGGGATCAACCACGAGCAGACGACGTGACGTACTGGCTTCGACCATGACTGATCCTTGGCGCCAAAATAAAGAAATATGATTAGAAACAGTCGTTTGGCTGACCTGCATGTAACAGTAGCAAGAAGTTGACGCACCCTTGTATCAATTGATTATCGAGATCGCCTCAAACTGGTTATAAGCGAGCGTTTCGTTAGTTGTTATGGGCGCTTTTCTTTCAGGAGGCTTTCAAACAAAAGAGCAAAAGCCTGGTCTGAAAGAAAATCGAAATTTATTTAAATAATGTGTGACCCGCCTACCGGTTCGGGACATCAGTACAAGTAACCAGCCGCACGGTACGCCCAACCGACGGCACATCATTTGTTTGGGCACACTTGAGAGAAAATGCCATGAACGCCCCGCTCCGTATCAACGAAGCTCTTTTGATTGCCGACCGCGCATTCCGTCCTTTCCAATGCGTGGCCTGGGCTCCACAAGACGGTAACGGCGAACTTAGCCTGACCGTCATCGACCGTACCAATACCCATATTGGCCGCACTCAGATTCCAAGCAGCGCCTATACCGACCCGGTCCAACTGGCCGATCTGTTGAAACAGGCCCGTGCCGAATTGAGCCAGGAAGGCTATACCTTGCAATCCTGGTCGATGCCCGAATAAACCGCCGGTAGAGCCTGTTATCGATTGCAGGCTTGGCATTGGGTTGTAAAGCCATTGTTATGGCACGCATCGCCCCTGTAACTGCTGTACCTGACAGTTGTGCATTGTCACATTCAGGGATTGAATGTTGCCCTCATGCAGTCATCGCCCCTTCGGGCCGGTCGACACGCAAGGAGAGGCAGGCATGCTCGATCAGTTCGCGTTTGAACTCCCCCCGGCCATGACCCACGCCGGGCAACTTGACCCAGGCTTTGCCGCCAACGGCAAAGCCTGGGTTCATTTCGAAGGCAGCACCTCGAGCCTGATCACCGGCTTGACCCTCGACCGTGCCGGCCGAATCCTCGTCGCGGCCAGGATCGAGACCGCCCATGGCAGCCGGTTCGGGCTGGCGCGACTCAACCATGACGGCTCCACCGATCCCGGTTTCGGCAGCCACGGCTGCGTGATCGGCGCATTCGAACAGGGCTTCGAAGCGACGGCGGGCAAAGTGATCGAGCTGCCCGACGGGCACATCCTGCTGTCCGGCCTGCACTATGAAAACAACGAACACACCCATCCCGCCCTGGCGCTGTTCGATCAGCAGGGCCATGCCGTCCAGAGCTTCGGCAATGCTGGCCGACACCTCATCCGGCTCTGCGGCCACCTCTCCCAAGGCCTGCGCGATCCCTGGCTGCCGCCCGGCGTGCCAGGCCTCGAGGCCTGCGACATGCAAGTGCAGGCCGATGGCCGGATTCTCTTGCTCGCCAACCATCACTATCAATTGTCCGACCATGTCGGTGTATTGATCCGACTCCTGCCGGACGGGGCCCTGGATACCTCGTTCAACGGTCGCGGTTTCGTGATGGTCCGACGGGCATTGAAAAATACCTGGCTCGGCTGCCTGATGCTCCAGGCTGACGGCCATATCGTCGTCGGCGGCGCCATTGACTTGCCCCAGCATGGCTTGATCGCCCGTTATGACAGCAGCGGCAAGCTCGATGACAGCTTCGGCGAAGAGGGCTTCCTGTCCATCCTGGCGCAGGGTCATAGCGTGATGGTCAGCCAGATCGTTCAGGATGCGAGCGGCAATCTACAAGCCTTTGGCAGCAGCCGCGATCCGATGCATAGCCTGTCCCTGAAAGTGCGCCTGGACGGCACGCCGGACCGTCATTGCAACCAAGGCCAGTGCCAGCTCATGGCAATCGGGCGCAACGCCAGCCAGTGGACGGCGGCCCAGCTTCAACCGGACGGCAAGCTCGTGACCGCTGGCGCGACCATTGGCGGCATCGAAGCCGACTTCGTGCTCGCCCGGCATTTGCCGGATGCCAGCCTCGATCCGGATTTCGGTGAAGGCAAAGGCTGGGTTCGCACTCGACTCGGTTACAGCCTGGACACCGCCACCGCCCTGGCGCTGCAGGCTGATGGCAGAATCCTGGTGGGCGGCTACTCGCTCCAGGGGCATTATCGGGCGGTGGTTGCGCGGTATTGGGCCTGAGTCAGATCGTCGTGGGCGAACGGTATTCATGCCTAGGCTTGATATTCCCCATTTGTTACGGCAAGTTGCGCGCTTCTAATTAAAAGGAGCAGCCGATGTCCGGTTCGATGGCTCAAGCTTTCGCGCACAACTTTCTTGGGCATTCCCCGCGCTGGTACAAGGCGTGCATCATCACGTTCCTGATTCTCAATGCCTTGGTGCTGTGGACCCTCGGCCCGGTGGTCGCCGGCTGGATGCTGGTCGTGGAGTTCATCTTCACCCTCGCCATGGCCCTCAAATGCTACCCCCTGATGCCCGGTGGGCTGCTACTGGTCGAAGCCCTGCTGTTGGGCATGACCACCCCCAAGGCGCTGTACGATGAATTGCTGCACAACTTCCCGGTCATCCTGCTGCTGATGTTCATGGTGGCCGGAATCTACTTCATGAAGGACCTGCTGCTGTTCCTGTTCTCACGCCTGCTCCTGGGTGTGCGCTCCAAGGCACTGTTGGCCTTGATGTTCTGCTTTCTCTCGGCATTTCTGTCGGCATTCCTCGATGCCTTGACCGTCACGGCGGTGATCATCAGCGCCGCGGTGGGCTTTTATTCGGTGTACCACCGCGTGGCATCGGGCAACGATCCGCGCCAGGACAGCAGCGTCGATGAAGACCACGACCTGCCGTCGCTGCACCATGGCGACCTGGAACAGTTCCGGGCATTCCTGCGCAGCCTGCTGATGCATGGTGCCGTCGGCACGGCGCTGGGCGGTGTCTGCACCCTGGTGGGCGAACCGCAGAACCTGCTGATCGGCCATGAGATGGGCTGGCATTTCGCTGATTTCTTCGTGAAAGTCGCTCCAGTGTCGCTGCCAGTGCTGGTTGCCGGGCTGCTGACCTGCGTGGCGCTGGAGAAACTGCGCTGGTTCGGGTACGGCACGCTCCTGCCCCAAAACGTGCGCGCGGTACTGGCCGACTACGCCGAGCAGGACAATCGCGAACGCACCGCACGCCAGCGCGCAGCCCTGATCGTCCAGGGTCTTGCCGCGCTTATCCTGATCGTCTGCCTGGCCTTGCACATTGCCGAAGTCGGCCTGATCGGCTTGATGGTCATTGTCTTGATTACCGCCTTCACCGGCATCACCGACGAGCATCGGCTGGGCAATGCGTTCAAGGACGCCATGCCGTTCACGTCGCTGCTGGTGGTGTTCTTTGCAGTGGTGGCGGTCATTCACGACCAGCAGTTGTTCACGCCGCTGATCCAGTGGGTCCTGGCCCTGCCCGCCGACCAGCAGCCCGGCATGCTGTTCATTGCCAACGGCCTGCTCTCGGCCATCAGCGACAACGTGTTCGTGGCGACCATCTACATCACCGAGGTCAAGCAGGCCTTCGTCTCCGGCCACATCAGCCGCGAACAGTTCGAGACCCTGGCGGTGGCCATCAACACCGGCACCAACCTGCCGAGTGTCGCGACACCGAACGGCCAGGCTGCCTTCCTGTTCCTGCTGACCTCGGCGATTGCACCGCTGATTCGCCTGTCTTATGGCCGGATGGTCTGGATGGCCCTGCCCTACACCGTGGTGATGGGCGGTTTGGGCTGGTATGCGGTGACGTACTGGCTATAACCCTTGTGGGAGCGAGCTTGCTCGCGATGAGGTTTCAGCCAGCATTCATGCTGAATGACAGACCGCTATCGCGAGCAAGCTCGCTCCCACAAGAGGTCAGGCGGTCTATCGCGGCAGGATGTACCGCTCGATCGCCAGGGCTGCGCCGTCTTCGGTCACGGCGGCGGTCACTACATCCGCCTGGCGCCTGATCGCCTCCTCCGCCTGGCCCATGGCAATCGACAACCCCGCCCGGTGAAACATCGCCGGGTCGTTGCCACCGTCACCCATGGCCGCGGTCTGCTCCAGCGGCACGTCGAGGAAGGCGGCCAGGGTCGACAGCGCTTCCCCTTTGTTCGCCTTCATCGCCGTCACATCCAGGTAGATCGGTTGCGAACGTGACACCTGGGCCTGGCCCTTGAGCAGCGGATGCAGCCGAGCCTCCAGCTCCACCAGCAGGTCGGTGTTGGCGCTGGTGGCGACGATCTTGTCGATCCGCTCCAGGTAAGGCTCGAAACTCTCGACTTCGACCGGCGGGTAGCCCAGGCCACGCGTCTCCACCGGCACCATCGGCCCGTGGGCGTCGCGCACCAGCCAGTCGCCATCGGCGAATACCCAGACTTCGATGCCCGGCTGATCGGCGTACAGCGCCAGGGTGGCCAGTGCAGCCTCCGGCGGCAGGTAGTGGACAGCGAGGAAACTGCCGTCGGGATGAACCAGCGTGCCGCCATTGAACGCCGCCGTGGGCAGGTCGACGCCCAGGGCCTCGATCTGCTGCAGCATGGCCCGCGGCGGCCGACCGGTGGCGAGGCTGAACAGCACACCGGCTTCACGCAATGCGCGAACCGCGGCGATGGTGCGCTGGTTGAGACTGTGATCAGGCAGCAGCAGTGTGCCGTCCATGTCGCTGAGTAAAAACCGGATGGGGTGCTTCACCAGATCACTCATCCGAGGCCGTGCCAGACGCGATTGTCGCGGGTCAGCAAGTCGTCGGCGGCCGCCGGGCCATCTTCACCGGCCTTGTAGGGCTGGACCGTTGCGTCCTGCCGCCAGGCGTCGAGGAACGGCTGCACGGCGCGCCAGCCGTTTTCGATGTTGTCGGCGCGCTGGAACAGCGTCTGGTCACCGGTCAGGCAATCGTAGATCAGGGTTTCGTAACCCGTGGACGGCTGCATTTCGAAGAAGTCCTTATAGGCAAAGCCCAATTCGATATTGGCCATGTCGAGCGCCGGCCCCGGCCGCTTGGCCAGCAGGTCGAACCACATGCCTTCATTGGGCTGAATCTGGATTCTCAGGTACGTGGGTTGCAATTCGTCGACTTCAGTGTCGCGAAACTGCGCGTAAGGCGCCGGTTTGAAGCAGATGACGATCTCCGTGTCTCGCACGCTCATGCGCTTGCCGGTGCGCAGGTAGAACGGTACGCCCACCCAACGCCAGTTATCGATCATGACCTTGAGGGCCACGTACGTCTCGGTGTTGCTGTCGGCGGCGACGTTGGCTTCCTGGCGATAACCGGTCACTGCCTTGCCAGCGACTTCACCGGCGGTGTACTGGCCGCGGATCGAGTTGGCGCGGGCCTGTTCCACCGACCAGGGCCGGATCGCCCCGACGACCTTGGCCTTTTCCCCACGCACGGCGTCGGCCCCAAACGCCGCTGGCGGCTCCATGGCCACCATCGCCAGCAGTTGGAACAGGTGGTTGGGCACCATGTCCCGCAGGGCGCCGGTGTGTTCATAAAAACTGCCACGGGTTTCCACACCGACGGTTTCGGCGGCGGTGATTTGTACGTGGTCGATGTAGTGGTTGTTCCAGAACGCCTCGAACAGGCTGTTGGAAAAACGACTGACCAGAATGTTCTGCACCGTCTCCTTACCCAGGTAATGGTCGATGCGATAGATCTGTTTCTCGCTCATGACCTTGAGCAGGCAGGCGTTCAGCGCTTCGGCGGTTTGCAGGTCGGAACCGAACGGTTTTTCGATCACCACCCGCCGGAAAGCCCCCTCCTGCTCCTGAAGCAGCCCGGCCGCACCGAGGCGGCTGACCACTTCACTGAAAAAGCGCGGCGCGGTCGCCAGGTAGAAGACCGCGTTGCCGGTGCCGCTGGCAGCGATTTTCGCCGCCAGCGCCTGGTAGGTGTCGTCATCGAGGAAGTCACCCTGGACATAGCTGATGCCCTGGGCCAGCTTGGCCCACAGCGCCGGGTCGAGCACGCGGTCGGCATCACCGCCCTTGCTCGCCGCTTCGTTACGGATGAAATCTTCGAGTTTCTTGGCAAAATCCACATCGCTGATGGCGTTGTGGTCAACCCCGACGATACGCAGCCCATCGTCCAGCAGACCGTCGCGACTGAGGTGGTAAAGCGCCGGCATGAGCAGGCGCTTGACCAGATCGCCATGGGCGCCGAACAGGAACAACGTGGTCGGCGGCGCGGGTTCTGCCTTGGATTTGCTGGCGATCGAGGTCATTTCTTCGGCGTCTCCACGTGGCCGCCAAAGCCGAAGCGCATGGCCGAGAGCATTTTGTCGCCGTAGGTACTTTGCTGGCGCGAGCGGAAGCGGGCGAACAGCGAGCTGGACAGGACCGGAACCGGCACGGCTTGCTCAATGGCGGCCTCGATGGTCCAGCGCCCTTCCCCACTGTCGGCGACTTCACCGGAAAAGCCGTCCAGTTTCGGATCGCTGGCCAACGCGTCGGCGGTCAAGTCCAGCAACCAGGACGACACCACGCTGCCGCGACGCCAGACTTCGGCGATATCGGCCACGTTCAGGTCGAAACGCTGCTCCGCTGGCAGGCTTTCGCTGGATTTGGTCTTGAGGATGTCGAAGCCCTCGGCGAAGGCCTGCATCATGCCGTATTCAATGCCGTTGTGGATCATCTTCACGAAATGCCCCGAACCCGCCGGGCCCGCGTGGATATAGCCACGCTCGGCACGGTCATCGTCGGATTTGCGGTCACGGGTGCGCGGGATGTCGCCCATGCCCGGCGCCAGGCTGTCGAACAGCGGGTCCAGGCGCTTCACCACCTCGGCCTCGCCGCCAATCATCATGCAGTAACCGCGCTCCAGGCCCCAGACACCACCGGAGGTGCCGACATCGATGTAGCTCAGGCCTTTTTCCGACAGGGCCTGGGCGCGACGGATGTCGTCCTTGTAATACGTGTTACCGCCATCAATGATCACGTCGCCCGGCTCGAGCAGTTCGCTGAGGACGTTGATGGTGTCTTCGGTGGGTGCTCCGGCCGGCAGCATGACCCAGACCGCCCGTGGCTTTTCCAGACCGGCGACCAGCGCCTGCAGGTCCGCGACGCCCGTGGCGCCTTCCTGGCGCAGGTTTTCGACAAAAGCGGCATTGCGGTCATAGACGACGGTGGCGTGCCCATTGAGCATCAGGCGCCGCGCAATATTGCCGCCCATGCGGCCCAGTCCAATGATCCCGAGTTGCATGTGCTGATGCTCCCTACTACAAATAAAGGTGTGTCAAAGATTTAACACTATCGACTAATGGAGGTTAGTCCAGAGCATTGCTGCATAGTTTCCGGGTAATTCGAGCGACCACAAGGGATAACGTTCAAGATCCGGCCGAAGACACAACGACCATGAAAAATAAAAAAGTTCCAATCACAAGCAAAAGAAATCAGAATCGGCGCCGATAGTAGAGGTGTCGACCAAATCATGGCGACATCTCTATAGTTGATGTACGCCATTTGCGAGGTGAGCAATGGGCCCTGTCGTTACCGCACGTCCTCCCCAAACCCTTTATGTGACCATTCGTCGCGATGAATTGCGCCTACTCAAGGAAGAACGCGATCTGCTGCTCGATGAAGTGACGCAGTTGCGCATGCAGCTGCAGCACGCACAGCTGTCCCACCAGAGCCAGTCCCTGGCTCGGTAACCGCTCCAGAGGCACAGTCGAAGAAGTGACGCTGGTCAAACAGGGTCACTTCCATGCAAGTCCTGCCGTGCCCACTTGAGGCGAGAATTTTATCTGTGGGAGCAAGGCTTGCCCGCGATGAACGATAACGCGGTTCAGCTGTTCGACCGCGGCGCGGCTATCGCGGGCAAGCCTTGCTCCCACGGGTCCCGCCCCTAGAGCCCCCCCTTGCCACAGGTGCATTCGCACCTCACGTGCATTTTGTATCCGAAAAACTCACAAAGTTTTCACAACCGGCTCGTAATACTCCCCGCCTTTAGGGTTGCTCGACGCAGGCCTGCAGTCACCAATCCGGTGCCGGCAGCTTCGTCGATAAAGGCTGGAGCGCTTGATGAGCTTGTTCAAACGCAGCAAAACGACTGCGAAAGGTTTCGACTGGGCCGGACTCGGCTGGCTGTTTCTGTTCTTCTGGTATTTCTCGGGCATCACCCAACTGCTCATCCTGCTGAGCGACACCTCCGGTTTCACCGGCTTTCGCCAAGCGTTCGTGATGAGTGCGGTGTGGCTGGCGCCCATGTTGCTCTTCCCCGCCCGTACACGCGTGCTCGCGGCATTGATCGGCGTGGTGCTGTGGGCTTGCTCCATGGCCAGCCTGGGCTACTTCTTCATTTACCAGCAGGAATTTTCCCAGAGCGTCATTTTCATCATGTTCGAATCGAACGTGTCTGAAGCCGGCGAGTACCTGACCCAGTATTTTGCCTGGTGGATGGTGGCGGCGTTCCTGGCCCACACCGCGGTTGGCTATTGGCTCTGGACCCGTCTGCGTCCGGTGTACCTGCCTCGGGGCCAGGCCATGGTCGCCGCAGCCGTCATCGTGCTCGCCGTGGCCGGTTATCCGCTGGTCAAGCAAACCCTGCGCACCGGCAGTTTCGCCGGTGGCCTGGAGAAGTTCGAAGATCGCATCGAGCCAGCCGTGCCATGGCAGATGCTGGTGGCCTATCGTCGCTACGGTGAACAGCTGGAAAACATGCAAGGCATGCTCCACAGCGCCAGCAAGATTGCACCCCTGAGCAATCTCAAGGATGCCACCGCAGAACAGCCAGCCACCCTGGTGCTGGTGATCGGCGAATCCACCAACCGCCAGCGCATGAGCCTGTACGGTTACCCGCGGGAAACCACGCCGGAGCTGGACAAGCTCAAGGACCAGCTTTCGGTGTTCGACAATGTCATCACCCCGCGCCCCTACACCATCGAAGCGCTGCAGCAGGTGCTGACGTTCGCCGACGAGGAGAGTCCAGACCTGTACCTGAGCACACCATCGTTGGTCAGCATGATGAAGCAGGCCGGCTACAAGACCTTCTGGATCACCAACCAGCAGACCATGACCAAGCGCAACACCATGCTCACGACCTTTTCCCAACAGGCCGACGAACAGGTGTACCTGAACAACAACCGCAACCAGAATGCCGCACAGTACGATGGCGACGTGATCGAGCCATTCAACAAGGCCTTGGCCGACAGCGCCCCGCGCAAGCTGATCGTGGTGCACCTGCTCGGCACCCACATGAGCTATCAGTACCGGTATCCGCCGACGTTCAACAAATTCACTGACCGCCAGGGCGTACCGGCGGGCCTGCGTGATGACCAGGTCCCGACCTACAACAGCTACGATAACGCGGTGCTGTACAACGACTTCGTGGTGTCCAGCCTGATCAAGGATTACGCCAAGACTGATCCCAACGGCTTCCTGCTGTACCTCTCGGACCACGGCGAAGACGTGTTCGACTCGCCGGGTCACGGTACGTTGGGCCGTAACGAAGGCAAACCGACCGCACCGATGTACACCATTCCTTTCATGGCCTGGGCTTCGCCCAAGTGGCGCGAAAACCATGACTGGAACTTTGCCGGCGACCTGTCACGCCCCTACAGCAGTTCACACCTGATCCACACCTGGGCGGACCTGGCCGGCTTGAGTTTTGACGAATTGGATCGTAGCAAGAGCCTGGTCAGCGATGACTTCAAGGCCCGTCCACTGCTGATCGGCAACCCGTATCAAACCCCACGCAAGGCCCTGATCGACTTCAGCCTGATGCAGCCCAAGGCGCCCTTGGCCGAAGTCGTGCAAAAATAATCGAAACCGATTGGATGCCCGCTTTTACAGGGGCTTGATCCAGAACTGCATAGGTCCGTGGGCGGGGTCGAACATGCCGGGGGCAAAGCCGAACTTGGCGTAGCTGCCCTGTGCCACGGCATTTTCCTGGAGCACTTCCAGGGTAATCTTGCAGCAACCGCGCTGGCGGGAAATATCCTCGACCTTCTGCAGCATCTTCTGGCTCAACCCGAGGCCGCGAAACTCCGGCATGACCACCACGTCGTGGATGTTCACCAACGGTCGGCAGGCAAAGGTTGAAAAACCTTCGAAACAATTGACCAGCCCCGCTGGCTCGCCGTTGACGAAAGCCAGCACGCTGAAGGCATGAGGACGCTTGGCCAGTTCCTCGGGCAAGTGCAGCAGGACCTCGGCCGGCAACGGATGTCCCCCGCCCATCGGGTCCTGCGCATAGCCGTTGAGCACATGACAGATCGCTTCGGCGTGGACCGGGTTGGTGTAGCTGGCTTGCAGAACAAGAATGTCCTTGGCTTCTTCCATGACCTTCCATCTCACTTCGGTAGTACCGGCGGCTCGATGCCGTCGGCGGGATACAGGTCAGGCTGGCTGACCAAAACGTTGCATTTGCATTTCCTGGAGGCGACTGAGCGTACGGCGAAACGGGAATTGCAGATAGCCCTCGGTGTACAACTCATCCATCGGCACCGCAGCCGAAAGGCACAACGGTACCTTGCGGTCGTAGCATTCATCGACCAGGGCGATGAACCGTCGCACGCCGTCGTCGTGGACCGACAACTGCGGCAACTCACGGTCACCGGCCACGACCCGCTCAACGCCGTCCTCGGTGCCACGGGCAATGCGCCCCTCGCGCTGTTCGGCGCTCAGGCAGGGCACATCACTGAGCAGAATGACGCTGAAGCGGTCGCACAGCGCCATGAAATCCAACGCCGAGAACGGTTGCTCGCACAGGTCGGCGTAACGACTCCAGAGCACCGTATCGCTGGCCTGGACCGGTTCAAGCAGGCGATGGCCCACGTCAATCGGCGCGCGGCTCGACGCCTGCCCTGTGGTCAACAGGCTGAAGACATCGCCCAGCGGATCGGGCTGCCCGGGATCGCGCAGCCAATAACGCTGCTGCAATTGGCCTGGGTGCTGGCGATGGTCTTGCCAGCCGTTCACCGGCACGATCTGCATGTGCTGCTTGATCGCGGTGATGGTCGGCAGGAAACGCTCACGGTTGTGGCCGTTGGCATAGAGTTCTTCCGGCGGCAGGTTGGAGGTGCTCACCATCACCATGCCCAGCTCGAACATCACCTGGAACAAGCGCCCGAGGATGATCGCGTCACCAATGTCGTTGACGAACAGCTCGTCGAAACACAGCACCCGTACTTCTGCGCTCAACTCCCGGGCCAGGGCTTGCAAAGGATCCGGCGTGCCGGTGAGCTGGAACGAGCGCTGGTGCACCCACGCCATGAAATGATGGAAGTGCTGGCGGCGGGCCGGCACCTTGAGGCTTTCATAAAAGCGGTCCATCAGCCAGGTCTTGCCACGTCCCACCGGGCCCCAGAGATAGACGCCCTTGATCGACTTGCGCCCTTCGTGCAACGCCTGGTGGCATTGCTCCAGCGCCATGATGGCCAATTCCTGGGCCTCGTCCTGGACGAAGCCGTGGTGTTCGATGGCATGCTGCCAGGCAGTCAAGGGGGAGTCGAAAGTCATACGGCCCGGGTCCGGAAAACGAAGGTGGGGAGTATGCCATGACGGGCGATTGCAGGAACCCTGCACAGAGCCGTGACGAAGGGGTTTATCTGTGGGAGCAAGGTCTTGTGGAAGCATGCCCTGTGGGAGCAAGGCTTGCCCGCGATGAACGATAACGCGGTTTGGCTGTTGGACCGCGGCGCGACTATCGCGGGCAAGCCTTGCTCCCACAGACCTGGGTACGGAACTTTAAATCGAGATATCCAACCGACTGATCTTGCCCTGCTCATCGAGCCGAAAGGTATAACGCAACTCCAGCGGGCTGCCGGGGAATGTTCCGGAGATCAGGTTCTGCACCAGCACCTTGCCAGTGCGCTGCTGCACATTGAGGACTTCCACCCGCGGCTGGAATCGCTGGGCGGTGTCTTCCATCCATTGGGCGATGGCCTGGGTGCCAACGCGGTGCTGGCCTTCATCGAACACGTTGGCATCCTCGGCGAAGAAACGCGTCACCGCCGAACTGTCACGGGCATTGGCAGCCGCGATGTAGCCGGCGATGGCCGGGGCCAGGGAAGAGACGGGATTGGACATGGTATGGCTCCTTGTTTTATCGATCTGGCACCATGCTAGAACAGCGTTGTGTCAGTTTTTGTCAGGAGTGAACCGCCCGGTTTCGTCCAGCTTCATCAACGCAAACCAGTCCCGCAACAAATCGCTGCGCCGGCCCGGATACCGCTCGCCCTGCTCGGTGGCCGAGGCAATCCGGTCGGTGCGAAAGGTCCGGTAGGCGCCGCGCAACTCGCACCAGGCCACCACCACCCGCGCCTCGTTGAAAAAGCCCAGGGCCAGCGGCCAGATCAGGCGTTGGCTCGGGGTCTTGTTCACGTCGGCGTAGTCGATGTGCAGCTTGGCCTGGGCACGAATGGCCTGGCGGTAGACATTCAGCTCCACGGTGTTCTGCGGATAACCATAACCCGGCGGGCCAGGCAGTACCGTCGGGTTGCGTAACGCATCCCGCACATCCGGGGCCAGCACGGCGGCGACCTTCGCCAGGGCGTCGGCGGCCGCCTTGCCCAGCACCTCGTCGGCGCGCTGATCCACGTAGCGCAAACCCAGCACAATGGCTTCGATTTCATCGGCGGTGAACATCAGCGGCGGCAGGAACAGGCCGCTACGCAATACATAACCAATGCCCGCCTCGCCCTGGATCGGCGCGCCGAGGGCCGTGAGTTCGGCAATGTCGCGGTACAAGGTACGCTCGGATACATTCAGTTCACCCGCCAACGTCGCAGCGGTGACCGGGCAACGCTTGCCCCGCAAGACTTGCAGCAAAGTGAGCAGCCGAGTGGTACGCGACACGATGGACTGTCCGCAAAGAAAAGATGGCGCAGATTAGCAGAGGCTGGTGTCAGAAACTGTCAGGAGCCCCCTTACTATCCAATCGCTGTGGCATGGGCTTTTGTGGCGAGGGAGCTTGCTCCCGCTGGGCTGCGTAGCGGCCCCAAGCTTCTGCGGTTGCTGTGCAACCGAGCGGGAGCAAGCTCCCTCGCCACAAAATCGCCCTATCCAAGGGTTCGTGGGTTGCCGTTGGGCACCTGTGGGGTATCGTGCTCACTCGCTTCCGGTTTTTTTCATTCTTTGAGAGTCAATCCATGCGCAGAATCCTCGGCCTTTCCGTATTCCTGATCCTGCTCAGCCTCAGCGCCTGCGCCCTCTTCCCGAACCGTGACCCGCTGAACATCAACGTGGTCGGCATCGAACCGCTGCCCAACCAGGGCCTGGAAGTACGCTTCGCCGTGAAGCTGCGCGTGCAGAACCCCAACGAAACCGCCATCGACTACAACGGCGTGGCGCTGGACCTGGAGGTCAACGGCCGTACGCTGGCGACAGGGGTCAGTGACCAGACCGGCTCGATCCCGCGCTTTTCCGAAGCGATCGTGAGCGTCCCGGTGAGCATTTCGGCGTTTTCCGTGCTGCGCCAGACCCTGGGCCTGAGCCAGACCCAAAGCCTGGACAACCTGCCCTATGTGCTCAAGGGCAAACTCGCCGGCGGCGTGTTCGGCACCATGCGCTTCGTCGACCGCGGGACCCTCGAACTGCCGGGCTCCGCGGCGACGTGGTGAATCACGCCGTAAAGCGCACGCCAGGCTTGGCGCGCTCGTCCACCACCAGCTCGAACACATCCGGCCTGGCGTAGTGCCCGACCACGTCATAGTCGTAGCGCGCCCGCACCAGGTCATCGGTGTCGATTTCGGCGGTCAGTAGCCCGGCAGTGTCTTTCAGTGGTCCGGCGAGCACATCGCCCATGGGCCCGACAATCACGCTGCCACCGGCAATCAGCGGCCGCTCGACCGGCCAGTGCGCGACGTCGATACCCAACGCCTGCGGCGAAGCCTGGACCTGACAGGCACTGACCACAAAACAACGCCCTTCGTGGGCGATATGCCGCATGGTCACCTGCCACATCTCCCGCTCATCCACCGTGGGCGCACACCAGACCTCCACCCCCTTGGCGTACATCGCGGTGCGCAACAGCGGCATCATGTTTTCCCAGCACACCGCCGCGCCGACCCGGCCAACCTGGCTGTCGATCACCGGCAAGGTCGAACCATCGCCTTTGCCCCAGATCAGCCGTTCGGTACCGGTGGGCATCAACTTGCGGTGCCGTGCCACCAGGCCCGCGTCGGGCTCGAAATACAGTGCAGTGCAGTAGAGAGTGCTGCCGACACGCTCGATGACGCCCAGCACCAGGCTCGCCCCCGTACGCGCCGACAGCCCGGCCAGCGCTTCGGTTTCCACACCGGGCACATCAAGGGCATTGGCAAAATAGCGGGCGAACGCTTCACGCCCCTCCGGCAGCCGGTAACCCAGTTGCGTCCCGAACCCCTCGCCCTTGGGATAACCACCGAGCAACGCTTCAGGCATCACCACCAGGCGCGCGCCGGCCTGGCGAATGGCGTCTTCGTAGGAAAGGATCTGCGCCAGGGTCTCGCCCTTGCCGTCAGGCAACGAGCCGATCTGCAGGGCAGCCACAATGGATTTGGGCATGGTTTTCAACTCCGTGATCATCAGGTGTTGCTGATTCTCGAGGAGCGGCCGATCATGAATAAAGCCCTGAATGCTGCTAAATGATATGAGCCCCATGAATATCGCCGACATCGACCTCAATCTGCTCAAGACTTTCGAAGCCCTGCATGACGAATCCAGCGCCAGCCGCGCCGCCCTGCGCCTGGGCGTGACCCAGTCGGCCATCAGCGCCGCATTGCGCAGGCTCCGCGGGTTGTATGACGATCAACTATTCGTGCGCACGGGTCGGGGGCTGGCGCCGACGCTGCGGGCCAACCAGCTGAAACCGGTGATCAGCGAAGCCCTGGACAAATGTCGCCAGAGCCTGGCGATGGTCGACCCGGATGCCAGCCATTATGACGGCCGCTCGGTCATCGTCGGCCTGTCGGATGATTTCGAGATTGCCCATGGGCGGCGCCTGATCGACGAAGTGGCCCGACGTGCGCCGGGCCTGCGCTTGATTTTCCGTCAGACCCACAGCCAGATCGTCGGCCGGGCCTTGATGGAGCGCGATCTCGACCTGGCGATCACGGCGGGTGGTTTCGCGCAGCGGCTGCTCAGCCGCC
Source organism: Pseudomonas fluorescens (assembly GCF_001307275.1). Taxonomy (NCBI): domain Bacteria; kingdom Pseudomonadati; phylum Pseudomonadota; class Gammaproteobacteria; order Pseudomonadales; family Pseudomonadaceae; genus Pseudomonas; species Pseudomonas fluorescens. The sequence continues at coordinate 6,366,388 of NZ_CP012831.1, forward strand.
AGGTATTGGGTGAAGGCGATTACGCCTGCCTGTTGGACGCGGCGAGCCTGACACACGGCCAACAATCCCTCAGCCTGGAGGCGTTCGTGGCCCGCGAGCATCTGCTGGTGTCTTCGGGGGGCTTCATCGGCATCACCGACGAAGGATTGGCCGGGCTTGGCCTGAGTCGGCGAGTCTGTGCCTCGACCACCCACTTTGCCGCGCTGCCATTCCTGCTCAAGGGCAGCCAGGCCGTAGCGACGATTCCCGCCCACGCTGCCCGGGCCATTGCCGACCTCAGCGGCCTGGCCTTGCTGCCCTGCCCCCTGGCCTTGCCCCGCTACCCCATCGAACTGGGCTGGCGGACCCACACGCAAATGGATCCGGCAATGCTCAAGGTGCGCGAGGCCATTAGCGCGACGTTTGCCTGAGGTTTACTTGTTGGCGGCCATCAGTCGATTGACTTCACTGCGCACCATGTTGGCGTATTCCGGCGGCGACATGCCGTCCAGTTCGGCACGCACCCACTCGGCCCACTTGCCCTTGCGCTTGGAGCGCTCGCCAAACAGGCGGGCGGCATCGCCCTTGGCCTTGCCCAGGTTGTTTTGCCACAGTTCAAAGAGTCGGGATTTTTCGTCTTCCAGCGCGGCGCGCTCGGCCAGGGGCTTGTCAGCCAGATTGAAGCTCATGGGAATTACCTGTTGCGTAAATAGGCGCCATCTTACACCTTGCGGGGAAACGTCTTAACCACGATTTGCGATGGACTGCCCTGCCAAGGCCTAGGCGTTGCAACTTTTTAACCGGCGCAGCACTCCATTGTTCAATGCCATCATCCACACAAGGAGTACTTCCATGGCCCGTAAAGGCACCGTGCAAGCGAACGGAGAGCAAATCAAGGATCAAGCCTTCAGCGAATTGACGGCGCTGATTGAAGAATCGGAAAAGCTGCTCAAAAGCAGTGCCTCGCTGGTGGGAGAAGAGGCCGAAGACCTGCGAGGCCAGATATCCCAGAAACTGCAACAGGCGCTCGACTCGGTCACCAGCGCCCGGGAGCGTACCCGTCCAATGGTCGATGCCACTGAGGTCTATATTGGCGGCCACCCCTGGCAGACCGTGGCGATTTCCGCGGGGTTCGGGCTGGTGGTGGGTTTGCTGCTGGGACGGCGTTAAACAATAGCAACCAGCCCCCGGACCTGATGTGGGAGCGAGCTTGCTCGCGATGACGGTGTGTCAGACAACATCTCTGCTGCTGAACCACCGCCATCGCGAGCAAGCTCGCTCCCACAGGGACTTGTTATTGCCTTAAGCGGCGGGTCCCGCCCGCAGGATCGACGCATCCTCCCCGCGGTACAACGCCTCCACCTTCCCCGCCCGCCACTGCAACACCGCCCGTTGGTTGATCGATCCCTTGTCGGTGATTTCACCACGGTCGATGGACGCCGGTTCATCGAGCAAGGCTATCCACTCCACGCGACTGGCGTTGCCGCTGGCTGCGCGGTTCAGGCGTTGCAGCCAGTCGGCGAACCATTGGCGTACCGGCGGGCTGGCGAGGACCTGGGCGTCGCTGGCGTTCGCGCCCAGGCCTGACAGGCGCCGGCACTCAGCAAGTCGTGGAAACACCAACGCACCCAGGCACTCGCGATCCGGGGCGGTGATCACCAGGTCCTGGACGTAGGGTGTGCCTTCCAACACCGCCCGGTTACGCAACGGCCCGACGCTGACGAAGACACCGGAAGACAATTTGAAGTCCTCGGCAATCCGCCCGTCGAACATCAGCCCCAGTTGCGGATTGCTGGCATCGGCCAGTTTGATCGCATCCCCCGAGCAATAGAAACCGTCCTCGTCGAACACTTCGGCGGTCTGCTGCGGCGAACGCCAGTAGCCAGGCATGATGTGCGGCCCGCGAAAACGCCCTTCGAACTTGCCATCCACCGGCACCAGCCGGACCTCGCAGCCGGGCGCCGGAAGACCGATGTAGCCGGCCATGGACAAGGGCCCGGTGGTGAAGGTGCAGGACGGCGACGCTTCGGTCATGCCCAGGCCCGCCATCATGCGGATACGTTCTCCGCAATGCTGCTCGGCAACCTTATCGAGCCGATCCCAGGTACTTTGGGACAAGCCCGCCGCGGCAAAGAAGAACAGGCTGATGCGCTTGAAGAAACGCTCGCGCAACTCACCGTCCTGCTCCAAGGCGCTGACCAATTCTTCCCAGCCCTTGGGTACGGTCAGGTAGGCGGTGGGGGAAATTTCCTTGAGATTGCGCAGGGTCTCGGCGAAGCCCTGGGCGGTGGGTTTGCCATCGTCCAGGTAGAACGTGCCGCCGTTGTACAGCACGATGCCGACGTTGTGGCTGCCGCCGAACGTATGGTTCCACGGCAGCCAGTCCACCAGCACCGGCGGTGCCTCGCCGAACACCGGAAAGGTTTGCAGCAGCATTTGCTGATTGGCGCACAACATACGCTGGGTGGTGATCACGGCCTTGGGCAGCTTGGTGGAGCCCGAGGTGAACAGGAACTTGGCGATGCTGTCCGGGCCGGTGGCGGCGAACGCCTGCTCGGCCTCCGAGCCGCCGGGTTGGGCCAACAGGCTGGCGAAGCTTGTCCTGGAGCGGCCCGCCATCTCGCCGCGCACCGTGACCAGGGGAACGTTCGCCGGCAATACGGCATTGATCGCTCGTTCGAACGGGGCGGCTTCGCTGACAAACACCAACCCCGGCTGCAACAGGTCGCACACATGGCGCAGCTTGGCGAAATCCTGGGACAGCAATGAATAAGCCGGCGACACCGGGCAATAGGGAATGCCGGCGTACATCGCGCCGAGGGCCATTTGCAGGTGTTCGATGTCGTTGCCGGAGAGCAGCGCCAAGGGTTTTTCCGCTGACAAACCATAGCTGAGCAGGCTTTGGGCGATGGCCCGGACACTGTCGAGCATCTGCGCATAGCTGACACGACGCCAGTCACCGCCCGCTTCACGGGCCGCGATGAACGTCTGCTGCGGGCGCACCTCGGCCCAGTGCACCAGGCGCTCGAGTAAACGCGCCGGCAACGGGGCCAGGGATTCCAGGGAGCGCATGTGCAAAATGCCGCGCTCTTCCCGGACTTCGACGGCAGGATGACCAATCGACACCTGGCGATAACGCCCGGCCTCGGGTCGGGAGGACGATCTGGACTCGGAACTCACGTACATTTCCTCCACCAAGGCACGCTCGGGTCGCGAGGCGAGCGGAGCGTGGCAGCGCGGGGCTGCGGCCTTGTCATTGTTATTCTGGCCTGCATCCGGGCGGCGGCTTTCGAGGCTCGACCGCCCGTGACGCGATGGGTTTCAGATCGGGTAATGCCGGGGACCGTTCTGCAAGGTCACCCAACGCAACTGGGTGAAATGCTCGATGGACGCCTTGCCGCCGAAGCTGCCATAACCACTGGACTTGACCCCGCCGAAGGGCATCTGCGCTTCGTCGTGCACGGTCGGCCCGTTGATGTGGCAAATGCCCGACTCGACCCGCTGGGCCAAGGCCAACGCGCGGGTGGTGTCGCGGCTGAAGATGGCAGCCGACAGGCCGAACTCGGAATCGTTGGCCAGGCGCAACAGCGCTTCATCGCCCTCACCGCGTAACAGCACCGCCACTGGCCCGAAGGATTCCTCACGGTACAGGCGCATCTGCGCAGTGACACCGTCGAGCAAGGTCGGCTGCAGAATGCTGCCTTCCAACTGGCCCCCGGTGACCAGCGTTGCGCCTTTGGCCAAGGCATCGTCGATCAGTCCCTTGATGCGCTGGCCGGCACTGGCATCGACCAACGAGCCCAGCACCGAATCGCCAGCCGCCGGATCACCGGCACGCAAGGTGGCGATCTTGGCGGTCAGCTTGGCGATGAACGCATCCGCCACGCGGGCGTCGACGATCAATCGCTCGGTGGACATGCAGATCTGGCCCTGGTTGAAGTAGGCTCCGAAGGCGGCCGCTTGCACGGCGGCGTCCAGGTCGGCGTCATCCAGCACCAGCAACGGCGCCTTGCCGCCCAGTTCCAGCAACGCTGGTTTGAGATGGCGCGCCGAGAGTTCGCCGACGATGCGTCCGACGTGGGTCGAACCGGTGAAATTGACCCGGCGCACCGCCGGGTTGGCGATCAACCGTTCGACAATGGCCGGCGCATCCGCCGGTGCGTTACAGATGACATTGACCACACCGTCACCCAGCCCGGCGTCCTGCAACACCTGGCCGATCAACCGGTGCACCGCCGGGCTGATCTCGGAAGCCTTGAGCACCACGGTGTTACCGCAGGCCAGGGGCATGGCGATGGCGCGGGTGGCGAGAATCACCGGGGCGTTCCAGGGCGCGATGCCCAACACCACGCCACAGGGCTGACGCAGGGCCATGGCGAAACTGCCTGGCACGTCGGATGGAATGATTTCGCCGTTGATCTGGGTGGTCATGGACGCCGCTTCGCGCAGCATGTTCGCCGCCAGGTGCACATTGAAACCGTACCAGTTGGCCATGGCGCCAGTCTCGCCGGCCGCGGCGATAAACTCGCCACTGCGGGCCTGCAACTGCTCGGCAGCCCGCAGCAGACGCGTGCGGCGTTCGTTGGGTGCCAGCGCGGCCCAGGCAGGAAACGCCGCTTGGGCGGCGGCCACGGCGGCATCGGCATCTTCCAGGGTGGCGGCGGCCACGCGAGACACCACCTCACCGGTCACCGGGTTGCAGCGCTCGAAGGTCCGGCCGTCGCGGGCCGGGCACGACTGGCCGCCAATCAACAGGGGCACGTCCAGCATGGTGATTCCTCTTTATTGTCTTTATCGGGAACACGTTCACAGTAGCGCCGAGGGCCTTGGACGAACAGCCCGCGGGCGCACGATGGCGCCCGCCGCGCGGTTGTCTCAGCGCTTGTAGGTCTGCAGGCCCGGCTTGATGCTCTTGTCGTCCAGGAATTGCTTCATCCCCTGCTCGCGGCCACCCTCGGTATCGAGCAGGCGCGACTGGTCGAGCTTGGCGTACAGGTAGTCTTCGTTCTGCTCCCAGGTCAGTTCGCGGCAACGCTTGAAGCCATGCTTGGCCGCCCGCAGCACCACCGGGTTCTTTTCCAACAGGTTGCGGGCCAGTTCCACGGTGACTTCACGCAACTGCGCCAAGGGCACGCTCTCATTGACCAGGCCCATTTCGGCGGCTTTCTGCCCACCGAAGGTCTTGCCGGTCATGATGTAGTACAGCGATTGGCGATGGCCCACGGTGTCGGCCATGGCCTTGCTGACGAGGTTGCCCGGCGGGATGCCCCAGTTGATTTCCGAGAGACCGAAGGTCGCTTCGTCGGCGCAGATCGCCAGGTCGCACGCCACCAGCGGACTGAAACCACCACCGAAACACCAGCCATTGACCATGGCGATGGTTGGCTTGGCGTACATGCGCAGTAATTTCCACTGCCATTGCGAGGCTTCGCGACGGATTTTTTCCTGGAGGATTTCCGGCCCGGCATCCACTTCGCGGAAGTATTCCTTGAGGTCCATGCCAGCGGTCCAGGCATCACCGGCCCCGGTCAGCACCAGCACCCCTGCGGCCGGATCCTGCTCCAGGGTCTCGAGCACGTCGATCATCTCGCGGTTGAGGGTCGGGCTCATGGCGTTGCGTTTTTCCGGGCGATTGAGGGTGACCCAGGCGATGCCCTCCTCGATATCGACCTTGACGGTTTTCCAGCGACCTTCGTAATTGCTCATGATGCGTGCTCTCTTGTTCTTGGCTGAAGATGATCAAAAACTAAACCGGAAATTTAGTTATGTCAATTAACTATTAATCGGTTTATCTGTATTTTTCAGAGGCGAGATCGAAGGTAAAAAAATTCGAATATGCACAAGCCCGTAGCCAGGGCGCCGCAACCCCGGCAAACTGGATAGCCTTGTTAACCACTTACCTTGAGGACACTCACTTCGATGGCCAAGTCTTCCAAGCTTGCCGAACCCGCCGAGCCCCTGGTCGCCGGTACCGACGCACAGGTGCCGCTGGACTCCGCGTTGGACGACCTGATCGGTTACGCCCTGCGCCGCGCCCAGCTGAAGCTGTTCCAGAACCTGATTGGCCGGCTCGCCGTCCACGATCTGCGGCCCGCCCAGTTCTCGGCCCTGGCAATCATCGACCAGAATCCCGGCCTGATGCAGGCCGACCTGGCCAAGGCCCTGGCGATCGAACCGCCGCAAGTGGTGCCGCTGCTCAATAAGCTGGAAAGCCGGGCCCTGGCGGTGCGCGTGCGCTGCAAGCCGGACAAGCGCTCCTATGGGATCTTCCTGAGCAAGACCGGCGAAACCCTGCTCAAGGAGCTCAAGCAAATCGCCGCCCAGAGCGACCTTGACTCCACCGCTGCCCTCTCAGGGGCTGAGCGCGAGGAGTTGCTGCGGTTGTTGAAGAAGGTCTACCAGTAGCAAGCCTGGCGCGGGTCCCTGCGGCGAGAGGGTTTAGCGAATCGTCGCACCTCCCCGCTATGTGGGAGCAAAGCTTGCTCCCACAAGCGCTAGCCAACCGACTTGAAACTCACCAGATCGGCACGCTGTACGTCACCAGGAACCGGGTCTGGTTCTCGTCGCGAAACGCCGCCGTACCCGGAAAGTTGTTGCGATAGATCGATTTGCGCGCCAGCAACCCGACGTTCTTCAATGGGCCGCCCTGGATCACGTACCCCAACTCCATCTGGAACTCACGCTCCTTGCGATCCTCGGCATTGAGGGCCGCCAGCTCGATGTGATCGCCACGCACATAACGCAGTCGAGTCCTCAGGCCCGGCACGCCCACGGCGGCGAAATCGTAGTCATGGATCGCCTGCCAGGTGCGCTCCTTGGCATTGAGGAAGTCCGAGCTCATGGTCATTTCACTCAAGCCCATCAACTCGGTGCCGGACACATAAGGCGTGGCCGTATCGCCACTGGCGTGCATGTAGCCCAGGCTCACGCGATGCCCGCCCAGGCGATAGCCGACCAGCGCCGAGACATTGCGGTTGTCCACCTTTCCGGCCTTGGCCGCACCGTCGTCGTCACTGAAAAAACTGCGCAGGTCGGTGGTCAGGACGCCATCGCCCAGGGGCAGGTTATGCAACAACGCCAGGGTGTTCTGCTGGTACAGATCCGCCACTTCGGCGTGGTAAGCCCGCAGGCTGAGGTCTTTGTTGACCTGGTAGTCCCCCCCCACATACGCCATATGAGAAGAGGTCGCCGCGCCGTTGAACCGGCGGTTGGGCGAGGCGATGCTCATCGGCTGGTAATCGGTGGAATCGCGGCGAGCGATGCGATCGATATACCCGGTGTTCAACGTCAAACCGTCGAGATCCTTGGAACTGAGCGTCGTTCCGCGAAAGGTCTGCGGCAGCAGCCGCGACGGGCTGGCAAAGGCAAACGGCAGGAAGATCGATACATCGCCGGTCTTCACCGTGGTTTGAGCGAAACGCAATTTTCCGGTCACGCCCAGGCGCGAATACTCATCCGCCGCGCGCTTGTCGCTGCTGGACACCGGCAACAGTTCAGTGCCGCTGCGATCCGGCGACGAGTCAAGCTTGATGCCCAGCAACCCCCTGACATCCAGGCCGAATCCGACCGTACCCGGGGTAAACCCCGACTCCATGTTCATGAACACACCCTGAGCCCATTCCCGGGCTGCAGTCTTGGCGCCGTCGTCCTTGTAGTCGCGGTCCATGTAGTAGTTGCGCAGGGTCAGCGTACCGTGGCTGTCGTCGATGAAACCTTCCGCCCACGATACGGGAGAACCGAGGCTCAGCCCGAGACCGACCAGCAGAGGGACGAGAGATGAAACAGGGCGCGCCGTCAGCGTGCCCCGAGCAAGGTTTGGCATGTTCGGTGTCCATTTATTGTTGTTGTTTTGATCGGCCCGAGCTTGGCGACGGGGGCCGTGCGGACAAAGAATGGAAACCGTACGGGCGCTTCGTCAATCGCTAGCGTCCGATAATCGAACATTAATGTAATTAACTAATTTACCAATTCACCCGTGAATTCTTGCCAAGCCTCTGATTTGCATACTGAACTGGCCACTTATGGACGCCCTTCTGGCACCCTTCATTTTTTAGTTAGCTTTGTTAATCTTAAACACACCCGCCGGTTTTCCTCCGAGCGGTGTCCCCTCACAAAAACAATAAGAGGATTTGCCATGGACCGTCCGGCGCGTCGTGCGACGCTGACCATTGCCTTGTGTTTCATTGTTGCGTTGATCGAGGGTTTCGACCTGCAGTCAGCCGGTACCGCCGCCGCAGGACTACGGCAGACGTTTGCCCTTGACCCGAAAATGATGGGCTGGGTGTTCAGCGCCGGAATCATCGGGTTGCTGCCGGGGGCCTTCTTCGGTGGTTGGATCGCTGATCGCATCGGCCGCAAGAAAATCCTCATCGCCGCTGTCTTGCTGTTCGGCGTGTTTTCCCTCAGCACCGCTTATGTCGAACACTTCTCCAGCCTGTTGCTGGTGCGCTTCATGACCGGCCTGGGCCTGGGCGCCGCCCTGCCCAACCTCATTGCCCTGTGTGCCGAAGCCGTGGGTGAGCAGCGCCGGGGCACGGCCATCAGCGTGATGTATGCGGGGGTGCCGTTGGGCGGCGCATTGGCCGCCGTGGTCGCCATGCTGTTTGGCGAACACTGGCAGATGACGTTTTTCATCGGTGGGTTGGCGCCGTTGCTGGTGGTGCCGCTGATGCTCCTGTGGCTTCCCGAATCCAGCGCCTTTCGCCAGGTGCAGGATGGCGGCTCATCGCGTGGCTCCACCGCCCAGGCGCTGTTCGGTGAAGGTCGCGGCCGTACCACCTTGGCTCTGTGGTTGAGCTATTTCTTCACCCTGACGGTCATGTACATGTTGCTCAACTGGCTGCCATCGTTGTTGCTGGAACAGGGCTTCAGCAAACCCCAGGCGGGCCTGGTGCAGATGCTGTTCAACATCGGTGGCGCCCTTGGTTCGTTGCTGGGCGGCCTGTTGCTGGACCGCTGCAATGGCATCAAGGTGGTGCTGTTCGTCTATGCCGGCCTGCTGAGCGCCCTGGCCGGGGTCGGTTTGTCGGTCGGCATCGTGCCCATGGGCATCGCCGGGTTTGCTGCCGGGTTGTTCGTCATGGCCGCGCAACTGGTTCTCTATGCCTTGGCACCGCCCTCCTACCCTACGGCCGTGCGTGCGACGGGGGTTGGTGCTGCGGTGGCCATCGGGCGCCTGGGCTCGGTGGCCGGACCTTTGGCCGCCGGGCAGATCCTGGCGGCCGGGGGTGGGACCACTGCTGTATTGCTGGCGACTTCTCCTGGATTGGTGGTTGCGACGTTGGCTGTTCTCAGTGTGATTCGTTATTCGGCGGGGCCGCGGTTGAGGGCTACGAATCCGGTTGTGGAGCATTCCTGAGTCACTGCGCATATCCGTTATCAGGTAACGGATATGCGCCCCCATCCTAGAGCGCCCTCAGCCCCTCAGCCCCTCACCCACCCCGCCTGCCGACTCGACTCAGGCTTTTTTACGAAGACCCTCTGCGGCAGCAGCCACCAGGCCAGGGCGGGCAACAGGATCAAGGCCCCAAGCATGTTCACCAGGAACATGAAGGCCAGCAGAATCCCCATGTCAGCCTGGAACTTGATCGGTGAAAAGGCCCAGGTCGACACCGCCACAGCCAATGTCATGCCCGTCAGCAACACCACTTTGCCGGTGAACAGCAGCGCCTGGTAATACGCCTGGGCCAAGGTGTCGCCGGCACGCATCCGCGCCAGGATCACGCTCAACACATAGAGCGCATAATCGACCCCGATGCCCACGCCCAGTGCAATGACCGGCAGTGTCGCGACCTTGACTCCCATGCCCAGCCCCACCATCAGCGCCTCGCACAGGACCGAAGTGAGCATCAGCGGCAGCATCGCGCACAGGGTCGCGCGCCAGCTGCGGAAGGTCAGCAAACACAGGAGGCTGACCGCACCGTAGACCCAGAACAGCATCTCGCGCATGGACTTCTTCACCACGATATTGGTCGCTGCTTCAATCCCCGCGCTGCCGGCCGCCAGCATGAACTTGACCTCCGGCAGCTGATGCCCGGCGATGAATTGCTCGCTGGCCTCCACCACCCGGTTCAAGGTGTCAGCCTTGTGATCGGCCAGGTAGACGTACAGCGACAGCATCGAGCAGCCCTGATTGAACAGCTCTCGCGGAGCACGGGTCTGCACGGCCCCCAGTGCGCCGTCATTGGGGATCAGTTCATACCATTTGAAGTTGCCTTCGTTATAACCGGCCGTGGCGATCTTGCTCAGCGCCGCCATCGAGGTAGTCGATTCCACGCCGGGCAATTGCTCCAGTTGCCACGCCAGCGCATCGACCGCAGACAGACTGGCGTAACGGGTGCATTGATCCTCCGGGGTCTTGATCATGACCACGAAGATATCCGAGCTGGCCGCGTAGTTCTGGGTCATGAACAACGCATCGCGGTTGTAGCGCGAGTCGGCACGCAACTCCGGGGCGCCGGGGTCCAGATCGCCGATTTTCAGGTGCAGGCTCACGGCAAAACCAAACGCGGCCAACAACAGACCCGCCAACATGGCGCCAATGGCCCAGCGCCGTTGGGTGAACAGGTCGAGCGCGCGCCACAGGGGATGTTTGGTCTGCGCCTGTTGCTCGGTGGTTTCCGCACTCAGGCTGCGTTGCGCCGCCGCCGGGCTGACGCCGATATAGCTGAGCAGGATCGGCAGCAGGATCAGGTTGGTGAAGATCAGCACCGCCACCCCGAGGCTGGCGGTGATCGCCAGGTCCTGGATCACTCGAATGTCGATCAGCAGCAACACCGCGAATCCCACCGCGTCACAGAGCAAGGCGGTGATGCCGGCGGCGAACAGTCGGCGGAAGGTGTAGCGCGCGGCGACCACCCGGTGGGTGCCACGGCCAATGTCCTGCATGATGCCGTTCATCTTCTGCGCGCCGTGGCTCATGCCAATGGCGAACACCAGGAACGGCACCAGTGCCGAGTAGGGATCCAGCTCATAACCGAGCAGCGCCAGCAGCCCCAGTTGCCAGAGCACCGCAGCCAGTGAGCAGGTCACCACCACCAGGGTGCTGCGCGCGCAGCGGGTGTAGCCAAACAGCACCAGTACCGTCACCAGTACCGCCACCACGAAGAAGAGCAGGACTTGGGTCATCCCCTCGATCAGGTCGCCGACGATCTTGGTGAAGCCGGTGATGTGAATCCGCAGGTCATCGGTCTGGTACTTGTCCCGCAATGCCTCCAGTTGCCGGGAAAACTCGCCATAGTCCAGCGCCTTGCCCGTCTGCGGATTGATTTCCAGCAACGGCACGAAGATCACACTGGACTTGAAGTTGCCAGCGACCAATTGACCGACTTCCCCGGAGCGGGCCACATTGGTCCGCACCTGCTCGATGCTGGTGGTCGAGCCATCGTAGTCGTCGGGGATCACCGTGCCGCCGTCGAGCCCTTCTTCGGTCACGGCGGTCCAGCGCGTGGTCGGGGTCCATAACGATTTCATGTAGGGGCGGTCGACCCCCGGCAGCAGGTAGAGTTCGTCGTTGAGCTTGGCCAGGGTATCGAGGTAATCCTTGCTGAAAATGCTCCCCTGCTTGACCTCCACGGCGATGCGCAGCGAGTTGCCCAGGCCGCTCAACTCACTGCGGTTCTCGAGGAAGTTGGCGACGTAGGGATGCCCGGTGGGAATGGTTTTCTCATAACTGGCATTGATGCCGATGCGCGTGGCTTGCCAACCAAGCACCAAGGTCACCAGCAGGCATAGCAGGATCACCAGCGGTCGATGGTTGAAGATCGCCCGCTCGGCGAAGTTGCCCGACGCCCGGTCGAAGTCTTCCTGGCGGCCGATCACGGTTTGGGTTCTGTCGTCTTTCAAGTTTGACTCCTGTTGCACGAGCCGTGGCCCGATAGCGCTACACCGTGAAGTTTCAAGGTTTACCGGACGCCCGCGGATCCTGGTCAGCGGCCACGCCGGTCAAACCGACGCTGGCCAGGCTGCCGTCGACCGCCTGTTGCACGGCAGCGACCGTCCCGCCACTGCGGCTCTGACGCTTGTCAAAGCTGCGGCCCTGGTCATGACTGAAGAGAAGCTCACCACTCTGGCTGGCCAACAACAGGCCGCCGTCGCGCAGTTCAAGGGCGCTCGCCAGTGTTGATTCGATGCCCGTGTCGAGGCGTCGCCAACTGCCACCCCGGTCATCGGACCACCAGGCGTTTCCGCGCAAGCCATAGACAATCAAGGCCCCATCGCGCGTGCCGAGCAGGCCGAAAAAGCTGCCTTCATAAGGTGACTTCAAGGCCTGGAATGACTGCCCGGCATCGGTCGAACGCAACAGCAGGCCGCGCTCCCCCACCAGCAGCAAATCCTTGCCCAAGGCGCGGATGCCATACAGGTTCAAGCCCTGGGGATTGTCCACATGCCGCATCCACGGTTGCCAGCTTCGCCCGCCGTCATCGGTGCGGTAGATCTGGTTGTAGGCGCCCACGACGTAGCCATGCAGGCGGTCACTGAAGTACAGGTCGAGAAACGGTTTATCCGGTCCGTCATCGAGCATGTGCCGTGCCTGCGCCAACTGGCTGGCACCGTCGGGTTGGTTGGCATCGCGCTCGGCGACTTGCACCGCCAGGGCGATGGCGCGCTCACCATCGAGTTGTTTCTGCCAGGTTTCCCCGCCGTCCTGGGTGTGCAGCACCACCCCCAGATGACCGACCGCCCAGCCCTGCTCGGCATCGACGAATTGCACCGCCGTCAGGCTGACGCTGACCGGTACCCTGGCCTGGCGCCAATTCACGCCTGCATCATCCGAGAGCAGCACGATCCCGCGCTCGCCCACTGCAACCAGGCGCTCGCCAGCCCGGGCCAGCCCAAGCAATACCGCGCGCGGGGCCTTGGTCGTCGGCAGTGCCGGTTGCTGCAGCACCGCCAATGTCGTGGCCTGTGCGACCCAGGGCACACTCGCCAACAGGCACCCCACCAGGGCGCAAACACCCCATAGCGGAACTCGGCGCGCAAAGATTTTTTCAACGTTCATATCGTTATTCCGCCTGGAAAATCGTAAGCGACCGCGACGAACCGCCTCCTCGCCACGGCCGCCACAGGTTCAACGCATGTTTTCGTTGGCCATGGCATCCGGCGTGAAGTAGGACGCCGAAGGCTTCGCGACCTTCTGGTACTGAACCGCCAGGTCGTTGCTCGATGAGTTGAGGAAGTAGGCGCCAGTGTCGAGGTTGTAGCTGCCCCACATGACCTGTGCGGTGAGGGCCGGCAGGTCGGGTGCCAGCAGCGTCAACGAATACATCTGCCGGCCGAGCTTGCCCTGGGCGTCGTAACCGTCGGCCATCAGGATCTGCCAGGAGTCTTCGTCGACGTAGTAGGTCCGACGCGGCACGACATGGCGCTTGCCGGACTTGAGCGTGGCCTCGACCACCCAGACCCGATGCTTCTCCCAACGCACCAGATCCGGGTTGAGGAAGTTCGCCTTGACCAGGTCGTCGCTCTTGGCCAGCGCGGCGCGGTTATTGTTGTAGCCGACGATCAGTTCTTTCTTGCCCACCAGCTTGAGGTCATAGCGATCGGTCGGTCCGAACAGCATGAACGCCTCGTCGAACAGGCCGACGCCGGAGGTCACGAAGTCCGGCGTGTCATAGGCAATGTTCGGCGCCCGGCGAACCCGGCGCTGGCCGACCAGATATTGCCAAGCCGCCCGATTGCCCGGGTCCAGGTCCCAATGAGTCATCAGGCCTTCGCCGGCCTTGGACGATGGCAACTCAGTGAACAGCTTGCCCAGCAGGTACTTTCCCGAATAGTTTTCCAGGCTGCCGCCTTCGACGTAGTAAGGAAACTGATAGGTGTATTGCGCTCGGGTCGCCTGGACTTTCTTGCCGCCGGCGGTCATCAGCCAGGTATCGAAAGGCGAGCTGATGGTGTCGCCGCCCTGCCAGGACAACCGGTAGTTCCACAGCACTTGCGCACCGTTTTCCGGGATCGGGAACGGGATGCCGCCGTAGGCGTTGGAGACCTTCTCACTGTCCACGTCCAGCGTGGCGCGGGTGGCATTCTTGCTGGTGTTGTCATACACCCATTGCGGCGCGGCGGCCGAGCGATGGGTCGGGTATACGTCCAGGCGATAGTCCGGATATTTCTTGAGCAGCAGCTTGGTGCCTTCGGCCAATTCGCTGGCGTACTGCTCCATGTTCGCGGCCTTGATCGAATACAGCGGTTTCTCGCTGGCGAATGGATCGGGGCGCTTGTCTCCCGGTTTGTAGCCGGGCGTGACCTGGGTGTAACCACCCTGCCAGGCCGGGATGCTGCCATCGGCATTGCCGGCACGCTCGCCGCCCAGGGGGGTCAAATCGGTTTTCAAGCGTGCGGCCTGTTCGGGCGACACCGCCGCTTGCGCCAGCCCCATGCCGGCGAGGGCCAGGGTCAGGACGCACGTGTTCAGGAATGCTGTGTTCTGCATGGCGAATCCACCTTATTAGAATGAGGTTTTCACGTAGAGCGAGACGAAGTCGCGGTCGGCCAACGACTGTCCGTAACTGAAATTGCCGTCTTCGCGCAGGCCGGCTTTCGGTGCGCCGAAGAAGTTCACGTAGTTGAGGCCGACGTCCCAGCGTTGCAGATAGGTGGCTTTGAGCCCGACACTCCAGTCACCGGAATGGGTGTTGCCGAAGCCGGATTTGTTGACCGCCGATGAACGCCCATCGAGCACCACCCCCATGCCGATCGGCACGGTCAGGTCGATTCCGTCGACGATCTGGAAGTACGCCGGCTCGATCAATACCCGCAGCGCCGTGGCATCGCGGGTGGTGTTGGAATCCAGCGCGGCAGCGTTCTTGGTCACGCTCAAGGTGCGGTTCCAGGCCAGTTCGGCCAGGGCCGAGCCGCCGTCCCAGAACGAGGTGGGCGATAACAGGTAAATCGCCGACAGGTTGGCGTGGGCGGTCTTGCCCCTGGCGAACAACTCATTGTCGCCACCATCGGCCTCCATGCCGGGGGTCACCACTTGCAGGTTGCTCACCAGCGGTGCGTTCCAGCGCACGGACGTTTCACCGGCGAAGTTGAACGGGCCGTAGGCGGTGGAGAAACTGACGCCGGCGGTCTTGATGTCTTCGGCGTAGACCTGCCGATAGGAACCCAGGATCGGCAACCCGGTGGCCGCTGCCGCCGGACCGTCCAGGTACGCATACAACCCGATCGGCGCCTTGTCGTGGTACTGGGCCGCGTAGAAACCCAGCTCCAGTTCGGTGCCGCTGGGCTTGAAGCGGATCTGCATGCCGCCCTGCCCCGAATTGCGCGGTTTCAGATCGCCGCCATTGACCGTGTCGTTGCCGAACACTTCGCGCAACGGACCACTGCCGTAACCGATGGCATCGGCATCGCTCAGGTAGCTGCCGGCGCCGGGGAGATTGGAACGTTCCCACTCGAACTGATAGTAAGCACCCACCGACAACTGCGGGTTGATCTGCAATTGCCCGGAGATTTGATTGACCGGCCGCAGGATCTCCTTGAACTGAGTCCCCGGCACGCTGAGCAACTTGACGACATCGGTCGGGCCCTGGGCATTGGCAATGCCGTTGCCGCCGTAGAACAGGCTTTCCCCGTAGATCAGGCTGTGTCGACCCAGGCGCGCCACGCCCTGGGAGTCTTCACCGAGGTCACCGCGCAGGAACACGAAGGCATCGAGAATTTCCGCGTCGCGACCGTGGAGCTTGCGGGTTTCGCTGAGAAAATGCGGTTGCTCGCTGCTGTCGGTGTCCTGGTTGTAGATATCGTCGTACCAGGCCGCGCCGCTCACGCGCAGCCCATAGTTTTGCCGGCTCAGGTCCATCTCGGAGAACAGGTCCAGGCGGTTGGAGACCAGGCCGCTGCTGAAGTTCTTATCGCCCTGACTCTGGATCGAGGGGTACAGGCCGTTGGCGGTTGGTGCGTTGACCAAGCGGCTGTCCTGCCCTTGCAGGCGCCAGGCCTGGCTGTACTTGATGGTGTTGTCCCAGCGCAGTTTCCAATCGGAGTCACCCAGGTCCATTTGCATGGCCTCGACCCGATCGACCATCACGCCGGTACTGCACAACGCCAGGAACAAGGCGCAGTGCTTGAAACGAAAGCTATCTTTGAGGTTATCCATGGACGCTTCTCATTATTGTTATTTTTGGGCATGGCTTTGCCAGCCAACACGCTCAGGTCGCGGCTCGCGCCGCTTTGCGCGGGTGCGCATTCAGATGTAGGTGGAGGCCAATCCACCATCGACCGGCAGGTTGACGCCGTTGATCCAGCGCGACTCGTCGGCACACAGGAAAGCGATCACCGCCGCCACCTCATCGGCATAAGCGGGACGTTTCATGCGATGGGCATCGGCCTGGGTCCGGGCCTCGCCGAGCATGCTCACGAAGTCATCGAGGATCGGCGTGAAAACCGGGCCTGGCGCGACACTGTTCATGCGCACCGAATGCTCAAGGAACCAGGGTTGGGCCTGCAGGTAGTTCCAGACGATCAAGGCTTCCTTGAAGTACTGGTAGCAGGTCTGGTCCGGCACCGGGTGATCGGCCAGCCAGGCTTGCGCGGCGGCAAAGTCTTCGATGCGCGCCAGCGCCTTGTGCTGTTCCAGGCGTAACGGCCACTCGGCACCGAGGATCGAGGCGATGTTGACGATGCTGCCACCAGCGCTGATGCGCGGCAGCAGCGCACGGCTCAGGTGGCGCAGCCCAAGGTAGTTGACCCGCGCCAGCAGTCGCGGGTTGGCAGTGCCCGGCACGCCGGCGATGTTGCACAGGCTGTCAAGCCGTGCGGGCAGCTGTGGCAGCAACCGTTCGATGTTCTCGGCGCTGCTCAAGTCGCCCTGCACAAAACCGTCCAGGGTCATGTGCGGCGCCTTGAGGTCCACGCCAATCACCTGGGCGCCGTGTGCGCGCAGCAGGCTCGCCGTGGCAGCACCGATACCCGACGAGACACCGGTCACCAGCACAATCTTGTTGTCGAGTTTCATGTTGAGTCCTCTTATTATTTTTGTGTACTCGCAGGGCCCTCAGCTCATCGGGCCCGGTGAAGACCGGCCTGTCAGAATGGGTAGATCGGCGCCGTGTCCTTGACCGTCACCCATTGCCATTGGGTGTATTCGTCCCAGTCCGCCGGGCCGCCGACACTGCCGCCATTGCCCGAGGCGCCGCGCCCGCCGAACGGGTTGACGCATTCATCGGCGACGGTCTGGTCATTGATGTGCAACATGCCGCACTGCAACCGCTCACCGATGGCCATGGCCCGGCCCACGGATGGTGAAATGATCGCCGCCGCCAAACCGTATTCGGTGCGATTGGCCAATTCGATGGCTTCGTCATCGGTGGCGAAGCTGACTACCGTTGCCACCGGCCCGAAGACCTCCTCGTCGAAGGCGCGCATGCCCGGCTTCACACCGCTGAGCACCGTGGCCTGGTAGAACAGCCGATCGTGATCGCCGCCGGCCTCCAGTCGGGCCCCGGCGAGCACGGTGTCGCTGACGATGTCGTGCACCCGTTGCAACTGCCGCTGATTGATCAGGGGCCCCATGGCGGCTTCTTCCCGAGCGGCGTTGCCGAGGGTCATGGCCTGGGCCTTTTCCACCAGTTTGCGGGTCAGCTCGGCGGCAATGGATTCATGGGCGAGAATCAAGCCAGTGGCCATGCAAATCTGCCCTTGGTGCAGCCAGGCGCCCCAGGCCGCGTTCCGGGCCGCGAGGTCGAGGTCGGCGTCTTCGAGAATGATCAGTGGGTTCTTGCCGCCCAACTCCAGGGCGACCTTCTTCAGGTTGCGCCCGGCCACTTCAGCGACCTTGCGACCGGCGCCGGTGGAACCGGTGAAGGCGATCATGCGCACATTAGGGTCGCGGCACAGCGCTTCTCCGGCATCCGCCGCGCCGGGCAGCACTTGCAGCAAGCCCTTGGGCAGGCCTGCCACTTCGAACAACCGGGCGATGAGGAAACCGCCACTCACCGGGGTCTGTGGATCCGGCTTGAGCACCACCGCGTTGCCTGCCGCCAGGGCCGGCGCGACGGAGCGCATGGACAGCACCAGGGGAAAGTTGAAGGGCGAAATCACCCCGACTACGCCATGGGGCTGGCGCCGCGCATAGGACAGGCGCCCTGCCTCGCTGGGCAGGACCACCCCATGGGCCTGGGACAGCAGGCCGGCGGCCTGATGCAACAGCACGATGGCTTCGCGCATTTCGTGCTGGCCCTTGAACAGCGCGGCACCGGTCTCCCGGGCCACGTACAGCGCCAGCTCGTCGAAGGACTGCTCGGCCACGTCGGCGGCCTTGCGGAAGATCGCCGCCCGCTGCCGCGGGCCCAGCGCCGCCCACGCCGGCTGCGCCAGGGCCGCGTCGCGACTGGCCTTGGCAATGTCGGCGGAGTCGGCCATGGCACAGCGCATCAGCCGCTCACCGGTGGCCGGCTCGATGATCGATTGCAGCGGGCCCGAGGCAGGCACCCAGTCACCGTTGAAGACGCATTCCGATTCGATCACCTGGGACAGCAGGTGGCTTTTGGGTGCAGACATTTAACACTCCCGGCTCTTTGTTGTTGTCATCGTTTGCCGCACCTGGAAGGTATCGACGCAAACGCCGTGCAAGTGCTTGAGCAAGCGCTGTGCCGGTTTTGCCCGCAGGCCTTGATAAACCTGGCGCAAGGCTCTGGCTCAAGGTTCTTCGCCAGGCATGACGCACCGGGCGCCTGCGTCTATCTGGCCGTTGGCCATCTGTCGCTTGTTCATTTGATAAAGTTATGCTTAATAACTATCTCGCCAGGTGATCATTTCGATCACCCCGCCATCAGGGGCATAACAATGAATAATCCCCACTGCCAGTTGCCGGATCATCGAATCGCCACCGAGCATTTCCATCCACGGGGCGATAGCAACGAGTTGAGCGACAGCAGTTCGCCCACGCCGGCAGAACTCACCGCCTGCCTGTTTTTCTCCCCCGACGATGGCCGTATCTGGCTCAACGACCAGCGCATGTTGCTGCTGCACAGTTCCTCCTTCGGTGCGTTGCGCCGGGAAATCATCGAACGCCAGGGGCTGGAGCAGGCCCGAGGCATGCTCACCCGCACCGGTTATTCCTCCGGCGCCCGCGACGCCCGACTGATTCGTGAACGCTGGCCCCACGCCGATGCCGCGGCGGTGTTTCGCGCCGGCACGCATCTGCACACCCTCGAAGGCATGACCAAGGTCGAGCCGCTGCATTTCAAGTTCGACGCCGACTCGGGATTCTATGAGGGGGAATTTCTCTGGCATCACTCCTGCGAGGCCGACGAGCATGTCGCCGCCTATGGCACCGGGCAGGATCCGGTGTGCTGGACCGAACTGGGCTACGCCATCGGTTTCGTCAGCGGGCTGTTCGGGCAACTGGTGGTGTTTCGCGAAGTGGAATGCCGGGGCATGGGCCACGAACGCTGCCGAGTCGTCGGCAAGACCGCTGAACAATGGGGCGACATCGAGCAGGACCTGAATTACCTCAATGCCTCGCCGCCGACCGTCGTCGCCCGCGCCGACACTCAGTCCGACAACGTGGCCGGAACCGTCCCGGTGCCGGACAGCGAACAGCCACTGATCGGTGCCAGCGCCGCTTTCAACGCCGCGACCCAGGCCTTGCAACGGGTGGCCTTGACCCCGGCCACCGTGCTGGTCAGCGGCGAATCCGGTGTGGGCAAGGAGATGTTCGCCCGCCAGTTGCACCAACTGAGCCGTCGCCGTGATGGACCGTTCATTGCTCTCAACTGCGCGGCCATCCCCGACAATCTGATCGAGGCTGAACTGTTCGGCGTCGAGCGCGGAGCCTACACCGGCGCCACTCATTCACGTCCCGGTCGTTTCGAGCGTGCCCACGGTGGCACGTTGTTCCTGGATGAGATCACTTGCCTGAGCCTGGCCGGGCAAAGCAAGTTGCTGCGTGCCTTGCAGGAGCGGGAAATCGAACGGGTCGGCGGCGGCCATGGCATCAAGGTCGATGTGCGCGTCGTGGCGGCCACCAACATCGACCTGCGCAAGGCCGTGGCGGACGGCGCGTTCCGTGAAGACCTGTTCTACCGGCTCAACGTCTACCCCATCGCCCTGCCGCCCTTGCGCGAGCGCCGCGATGACATACCGTTGCTGATCAACGCCTTTCTCACGCGCTTTTGCCAGGAGTACGGCCGCACACCGATGGGCCTGACCATGCGTGCCTTGAAGGTACTGTTGCGCTATGACTTTCCGGGCAACGTGCGGGAATTGCAGAACCTCATCGAGCGGGGCCTGATCGCCAGCGAAGAAGGCCAGGCCATTGACCTGGTCCATCTGTTTCGCAATGAGCAATTGCCGGTGGACGCCTACTCGGTGGACCACCTCGGCGGCCTCTCGCCGATGGGCCTGGCCGCCAACGATGCCGTGGAAAAACCGGCGCTGCTCCAGTCCCTCAGCCAACTGGACGCGGACTTCTCCATTGACGGCCTGGAATCACGCCTGATCAACGAAGCCCTGCAACTGAGCAGCGGCAACCTCGCGGCGGCCGCCCGCTCGCTGGGGCTGAGCCGGGCGCAGTTCGCGTATCGCTTGAAGAAGCATCAAAAAGGTGTCCCGGGCTGAACACCGAACCGGGGAGATGCTGCCAAGGCAGGTCTTGGGGCCGCTTCGCGACCCAGCGGGAGCAAGCTCCCTCGCCACGGGAGTGTAACAACATTACCTGTGGGAGCGAGCTTGCTCGCGATGGCGGCGGGTCAGTTGGCATTGATATTGGCTGTGCTGACGTCATCGCGAGCAAGCTCGCTCCCACAATGGATCGGTGGCGTTCCTTGCACCGCGTCCACCGTCATTGCCCTGTGGGAGCCGAGCTTGCTCGCGATGGCGGCGGGTCAGGTGGCATTGATATTGGCTGTGCTGACGTCATCGCGAGCAAGCTCGCTCCCACAATGGATCGGTGGTGTTCCTTGCACCGCGTCCACCGTCATTGCCCTGTGGGAGCCGAGCTTGCTCGCGATGGCGGTGGGTCGGTTGGCATTGATATTGGCTGTGTTGACGTCATCGCGAGCAAGCTCGCTCCCACAATGGATCGGTGGTGTTCCTTGCACCGCGTCCACCGTCATTCCCCTGTGGGAGCCGAGCTTGCTCGCGATGGCGGTGGGTCAGTTGGCATTGATATTGGCTGTGCTGACGTCATCGCGAGCAAGCTCGCTCCCACAATGGATCGGTGGTGTTCCTTGCACCGCGTCCACCGTCATTCCCCTGTGGGAGCCGAGCTTGCTCGCGATGGCGGTGGGTCAGTTGGCATTGATATTGGCTGTGTTGACGTCATCGCGAGCAAGCTCGCTCCCACAATGGATCGGTGGTGTTCCTTGCACCGCGTCCACCGTCATTCCCCTGTGGGAGCCGAGCTTGCTCGCGATGGCGGCGGGTCGGTTGGCATTGATATTGGCTGTGCTGACGTCATCGCGAGCAAGCTCGCTCCCACAATGGATCGGTGGCGTTCCTTGCACCGCGTCCACCGTCATTCCCCTGTGGGAGCCGAGCTTGCTCGCGATGGCGGTGGGTCGGTTGGCATTGATATTGGCTGTGTTGACGTCATCGCGAGCAAGCTCGGCTCCCACAGAGGTTACCGGGTGGCGGCTCCGTCAAGCAGGGCAAAAGCGCCCCGTCGATACTCGCTGGGGGTCTGGTTCATCTCGATGCGGAAATGCCGGTTGAAGTTGGACAGGTTGTTATAGCCCACTTCAAAACAGATGTCGGTCACCGGCATCTCACTCTGCAACAACAAACGGCAGGCGCGCTGGACCCGCAGCTTGCGCATCAAATCGATGAAACCGTGCCCGGTGATGCGCTTGAAGAACCGCGAGAAGCCCGGCTCGCTCATGGCCAATTGGCGGGCGATCACCGACAGGCGCAGGTCGCCGGTGAGTTCGGCTTGCAGGTACTCGAAGGCTTTGTGGATGCGCTCGGAACTGCGCGCATCCAAGGTCGGCGCATAGCAAGGGCTCGCCAGGCTCAGGGCCTCGTCGCCGGGAGCTTGGTTGAGGGTGTGGAGCAGCTCCAGGAACAGCGTCAATCTCGCCAGCCCCTGGGCCGGGCCGATGGCTTCCAGCAGGTGCGCGGCCTGCTGTGCCGTATTGCCACCGAAGGCCAGGCCACGGCGAGCGCGTTCGAACAGCCCTTGCAGATCCCCCAGCTCAGGCAAGGTGCGACGCAAGGCCAGCAGCGTGGCGCCGTCGAATTGCAACACCACGTCGCGCCCGGCCAAGTGCTCCTCCGGCGCCAGGTCGCCCATCCAATCGTGGGGCAAGTCCGGACCGATCATCGCCACATGGCCTGGGCCAAACGGGCCAATGTAATCGCCCACCAACAGTTTGCCGCTGCCCTGGCGGATCAGGTGGATTTCAAATTCAGGATGATGGTTCCAGCGCGCCAGCGGGTACGGGTAGTCATGCTCGTACCAGCGAAAACTGTGTTCGGGCTCGGGCAGGATGACTTCCAGTTCGGCCGGTCGCTGCTCGAACAGGGGCGTTCTGTGATCAGGCATGTCGCGCCTCTTTTATCGTTATAGCGGGCACCTTACGCCGAGTGCGCAACGCTTCGCCAGCCTCGGCCCGCCCACCCACCGATACTTTTTTAACCCAGTCTGGAGACACCGGCACAAGTTAAAAAAGTACCACCTCACCATCCTGCGCGGGTTTGTCGGTTTTCAACGGCACTGCTGTAATCGGCCTGCCATCGCCATTTGGTGAGTGCGACGCTGATTACCCTCTGATGCCATTGCAGCAAGGACCAAGCCCCATGAAACGACTGGAAGGAAAAAGTGCCCTGGTGACCGGCGCCGCCCGGGGTATCGGCAGGGCGTTTGCCCAGGCCTACATCGAAGAAGGCGCCACGGTAGCGATTGCCGATATCGACCTGGAGCGGGCCAATGCCACCGCCGCCGAACTGGGCGACAGCGCCTACGCGGTCAAAATGGACGTGACCGATCAAGCTTCCATCGACCAGGCCATCGCGGCCGTGGTGGCCCAGGCAGGCAAGCTGGATATCCTGATCAACAACGCCGCGCTGTTCGACCTGGCGCCCATCGTGGACATCACCCGCCAGAGCTACGAGCGGCTGTTTTCCATCAACGTCGCCGGCACGCTGTTCACGCTGCAGGCGGCGGCGCGGCAAATGATCCGCCAGGGCCACGGCGGGCGGATCATCAACATGGCCAGCCAGGCCGGCCGGCGTGGCGAGGCCCTGGTGGCGGTCTATTGCGCCACCAAGGCGGCGGTGATCAGCCTGACCCAGTCCGCCGGGCTGGATCTGATCAAGCATCGGATCAACGTCAACGCCATCGCCCCCGGCGTGGTGGATGGCGAGCATTGGGATGGCGTGGACGCGCTGTTCGCCCGCCACGAAAACCTGCCGCAGGGGGAAAAAAAGCGCCAGGTCGGGCAACAGGTGCCCTATGGCCGGATGGGCACTGCGCAGGACCTCACCGGAATGGCGATTTTCCTGGCCTCGGCGGAGAGCGAATACGTGGTGGCACAGACGTATAACGTCGATGGCGGTAACTGGATGAGCTAATAATCCGAGTTTTTATGGCCTTGAAACGACGGAAATGGACTTATTCGCTTGAAAATTGATCCCACTACTTGAGGATTGTCCCGAACGGTACCCAACGGTGCCGTTCCAAGGGATTTCAAGAGAGCGTGAATACCGTTGCCCCAGCGGGGCAAAAATTGCGCATCATAGGCGCCGTCCGCTCAAGGGAGATTTACATGCGTGCCATTTCATCCGTCATGGGCCTTGTCGTGCTGTCGCTGGGCCTGGTGTTCGCCACCAGCGCCACGGCCACCGAAGAGACGCAACTGGTCGAGTCCATCAACCTTTACCGCAGCCAATCCCAAAGCTGTGCCGGCCAGGCTTCGCTGGAGTTGCCGCCGCTGGCCATGGACTCCCGGCTGATCCTGTCGGCCAATGGCATCGGCGACCTGCAACAGGCGCTGGCGCGGGCGGCCTATCCCATGGTCAACGTGCAAGCCATCAGCCTGTCCGGGCCGCGCGATGCGCAATCGGCCATGAAAGCGGTGCAGGAAAGCTTCTGCCAGGTGGTGCTCGACCCGCAGTTCGTCGACATCGGCGTCAGCCGCCTGGATCGCGAATGGCGCATCGTGCTGGCGCGCCCGTTGTTGTCGGCGCGCCTGGGTGATTGGCAAGCCGAAGGCCAGAAACTGCTGAAACTGATCAACAGCGCCCGCGCCCAACCGCGTCGCTGCGGCACCGAAGCCTTCGCCGCCACCACGCCGCTAGCCTGGAACGCCACCTTGGCCCTGGCCGCCGTCACCCACACCCGGGCCATGGCCAACAACAATTTCTTCGACCACAAGGACCGCGACAACCGCACGCCAGGCGACCGCGCCGAACTGGCCGGCTATCTGGGCCAATTGATCGGCGAGAACATCGCCGCCGGACAGGACACGGCCCTCAAGGTCGTGGACGGCTGGCTGGCCAGCCCGGGGCACTGCGCCAACCTGATGAACCCGCAGTTCCGCGAATTGGGCGCCGGGTATGCGACCGATCCGAAAAGCGATGCCGGGATCTATTGGACGGCAATGTTTGGCACCCAGTAGCACCGGCGCCATCGCGAGCAAGCTCGTTCCCACAGGGCTCAGTGCCTCAATAGGGGAACGAGCCTGCTCGCGATTCAATGCCCCCCGAAGATCAATGATCGATGCACGCCTGAACCCGCCCTCACCCCGTCCCCCACCGACAGCGCCACCGAGCCGAAGGGCATGGCCGCGTCGCCACAGACGAACACCCCTGGCACGCTGGTTTCCCGGGTCATGTCGCTCTGGATGAAGGCCCCCATCGGCCCGTCCTCGAATTCACATCCCAGGGACTCGGCCAACGGACTGGCGACGCGGGTGCGAGGCAGGACAAACAGGCCTTCGATGCTCACCACTCGACCATTGGCCAACACGACGTCGGCCCGGTCGCCTTCGATGCGCTCGACGTGCTCGGGCACCATCGTGACTCCGCGTCGCTCCAGGCTGGCACGCTGCTCAGGGTCGGGCTCGAACACGCCGCGTGTGAAGAACGTGGTCGGTCCCCAGTCCGGAAGCATCAGCGCATGGTGCAAGGACATTTCCGAGGTCGCCAGCACGCCGATCGGCCCTTGCTCCAGCTCATAGCCATGGCAATACGGACAATGAAACACGCTCTTGCCCCAGCGCTGCGCCAACCCTTCCACGTCGGGCAGCTCATCGATCACACCGGTGGCCAACAGCAGCCGGCGGGCATCGAAGCACTGCCCGTCGCTCGTTGCCAGGGTAAAGCCGTCCGCCACCTTGCTGGCATTGATCACGGTGCCCGATACCCATTCAACGGTCGGATAGGCCATCAGTTGGCGGCGCGCATCCTCGGCGATGTCCCCGGGAGCCCGGCCATCCTGACCGAGAAAGCCATGGGAGCTGGCCGCGAAGCGATTGCGACGCTGGCCGGCATCGATCACCAATACCTTGCGGCGGGCACGGGCCAGTTGCAGGGCTGCGGACATACCGGCGTAGCTGCCACCTGCGATGATGACGTCATAGCGCATGATCATTCTCCAAGAAAGGTTTCGACGGGTGCGGCAATGTCACGACACATCGTAAGTTCCTTGAAAAGCACCTGTCAACGATCTCGTAACTTTTGCCATTACAGGCGATACTCACACCCGCCTCCGCCATGGAATACCGCAACGATCATGAGAACCGACACCCGCCTGTCCCGCATGCTGCATGTGTTGATCCACATGGACCGCCACCAGCAATCCGCCACCTCCGATACCATTGCGCAGATGCTCGGCACCAACCCGGTGGTGGTGCGTCGGACCATGGCCTTGCTCAAGGAAAAGGGCTATGTCACGTCGGAAAAAGGCCATCGCGGCGGCTGGACCTTGAGCAAGCCGCTGTCGGAGATGACCTTGCTGGATATCCATCAGGCCTTGGGCAGCACGTCGATCTTCGCCATCGGCCTGTCCACCGATCATCCGCAATGCCTGGTGGAACAAGCGGTGAATGCGGCGTTGACGGATGCGTTCGATGAGGCCCAGGCATTGCTGCTCAAGCGTTTGGGGGCGATTACCCTGGCGCAGTTGGCAGAGGATTTTGATCTGCGGTTTCGACAGGTTTGCGCAGAGGACGGGGCTGACCTTTCGCGGATGGGGCATTGATATTGGTGGGTGTAGCGCCATCGCGAGCAAGCTCGCTCCCACAGGGTTAACCGAGCCAAAAAAAACGCCGCTCAATGAGCGGCGTTTTTGTACCTCACCAGACAGCGTCCGGCTTACAGCGCCATGTCAGCCGCTGGGTTGGCTTCACGGGCTTCCGCCGGCTTGGCCGGTGCCGCAGGGGCGCCTGGCTTGCCGATGGCCGGTGGCGGGTCCAGTTGCAGGACCTCGCTGGTGTAGGCCCATTCCTGGGCTACGCGCTCAGGGCTATCGTTGAGCTTGGTGCCGTAGCTCGGCACGATCTGGTGCAGTTTTTCCTGCCAGGCCGGGCTGGCGACCTTGTCCTTGAAGACCTTCTCAAGCACGGTCAGCATGATCGGTGCAGCGGTCGAGGCGCCAGGCGAAGCACCCAGCAGGCCGGCGATGCTGCCGTCCTGGGAGGCAACCACTTCGGTGCCGAGTTTCAGCACGCCGCCCTTCTCTTCGTCACGCTTGATGATCTGCACGCGCTGGCCGGCCTGCCACAGGCGCCAATCTTCTTGCTTGGCCTCCGGGAAGTACTCTTTCAGGGCGTTGAAGCGATCTTCATCCGACAGCATCAGCTGGCCGGCCAGGTATTCGACCAGTGGGTACTGTTCGATACCGACCTTGGTCATCGGCCACATGTTGTGGGTGGTGGTGCTGGTCAGCAGGTCGAAGTACGAGCCGTTCTTCAGGAACTTGGTGGAGAACGTTGCGAACGGGCCGAACAGGATCACGCGCTTGCCATCGAGCACACGGGTGTCCAGGTGTGGAACCGACATCGGCGGTGCGCCCACCGAAGCCTTGCCGTACGCCTTCGCCAGGTGCAGCTGGGCAACGGTCGGGTTTTCGGTGACCAGGAACGAACCACCCACCGGGAAACCTGCGTATTCACGCGCTTCCGGGATGTCGGACTTCTGCAGCAGGTGCAACGCACCGCCACCGGCGCCGATGAACACGAACTTGGCGTCGGTCTCGGTTTCGGTACCGTCTTTCAGGTTCTTGTACGAAACGCGCCAGGTGCCGTCTTCGTTGCGGGTGATCTCTTCCACTTCGCTGGACAGCTTGAGGGAGAAGTTCGGCTTGGTTTGCAGGTAAGCCGCGAATTGACGAGTGATTTCGCCGAAGTTCACGTCAGTACCCAGGGGACTCCAAGTGGCCGCGACTTTCTGGCTCGGGTCACGCCCTTGCATCATCAGCGGAACCCACTTGCTGATCTGCTCGCGATCTTCGGAATACTGCATGCCGGCGAACAACGGGCTGGCCTGGAGGGCTTCGTAACGCTTCTTCAGGAACGCGATGTTCTCGTCGCCCCACAAAAAGCTCATGTGCGGCGTGGAGTTGATGAACGAGCGCGGGTTCTTCAGCACACCGTTCTTGACCTGCCAGGACCAGAACTGGCGGGAGATCTGGAAGGCTTCGTTGATTTCGATGGCCTTGGAGATATCGACCTTGCCGTTCTTGTCTTCCGGCGTGTAGTTCAGTTCAGCCAGCGCAGAGTGACCGGTACCGGCATTGTTCCAGCCGTTGGAGCTCTCTTCGGCAACACCGTCCAGGCGCTCGACCATTTCCATGGTCCAGCCCGGCTCCAGCTCATTGAGCCAGACGCCGAGTGTCGAGCTCATGATGCCCCCACCGATGAGCAAGACATCCACTTTTTTTGGCTCGGCAGCGTGCGTGGTCGCAAGACCCATCGCCATCGCCAGGCCCAGTAGCGCCGTGTGTGTTTTCTTCAACATGTGTGTATCCCTAGGATGGAACGCCATTCCGCCCTCCGGTCCTGATCAATGATAGACCACATCCACGGCCAGCAAAGCCAGGGGGATGGGATCGAGACGGACTGGAGGATGGACCTACAGGGCCGAGCAGATTCGTCGGCCTCTCGTTTATGTCTCTCCGGCGCTGACTTCTTGTAGGTCTTGGCTTCAGCTGGGTGAGGGACGCTGCGAAACGGTGATTATCGAGCGGGCATAGCCGCGCCCGATTGTCGCAGCGGGGGGAGTTTACATAAGGAAATAAACAGACCGAAGCGCATTTTTACATTCTTGGCAAAAACGTCGACCAAATGACGGCATTTTACTGGCCCTGATCGGCGCCTTCCGTGGGGTCAGGGCCCTTCCGGTCAGAAGTACTTGAGGATCGCGATATCACGACGACGCTGTTTGAACCCGGCAAACCAACGTGTCGGGAAAAACAGCGCCACACCCAGCAGCACACTCCATAACCACACCATAGGCAAATCATCGAACCCGAAATAGGTACCCTGGTTGGTCCCCCAGACGGCAACTGCAATCAGGTACAGCGCCTTGAGCACGTATAGGTGCAGCAGATAAAAGAACATCGGTGCGCCGCCGTAGACCGCCAACAGCGCAATGGCTCCCCGCTCCTGGGCTTTTTCAAAGAGTGCCAGCAACATCAGCCCTATTCCCAGGGTCGGCATCAGGAACATCAACGACGGCGGGTACTTCGTCGCGCTCATGAAGCTCATGAAGGTGCGCAGCGCGTCGCCGGTCTGGACCCAGGGCTTGTCGCCGTACACATTCAGGTACCGGATGAACACGAAGGCCAGCAGCAAGCCCAAGCCCATCGTGAACAGCCGGCGCAAACGTACGGCGGGCTCGACGTCCTTGCCGAACCACGGCCCGATGGCCCATCCCAGCAGGATCACGCCGATCCACGGCAGCACCGGATACGTGGTGCGAGCGCGGGTGAACTCGGTGATATCGATGAACGCCCGCTGGTGAAGAATCGACCACGGCACGAAAAACGGAGAATCGGGCCCCAGCACCACACCGTCCAGCAGGTTGTGCCCGGCGACGATGGCCACCCCAAGGACGATCAACCAACGGCGCTTGAAGTGCAGCAACGCGGCCAGGACGATCATGCAGATGCCGATGCACCAGATCACTTGCAACCACAAGGTCTTGGGCGGGAATTCGGCGTTCCAGGCGAAACACACGAAGGTGAGCTCCAGAAACACCAGGAACAGGCCGCGCTTGAGCAGGAACAACGAGGTCTGGCCGGCGCTGTGTTTCTGGCTGTAGAGCCAGGCCGACAAACCGGTGAGGAAGATAAAGACCGGGGCACAGAGCGTACTGAGCAGACGGGTGAAATACAGATCCGGGGTCACGCTCAGCGCATCGATGGGATCGGTGACCTGACGGTGCAACAGAAACGTCTCGCGAACGTGATCCACCAGCATCAGCAGCATGACGAAACCCCGCAGGGCATCGATGGCGAGCATGCGCACATGGTTTTTGGCGGTACTGGCTGCAAGTGCAGGCGCGATGACGCCGGACGGGCTCGTCATGCTTGGGGATTGGCTCATGGCATTACTCGGATGGAAGGTTGTTGGTCCCTGTAAGGCAGGAATGAGAATTCCTGTCAAACGAAATCGGATAACATAACATAAGATCGCTTTCGCGAGCAGGCTCGCCCCCACGAGCGCTGGCAGCGGATGCGATTTTCATGACCTCCCCCCTCATGTGGGAGCGAGCTTGCTCGCGATGGCGGTGGGTCAGTTTGCGATGATGTTGGCTGTACCGGCGTCATCGCGAGCAAGCTCGCTCCCACAAGGTTGATGCGATTTCGGGGAGTACCCGAGTTTTGCGCTACCCGAGCATCTGACTCAACACCGCCCGCAACTTGCCAGGCTTGACCGGTTTGTTGAGCAGCGGTGCATCCAGCTTGCGCAAGGCCCGGCGGCACTGGTCGCTGCGGTCGGCGGTGATGATCACCGCCGGAATCGCCTGGTGGAAATGCTCACGCAGGTGCTTGACCACCTCACAGCCCACGACCCCATGATCCAGGTGGAAATCCGCCAGGATCAGCTCCGGCGCACGCCCCTGCAGCACGTCAAGGGCGCCCGCCTCGTCGGTGGCGGTCAACACCTCGCAGCCCCATTGCCCCAACAGCGCGGCCATGCTTTGCAGGATGCTCAGCTCATTGTCGATCACCAACAAGCGCCGCCCCGGCAGTGGGTTACCGGCGACCGCCTGTACCGGGGCCAGCGACACGGGCAGTGGTTTTTCACTGGACAGCGGCACCTCGATACTGAACACCGAGCCCCGTCCCGGCCGCGAACGCACCTGCACCCGATAGCCGAGGATATGGGCGATGCGTTCGACAATCGCCAACCCCAGGCCCACGCCTTTGCGATCCGCCGCCCGGCCGACGTCCAGTTGGTTGAATTCGAGGAAAATCGACTCCAGGCAATCGGCGGCGATCCCCCGCCCCGTGTCCCAGACTTCCAGGCTCAGGCGCCCTCCCCGGCGCCGGGCCGCCAGGAGAATGCCGCCTTGGTCGGTGTAGCGGCAGGCATTGCTCAGCAGGTTGCGCAAGATACGGCTGATCAATCGCAGGTCGGTCAACACCGCTTCGTCGCCAAACCGCACTCGCAGCTCCAACCCGGCGGCACCGGCCACTGATTGAAACTCCGACACCAGTGGCCCCAGCAACTCATCCAGCCGATACGGCGCCAGGTCAGGCTTGACGGCGGCCTGATCCAGCCGGGAAATGTCCAGCAGGTCGGTGAGCAGGTCTTCGGCGCCTTCGAGCGCCTGGTGGGTGCGTTCGACCAACACGTGCTCGGCGGCAGGCAGTTCGCGTTCACGCAGCGTGGCGATCAACAGGCGGGCCGCGTTCAGTGGCTGCAACAGATCATGGCTGGCGGCGGCCAGGTATTTGTCCTTGCTGCGGTTGGCGGCCTGGGCGACGTCCCGGGCATCGCGCAATTGCTGTTCTACCCGTTCGCGCTGGGCAATCTGCTGCTGCAGGTTGTGGTTGGCTTCCAACAGCGCATCGGTGCGCTCGGCCACCCGCTGCTCCAGTTGGTCGTTGAGCTGTTGCAGGTGTCGCCGGGCCTGTTCCAGCTCGTCGAGGCGCGCCGTCAGTTCCGGATAGTGACTCTTGCGCGTCGAGTGATTGCCCAGCCCCAGCAGCCCGGCCAGGGCTTTTTGCTGCTCGTCAGAGGGCTTCGCCATAGACGACCTCGACATCCCGCTGGCTCGACTCCCGAGGATTGGTGAGGATGCATGGGTCATGCATCGCATGTTGCGACAGGAACGGGATGTCCGAGGTGCTCACGCCGTGCAGGCCCAGGGTTTCGTGGAAACCGATGGTGTGCTTGAGGGCAATCAGGTGCTCCACCAGCCGGGTGCGGATCTCCCGGTGATTGAGCCCCCGGCAATCGATGCCCAGGGTCTCGGCAATCACCTTGAAACGCTCCGGTGCCGAGTTGTAGTTGAACGCCACCACGTGCTCCACCAGTACCGCGTTGCACAGGCCATGGGGCAAATCGAGGAACCCGCCCAGGCTGTGGGACATCGCATGCACGGCCCCGAGGATCGCGTTGGAGAACGCCAGCCCGGCCTGCATGCTGCCCAGCATGATTTTTTCCCGCAGGGCGATGTCCGCCGGGTTGGCGATCATCTGCACCAGGTTGCCATTGATCAGGCGCATGGCTTCCAGGGCATGGGGGTCGGTCAACGGGCCGTGACCGGTGGACACGAACGCCTCGATGGCATGCACCAGCGCATCGATGCCGGTACAGGCGGACAGGAACGGGTCCATGCTCAGGGTGGTTTCCGGGTCGATCAGCGACACGTCCGGCACCGCCGCCTTGCTGACGATGGAGAACTTCATGCGTTCTTGCTGGTTGGAGATGATCACGAACTGCGACACGTCAGCCGACGTCCCCGCCGTGGTGGGTATCAGGATCAGCGGCGGGCTGGGCACGTTCAGGGTATCGACGCCTTCGAACTCGAGGATACTGCGGCCGTGGGCAACGACAATGCCGATGCCTTTGCCGCAATCCATCGGGCTACCACCGCCCACCGCGACGATGACATCGCAATGGTTTTCCCGGTACAGGTCAGCCCCGAGCATCACTTCCTCGACCCGTGGATTGGGCGAGACCGCGCTGTAGATGCAGTAATCGATACCTTGGGCCTGGAGACTGGCTTCGACGTCCGCCACCCAACCGGCGGCGATGACCCCGGGATCGGTGACGATCAGCACTTTGCGTGCCCCGAAGGTCTTGGCGTAGTTGCCGACATTGTGCCGACAACCGGCACCGAACATGATTTCAGGAGAAACGAACTTGCGCAGCGGGCTGAGGCTCATCTTTTCAGTTACGTGGCTCATTGGTAAGCCTGTTGTTATTGTCAGGGGATACCTTGAGCCTAAAGCATCCCGCTGTGAATGCAATCAGACCAATGGGTAGCCCGGCCTGAATGTTCCAGGCCGGGCCAGCACTCATCGGTTGGCGAAGTACATCGTCACTTCAAAGCCGATACGCAGGTCGGTGTACGCGGGTTTAGTCCACATGGGTCTTTCCTCTTCTTGTACCGGGCCATTCCGGCAAGGTCATTAATGCACGCCACGCCCGGGGCTCGAATGCTACTTTCGAAGCGGTGGGTGGGGTGCGTTGGTAGCAATTTCAGGAGAGCCACAAAACCCATTGTGGGAGCAAGGCTTACTGTGGGAGCAAAGCTTGCTCGCGATTAGTCGCCTCGGCTTGACCGCTTGACCGAGTCGTCTGTATCGCGGGCAAGCCTTGCTCCCACAGCAAGCTCGCTCCCACAGGGTGTAGCTGTGTTATCGGGTTAGAAGAACCCCAACGGATTGATGTCGTAGCTCACCAGCAGGTTCTTGGTCTGCTGGTAATGGTCGAGCATCATCTTGTGGGTTTCACGCCCCACGCCGGACTTCTTGTAGCCACCGAACGCGGCATGGGCCGGGTACAGGTGGTAGCAGTTGGTCCACACGCGACCGGCCTTGATCGCCCGGCCCATGCGGTAGGCGCGGTTGATGTCGCGGGTCCACAGGCCGGCGCCGAGGCCGAACTCGGTGTCGTTGGCGATCGCCAGG
Organism: Pseudomonas fluorescens; assembly: GCF_001307275.1. Taxonomy (NCBI): domain Bacteria; kingdom Pseudomonadati; phylum Pseudomonadota; class Gammaproteobacteria; order Pseudomonadales; family Pseudomonadaceae; genus Pseudomonas; species Pseudomonas fluorescens. The sequence goes on from NZ_CP012831.1 coordinate 6,399,395, forward strand.
GCTTCGGCTTCGTCCTTGAAGGTGGTCACACCCACCACCGGGCCGAAGATCTCTTCCTGGAACACACGCATTTTGTTGTGGCCCTTGAGCAGGGTCGGCTGGATGTAATAGCCGCTCGACAAGTCACCTTCCAGGTGCTCGGCCGCACCACCGGTCAGCAACTCGGCCCCCTCTTCCCGGGCGATTTCCAGGTAGGAGAGGATCTTGTCGTATTGCTGCTGGGAAGCCTGGGCACCGACCATGGTCTCGGTATCCAGTGGGTTGCCACGCTTGATCTTGGCGATTTTTTTCATCACCTCGGCCATGAACGGCGCATAGATCGACTCTTGCACAAGCGCCCGGGACGGGCAGGTGCAGACCTCGCCCTGGTTGAAGAACGCCAGTACCAGGCCTTCGGCGGCCTTTTCGATGAAAGCCGGCTCGGCCTGCATGATGTCTTCGAAGAAGATGTTCGGCGACTTGCCGCCCAACTCCACGGTGGACGGGATGATGTTCTCGGCCGCGCACTTCATGATGTGCGAGCCCACCGGGGTGGAACCGGTGAAGGCGATCTTGGCGATGCGCTTGCTGGTGGCCAGGGCTTCGCCGGCTTCGCGGCCAAAACCATGGACAATATTCAGCACGCCAGGTGGCAGCAGGTCGGCGATCAGTTCGATGAACACAGTGATCGACAGCGGCGTCTGCTCCGCCGGTTTGAGCACGATGCAGTTACCGGCGGCCAGGGCCGGGGCGAGTTTCCAGGCGGCCATCAGCAGCGGGAAGTTCCACGGGATGATCTGCCCGACCACGCCTAGCGGTTCGTGGAAGTGATAGGCCGTGGTCAGTTCATTGATCTCGGCGGCCCCACCCTCTTGAGCGCGGATGCAGCCGGCGAAATAACGGAAATGGTCCGCCGACAGCGGCACGTCGGCATTGAGGGTTTCGCGTACAGCCTTGCCGTTGTCCCAGGTTTCTGCAACGGCGAGGACTTCCAGGTGCTGCTCGATGCGGTCGGCGATTTTCAACAGCACCAGGGAGCGGTCCTGCACCGAGGTCTTGCCCCAGGCGTCGGCGGCGGCATGGGCGGCATCCAGGGCCTTGTCGATGTCGGCGGCGCTGGAGCGAGGGAATTCGGCAATGACTTCGCCGTTGACCGGGGACGTGTTGGTGAAGTACTCGCCGTTGACCGGCGCGACGAATTCGCCGCCGATGAAATTGCCATAGCGCGGCTTGAAGGAAACGACGGCGCCTGGGGTTCCGGGTTGTGCGTAGATCATGATGGGGCCTCTGCCTGGTCGATGCCTGTCACGGGACAAGCGATAGGCCGATGGTAGAGAGCCCCGCCGGCCGGACGAATGCGTCGTTGGCAGGGGGGACTCTCGTTATTTGGTCGTAGGTTTTGCTGCGATCCGAGGATGAGCCGGAGCTTTTTTGTGGGAGCGAGCTTGCTCGCGATGAGGTCGGCCCCCCCGGCAAGGACGGTGGCTGATCGACCGCTATCGCGAGCAAGCTCGCTCCCACAGGTTCTACATTGCCAAGGTTGGCTCAGCGCTTGGCGACAAGCGCTTTCGGCAACTTGAAGGTCCAGAGCATGCCGCCCTGGTTGAAGTCTTTCACCCGCTTGGCCACTTCACCGCCCCACAGCGGCACCGCCCCGCCCCAACCGGACACCACGGAGACGTATTGCTCGCCGTCCATTTCCCAGGTGATGGGCGAGCCAAGCACGCCGGAGCCGGTCTGGAATTCCCAGACCTTTTCCCCGGTCTTGGCGTTGAAGGCCTGCAGGAAACCTTCAGGCGTGCCAGTGAAGACCAGGTTACCCTTGGTGGTCAGCACCCCGCCCCACAGTGGCGCGAAGTTCTTGTGGCGCCAGACTTCCTTGCCCGTCTTCGGATCGATGGCCCGCAGCACGCCGATGTAATCCTCGTTCAGCGGCTTGATGGTGAAGCCGGCCCCGAGGAACGCCGCGCCTTTCTTGTAGGCGATGCCTTCGTTCCAGATGTCCATGCCCCATTCGTTGGACGGCACGTAGAACAGGCCAGTGTCCTGGTTGTAGGCCATGGGCATCCAGTTTTTCGCGCCGAGGAACGCCGGTGCCACGAACACCGAGCTGCCCTTGGCTTCGCTGCCCGGAGCACCCGGACGGCTGGCCTCGTTGTAGATCGGCCGGCCGTCCTTGTCCAGGCCGGTGGCCCAGGTGATCTTGTCGACAAACGGGAAGCCGCGGATGAATTTGCCGTTGGTGCGGTCGAGCACGTAGAAGAAGCCGTTACGGTCGGCGGTGGCCGCGGCCTTGATGTCCTTGCCGCCTTCCTTGTAGTTGAACGAGATCAGTTCGTTGACGCCGTCATAGTCCCAGCCGTCGTGCGGCGTGCTCTGGAAGTGCCATTTGATGGTGCCGTCGTCCGGGTTCAGGGCCAGACGCGAGGAGGAATAGAGGTTGTCGCCAGGACGCAGGTGGGAGTTCCAGGGCGCCGGGTTGCCGGTGCCGAACAGCAGCAGGTTGGTTTCCGGGTCGTAGTAGCCACCCAGCCAAGGCGCCGCACCGCCGGTCTTCCAGAGATCGCCCGGCCAGGTCTTGCCCGCCTCGCCACCGGAAATGCCATTCTCGACCGCCTTGCCGTCCTTGTAGACGTAGCCCATGTGGCCTTCCACGGTCGGCCGGGTCCACAGCAGTTCGCCATTCTTCGGATCATAGGCGCTGATCTGGCCCACCACGCCGAACTCGCCACCGGCCACGCCAGTGATCAGCTTGCCGTTGACGATCAGCGGAGCGGCACTAATGGAATAGCCTTCCTTGTGGTCGGCGACCTTCTTGCTCCACACCACCTTGCCGGTGTCCTTGTTCAATGCCACCAACTTGGCGTCGAGGGTGCCAAAGAACACCAGATCCCCATACAAGGCCACGCCGCGGTTGATCACGTCGCAGCAAGGGCGGATGTCATCGGGCAAGCGGGCGTCGTACTGCCACAGCTTCTTGCCGGTGCGCGCATCCACGGCAAACACCCGCGAATAGGAACCGGTGAGGTACATCACCCCGTCCTTGATCATCGGCTGAGCCTGCTGGCCGCGCTGCTTCTCACCGCCGAAGGAGAACGCCCAGACCGGACGCAGATCCTTGACGTTGCTGTCGTTGAGCGTGTCGAGCGGGCTATAGCGCTGGCCCTGGACGCCCAGGCCATTGGTCACAATCTGCTCGGGGTTCTTCGGATCCTGGAGAATTTCCTGATCGGTCACGGCTGCAAGGGCCGAACCGGACAGCAGCATGGCACTGAGCAGCAGGCTCACGGCGAAGGGTTGGCGACGTGCGGGATGACTCATGACGGCTACCTCTGCGGTTATTGTTATACCCGGGAAATTTTCCCGGTCTGCCACAGATTCTTGGCCTCGGGGCCGCTGCCAACAATTGCCCGCTGTGTTGAGTTTTCTAGTTCCTTGGTACATGTGGGGCCGTTGCCTGTGCTGTGTCCACAATGCCTGCGACGGGCCCATTTGTGGCGAGGGGATTTATCCCCGTTGGGGCGCGAAGCGGCCCTTTATCTTCTGCTGACGATCAGGGTGACTGGACTGGCTCATGGGGCTGCTACGCAGCCCAGCGGGGATAAATCCCCTCGCCACAGGGGTGTGTCTTCAGCCTGGGTCATGGGCATCCACCCGCGTCATCACCGCCCGCTCATAACGTGGGTAGAGATGACTGACACTACGAATCAACTCATACCGACTCAGGCTGATCCCGGCGAAGCGCTCGGGGATGGGGCTGCGGATCATCTCGGCCATGTCGTCGCCCCGGGCCGCGCCGTCGCGCATCAGTTGGTCGAGCCAGCCCAGGTAATCGCGCATCTGCAAGAAAGGCCGGGCGTCGATCGTGACTGGGCCATGGCCGGGCACGATCTGTTTCCAGGGCAAGGCCTGCAGGGTATCCAGGTCTCTGAGCCAGACCTCCAACCCTGGGCTGTTGGGGGTAGTCAGGGCCCGTTCGTAGAACACCAGGTCGCCGGCGAACAATACGCCGGTGGTTTCGTCGAGGATTGCCAGGTCGGCCCCGGTATGCCCGGCCAGTTGCAGCAATCGCAACCCGTGATTGCCCACCTTGAGCACACCGGGCGTCAACACTTGGCTGGGCAGCACCACCTCAGTGCCGCGCATCCAGTCGCCCACCAGGCGGTACATGTTTTCCGCCATGGCATCGCCCTGCTGTCGCAGCAAGTCCGTGGTCCCGGCCAAGGCACCGATGGGCACGTCGCTGAAAGCCTGGTTGCCCAATACGTGGTCGGGGTGATGATGGGTCAGCAAGACCTGAACCACCGGTTTGTCAGTGGTCGCCGCGATAGCCCGGCGCAGCGCCTCGCCGTAGCGCTTCGACGGCCCGGTGTCGATCACCACCACGCCGGCATCAGTGACAATGAAGCCGGTATTGACGATGTTGCCACCGTTGGCCTTGGCAAAGTTCTCGGTGCTGCCTTCCAGCAGCCAGGTGCCTTCGGCGATCTGCCGGGGCTTGAGTGAATAATCGGTGGCGGACCATGCCGGCAGGCAGAGGCCAAGACAGATCAGTAACAGCCAGCGCATGGCGCGTTCCTTCTGGTCAGGGAATGGCCGCCTCGAACGCGTTGCCGCTGTTGTCGCGCAGCACCAGGCGGGTCTGTCCCGGGCCTTGGATATCGAAGCCCAGGTTGGGGTTTTCGCTGACCGCCGGGAACAGCTCCAGGCGCGCCAGCAGCTTGCCATCGGCGTCCAATAGTTGCGCCTGGTTGATGAAGAATTCCGGGATGCCGCTCACCAGGCCGTTGTCCATGGGGTGGGCAATTTGCAGGCGCAAGCGACTCGAATCCCCTCGCGGATACCGCCCACCCAGCACCTCGCCCAGATGCTCCTCCCACCCCGGCTGGGTGCGCACCACGCTGGGCGCGGTACAACCACCACCCGCCGCGTCGATCAGGGTCGAACCGACGTGCCAGAGCCCATCGCGGGTCTGCACGGCGGCCCGCAACGGCGTGGCTTGTTCGATGCGAATACGGATCGACAACCAGGGCAGCACCCGCTCCCCCGGTTGGAAGTCGACGATTTTCGGCAACGGGTTCAGCTCGGCCCAGGCCAGCACCCGTACGACGTCGCCGGCAAAGGCCCGAGCATCGATTTCCAGCGGCACCTGGCGCGCGTCTTCGGCAAAGGGTGGCGCCAGCAGCCGTACCCGCTCGTCGAACACGAACGGCGCCTCCCCCAACAATTGCTTGTGATAAAAGGCCCACATCACCGACGGCACCGGATCCTTTCCTGGCTCGACCGCCATCGCCAGCCACGGCAGGCACCACAACAGCAGGCCATACGCTCGCCAGTTCATCCCTGCGCTCCTATTGGTACATCTCGGGCACTTCGTAACGCAGGCCGTAATGGGCGTAGACAGCCTTGACGCTGCCATCGCGGATCAAACCTTCCAGCGCCTCTTCCACCGCATAGGCCAACTGACGGTTGCTTTCATGCACCGCCATGCCGATTTCCCAGCGTTGCTTGCCCATGTTCGGATAGGCATTCTCCGCCAGTGCCAGTTGCGAATCGGCCGCTTCATGCACTTGCCAGTCGATTTCCCCGCGCATGGCCATGACGGCGTCGACCTCCCCGGCCTGCATGGCCCCGAAGGCTTTGGCGACGCTGGGGTAATGACGGATCTTGGCGCTGAGCATGCCGTTGAACACCGAGGTCAGGTAGAACGACGGCACGCTGTCGACTTCCACCCCGATAGGGTGCTGCTGGAACACCGCGACGCTGCCCACCGAATCCAGCCGGCGACGGTCATACGCCACCTGCCAGCACTCCTGCTGATAAGGCCCGAACATCACCACCTGGGCGTTCTCCAGCTCACCGATGTCGTTGCGCTTTTGCACGTAGTCGTGATCGTACGGCACACGCATCATCAAGTCGGCCAACTGCCGGTCATACAGCGGGCTGCTGCGCCAGATGTAATCACGCAGATCGTCATCGAGCTTCTCGCCGGGCGGCGCCCAGATCAGCTGCAGGCGCACACCCAGTGCCTTGGCCAAGGCCTGGGCCAGTTCGACGTCGACGCCCCTGGGCTGGCCCTGGTCTTCGAAGCTGTAGGGGGCGAAATCCTTGTAGACCGCCACCTTCAATTCCCCGGCGGCGATCATCTGATCGTAGCTGCGCACCTGGGCTTGAACCGCCTGGGCACCCAGCAACACGCAGCAGATTACCCAGGCGAACCAGCGCATGGCGATCACTCCTCGACGTGCACGCTGTCGAGATAGGTGCGCACGGCCCACAAGGCTTCCTGGCTCAGGTAATCGGCCATCTTCGGCATGTAGACCCGACCGTCGCGCACCGCGCCATGGCGCACGCGCTCGACGAACCATTCGTCTCCGGCTTCGGCGGCGTCCAACATGCGCAGGTCCGGGGCGATCCCGCCGGACTTGGCTTCCAGGCCATGGCACGCGGCGCAGTTCTGGTTGTAGGCCGAGGCGCCGATTTCCACGGCTTTGTCACGCTCGGGAGAACTGCGGTATGGGTTCTGCGAAGCCCAGCCATCGCCGTCAAGCGGCAGGTTGGTGTCCTTGACCGGGGTCAAGCCCTTGGTTTCCACTGCCTGGGGCACTACGTTGCCGTGGGCCCACGCGGAGCCTGCGCCGATCAGCCCCATCAGCAATGCGCTAGCGATGATGGCGTTGCGTTTTGTTGTCATTGTTATGCCCTCTGGATTGCACGCAAGACCTCTCTGAAGAAGCCGTGCCGTCATCTTAGGAACGCTGGGGCGCCAGCCGAATGCTGCTTTGGTGGTCGCGGTCTAGTCCCTTGGTAGCAGGCCATCCGACGCAAGTCGCAAAGACAGGCGGTTCGGGAAGTCTTCCCGGCAAGGGCGGGATTTTTTCCGTATCGGCCAGGCACCGGCGCGACCCAACCTAGTCAGGCCAAAACCTTCACTGGGAACTGCCACCATGAGAATAAAAACGCTACCCGCCCTCTCCGCCCTGACTGTTGCCTTGCTGCTGGCCGGCAGTCTGTCGCTGAGCCCCTTGGCCAACGCCGCAGCGCCAGGAGTCAGTTGGGAAGACATTGCCAACGATCACCTGACCACCCAGGACGTGCTGCAGTACGGCATGGGCACCAACGCCCAACGCTGGAGCCCGCTGGTCCAGGTCAACGACAAGAACGTGTTCAAGCTCACCCCGGCCTGGTCCTACTCGTTCGGTGACGAGAAGCAGCGCGGCCAGGAATCCCAGGCCATCGTCAGGGACGGCGTGGTCTACGTCACCGGTTCCTACTCGCGGGTATTCGCCCTCGACGCCAGGACCGGCAAGCGCCTGTGGACCTACAACCACCGGCTGCCGGACAACATTCGCCCATGCTGCGATGTGGTCAACCGCGGCGCGGCGATCTATGGCGACAAGATCTACTTCGGCACCCTGGATGCGCGGGTGGTGGCCCTGGACAAGAACACCGGCAAGGTGGTGTGGAACAAGAAGTTCGGCGACCACGCCGGCGGCTACACCATGACCGGCGCACCGGTGTTGATCAAGGACAAGACCAGCGGCAAGGTGCTGCTGATCCACGGCAGCTCCGGCGACGAGTTCGGCGTGGTCGGGCAGTTGTTCGCCCGCGACCCGGAAACCGGCGAAGAAGTCTGGATGCGCCCGTTCGTCGAAGGCCACATGGGCCGCCTCAACGGCAAGGACAGCACCCCGACCGGCGACGTCAAGGCGCCCTCCTGGCCCGACGACAAGACCACTGAAACCGGCAAGGTCGAAGCCTGGAGTCATGGCGGCGGCGCACCTTGGCAGAGCGCCAGCTTCGACGCCGAGACCAACACCATCATCGTCGGCGCGGGCAACCCCGGCCCGTGGAACACCTGGGCGCGCACGGCCAAGGACGGCAACCCCCACGACTACGACAGCCTCTACACCTCGGGCCAGGTCGGTGTCGACCCCAGCACGGGCGAGGTGAAGTGGTTCTACCAACACACGCCCAACGACGCCTGGGACTTCTCCGGCAACAACGAGCTGGTGCTGTTCGACTACAAGGACAAGGACGGCAAGGTGGTCAAGGCCACCGCCCACGCCGACCGCAACGGCTTCTTCTACGTGGTGGACCGCAACAACGGCAAGCTGCAGAACGCCTTCCCCTTCGTCGACAACATCACCTGGGCCAGCCACATCGACCTGAAGACCGGCCGCCCGGTGGAAAATCCCGGCCAGCGTCCGGCCAAGCCACTGCCCGGCGAAACCAAGGGCAAGCCAGTGGAAGTCTCGCCTCCGTTCCTCGGCGGCAAGAACTGGAACCCCATGGCCTACAGCCAGGACACCGGCCTGTTCTACGTCCCCGGCAACCAGTGGAAAGAGGAATACTGGACCGAAGAAGTGAACTACAAGAAAGGCTCGGCCTACCTCGGCATGGGCTTTCGTATCAAGCGCATGTATGACGATCACGTCGGCAGCCTGCGGGCGATGAACCCCACCACCGGCAAGGTGGTGTGGGAGCACAAGGAAGCGCTGCCGCTGTGGGCCGGCGTGCTGGCGACCAAGGGCAACCTGGTGTTCACCGGCACTGGCGACGGATTCTTCAAGGCCTTTGATGCGAAAACCGGTAAGGAGCTGTGGAAGTTCCAGACCGGCAGCGGCATTGTCTCCCCGCCCATCACCTGGGAACAGGACGGCGAGCAGTACATCGGCGTGACCGTCGGCTACGGCGGCGCCGTACCGTTGTGGGGCGGCGACATGGCCGAACTGACCAAGCCCGTGGCCCAGGGTGGGTCGTTCTGGGTGTTCAAGATTCCGAGTTGGGATAAGGCGACAGCGCAGAAGTAGCCCGATCCCACCTGGGTCCTGACACACACCACAACCCCCTGTGGGAGCGAGCTCGCTCGCGATGGCGGTGGTTCAGCCGGCATTCATGTTGACTGACATTGCGCTATCGCGAGCCAGCTCGCTCCCACAATTACCCGAGTTCATGCCATGAGATGCTTGTCATTGCTGCTTCTGTTCGTTGGCGCCTTTGCCAACGCCGACGACCTCGACACCCCACTCACCCTCAACGGCTGCGTCATCGCCGAAGCCAGCCAATGCCCCGGCGCCAACCTGCGTGGCGCAAAACTGGCGAACCAGGACCTGCGCAAGATGAACCTCAGCGGTGCCGACCTGCGTGACGCCGACCTGCGGCACGCGCGACTGGATCTGGCCAACCTCGAGAAAGCCCAGTTGCAGGGCGCCAACCTGACCCGCGCCAGCCTGCAACAAAGCAACCTGCGCCTGGCGGACTTCAGCGGCGCCACGCTCAAGGCGATCCAGGGCTGGGGGCTGTTCGCCCAGGGCGCGCAATTCCAACGTGCCGACCTGACCGCCGCCTACCTTCAGTTCGCCCGCTTGTCCGGCGCGCGACTGCAGGGTGCCAACCTGCAGGCCGCTGACCTGGAGATGGCCTGGCTGAGCAAGGCCGACCTCAAGGGCGCCGACCTGCGCGATGCCAACCTGCAGGAAGCCAAGCTCGGCGAAAGCAACCTGGAACAGGCCAACCTGAGCGGTTCTCGCCAGCACTATGGAAATTTCCAGGATGCGAATATGGAAGGCTGCACCGGCTGCCCGACTTCCTGGGATGAGTAAGGATTGCCACAAACCCCTGTGGCGAGGGAGCTTGCTCCCGCTGGGCTCTGTAGGCGCTGGCGAAGCCTGCGATCTTTTGATCTTTCGCTTGGGACTCAAGTGGCTAGGGAAAGATCGCAGCCTCGCTCCGCTCGACAGCTCCTACCGCACGCCCCAGCGGGAGCAAGCTCCCTCGCCACAATGAACCTGGGATTCACCCCGCCACCCGCACCACCCCCATATCAATCCCCAAGTGCACCAACTCGGCATGGGAGCTGACCTGCAACTTGCTCTTGAGCAACGTCAGGTGGTTGGACACAGTCTTGGCACTGATGCACAACTGTTCGGCGATGGTGCGGGCGGGAGTGCCCTTGGCGAGCATGACGAAGATCTCCAACTCCCGCTGGGTCATGCATTGCAGGCGTGGGTCGACATCCTGCCGGGAGCTGGCGCAGGCCAGTTGCGTGGCCAGGGACTGTTCGATGTAGGCATGGCCGGCCAGCACTCGGCGTACCGCTTCCACCAACACCTGGGGCGCCGAATTCTTGGTCAGATAGCCCGCGGCGCCGGCGTCCAATGCCTGGCGCACCAGTGGCAATTCGTCGTGCATGCTGAAGAACAACACCCGCAATTGCGGCAGGCGCTGGCGCAGCCGGCGGGTGGTTTCCAGACCACTGATACCGGGCAGGCCAAAGTCCATGATCACCAGGTGCGGCACCTGCTCCTGTACTTGGCTCAGCGCCTCTTCACCAGTGGCCGCTTCGCGGACCTGCAGGTCCGGCATCAGCGCCCGTAGCAGGCTGGCGTAGCCCTGCCGAACCACCGCATGGTCATCCACCAACAAAATGTTCATCACGCCTCCAGGGCAATATTCAAGGCCAGCGCCCAACCGGCGCCAGGCTGGCTGATGATGCGCAACTCCCCGCCCAGGCTGCGGGCCCGTTCGGACATCGAGTGCAAGCCCACACCGGCGCGCGGTGGTTGCGTCGCACCGCGGCCGTTGTCGCGCACCAGCAAGCGCAGGCGCCCGGCGCGATGTTGCAGGCGAATCCTCACCTGCGTGGCACCGGCATGCCGGGCAACGTTGGTGAGTGCTTCCTGCAACAGGCGATACAGGTGGGTCTTGTCCGATCCGGACATGGGCGGCAAGGCTTCGTCGATCCGCAGCTGACAGGCGATGCCCTGGCTGGCCTGCCATTGCCCGGCCAACAGTCCGATGGCCTCGCACAATGGCAGGTGCTGCAACACCACCGGGTACAAGTCATGCACCAGCGCCCGGAAACCCTGTTGCAAATGCTCGCAATGGTCTTCGAGCTGGCTGACGGTCTGCTCCAGCGCCGACGGCTGATCCATCACCAGGCGCAACAGGCAGGCGCGGGCACGAATGCCGGCCACGTATTGGCCCAGGTCGTCGTGCAGGGTCTGGGCCAGCCGGGTGCGCTCCTGCTCCTGCACGGCCAGCAAGGCCTGGGTGAGCCGGGCGTTATCGGCCTGGGCCGCGGCCAGGGCGGCGGTCATGCGATTGAAATGCCCCGCCAGTTGCTGCGCTTCCGGCACACCTTCAGTGCCCAGGCGCACCTGCAGGTTCCCGGCAGACACCTGACGCAGAGCCTGCAGCAGTTCATCGAGCAAACGCATGCCCCGGCGTACCGCCCAGCGGATCACCAACAGGCTGAGCGACAGCGCCAAGGCGCAGACGTACAACAGTTGCACCAACGAATCGAGAATCTCGTCGATCTCGTCCCGCGGATCGACGGCAATCCAGGCCCGCCGACCGTCAGGCAACTCCACCACCTGGGCCGCGGGGCCGTCGTCCAGTAGCTGGCGGCCGAGCCAGGCTTTCATCCCGCCTTCATCCGCGGGGAAACGTTCCCCAGGGGCCAGCCAACGGACCCGCACATGACGCAGGCTGCCGGTCAACCGCGGCTGGAGACTGGCCGGGTCGCGCTCGGCGGTTTCCCGCAGGTAATGCACCACCGACTCGGCCGATTGCAATTCTCGCTTCACATCGGCCATGGCCTGGTGCAGCAGCAGGACGGCACAGGCCAGGGTGACCAGGGCGAAGAAGGCTGACACCCAGAGGTTGATGCGCCAGAGGGCAGACATGGCTAGTGTTCCACCCCTGGATTGATACCCCCACCCTGCGGGAGCGAGCTTGCTCGCGATGACTGCGGCACAGCCAGTACTGAGGCCGACTGAACCACCGCTATCGCGAGCAAGCTCGCTCCCACAGGAGGGGTTGGAGAGTGCCAGGCTTTGGGACGATCCACCCCGATCAAGCTCAGGATCAGCAGCAACGTCAGCAGCAGGGTCTTGAGAATCCGCATGGTCTGTCCCTTCCTGGGCAATGACGATGCCTTGCATCCTAAAACCCCGGCTTCCAAGGCGAGTTACTACCTTGGTACTGCCCCGGTGGTACTTTCTGCATATTTCCCCAGGGCCATAGCCTTCCTATGCTGGCGCTACCCGCAATGGAGGACGTCATGCGCCGGCTCGTCAGTTACGCCCTGGTTTTTCTGCTGGCAGCGGCGACCGCTCACGCGGGCGATGCCACACCGCTGCAAGTGCGCATCGGCTACCTGGGCTATCGCCCCGACCCCGGCCCGCTGTTATCCAATGTCATTGCCGAGCCTGCCGATGCCGGGCAGCGCGGCGCTGAATTGGCGATCATCGACAGCAACAGCACCGGGCGCTTCCTCAAGCACGACTATCGCCTGGACAGTGCCAGCGTCGACAACCCCGAAGCCCTGCTCCAGGCTGCCCGCGCCCAACACGACCAAGGACTGCGGCTGTTCGTGGTCAATGCACCGGCCGCCAGCCTGCGCGATCTCAGCGCCGCCCTGCCCGACAGCCTGCTGTTCAACGCCGGCAGCCCCGACGACAGCCTGCGCACCACCGACTGCCTGGGCAACGTGCTGCACAGCCTGCCCGACCGCGCCATGCTCGCCGATGCCCTGGTGCAGTTCAGCGTGGTGCGCAAATGGCAGCGGGCCCTGTTGATCGTCGGCCAGACGTCCGAGGACCAGGCCTATGCCGCCGCATTGCGCCGGGCCATGAAACGCTTCGGCATGAAGATCGTCGCCGAGAAGGCCTGGCAGTTCGACAATGACCAACGCCGCAGCGCCCAGGCCGACATGCCGCTGTTCACCCAGACCGCCGAATACGACGTGGTGCTGGTGGCCGACGAGCGCGGCGACTTCGGCGAATACCTGCCCTACCAGACCTGGTACCCACGGCCGGTGGCCGGCACCCAAGGGCTGACACCCACCGGCTGGCACAAAACCGTGGAAACCTACGGCGCGGCGCAGTTGCAAAAACGCTTCGAAGCCCTGGCCGGACGCTGGATGAACGACCGCGACTTCGCCGCCTGGATCGCCGTGCGCAGCATCGCCAGCGCGGTGAGCAAACTGCGTCAGACCGACCCGTTCGCCATCCGCCAACTGGCCCTCAGCGACCAATTGCCCCTGGACGGCTTCAAGGGCCGCAAGCTCAGCTACCGGCCGTGGAATGGCCAACTACGCCAACCGATTCCCCTGGTCCAGCCCCGGGCGCTGGTCAGCACCTCGCCCCAGGACGGTTTTCTGCACCCCTCCAATGAGATGGACAGCCTGGGCTATGACCGGCCCGAAGTGAGCTGCCGTTACCCCTGATCGATAACAACAATAAGGAAAATCGCCATGCGCCGCCCGCTGTTCAAACCGGCCCTGCTCTGCCAAGTCCTTGCCCTGGGTGCTGTTCTGCTGGCTGCCGGTCCTGCCGCTGCCAGCATCGCCTGGGTCTCCAACGAAAAAGACAACAGCCTGAGCCTGATCGACATGCAGAGCCTGGAAGTCATCGAGACCTTACCCGTGGGCCAGCGCCCCCGGGGGCTGCTGCTGTCCCATGACAATCGCTTGCTCTACATCTGCGCCAGCGACTCGGACCGGGTCCAGGTGATGGACGTCGCCACCCGCAAGATCATCAAGGAGCTACCCTCCGGCAAGGACCCGGAGCAGTTCGCCCTGCACCCCAACGACCGCTGGCTGTATGTCTCCAACGAAGACGATGCCCTGGTCACGGTGATCGACACCCAGACCTCCGAAGTGCTGGCCCAGATCGGCGTGGGGGTAGAGCCCGAAGGCATGGCCGTCAGCCCCGACGGCAAGTGGGCGGTCAACACCAGTGAAACCACGAACATGCTGCACTGGATCGACACCAGCACCCAGACCCTGGCCGACAACACCCTGGTGGACCAACGGCCACGTTTCGTCGAGTTCAATCGCGACGGAACGCAGCTCTGGGCCTCGGCGGAGATCGGCGGCACGTTGACCGTGCTCGACGTCGCCACGCGCCAGGTGCTCAAGACCCTGACGTTCCAGATCAAGGGCGTGCATCCGGACAAGGTGCAGCCGGTGGGCATCAAGCTCAGCGCCGACGGCAAGCTGGCGTTCGTCGCCCTGGGCCCCGCCAACCATGTGGCGGTGATCGACGCCAAGACCTTCGAAGTGCTGGATTACCTGCTCGTGGGCCGGCGCGTCTGGCAACTGGCGTTCACCCCGGACCAGAAGCAACTGCTGGCGACTAACGGCGTCAGCGGCGATGTCTCGGTGATCGATGTAGCGAGCCGCAAAGTCCTGAAGTCGGTGAAAGTCGGGCGCTACCCTTGGGGCGTGGTGGTCACGCCATGAACGCCCTGGAAGTCAGCGACCTGAGCTTTGCCTATGGCCCACGCGAAGCCCTCAAACAGATGAATCTCAGCCTGTCCGCCGGCCGTTTCGCCGCGCTGCTGGGGCCCAACGGCGCCGGCAAGTCGACGCTGATCGCCCTGCTCACGCGCCTGTACGACCTGCAACGGGGTGATATCCGCGTCGGCGGCCACTCCTTGCACAAGTCGCCACGACCGGCCTTGCGCCAGTTGGGCGTGGTGTTCCAACAAAGCACCCTGGACCTGGACCTGAGCATCGAACAGAACCTGCGCTATCACCTGGCGCTGCATGGTTTTTCGCGGCGCCAAGGCAGCGCCCGCATCGAAGCCGAACTGACCCGCCAGCACCTGACCGAGCGCCGCCACGAGCGGGTGCGCGACCTCAATGGCGGCCATCGACGCCGGGTGGAAATCGCCCGCGCCCTGCTCCATGAGCCGCGCCTGTTATTGCTGGACGAACCCAGCGTCGGTCTCGACCCGGCCAGCCGCCTTGCCCTCGGCCTGCACGTTCGGCAACTGTGCAGCGAACAGGGCATCAGCGTGCTCTGGACCACTCATCTGCTGGACGAAGTGCAACCCAGCGACGACCTGTTGATCGTGCACCAGGGCCGCCTGGTCGCCAGCGGCCAGGCCGACGCGGTGAGCCTGGAACACGGTGGCACCCTCGGCTCGGCCTTCAGCCATTTGACCGCCTCGGGAGTCCGGCCATGAACGCCTACTGGCACTGTTTCAGCGGCATCGTGGTCCGCGAATGGCTGCGCTTCGTGCTGCAACGCACCCGGCTGCTCAGCGCCCTGGTCCGGCCACTGCTGTGGCTGCTGGTGTTCGCCGCCGGCTTTCGCGCGGCACTGGGCATCGCCATCATCGCGCCCTATGACACCTACATTCCCTACGAGGTGTACATCGTGCCGGGGTTGGCCTGCATGATCCTGTTGTTCAACGGCATGCAGGGCTCGCTGTCGATGGTCTACGACCGGGAAATGGGCAGCATGCGCGTCCTGCTCACCAGCCCCCTGCCCCGGGCTTTCCTGCTGGCGAGCAAGTTGCTGGCGACCTCGCTGATCTCGCTGTTACAGGTCTATGCGTTTCTCGCCATCGCCTGGCTGTACGGCATCCAGCCACCGACCATGGGCCTGCTGCTGGCCTTGCCAGCCTTGCTACTGGTGGCCCTGATGCTCAGCGCCCTGGGCTTGTTGCTGTCCAACGCCATCCGGCAACTGGAGAACTTTGCCGGGGTGATGAATTTTGTGATCTTCCCGATGTTCTTCCTGTCCTCGGCGCTGTACCCACTGTGGAAAATGCAGGAAGCCAGCCCCTGGCTGTACTGGCTCTGCGCAGTGAGCCCGTTCACCCATGGCGTGGAATTGGTGCGCTTTGCGCTGTATGAGCAGTTCAACCTCCTGGCGATGGCGGTGTGCGTGGGGTTGACCCTGGTGTTCGCGCTGCTGGCGGTGTGGACGTTCAATCCGCAGCATGCGGCGTTGCGCAAGGCCAATTGATCCTGCCGATAACGATCCTCTTGGAAGAAAGCTTTTGTGGGAGCTGAGCTTGCTCGCGATGACGGTGGATCAGCTTGCAACGATGCTGATTGTGCCGCAGCCATCGCGAGCAAGCTCGGCTCCCACAGGGTTAACTGTCGTCCTCATCCTTGCAGGCATCCAAAATTACTACTTTAGTACCGGTTTTCCTGTCTATGGTCGCATTCACAAGACCTCGACCCTGGCATGTAATGGGCGCATAACAAAAAGGATAAATCCTATGCCCCGTTTGCTGGCGATCCTCTTGCTGGGCCTGGCGCTGAATGTCGCCCAGGCCGAGACCGCGCTGTTTTCCGCGCAGGGCTACCGCATCGCCCAATACCGCAGCCCGACGCCCGTCACCGTCGACGGCGCCCAGACTCTCGACACCCAGGCCCTGCAACGCCTGCTCGGCCAAGCCTCGCCCCCGCTGCTGATTGACGTCTATCGTCGTCCGTGGGTCCAAGGGCGCTTCATCGACAACGAGCCCCACGCCAACCTTCCCGGCAGCTTGTGGCTGGCCAATACCGGTGATGGCGATCTCGACCCGACCTGGCAGGACTACTTCAGCCATCACCTGCGCACGGCCACCGGCGGGCGGCGGGATCTACCGCTGGTCTTTTATTGCCGCGCCGATTGCTGGTTGAGCTGGAACGCGGTAAAACGCGCCGCTGCCATGGGCTATAAGCAAGTGTACTGGTATCGCGATGGCCTCGATGCCTGGGAGGCGGCCAACCTGCCCCTGCAAGCGGCTCGCCCCGAACCCTTTCCCTGATTTTGCAAAGAAATGCGTGCAACTGCCCTGCCCCACACGACAATAACGAGGTGAATGGCCATGTATAAAATCCTGATAGCCGACGATCACCCACTGTTTCGCGAAGCCATCCACAACGTCATCAGCGACGGTTTTCCTGGCAGCGAGGTCATGGAGACCGCCGACCTGGACAGTGCCCTGGCATTGACCGCCGAGCACGACGACCTGGACCTGATCCTGCTGGACCTGAACATGCCCGGCATGCATGGGCTCAATGGCCTGATCAACCTGCGCAACGAGGCACCGACCATTCCCGTGGTGATCGTCTCCGCCGAGCAGGACAAGCAAGTGGTGTTGCAGGCCATCACCTATGGCGCGGTGGGTTTCATCACCAAATCCTCGCCACGCTCGCAGATGACCGACGCCATCGAGCAGATCCTCAACGGCAACGTGTACCTACCGCCGGACATCATCCGCACGCAAAAGAGCCCGGTGGGCCGACGCTTGAACGAAAACCCGGCCTTCCCGCCGGAACTGCTCCAGGCCTTGACCCGCAAGCAACTGCTGGTGCTCGAACGCATGACCAAGGGCGAGTCGAACAAGCAGATCGCCTACACCCTGGATATCGCCGAAACCACGGTCAAGGCCCACGTCTCGGCGATCCTGCGCAAGCTCAATGTGCACAACCGGGTGCAGGCGATCCTCAGTGCCGGGGATATTGATTTCGGGGCTTATTTGCGGCGTTGATCATCAGGGCATGACAATCCTGTGGCGAGGGAGCTTGCTCCCGCTGGGCTGCACAGCAGCCCCGATCAGGCTGACTCAATGAGCCTGACACACTGAGGTGCCGGGCTTTTGGGGCTGCTTCGCAGCCCAGCGGGAGCAAGCTCCCTCGCCACAACAGTGTTTGGCTCAAGATCGGGGGGGATTCAGCAGATGACTCATCGCAATCTTGAGCTTCATCGGCCGCACCGGCTTGTGCATCAGGGTGTGCCCGCGCTCGCGGATCTGCTGCTTGAGTTCGTTGCTGTAGTTGGCGGTGATCATCATGGCCGGGATCGGTGAAGCCCGGCGGGCGTTGATCCGGGCCACGGCATCGACGCCGTTCTGATCGTGGTCCAGGTGATAGTCGGCGATCAGCAGGTCCGCCTCGGCGTGGTAGTTGTCCACCTGGCGGGCCAGGTCCTGTTCCGACAGCGCGGTCACCACCCGACACCCCCAGCCTTCCAGCAAGGTGCGCATGCCGGCGCAAATCGCCGCGTCGTTATCCAGCACCCAGACCCGTGCCCCGCGCAGTCGTTCGAGCATTGGCTCGCTCATGTCCAGGCACGGCAACGGCTTGGGCGCGGTGGCGCTCAGCGGCACGTCGATGGCGAACATCGAGCCCTTGCCCGGCCAGGAGCGCACCTGGATCCGGTGTCCGAGGATCCCGGCAATTTTCTCGACAATCGCCAGGCCCAGGCCCAACCCACGGTCCTGGTTCGGGCGCTGCACGTCGCCGCGCTTGAACTCCTGGAATATTTCCTCCAGGCGGTTCTCGGCGATGCCGATGCCGCTGTCCCAGACCTGGATCGACACGCGCTGGCGATGTCGGCGACAGCCCAGCACCACTCGCCCGCTGGGGGTGTAGCGAATGGCATTGCTCAGCAGGTTACGCAGGATCCGCGCGAGCAGTTGCATGTCGCTGCGCACCAGCACCGAACAGCCGACAAAGTGCAGTTCCAACCCTTCGCTGCGGGCGATCTGGGCGTATTCGGCGGCCAGGTTGTCCAGCAACTCACTGAGGCCGAACGGCGCGACATCGGCCTTGATCACCCCGGCGTCCAGCTTGGAGATGTCCACCAGGGTGCCCAACAGGTTCTCCACGTCCTCCAGCGAATTGCTGACGTTGCGCACCAGTTGCGTGTTGGCGACCGGCTCGCGGCGCTCAAGCAAGGCACTGGTGAACAACCGGGCAGCGTTGAGCGGTTGCAGCAGGTCATGGCTGACCGCCGCGAGGAATTTGGTCTTGGACAGGTTGGCCTGCTCGGCCTCGCGCTTGGCCTCCCGCAGGCGCAATTCCACCCGGCTGCGCTCGTCGATTTCGCGCAGCAACTGGTCATTGAGCGTGGTCAGTTCGGCGGTGCGTTCCTGGACCCGCTGTTCCAGGTTCTGGTAAGCCTGGTGCAAGGCTTCGGCGGTGCGACGGCGTTCAGTGATGTCGCGGATCAGCACGAAAATCCCGACCACTTCGCCGTTGGCCAAACGGTTCGGCACGTAGGAGCGCAGCATGTAGCGCTCCTGGTTGTTGATGTTGGTCTCGGCGAATTCGAACGTCACGCTCTCACCCGCCAACGCCCGGGCCACGTAGGCTTCCAGGCGTTGGTAATGTTGCTCGCTATGGGCTTCGCGCAGGCTCTGGCCGAGCATCACGCCACGGGGCCAGCAATACCATTGCTCGTAGACCTTATTGGTGAACTCGTAGACCAGGTCGGCGTTGAGGTAAGCGATCAGCGCCGGCACATGGTCGGTGATCAGGCGGATCCAGCGCTCGCTTTCGCTCAACGCCTCGGCGTGCTGGTAGCGCTCGGTGATGTCGGTGAAGGTGTTGACGTAGCCACCAGTGGGCAACGGATGCGTGCGAATCTCCAGCACCCGGCCATCGGACAGGCGCTGCTCGCATTCGTGGATCAGCCGGCCGTTGCTGTCGCGACTGGCCGGGGTCAGCAGTTGCAACTCACTGTCGGCAATCACTTCGTTGAACGGCCGGTGGGCCGCCACCGGCGCCAGGCCGCTGAGTTCGAGGAAGCGCCGGTTCCACAGCTCCAGCACGCCTTGGGCATTGACCATCGCCACGCCCTGGGACAGGTTGTCCACCGCCCGCTGCAACAGATGGGATTTCTGCGCGATGGCCTGCTCGCGGCGCACGGTTTCGCTGAGCTTGACGTCGGTGATGTCGGTAAACAGGATCACCCGCCCGCCTTCCTGGGTCGGTCGCTCGCTGACTTGCAGCCAACGCCCGTTCTGCAAACGATACAACACGTGCTCGTCGGCCTGGCCCCGGGGTTCTTCGCTGAACAGGCCGTTGGCGGTCATCAGGCGCTTGACCTCGGACAGACGCATGCCGGCGATGATCCGTACCCGGCTGTTGGCCCAGAAGGCCTTGAAGCGGCTGTTGAACAGGACGATGCGTTGCTGCTCGTCGAACAGCACAAACGCGTCGGAGATGCTTTCGATGGCATCGATCAGGTGTCGATGGGCGGTTTCCGCCCGCAGCCGCGCCTCGCCCAGCAAGTGATTGCCGGCCTTGAGTTCGGCCATGGCCTGGTTCAGGGCATCGGTGCGCTCACGTACCTGCTCGGCCAGCACCACCGAGTGTTGGAATGCCGCATAGGGGTCGTTGCCCCGGGTGACGCCGGACTCCACCCGCTCGATCAGCGCCTCGTTGATGCGCCGCAATTTGCGGTTTTCGTGCTGCAGGCTGGCGAGCTGAGCCTGTAGGTCAGCGATGGCCGGGGACGCGATGTCGGGCAATGGCAACTCCGGTGAACGTCTGGTTGATGTGCATGCCATTGAACTGTTCTCCATAGGTGTTGAACCCCATCACCCGTTGTTCCCGCAGGAACTGGCCGATCTGCTCCAGGCCGCCACGATCTTCCAACTCCAGGCGCCGGAGGAAGCAATCGCAGCCGATGGTCAGCAACAAGTCGCCAAGGCGCGCCTGCAAACCGTCGAACAGCGTTTGCAGGTTGTGCAGCAAGGGACCGGGGGTCATCGCGGTGAGGACAATGCCGTTCTCCACCGCACAGTAGAAACTCAGGCTCAAGTCCGGGTGCACCTGCTGGATCGCCCGCACGTAGTACTGGTCATTGATGCGCACGGCCAAGGGATGGGCGGCGAACACCCGGTAGTCGAGCGCGCTCACCGGTACCCCGATGTGCCGGGCATACTCCTCGGCGGCGGGTTCGGCGTTGAGCTCATAGACCCGTCGCGAGGCGCTGTCCGCACCGGTCACTACCAGTTTCTCCTGGCGGGGCAGGATGTGATGGGTGGTGAAGACTTCGAATTCCAGCCAGGTGTTGATCAGCACCACCACGGCCGCGCCACTGTGGAATTGGCCTTCGAAGTAGACGTGGGTGTGGGTCAGGTAATTGTCATCGCCGGCCGAACCGCCGAAATGCGGGATGTCCCCCAGGGCGGCGCTCAAGGCCGCCAGCACCATTTCCTCGCGGCTGGACAAGCCATCGAGCAGGGTCAAGGCGAAACTATGGCCCTTGATCGGCGCCAAGGCGTTGCTGCGACAACCGCTGGCCAGGCGCTCGACCATTTGCTGGGCGTCGATCAGGCTGAAGTGCTCCATTTCCCCGATCAGCTCGGCGGCAATGGAAAAGTGTCGGTGATCGAAACCCACCGCCGTCACACAGTTGCGGCCGTAGCCCTGGGGGGTGATTTCCCCGGCACTGGTGCAACCCACCAGGCGAATCCCGCCGAAACTCTGGGACAGCGCCTGGCCCAGGGCCGGCAAGTCGTATTCGGCGGAACAGAAAAACAGCACGAACCCCAGGTGCGGGTGCAACAACTGCCGCGCCAGCGCCTGGGCCACCTGCTGGACATCGCTTGCCTGGGACATGGCGCTCACCACACCTTCGCTCTGGGCCTGCTGCATCGTCGCCTCCGGCGGGTGCGTGATAGGAGCCCTGAGTGTACGAAGCCGCACCGAGTCGACGAATGCTACTTGGGTAGTGGGTGGACGCTTCCATGGGATGAGGTTGATGCGCAATGTGGCGAGGGAGCTTGCTCCCTCGCCACAAAGGTGGTTCGGCATACAAGCAACATTGCCCGATATCAGTGACTCATCGACGACATCGCGCTCGCCTGCCCCAGCAGTTTCTGGTCGATGTCTTCCAGGCGCAGCACCCGACCGCCGCTATCGCTGGCGAGTTTGTGTGCCGCCTGGGGATCGGAGAACGAGGCCAGTACCACGCCCATGGCGCCTTTGAGCCCACTGCCGATGACGAAGTAGGCGGTGCGGGCGTCAATCAGGTGAGCGTCATCCGGCGTATCCCAATGGCTGCGGCCCATGTCATGGACATACAGCTTGACGTCGGCCCGATGGTTTTCCGGTTGCAGCCACCAGCCCAGCATCTCCGCCGGCGAGCAGAACTTCTTCACGCCCCCTGCCCCGACTGCCGCGCCCTTGGGCCCGGGAAAGTCAGTGATGACCATGCCGCACACATGGCACTCGTCACTGGGATGGAACGCCAGCGCCGCCTCGCTGACCGCAGGTGGCTCGGCCTTGTCGCAAGCTGCCAGCGCCAGGCATACCAGTAACCCGGCCAAGAGACGGCCCGCCTTGAAGGACACCCTGTTCATCGTTGCATGCTCCCTTGTTCAAGTTTAGAAATCATGGGCACCGGCGATTGAACAACCGGTAGGCCAGCCACAGCGGGACCGCCATCCACAGGCCCAGGCACAACCAGAGCCAAGGCCCCGACACCGGCAGGTCGCTGCCCAGGGTCAGCACCGCGGCACCGCTGGACGCCGCATCGAACCCGGACAGGTTGATCAGCCGATAGACGTCGGTAGGGTTGAACAGCAGCAGCCATGGCAGCAGCTCCGGGCTGAATCGCCCCTCGCTCAGCACCAGCAGCGCCAGCAACGCCAGGTCGAACACCAGCACGAAGAAAAACCACACCCCCAGCGCCAATCCGGCGGCGGTCGATTTCTCTGCCGACAGGCTGCTCAGCACATAAGCCAGCCCGAGGAAAACCCAGCCCAGCAATGTGCTGGACAACATGAACCGACCGAAGGCCCAGAGCAGCAGGCTCAACTGGACGTCGTCCACCAACAGGGCGATGGCCAGCATGGCGCAGCCAAAACCGATGAAGGTGGCCAGGGCCAGGATCAGGCCATGGCCGACAAACTTGCCCAGCAGCAATTGACCGCGCCCCAACGGGTAGGTCAGCAACAGCAGCAAGGTGCCGTTCTCGTCCTCACCGACAATCGCGTCGTAGGCCAGCAGCAAGGCAATCAGCGGCATCAGGAACGTCGCCAGGCTGGACAGGCTCGCCACCGTGGCGGGCACCGAGGTAAACCCCAGTTGACCGGACGCCGCCGCGCCGAGCCAGGCGATACCGATCGCCAGCACCGCGAATAGCAGGCTGATCGCCAACAACCAGCGATTGCGCAGGCCATCGCTGAATTCCTTGCGGGCCATGTTCCAGACCGGGTTCATAGGCTGGCCTCCTCGGCTGCGGCACGGAGCATGTAATGCCGGTACAAATCCTCCAGCGACGGCGGCTTGATCTCGACATCCGACGGGTCATCCTGGGCCAGTAACTGACGTAGCAGTTTAAGTTTGCTGCCGTCCGGCGCGGACACTTGCACCCCTTCGGCGCCCCACCCTTGGGTGGCGTGCCCTTCACTGCGCCAATGCTGGCGAAGCCAGTCGGCCCGCGACAGGCCCGAGGCACGGATCAGCGTCGGCAACCCGGCGTCCTCCCGCAGCCGGGCCAGGCTGCCCAAGGCCAACAGACGCCCCTGGGTGAGAATCGCGGCGCGGTTGATGTGAGCTTCCACGCCAGGCAAGACGTGGGAGCAGAGGATGATGCTGGTGCCCTGCCAACGCAGGCGGTCGAGCAGTTGATAGAGGTCCTGGGTGGCGATGGGGTCCAGGCCCACGGTCGGTTCGTCCAGCAATAACAGGCGCGGTTGGCCGAGCAGCGCCTGGGCCAGACCGAGACGCTGGCGCATGCCCTTGGAATACGTTTTCACGCGCCGTGTCGCGGCACCCGCCAGCCCGACCTCTTCCAGCAAACGCGCCACTTGCTCCGGGGCAGCACCTTTGAGCCGGGCAAAATGGCGCAAGGTTTCCAACCCGCTCAATTGCGGGTAAAACATGACGTTCTCGGGCAGGTAACCGAGCATCTGCCGCACGCTCGGGTCGCTGGGCGCGCGACCGAAGACACGAACCTCGCCCTCGCTGGCCCGCAGCAAACCTAGGATCAACTTCATGGTGGTGGTCTTGCCCGCGCCGTTGTGCCCGAACAGCCCGAGCACCTCGCCCTGGGCCAGGTTCAAGTCCAGCCCGCGCAGCACGGCGACATCACCATAGCGCTGGCTGACCCCTTCGATCTCGACGACGTTCAAGACGCGTCCTCCTCGGCACTGTTGCGTGGCGGGGGCTGGACAGGGGTTTCCATCAGCGGATGACTGTCCATCACCCCGGGGGATTTCATCACCGGGAAAGCCCGCTGTACCCAGCGCAGCAGTTCGATTCCCGGACTGTTCATCAACAGCCGCACCTGGGGATACAGCCACAGCAGGCGATCCACGTTGTCGTTGGGTTCATAGGCCACATCGCCCAGGCCGTCGCCGTTGCGATCCCAACCCAGGTAGTCGCTCCAGTAATTGCCGCGCCCGTCCGCCGACCACTCCTGCAACCGCGTGGCCACGTATTTGACCTGGCGCTGGTTGTGGACGAAGGCATTGCCGGCGATGCGGTTGTCCTCGGAGCCGGCCGTCAGATGGATGCCCACGGCGCTGCGCTCGAAATGATTGCCTTCGATGCGGTTGAACAACGAGTTGTAAATGAACAGGGCCTTGCCCTCGGCGCCGGTGATCATGGTGTCGCCGGTGGACCCGTCGCGCACGTCGCTGACGAAGTTGTCACGCAGGGTGGAATAGGTGATGTAGTTCATCAGGATCCCGTAGTTCTGGTCCTGTTCGGAGCGATTGCCGATGACCGTCAGCTGGCGGCTTTGCATCAAGGCATAACCGGTGCGGGTACGCCGGGTGACGTTGTCCAGCAGGCGGTTATCGTTGGCGAACATGTAATGCACGCCGTAGCGCAAATCTTCCAGGACATTGCCCTGGAGCAGGTTGCCGCTGGAGGTATCGATGTAAATGCCATCGCGGGTTTCGCGCACCTGATTGCCGATGACCCGGGCACCGTGCACGGCATAGAGATGGATGCCGTTGCCCCGGTCCTGGGAGCGCAGGCTGGGGTCGCCCTGGATGCGGTTGTCGATCAGGCTGACGTCCCGCGTGCCATCGACCCAGATACCGAAGCCTTGGCCCTGCATCCGGCTCCCGCGCACCACGGCGCCTTTTGCCCCAGGCTGGATGAACACGGCGGCATTCATGGCCGTGAGGTCGTGGCCCCAGTCCAGGAAGGTACAGCCCTGGACCTGGACGTTCGGGGCGCGAATGATCAACCCATTGCCCTCGCCCCGCCCCTGGAATATCGCATCCGGCGCACAGGTAAGGGTCATGGGTTGGTCGATGCTGAACGAGCCCCGGTACTGGCCCGCAGGCAGGCGCCATTGCTGGTCGCCTCCGGCCTGCAGAGGTAAATCGGTGATCGGCTGCGGCGCGCCGAACGCGCCGCCCGGTAACAGGCAAAGCAGCAGCGCAATGACCGGTTGGCGGGCGTGTTGCGGCTTTTTCCCGGTCATTGCACCTGCCTCCTTGTTGAGCCGAATCAGGCCTTTTCAACCAACATGCGCCCGACCATTTCCATGTGCAGGGCGTGGCAGAACCAACTGCAGTAGTACCAGTGCAAGCCAGCCTTATCGGCGGTGAAGGTGATGGATGAGGTCTGTTGCGGGCTGATCTCCATGCTCACACCGTGGTTGGTCATGACAAAGCCATGGCTGACGTCCTCGATCTGGTCGATGTTGGTGATCGTCACCGTCACCTCGTTACCCTGCTTGACGGTGAATTCCGTCAGGCCATAGGCCGGCGCCATCGAGGTCATGTACACCCGGACCTTGTTGCCGTCGCGGATGACCTTGTTGTCGGTTTCCAGGTTGATGCCGTCTTTCTTCGCCAACTCCACGGTGCCGGCAAAGAACGGATCGTTGCGGTTCCAGATTTTCTGGGTCTTGATCTGGTCGCGCCGCGCAAGAATGCAGTCATGGGGTTCGGCGAAGGCCGGGCCGTCGTGCACCAGCTTCATTTCTTCACCGGAAATGTCGATCAACTGATCGTTCTCCGGGTGCAATGGCCCGGTGGGCAGGAAGCGATCCTTGGAGAACTTGCACAACACCACCAGCCACTTGCCGTCCGCCTCGCTGGTTTCGGTGAGGGACGCGTGGTTGTGGCCGGGCTGGTACTGAACGTCGAGTTTCTGCTTGATGTAATTGACCTTCTCGCCCTTGTAGGCGCGAATGGCCTCGTCCATGCTCCACTTCACCACCTGGCTGTCGATGAACAAGGTGGTGTAGGCGTTGCCGCGCCCGTCGAAGGTGGTGTGCAACGGCCCCAGTCCCAGTTCCGGTTCGGCGACGATCACTTCGCGCGGGTCCTTGAAACGGTCGGCGAACAAATCGTCCAGGCGGTCGATGGCGATCATCGAGACCGTGGGCGACAGCTTGCCATTGGCGATGAAGTATTTGCCGTCCGACGAGGTATTGAGCCCGTGGGGGTTCTTCGGCACGGGAATGTAGCGGGTAAACTCGGAGTCCTTGCCATCGGTCTTGCGGCCATCGACCACCGGCACCTTGGAGCCGTCCAGGTGGATGAACTTGCCAGCCTTGATCGCCGCCTCGATCCGTGGGATGTTGAACACCACCACCCAGTCGCGCTCGTTGCGCATCATGCCGCCCAGGTCATAGGCCTTCTCCGAGTTGTAGCAGGTACTGGCGGCGTACTTGCCGGTGTAGTCGGCGTCGGAGTTATCCAGGTTGCCGTCGACGATCACCTGGAACGCCATTTCCATCTTCTCGGCATCGATGGCGTTGAACATCGTGAAGCTGTTTTTGTCTTGCAGGTCGAAGGTATGGCCGTCATTGGGGTGCGGGATCACGAACTCCGCGTTGGCGAACACGTACTTGGTGTAGGGCACCTTCTGCAGACGCAAGCCGTGGATGGCTTGCACGTTGGGCACGGTGAGGATCTTGTCGCACTTCATGATGTCCAGGCGAATGCGCGCGACCCGGGAGTTGGCCTTGTCGTTGATGAACAGGTATTTGCCGTCGTATTTGCCGTCGGTCATGGAGATGTGCGGGTGGTGGCAGTCGCCATTCTGGTACTTGGCGCTGTCACCGAGGATGCGCTTGCTCTCGTTGGTCAGGCCCCAACCGGTGGCCGAATCGACGTTGAACACCGGGATGCGCATCAGCTCGCGCATCGATGGCACGCCCAGCACCCGCACCTCGCCCTGATGGCCGCCACTCCAGAAACCGTAATACTCATCGAGTTCACCGGGGCCGACGTGGATCTTGGACTTGGCTTCCTTGGCCGCCGCAGCCCAGGACTCACGGGTGAACGTTCCGGCCCCCAGCGCCGTCGCGCCGGCCAGCACCGCCCCCGTTACCGCTCCGGTGCCGAGAAAACTGCGCCGGCTGACACCCCGGGGTTCTTCTACCGCGTCAGGGGTTTGGTCTTTTTTGTCGCTCATGCTGTGTGCTCCATGAAGAATGAAACGGTCAAGGGACAGGCCATTGGGGTGCCTCAAGGCGCCGGGTTCACCTGCACCACGGGAATCAGTTGCGCATCGGTCACGGTCGCCCTGCCGCGTTTCTTGCGCTTGTTGATCAGCGGCGGGCATTTGTTTTCGTTGTGCCAGGTCATCTGGCAGTCGAGGCAGTAATGGCATTCGTTGGCATTGATCCGGCCATCGGGATGAATCGCCTGGATCTCGCATTCCTTGGCGCACAGTTGGCAGGGGTTGCCACACTCCTTGCGGCGCTTGAGCCAGTCGAACAGCCGCAACCGGGTCGGCATCGCCAGGGCCGCGCCCAGCGGGCAGACGTAGCGGCAATAGACTTTGCGGGTAAACAGGTTGATCAGCAGCAGGCCCACTGCGTAGGCCACGAACCACCACTGGCGGTCGAACTTGAGGGTGATGGCGGTCTTGAACGGCTCCACTTCGGCCAGTCGCTCGGCGGTGGCCATCGACTCCAGCGAGACGCCAAACAGCACCAGCAAAATGATGTATTTGATCGCCCACAGTCGCTCATGAACGGCGAACGGCAGCTCGTATTGGGGCACCTTGAGCTTGCGCGCCAGTTCGTTGATCAACTCCTGCAACGCGCCGAACGGACACAGCCAGCCGCAGAACACCCCGCGTCCCCACAACAGGATGCTGCCGGCGGTGAACACCCAGAGAATGAAGATCAGTGGATCGGTGAGGAACAGCTCCCAGCGAAAGCCTTCGAACAGTGCGTGGACGAAGGTCAGTACATTGACCACCGACAACTGCGCCAGCCCATAGCCCCCCAGGAACACCACGGTGAACAGCAGGTAACCGCGGCGAACCCAGTGCAGCAGCTTGGGCCGCCGGGCCAGTGAGTCCTGGAAAAACAGGATGGCCGTCAGCACCAGCAAGGCTGTGCCAAGCACGCTGATTTCGACACCTTTCTGGTACCAGAGCGTCAGCCACATCGGCCGGCTGGCCTCCTCGGCGGCTGCCAGTTGCTCGGCGGTGGGCAATGGCCGTTCCAGGTACGGTTCGGGCAATTGATAGGCCAACTCGAAGCTGCTGAAGGTACCGCTGACCGGGCCGGTCTGGCGGCGCACCAGCAGCTCCAGGTTCCAGGGCGAGCCGGGGTCGAAACGGTGGGAGGCGCGGATGATGAAAATCGCCATTTCATCGAAGTCCGGCATGTCGTCGAGGGCCACATCATCGAGGCGCTGGAAATCCAGGTCGCGAAAGCTGATGGTGTCGCCCGATTGGCGCAACTGCACCCGGTCGAAAATACCGCCACGCACGTATCCCGAGCCCTTGAAGGAATAACGCCCGCTGCCCATCACTGCGATGGCCTGTTCGCCCGGCTTGAGCTCGGCCATCAGCGTGCGGTATTGCGCCTCGCCCAGCAGGTTGCGGCCAATGGTGGGAGGGTTGAGGTGGGTGGTGTAGAGGTCGATGAAGGTGTCGTTGGCTTGGTCGCCGCTGGCGGTTTCGACCTGCTCGGCTTCAGTGCCCTTGAAGGACGCATCGACCTGGCCGCGGGTGAGGTGCAGGCGACGAATAGCGCCGTTGCCGGTCAGGGTCTTCCAGTCGGCGGGCTCGTAGATATCCGCGCGCACGCGCGCCGGCGCCACGGCCAACCCTGCATCACTCTTGACCAGGCCCAGGGACACCGCAACATCGTGGGCGGCGCGCATGATCACTTCGTTGACCACCATCGCCGTCACGGTCGCGCCGGCGATCGCATCGACAGTCACCGCATTCGGGTCGCTGGAATGGCCCACCACCACCCGCTGGTTGACCTTGATGCCGCTGTAGCGCGCACTGAACGCGTGGAGTTTTTCTTCGGCGATGCCGATCAGCAGAATCGGTTCGTGGTGTTCCAGCACATAGGCGTCGAGGATCACGCCAGCGGGATCGAGAATGACCTGGACATTGATCGGCTTGCCGGAATAAGCGGGAATGTCCACCACATCCAGGCTCTGGAACACATAGCCCACGACCTTGCCGGCGGCGGACAGTTTGCGAACCTTGAAGGAGCCTTCGGGCTCGGAGATCGAGTCGGTCTGGTTCAGGACGTGGTGGATACGCTGTTGCGGGATGTCACCGTAGTCCTTGGCCTGGGCGATTCCGGCGAGTATCAGCAGGAGAACGAACAGCCCGGGAAGCCAGGAGCGGGATGGGTGCAACATCGCAGAGGAACGGGTCATGAGCGCCAGGGCTTGAAGACAGGATCTTGGCGGTCATTGTGGGGGCTGTCCCTGGCTTGGCCCCTTGATTGAAATCAACTTGGAAGACTTAACCCTGAATCCGTGAGCAGACAGATGAAGACATCTTGTGTGGCGAGGGAGCAAGCTCCCTCGCCACACAAGCAGTTCAGCAATGTGTCTGGGACTATCTTTGCTCAGCGCAACCCATAGGAATAGATGCGACCGTCATGATTGTCGTACCAGTTGCCCTTGGCCCAGATCACCCGATCCTGCTCTGCTTGAAAACCGAGGATGCCCAGGTAACCGCCGATGGCGAGGCGCTGCCAGGAGCGGCCCCAATCCTTGGAATAAAACACCCCATCGGCGGAGATGTTCGCGTCCGACCACCAGTAGAGCCAGCGCGGTGGATGGTGATTGCTGGTGGTGTTGATCAGCAGGGTGTTTTGCCCCATCCAGAAATTGCTGCCACGCACCTGGCTATCCGACGCCAATGGCGCGAACACACTGGGCAGGTCGCTCAAGGGTGTCCAGGTCAGCGCGGCGGTATCCAGTTCGGCGACCACATCTTGCCCGCGCTCCCCCTGGTCAATCAGTCCAATCACACGCCCGGCATCGTTCTGTAGCAGCTTGCTCACGAACAAGTTGTCATGGCGCTGCTTGTCCACCACCTGCCACTGCCCTGCCTTGGCCTGCAACCGGGCCCGTGTCGTGACATTGACCGCGATATTGTGGCTGACGCCATCGGGATGGCCACCCCAGAAGCGTTGGGACACCCAGATAAAGGCCGTCTGTGCATCGAGCTGCAGGACATGGGTCTGGATTTCCCCCTGTTCGCCTGCGTTCGTGCCCCAATCAGTGATGTCAGGACGTTTGCCACGGGCGTATTCGGCGGACACCAGCAGCGACTCAGGCGCCATTATCGGCGAGCTGTTCGCACCGCGATCGGCCGAGTAAAAGACGCCGGTGGAAACGGCTGTCGGTTTTTCCTCATCGCTGTCTTCATCCGCCACGTCCGGTGTGCCCACGGCCCAGACTTCATTCGAGCCGTGGAAATAGGGAACCAGGTTCCAGGCCAACGAATCGGCCTCGGGAAACCAACCTTTGGTCAACCAAGTCCAGCGTTGGCCTTGATCATCACTGCGAAGGATCACGGTTTGATCGGGCTCATGGGTATTCGCCGTTTCAGGCCGACGCAGGCCCGTGAGCAGGAATACACTGCTCCCGTCGGGGCTGGTCACAAGACAAGCGGCGCCGCTGACATGGGCCACGAGCTGAAATTGCCCTTGAGCATCCAGACGGGAAATGAAGGAAGTTTCCTTTTCGGCACGAGAGAACAATCGGGCAAAGGTCCCGGGCTCCTCCGTTTCTTCAGCCTCAGCGGGCTTGCCAGAGACCACCGCATCCAGGTCCACGACATCAGCGGACGGTTCAAGCGCCTGGGCCTCTTCCTCCAGGCGCCCCACCAGCCAAGTCCCCTGCGGTGTCACCGTCACGCCCGTGCAATACTGGGTCATCGCGCGCAAGCGGGTATCCTTCACGGCGCCCACTTGCTGCTGATCGGGGCTGTCGCCACCCCACTCCAGCTTGGCACTGGTGATCATCCACATGTACCACAGCGCCGCGCCGGCCAGCAGAGCGACAAACAATCTAGAGAGCAGTTTTGAACGAGGCATGGGGAGGTCCGTATCCGGGGGAAAACTGCGAAGCTTTTCTCATCTCTTTTGTCCGGAGTAAATTTTTATCGCACGAGAATGGACGAAGCCGGTCGCATAATTGTCAACGCTGTGACCCAGCTTCCATTCTCTGCGTGACGCCGCTTCACCTGAAAGCCCCAACGCGTTAAGCAGACGCCCACAAGGAACGCTCCATGCCCGCAAGCTCCGGCCCCGCCACCGTCTCTTCATTGCCGCACGCCACCGGTTTCGTCCGGGTGCGTGGCGCCCGTGAACACAACCTCAAGAATGTCGACGTGGACATCCCTCGCGATGCCCTGGTGGTATTCACTGGCGTGTCGGGTTCCGGCAAGTCGTCGCTGGCCTTCTCCACGCTCTATGCCGAAGCCCAGCGTCGTTACTTCGAATCCGTCGCGCCTTATGCGCGGCGCCTGATCGACCAGGTGGGCGTACCGGACGTGGACAGCATCGAGGGCCTGCCGCCGGCAGTCGCCTTGCAGCAACAACGCGGTACCCCCAGCGCACGTTCATCCGTGGGCAGCGTCACCACCTTGTCGAGCCTGATTCGCATGCTTTACTCCCGCGCCGGCAGCTACCCGGCCGACCAACCCATGCTCTACGCCGAGGACTTCTCGCCCAACACGCCCCAGGGCGCCTGCCAGGAATGCCACGGCCTGGGCCGGGTCTATGAAGTGACCGAAGCCTCCATGGTGCCAGACCCATCTCTGACCATCCGCGAACGCGCCGTGGCTGCCTGGCCCATGGCTTGGCAAGGCCAGAACCTGCGGGACATCCTGGTGACCCTGGGGTATGACGTCGACATCCCGTGGCGCGACCTGCCGAAAAAGCAAAGGGACTGGATTCTCTTCACCGAAGAAACTCCCACCGTTCCCGTCTACGCCGGACTGACGCCGGCCCAGACCCGCGCCGCCCTCAAGCGCAAGCTCGAACCCAGTTACCAAGGCACGTTCAGCGGCGCCCGGCGCTACCTGCTGCACACCTTCATGCATTCCCAAAGTGCCCAGATGCGCAAACGCGTGGCGCAATACATGCGCGCCAGCCCGTGCCCGGTGTGCGAGGGCAAACGCCTCAAGCGCCAGGCGCTGACCGTGACCTTTGCCGGCCTGGACATCGCCGAGCTGTCGCACCTGCCGCTGCTCGAACTGGCCGAGGTGCTCAAGCAGGTCCTGGCGCCCGACTACCTTGCACAGGCCGAAGAAACGGGAGAAGTCCTCAGTCATCGGCAAACCCGCGAGGCCCGTGAGCAGCGCGCCGCCAGGGGCGACAATCCCCATGCGGGCGGGCCCGACGCCCGCCACACACCCAACCTCTCCCTGGAGAAACGGCTGGCTGCCCAACGCATCGCCGCCGAGTTGCTGGAGCGGATCGTCACGCTGATCGACCTGGGCCTTGGCTACCTCGCCCTGGAACGCAGCACGCCGACGCTTTCGTCCGGCGAATTGCAACGCCTGCGCCTGGCGACCCAGCTCAATTCCCAGTTGTTCGGCGTGATCTATGTGCTGGACGAACCCTCCGCCGGCCTTCACCCGGCCGACAGCGAAGCATTGTTTGGCGCCCTGCAACGCCTCAAGGCAGCGGGCAACTCTGTGTTTGTGGTCGAACATGACCTCGATACCATGCGCCGCGCCGACTGGCTCATCGACGTGGGCCCGGACGCAGGTGAACAAGGCGGCAAAGTCCTCTACAGCGGTCCGCCGGCAGGCCTTGGCCAGGTGCCGGAATCACGCACCCGTGCCTATCTTTTTGGCGAAGGAAACACTGCGATACGCAGTCCACGAGCACCCAAAGATTGGCTGCGCCTGGAAGGCATCACCCGCAACAACCTCGACAACCTGAACGCGGCCTTCCCGTTGGGCTGCTTCACCGCCGTCACCGGCATCTCTGGCTCAGGCAAATCCAGCCTCGTCAGCCAAGCCCTGCTGGATCTGGTCGGCGCGCACCTGGGCCAGGCCAGCCCCAACGCCGAACCCGACGAGCAAAGCCTGGAAGACGAACCCGTGCAAACCAGTGTCGGGCGCGTTGTTGCCGGGCTCGATGCGGTCAAGCGGTTGGTCCAAGTGGACCAGAAACCCATTGGCCGTACCCCGCGCTCCAACCTCGCCACTTACACCGGTTTGTTCGACCACGTGCGCAAACTGTTTGCCGCCACAGAACAGGCGCAGGCACTGGGATTCGATGCCGGGCGGTTTTCCTTCAACGTCGCCAAGGGGCGTTGCGAAACCTGCGAAGGTGAAGGCTTCGTCAGCGTGGAGTTGTTGTTCATGCCCAGCGTGTACGCCCCCTGCCCCACCTGCCACGGCGCCCGCTACAACCCACAGACCCTGGAAGTTCGCTGGCAGGGCCTGGACATTTCCCAGGTGTTGCAGCTGACCGTGAACCAGGCACTCGAGGTGTTTGCCGAACAAGCGGCGGCCAGGCGTTCGTTGCAAGTGCTGCAAGATATTGGACTGGGCTACCTGCGCCTGGGGCAACCGGCCACGGAGCTGTCCGGCGGCGAAGCCCAGCGGATCAAGCTGGCGACAGAACTGCAGCGCAAGGCCCGGGGCGCAACCTTGTATGTGTTGGATGAGCCGACCAATGGGCTGCATCCCCAGGACGTGGATCGCTTGCTGGTGCAGTTGAATCGCCTGGTGGAGGAAGGTCATACGGTGGTTGTGGTGGAACATGACATGCGAGTGGTAGCGCAGAGTGACTGGGTCATCGATATCGGCCCGGGGGCTGGCACCCAGGGCGGAAACGTGGTGGTTTGCGGGGCTCCGGAAACGGTGACGAAATGCCAGGAGAGTCGAACGGCAGCCTTCCTGAAAAGGGCTTTGCACGGTGAAAAATAAAGGTTTTTTAATGTTTCTCGCTGTTGCGAAAAAGCTGTCTATACTGTCCTCCAGTTAATCGTTTCAGTAGTCGTAATTAACTACAACCTCAGGGGCAAAGGGCTGAGGTTACACCGGCAAGGACGCAAAATGACATCATCTCAATTGAGAGAGCAGGCATTACACGGCGGCATGAGGGGTAATTATCGCGCCCTGAAGCGAACCCCGATGAACAGGAAAACCCCGCCCGATACTCCAGCCCCTTTCACAGCCCCGATAGCGGTCACAAAGCAGCGTGCGGATGTTGATGGCAACGTTATAAAACTTCCCTCCTCCGCTTGGCGAATATCAAGGTGAAGCCTTTGCTACCTACAGGTATTCACATTAATATTTTTCGAGCGCGACTACTATGCTCAAGCCCATTTCAAGCCAACTGCTCAATTTAATTCAAGAGGTGGAGAATAATATTCCAGGAAAAAGCCACGAAGAGTACACCGAGATACTAGGCTGGATATTCTCGAAACTCGGGCTTGAAAAATTTGCTTATGTTCACTTGGAGCCCATGCCCTTCGACAATTCAAAAGTCTCCATCCACAGCAACTATCCCGCCGAATGGGTGGACACCTACCGCAAGAACTCACTGTACAAATCAGACCCTGTGATGGCCAACACAGCCATTACCGCCATGCCTTTTTTCTGGGATGAAATCCCACAAGAAATCGACAATAATCCGGAAATATTCGATCAATCCGCATCCTATGGCATCAAGCAAGGGTTCACTGTTCCGATTCATGAGCCCGGCAGATCGTTTGGCTCCGTTCACCTATCTTCGGAAGAAAACGATCCCGATTTCCCAACTATTGTCAGGGAGAATATATTCATTATTCAAACGCTCAGCTTCATCGCCAACCAGCACCGCCCGGTTGAGACCGTTGTCGAGAGTACACTCAAGCTATCACCCAGGGAAATTGAATTCCTGCGTTGGCTTGCGCTTGGCAAAAACTATAAGGAGATCGGTTTGATCATGAATATCACCGAGCGAACAGTGAAATTTCATGCCAAGCAAATGACTGAAAAAATGGACTGCACCAATGTCAAGCAAGCCATGTTCAAAGCGGCGCAGTTGAACCTCATCTAAATAACGCTTTGTGTTATTAAATCTTACTTACTGCACCGCCCTGGCACCGCCCGCATTCGACGCCATCAGAGCACAATCAGACGAAATTCACCTGGGATGCGATATTGAAAAGCATGCCACAGGCGAACAACCCAATCACCAGGGAAATGGCTCGATTTAAAAATCGTCCAGATACAATCGCGTGAAATTTTCGACCACAAAAAGCGCCCGCTGCGATCCACACAAGCCCTACCGGAAAAATAATGGCTGTAAATAGCAGAATGAATGACAGCCAATTCTCCAGCGACAGGAATGTGCCCGCCGGCGCAACGAAGGAAACAAAAAACAACCCCTTGGGATTTGTCAGTGTTGCCACAAACAAATCCGGAACGGTAATACCCGCCCTTGCACCAGGCGCATGCTCTTTGACCGAGAACCAAAGCTTCAAGGAAATATAAAATAGAAAACACACAGCAAAGATCTTGGTAGCGATCACCACCCACGAGTGATCGGTCATCAGCAAGTCAATGAACACTCCCCACATCGTCATCTGAATAACGTATGCCAACCATTCAGCTGCAACGAAGCGCATCGAACGCGTGTTGAACCCTCTACTGACACCCGCCTGCAACAACAATGAATTCGTCGGTCCCGGAACCAACAATACGGTCAACAACGAAAACGCAATATAATTCATAGCATCCATCCATATTCAGAAGCCTGTACGGCTCATTTTCAGGGTCAGATCAATCCATCATCTTTCCGCATGACTTCAAGCACAGTGCCATGAAGTCAGCCATTTCAGTCATACGAGGTCAGACAACCAACTTAAATAGAGCAAACACACTAGACCACCATCAATGTGCCACATACTAAAATCCACTCGTCAATCGATATTCCTTGGACGCACAGTCGGGGATCAACCCGCGAAAGAAAGTCACCCTACCCATTGCCAGATGACCGTTTATTTACAGACGCCAGGCTCTATCTGTGCGCGTCAATTTTTTGAACAACCCCATATCAATTGGTTACGAGTGGTATTTTCATGATCGTCAAAAAAACAATAGATCGAGCCTATTTTAACTCATGCAATTCCCCTCGACCAACACCCGTTTGCCACCAGGCCTCACCTATACTTTTTTGGATTCTCGACGATACAAATCCACAACTAACAAGCAAATCAAAAATTATAATCCGCTCACAAAGCCGCACCTACTAAATAGGCTGCACACTCTATAAATCAAAGACTGTACTTTAGGACAGTTGAAATACCGTAGTGCAAAGTCAACAGTAGCTACACCTGCAGCCAAGAAGTCGCATCCATGAACTACTCCCCATGCACCTATG
The DNA here is from genome assembly GCF_001307275.1 of Pseudomonas fluorescens. NCBI lineage: Bacteria > Pseudomonadati > Pseudomonadota > Gammaproteobacteria > Pseudomonadales > Pseudomonadaceae > Pseudomonas > Pseudomonas fluorescens. The sequence continues at coordinate 6,435,484 of NZ_CP012831.1, forward strand.
GATTTTCCGGCGTATCCACCAGCATCGTAAGCTACTCAAAAATCCCTCTTAAAACCCTCGAACAAATACTGTCCATTCGCAAACTCGCCTTCATCGATAGAAAGAAGTGGGACATTGAAAGTTATCAAGGCAGCGATTATGAGTGGGATGAATACGACGACCCCGACGCGGTCTATATCTATGCCCATGAAAACGACCGCGTTACCGGCTGTGTTCGACTACGTCCTTCCAGCAAACCCACATTGATGAGCGGCCCCCTGAGCTTTATCCTTCCAACCGAAAAAACCAGACCGCACTTGGGTCACTGTTGGGAAGCCACAAGATTTGCACTTTCAACCAATAATTTCTCCACGGGAAAACTCACCCGAGCTAATGTAGACATTCGCACAGCGGCACTTTTCCTGTCAATGATTAAGTTCGCTCAACAACAAAAAATTCACGCCTATGAAATCGTCGTAGATACCTTGATGGAAAAAATCCTGAAACGGTCTGGCTGGCCAATTGAAAGACTCAATACGGCATTAGGCTCGAAGGGAGAACACATCATCTACGGCACTTTGCCATGCACCTTTAAAACTTACGACGAGGTCCTCAACAAGAATGCCATCAACAGAACAACGGTACTTACCACCCCCCTCATGACACACCGTTCGTCAGATACACTCCATAAATCCTTGGGTACTACCCAGATACTCCCCAATCGAAACATTCCGGCAAAGATACCCATGCACACTGAACTGCAACTTTAATCAAATAATTGGATGTTTTTGGAGAAAGGATGAACCTACAACGATTATTCCCGCACGTTGGCAAAGTCATTGCCAGTACTGGCAGTCGCAATTTCCCGCGGATGTTGCACGACCTGATACTCACGGAAATACCCGTGGATGCAACACATATTACCGAACAACGGATCGGCACAAGTAATATGTCTGAACCCAGCACCTCCAGCATAGGTTGCGTCGGCCTCGACAACGCTTGCGTCGGTGCACTCATGGACACCCACACCGCCAAGCCATTTTTCCTGGCCGACGACATACTCTTTGAAGATGCAGCACCGCAGAAAATACCCAATTTTTCCCGGTGCCTGCTTAAATCCGAGCGATCAGAAAAAGCTCCCGGTTACAGCACGACGACGCAATTACACCTGTCGACCCGAAAGAATGGTCGTCGTTATGTACTGTCCATCTATCGATCGCCTCTTTCGAAGGGATTTACCGCACAAGAACATGCCTTATTGAAAGACTTTTCCTGTCTTTTGTTGCCCATGGTCGAGGAGCACGTGGCAGCCCTTGTTCCACCGGAATCCACTCAGCAGGACCCTCTCCTGGCTTTGGACGCTTCGGAAAACGGCGGCATGGAAGCGCTGCGCCAAAGGTTCGCCGATCGATTGGTACAGTCAGGATTGAGTCTGTCCTCTCGCGAAACGGAAGTGTGCGTAGGTTTGCTGGCCGGACGCACTGCCCCCGAACTTGCCGAGCAACTGAACCTGAAGGTCAATACAGTCGAAAGCTATTTGAAGCGCGCCGCCATAAAGATGGGGATTGGTGGGCGTCGTTCGCTGATCCGCTGGATGCATTCGATGGATGCCACACCGGCTCACATGGAATGGAATGGCAATAGCCCGATCCAACAAGCCGTTTAAACCCACCCCCAACGATTGCTCGCTCACTGACCGAATCGAGTACTTGTTGGGGGAATATTGTTTTCCCCCTCAAACTTCCTCTAGCGCCCCCTCTTCCATTGGCGATCGAGTGCGACGCTTCAGCCATTCAAGCGCATCGTCCACGTAAGTGAAAATCACCGGCACCACCAGCAGGCTCAACAACGTCGACGTCAGCAAACCACCCATGACCACCACCGCCATCGGTTGCCTGAAACTCGGGTCTTCGCCCATTCCCATCGCCGTCGGCAACATCCCGGCCCCCATCGCAATGGTGGTCATCAGGATCGGACGGGCACGCTTGTGGCAAGCATCCACCAACGCATCGTATCGACCCAGGCCATAATCGCGGCGAGCCATGATGGCGTACTCCACCAACAGAATGGAGTTTTTGGTCACGATGCCCATCAACATCAACAAGCCGATGACCGACGACAGGGAAAAACTGAAATTGCACACCAGCAAGGCCAACAACGCGCCACCCAGCGAGAGCGGCAGGGCCGAAAGAATCGTGGCTGGTTGCAAGAAGTCGTGAAACAGCAACACCAGAACTGAATAAATACAAAACACGCCGATGGCCATGGCCAGGCCGAAGCTGGCGAACAACTCCGTCATCAACTGCAATTCGCCCTGCTCCACCAGTTTCACTTCGGCTGGCAAGTTGCGCATCACCGGCAGTTGGCGGGCCTCGGCCATGACCTCACCCAGGTTGCGACCGTTGAGCTCGATAGACAGGGTGACATTGCGCAGACGGTCCAGTCGGCTGATTTGCGCCGGCCCACTGCCCATGCTGATGTCCCCCAACGAGGCCAGTGCGACCTGGCCGTCTCGACCGGTTACCCGCAATTGGCTGATCGCCTGCAAGTCGTCGCGCAACAGCGAATCCATGCGCACTCGCACGTCCACCTGGCGCTGGGACAAATTGATCTTTCCCAGTTGCGAGGAGTATTCGCCGTAAGTCGCCATGCGCAAGGTATCGGCGATGTCCTGGCTGGTGATGCCCAATTCCGCTGCCCGGGCAAAATCCGGCCGCATCTGGATTTCCGGTCGTTGCAAGGCGCTGCTGGACGAGACATTGCCGATCCCGCGCAACTCACGCAACTGGGGCTCAAGGGCGCTTGCCGTGCGCTCCAGCAGATCGCCGTCATCACTGGCAAGCACGATATTGAGCTTCTCTCCGCTGCCATCGCCGCCAACATTGATGCGTACTCCCGCAAGCGTGCGCAACACCTGGCGCATCTGCGCTTCGACCTCCACCTGCTTGCGATCGCGTACATTCCGAGGCGCCAGCTCCACCGTCAGGATCGCATCGCCGGCGCCAGTGATATCGCCAGGCCCGGCGCCCGAACTGCTGGCGGTCCCCACCGAGCTGAACACATGCGTGACGTCGGGGAGTTCGCGCAGTCGCTCGCTGGCCTGCAAGGCCATCGCGGTGGTGTGTTCCAGTGTCGTTCCTGGCGGCATCTCCAATGTTATCTTGCTGCGGCCGGTGTCCTGCGCTGGCAGGAAGCTGGTGGGCAGCAACGGGACCAGCGCCAGAGCCCCGACGAAGCACAGGCCGGCCAGGCCCATCGTCGTCTTGCGCCAAGTCAGGCTGGCATGGATCCAGCCCAGGTAGCGAGTCATCAACGGGCTGTCATGGTCGGCTTCATGCCTTGCCTTGAGGAAATAAGCCGCCATCATCGGCGTCAGCAGCCGTGCCACCAGCAGTGAAAACAGCAGCGCCGCCGACGCCGTCACGCCGAACTGGCGGAACAGCTTTCCGGCGATCCCCCCCATGAACGCCGTGGGCAGGAACACTGCGACCAGGGTGGCCGTGGTGGCGAGCACCGCCAGACCGATTTCATCCGCGGCCTCGGTGGCGGCCTGAAGCGGGGTTTTGCCCATGCGCAAGTGTCGCGCGATGTTCTCGATCTCGACGATGGCATCGTCCACCAGCACACCGATGACCAGCGCCAGGGCCAGCAGGGAGACGGCGTTGAGGGTGAACCCGGCCAGGTACATCACGCCAAAGGTGGGGATGATCGACAGCGGCAGTGCCGTGGCGACGATGAGCGTGGCGCGCCAGTCCCGCAGGAACCACCAGACCACCAGCACCGCCAACAGCATGCCTTCGTACAGCAAATTCATCGAATCGTGATAGTTGGCGAGCACGGCCTTGACCGTGTCACTGGCTTCAACGATCTGCACGTTGGGATGCTGTTTTTCAAACGCGATCATGGCCTTGCGTACGTCATTGGCGACTCCGACATCGGAGAACCCCAGGGAACGGGTGACCTGGAAACCGATCACGGGCCTGCCATCGCGAAACGCCCGGGTGCTGCGTTCGGCGTGGGTGTCGCGAATGTCGGCCAACTGCCCCAGGGCGAGCAGGCGACCGTCGCCGCTGGGAATGTCGATGGCACCGAGGGCCGCCGGATCGTCAATGGCACCCAGGGTCCGCATGGCTTGCTGGCCACTGCCCAGATTGCCCTGGCCACCGGAGTTGTCCTTTTGCATCGCCCGTAACTGGTTGGCGATGTCCGTGACACGAATACCCAGGCCCGCCATCAGGGCCGGATCGAGATTGACCTGGACTTCCCGGTCGACACCGCCCATGCGCGCGATCATCGCCACCCCAGGCACCGCCAGCAGCTGTTTGCTCAACTCATTGTCGACGAACCACGACAACGCTTCTTCATCCAGGTTATCGGAGTCGATGACATAGGTGAGCAATGCCGAGGCGCTGGTGGTCAGCCGCGAAACCGAGGGTGTGTCCAGGCTCGCCGGCAACTGCGCCATGGCACTGTCGACCGCGTTACGCACTTCGTTGAGCGCCTCGTTGCCATCCTTGTCGATGTCAAAGCTGATGCTGATGTTGACGGCACCATCGGTGATGGTCGTCGTCACGTGCTTGAGGAGGCGCAGGGACGTCAGCTTGTCCTCGATCTTGCGCGCCACTTCCGTTTCCAGTTGCTCCGGGGCCGCGCCCTCCAGCGTGGCGCTGATCACCACCACTGGCAGGTCCATGTCCGGGAAATCCTGGATGGCGAGCTTCTCGAAACCCGACAGGCCAAAGAGCGTCAGCAGAATGAACAGCATGACGGCCGGCACCGGATGGCGGATCGACAGGGCTGAAATGTTCATGGCTGGGCGACCTGGGATTGAACGAGGGTCACACTCGCACCATCGTTGAGGAACGCACCGCCAGCACGCACGATTCGGGCAGGCTCATCGAGGCCGCTGAGAATCTCCACGGCCTGATGCAAGCGTCGGCCGACCACCACCGGTCGCTGGACTACGCGCATGTCATCATTGAGCGTGAACACATAGGAACGCCCGTCCCGCAGGATGACGGCAGTGTCTGGCACCGTAACGGCCTCGCGGGGCGCCAGCTCGATCTGGCCGCTGGCATACATACCGGCCTGGGCGGCGCTGTCGGTGGGCAGGGAGACGTAGATCAATCCCCGGCTGGTCTTGGTATTCAACGTGGGCGATACCAGCCGCACGCGCCCTTCCAGGCTCTGGCCGTCGGGCAACGTCATACGGGCGACCTGGCCTGGCTGAACCTGGGCCAGTTGGCGGGCATCCAGCTCGGCCTGCCATTCGATGCGGCCGTCGCGCACCATGCGAAACAGCTCGTCGCCGGCGGAGAGCACCTTGCCAAGCAGCGCCGTGCGCGCCGAAATGATGCCATCGTCCACGGCGAGGATGCGGGTTTGTCCGAGCCTGATCCGCGTGCTCTGCAATTCGGCACGAGCACCGGCAAGGTCAGCCTCGGCCAGCGCGACCTTGATCCGGTAGTCTTCACGCTGTTGCTCCGACAGGGCCCCGCCCTGCCCGACGACCCGGGCCCGACGATCATTGGAACGGGCCTGCTCCAGGTTCGCGCCGGCCTGGGCGACGAGCGCCTTCTGTTTGTGCTCTTCGGCAACCACCGTTTCGCTGGCCAGCGTGGCCAGCAATTGGCCTTTCTTCACCCGGCTGCCCACATCGGCCTCGATACTGGCGATGCGCAGGTTGCTGGTCTCGGCATTGATGACCGCTTCCTGCCAGGGGGCGAGCGCGCCGTTGGCAAACAGTAACTGTGGCCAGACCTGGCGTTGCGCCTGGACGACTTCCACGCTCAAGCTGCTGACCCGGGGGGCGGCCTCGACTGGCTCAGCGCCCCGGCGAAAATAGATCAGCGCCACCACGATCGCGCACACTGCGATCGCCAACGCGAACTTGCCTGGTCGCGACCTCACGCGCCGTCCCCGCCCGATGCCCGACTCCGCGCCAGGGGCTGATCGGCTTGCCAGCCGCCCCCCAGTGCCTTGTACAGGGCGATCCAGTAGCGCACTTGATTCTGCTGCAAGGTGATCAATTCAATCTCGGCTGTCAGCGCCTGGCGGCGTGCGGTTTCCCGGTCCAGCAGGCTGACATTGCCGGCCTGCCAACCGCGATCGATGGCCTCGAAAGACTCCCGGAAACCTGCGGTGGAGCGCTCCACATCCGACTCTCGGCGACGTGCCGCATCGAGACGCACCAGGGCCTGCTCCACTTCCATCACACCGGTGCGCAGCGTTTGGCGATAGACCGCCAGGGCCGCGTCATACGAGGCCTTGGCACCCTGCGCCGCGGCGCGCCGCTTGCCACCGTCGAACAGCGGAACCGACAGCACCGGGCCCAGCGACCAGGAACGGTTGCGCTGGCCCACCATGGTTCCCACGGAAATCGTCCCGGAAAGACTCAGGCTCGGCAGGCGATCAGCCTGGGCCACGCCGATCTCGGCATTCGCCGCTGCCAGCTCGCGCTCGTCGGAGGCAATGTCCGGGCGCTGGCGCAGCAAGTCGGCCGGAACCTGTTGCACATTGAGTTCTGCCGGCTTGGGCAGTTGCGCCGGCGTGTGGCCCAGCACGTCCAGCAGTCGCCCTTCATCACTGCCTGTCAGTGCCACCAGGCTCTTGAGCAGCACCTGGCATTCACTCTGCTGCTGGACCAGGGCAGCAGCGCTGCTGGCGGCACTGGCATCGGCCAGCGCGGCGTCGGCGGAGGACGTGAAGCCCGCCCCGAACGACTGGCGCGTCATGCGCGCGGTGTCTTGCTGTGACTGGGCCTGGTCACGGTAAGCCAATACCAACTTCTGGCAGCCTCGGTACTGCACGTAGTAATCACCCACCTGGGCCGCCAGGGAAACCCTCGCGTCATGCCAGTCATCCACCCGTGCTTCGACGCGGGAGTTGGCGGCTTCATTGTTGCGGCGCAACTTGCCGAACAGATCGAGCTCCCAGGCGGCATCCATCGTTGCAGAGGAACCTGAGCCCCCCAGGCGCTGCGAACCGGTCTGCTGCCCGCCCCGGCCACCGGACAGCCTGCCGTCGAACTTGGGCAAGGCATCGGCGGCGTCACTGTCGGCGGTCGCACGGGCCAGCGAGATATTCGCCCAAGCCTGGTCCATGGACGGGCTATCGGCTTCGGCCAGGCGCAACAGCTCGGTCAATGCCGGGTCATCGAATTGCCGCCACCAGTCGGCCAACGCGGCCACGGACGCGCCATGGGGCACCGGTGCCTGCCATTTGGCGGCGATCGGGACGTCTGGCACCCGATAGTCAGGACCCAATACGCAGCCACTCAAGGCCACCGCACACAGTGTCACCAGCAATATGCTCTCTGGAGGCTTGAAGACATGCATAGGGTTCTCTAGGGGTGTCAAAGGTGAAAACAGCAAGCACCCGGCACCGGCACAACTCAGGGAGATGGCGGATTATTAACGATGGCTTGATGAGGCTCGTATGGCAGTTATTTAACCTTGCGCCCGCTCCAATGTCTGGCGTGGAAATTGGGGACAGGTGTCGGCAGGAAAACTCGCGATAAAGACGGGGGCCTGTTGAAATGAGCCCGACCTGCCCAGTAATGGCTGCACTTGCTGTCGAGCATGAATGGCCCCGCTCGGTTCACGTTCCATAGCCAATGGATGATCGAATATGGAAGCACTCACTTACCTCGAAAACGTCGAGTCGAACGCACGTACCTATGCACAGACTTTCCAGCGCCTGTTCGTCAGCGGCAAGGGCATGCGTATCAAGGATGCCAGCGGCCAGGAGTTCCTCGATTGCCTGTCGAACGCCGGGACACTGGCCCTGGGGCACAACCCGCCCGAGGTCCGGGATGCGGTGATGCGCTTCCTCGACAGCGATCACCTGCAGCAGGCACTGGACCTGGCCACACCGGCCAAGCATGCGTTCGTGCAGGAGCTGTTCTCGATGCTGCCTGCGCAAATGCGCGACACCAGCAAGATTCTCTTCTGCGGGCCCAGCGGTTCGGATGCCGTCGAGGCCGCCATCAAATTGGCCCGCCACTACACCAAGCGCTCGCCATTGATGGCGTTCCACGGCGGCTACCACGGGATGACGGCCGGCGCACTGTCGGCGATGGGCAAGCTGTCCCCCAAGACCGGCGATGGCCTGATCGCCCAAGGCACGCACTTTCTGCCCTTCCCCTATCGGTTTCGATGCCCGTTCGGCACCAATGGCGAGCATACCGATCAACTGTCCATCGACTACATCCGTACCGTCCTCTCGGACCCGGAGGGCGGCATCGCCAAACCGGCGGCGGTCATCGTCGAGGTGGTGCAAGGCGAAGGCGGCTGCATCCCGGCCTCGGCCAACTGGCTGCGGGCGCTACGGGAAATCACCCTCGAGCAGGACATCTTGCTGATCGTCGATGAAGTCCAGACCGGCCTGGGTCGTACCGGCAGCACATTCGCCATCGAGCACGCCGGCATCGTCCCCGATATCCTGGTGCTGTCCAAAGCCATCGGCGGTGGCTACCCACTGGCAGTGATCGTCTACGCCGAACATCTGGATACCTGGGGCCCCGGCATGCATGCGGGGACCTTCCGCGGCAATCAGGTGGCGATGGTTGCCGGCGCTGCCACCATGCAGCAAATCCGCAAGGACCATCTCGTCGCCCATGCCGCCCGGATGGGCGAACGACTGGAAAGTGGCCTGCGGGACATCGCGCAGCGTTTTCCATTCATCGGCGATATCCGCGGTCGCGGACTGATGATCGGCGTGGAAATCACCAAGCCGGCCGACAACCAGCGCGCCGGCCAGGCTGACGGCGCCCGGGCACACGCCATCAAGCTCAACTGTTTCGACAACGGTTTGATGATGGAAACCGGTGGGCGTCATGGCGCAGTGCTCAGGTTCCTGCCGCCCCTGACCATCACCGAGACCGAGGTCGGCATGGTGCTGGACCGCTTCGAACAGGCGGTGAGGAAGGTCGGCGAGACTCGTCCGCATGCGGCACGCGTAGCGGTATAAGGCGCCAGGCACACCTTATGTGGCGAGGGAGCTTGCTCCCTCGCCACAGGGTTCCCTACCTGGCTTCAAGCCTGGGTAGCCCGGGTCAGTCCCGTGCCAGTGCATTGATCGGATCGAGTCGCGCGGCATTGCGCGCGGGCACGAAGCCGAACACGATGCCGATCAGGGTCGAACAGACGACAGCGGTGACGATCGATCCCACCGAGAACACCATCTGCCACTCCTTGACGAAGATCGAAAAGACGTAACCGATACCAAACGACAAGGCGATGCCAATCGTGCCCCCCATCAGGCACACCATCACCGCCTCCACCAGGAACTGCTGGCGGATGTCGGACTGGCGTGCACCGACAGCCATGCGGATACCAATCTCCCGGGTACGCTCGGTCACCGAGACCAGCATGATATTCATTACACCGATGCCACCGACCACCAGCGAGATGATCGCAATCAGCGAGAGCAGCAGCGCCAGCGATTGACTGGTCTTCTGCACCGTTTGCATCACACTGTCGAGGTTGTAGGTGAAAAAGTCCTTGATACCATGACGTTGGGTCAGGAGCTTGACTACGTTGTCCTCCACTAATTTGCTCGGTTGCCCGTCCTTTATCCGCACCGTGATGCTGTCCAGGAAACGCTGGCCCAGCAACCGACCAGCCGCGGTTTCATAGGGCATCCAGATGTTCAGGTTTTTGCTGGTATTGAAGACGCTTTTGCGGTCTTCGGTCACGCCGATGACCGTGCAAGGCAGGTTGTCGACGAGAATCACCTTACCCAGCGGGTCTGTGTGCGAGCCAAACAATCTGTGACTTGTGTTGTGGTCGATGACTACCACTTGCGATTGCCGCCGGGCATCGTCCTTGCTGAATGCCACACCCGAGCCGATCTTGATTCCGCGAACCTGGAAATAACTCGCGCTCACACCGTTGACGGTCGCATTGACATCGATGTTTTCATAACGCAATAGCAGGTTGCGACCCAGGTTGGGCGTCGCACTGTCGATGTAATACTGGTCGCCCAGGGCGGTCACATCGGACAACACCAACGTTTCGATAGCCGTCGAGCGACTGTCCCCCCAGTCGGACCCAGGCATGATTTCGATCGTGTTGCTGCCGATCGCCTGGATGTCCTTGAGGACATATTGCTTGACCCCTTCGCCAATCGCCACGATCGATACCACCGAGGTGATACCGATAATGATGCCCAACATGGTCAGCAGGGTTCGCATTCGATGCGAGACCAGCGCCACCCAGGCCATGTTGAACGCTTCGCTGAACAGGCCGAAGCTGGCGAGCAGGCCGTTCGTGGGCTTGACCTTGGCCGGGCGCGTGTCTTGTGCCGACGGATCTTGCAGCGGCCTCTGCGGATTGGGACGATCACTGACGATTTCACCGTCGCGGATCTCGATGATACGCTGGGCGTGAGCCGCCACTTTCTCATCGTGGGTCACGATGATGACCGTATGCCCCGCCGCATTGAGCTCCAGCAGGATCTTCATGACTTCCTTGCCACTGGTGGTGTCCAGCGCACCGGTGGGTTCGTCCGCCAGAATGATCTCGCCGCCATTCATCAGTGCCCGAGCGATACTCACCCGCTGCTGCTGGCCACCCGAGAGTTGACTCGGCCGATTGCTCAGGTGCCCCACCAATCCCAGGCGCTTCAACAGGTCCCCGGCACGGTTGTGGCGCTGTGACTCGGCGGCACCGGCGTAAATAGCCGGCATCTCGACGTTGTGCAAGGCGCTCAGGTGCGGCAGCAAATGGTAGCGCTGGAAAATGAAACCGAAGTGGTCGCGACGTAACCTGGCCAGTTCACGGTCGTCCATCGAACCGGTTTCGCGCCCGTCCACCTTATAGCTTCCGGCGTCCGGATGATCGAGGCAGCCGAGTACATTCATCAACGTCGACTTGCCGGAACCGGAAGCACCGGTGATCGCGACCACCTCGCCCGCATTGATCGTCAAGTTGATGTTCTTGAGCGCTATGAACGCCTTTTCGCCCGCAAGGAAACTGCGGGTGATGCCCTCGAGTTCCAACAGTGGTCGCGTCATGGTCAGGCTCCTGCCACGGCGGGGGTCGGCTCGCCGATGACAACCTTGTCACCTTCAGCCAGGCCATCCTTGATCTCGGCCCTGACGTTATTGTTGATGCCCGTCTGCACGTTGCGTGGCTGAGCCTTGCCTTCGGCATCGAGCACACGGACCACGAAGCTGCCATCCTGGTTTTTCGCCCCCAGCGCGGCGACGGGAACCGTCAACACATCCTTGGCTTTGTCCAAGACGATACGAACCTGGGCAGTCATGGAGATACGCAGGCGATGATCGGGGTTCGGCACATCGAAGAGGCTGTTATAGAACACCGCAGTGTTCTGTTTGGGCGCCCCGGCTGCCTGGGTTTCGAGGAAGTTCTGCGGCGCAGGCTCGGTGCCTCGCAGTGTGGCGTAGTAGCGCCTTTCCGACTCCCCCAGGATGGTGAAATACACCTCTTGGCCGGGAACGATGTGAATCACATCGGCCTCCGATACCTGCGCCTTGACCGTCATGGTGTCCAGGTCGGCGAGCTTGAGCAGGACCGGCGCCAGTTGCTCGGCGATCACAGTCTGGCCTTCCTGCGTCACGATCCCCACGACATAGCCGTCTATCGGCGCGACGATGTGGGTGTAGGCCAGGTTGACCCGTGCGGTTTCCACCTGGATACGGGCGTCCTTTATCTGCGCATCGAGAGAGAGCAGGTTCGCCGCTTCCACCTTGTAGTTCGACTCGGCAGTCTCGTACTCCTGCTTGGAGATCGCGTCGTCCGGCTGCAGTTTTTTGTAGCGGTCATAGGTGGCCTTGGCGTCCTTGAGTTGCGCCGCCGTGGCCTGCCGCTTGGCCATCAGGTTCTCTTCGTTGACCTGGGTCTGGCGCAATGAGTTCTGTGCCAGCATGGGGTCGATTTCCGCCAGCCACTGGCCCTTCTTGACCTTGTCGCCCAACTTGACCTTGAGCGATTTAAGCTGGCCCGATACCTGGGCACCGACGTCGACTTGCTTGACCCCCTGGAGCGTCCCGCTCGCCAACACCGAGTTCTCGATGTCAGCCCGCTCGACCGTGGCGGTCAGGTACTCCGGCGGTTTGCCCGGCGATTGCGCGCTGTAGAAAATCAGACCGGCCACCACGACCAGTACGAGCACGATAGCGATTTTGCGAAACTTCGACTTTTCCATAAATAACCATGAGTGCGTTGATTTCAGACCCGGCCAACGTGGCGCCGGGCTCCATGGATGCGCGTCAAGGAGAGACAGTCATACGTAGTCACTGGCGGCCTCCTCGTCGAGCATGGGAAGGCCGTCCTGCCACCAGGCTGCCAGGTTGTGTACGTGAGGGGCCTTGAGGATCGTGAAGTGGTTGCCCGGACCGTACCAGATACTGAGGTCGGGGATATGCTTGCGCCATCCTTCGATCATTTGTTCCTGTTCGCGTTTGTTACCGGCCGTGTCCAGGGTTGGATCATCGGCCAGCACCAACCGCACCGGCCCGGTGTAGCGATGTTGCGGTTGATACACCGTACGCAGGGCCGTACCGAAGGCCCGCGCCGGACCGCGCATCGAATCCACCGCCGAACGCTGCGGCAGCATGCCAGCCCGTACCATGCCCGCATGCAGCAAACGCATCTGCGCGGTATCGTCCTGGGTACCGAAGACCGTGGCATCGATCCCCAACGACTTGCCAGAAGCCAACTGCATCGCCTCGATCAGCCGATTCAGCACCCCCGTCGCGGTATAGGGCTTGCCCACCACCCCGTTGCCGCCCGGCGACTCACTGTCGATCAGCGTCAACGAGGCCACCTTGCGACCCCGGGCATGCAGGCGGGCCGCCATTTCGAACACGATCCAGCCGCCGAAGGAATGGCCGAGCAGATGCACCGGCCCCTCCGGTTGGACCTTGTCGATCGCGTCGAGGTACACCTGGGCGGCCGTCTCCACGAGGCTGAAAGGCTCCGTGCTGCCATCCAGCCCGCGGTGCTGCAGCCCATGGATAGGCCAGTCAGGACCGAAGGCATCGGTCAACCCGATAAAACCGGTCACGCTGTCGCCAGCTCCCGGCACGCAGAAGATCGGCGCTCGATCGGTACGCCCGCCCTGGATCGTCAGCAGCGGCTGGTAACCGCTCTTCGGTGAGGGGGCCGGACGCGATGCGGCGGTGTGGAGTGCAGCAGTGATGGCCTGGCCCAATGCCTTGACATGGGGCGCTTGCATCATGCTCTGGTGGTTACCCGGAACCTTGATGCAATGCAACTTAGACGTGGGCAGGACAGCGTCCCAGCCCAGGTAGCCGGAGTGCTCGGGCGCGTCGTCCTTGCGTTCTTCGGCCACCAGCAGATGCACCGGTACGGAAATCGGATACACCGCGTAATGGGCCAACGCGTGACCATGGGCCACTTCGCGATCGAGGTACTGCCAGAGTTGCTCCGCGCTATAGACGGCCAGTTCGGCAGGCAGCAACGCCTCGTCGCGGCAATGCTGCACCAGGCCTGTGAAATCGAATCGATCCAATTGTCCTTGCAGATCGGCCAGATTCTCCAGCATCACTGCAAGTACTTCTTCGCCAGGCAACGCAGCCCTCCAGAAAACATCGCAGCGGTCCAGCAGATGCAGCTTGTGGGCTTCGTCCAATGCCCAGCGCGACCGGCCCTGATCCACCAGCCGGGGCAGATAGCTGTCGATGAGACCGACGAACTCGACCTCCTCGTCCAGGCCGATCAGCTGGATCGCGGTCTCGTAGGCCAGCACACCACCGAACGACCAGCCGGCCAGGCGATAAGGCCCTTTGGGTTGTACCGAACGAATGATCCCCACCAGGCGCGAGGCCATGCACTCCATCGTTTGCAACTGCGGCTCACCCCATTCGACGGCAGGCAAGCCATACACCGGGATATCCGGATCGATGTGCTTGCCCAGCATCGGGAAGTACAGGTCCAGGCCACTGAACTCGTGCACCAGGAACAGCGGATTCTGCTGGCCAGTGGTGCGCACCGGTACGATGGCCTCCTTGACCCGGGCATCCTCGGTGCGGGCCAGCAGCATCGATGCCATCGACGCGACGCTTTCGTGCTGGAACAGCTCGGCCAGCGAGACGGTCAGGTTGGCCTGTGCCAACAATCCGACCAGCCGGATCGCCAGCAGTGAATGACCGCCCAGCTCAAAGAAGTTGTCGTGACGACCGATCTGCTCCAGCTTCAGGACGTCGGCCCACAAGCCAGCCAGCGTGACTTCCAGGTCGCCTTGCGGCGCCTCGTAGTCCTGGCTCCCATAAGCGTGCATTTCCGGTACCGGCAACGCCCCGGTGTTGACCTTGCCGTTCAGTGTCAGCGGCAACGCCGTCAATCTCACGTAGGCCGCCGGGATCATGTATTCCGGCAGCACGGAGCGCAGTTGGGCGCGCAGGACGTCCGCATCGAGGTCCCCACCGTTCTCGTGCTCGGTGTAATACGCGATCAGGCACTTGTCGCCCGGACTGTCTTCCCGCGCTACCACCAGGGCCTCGCGCACCCCATGGCACTCGTGCAAGCGGGCCTCGATCTCACCGAGTTCAATACGGAAGCCACGTATTTTGACCTGACCGTCATTGCGATCCAGGTATTCGATGGTGCCGTCGGGCAGCCAGCGGCCAAGATCGCCACTGCGGTACAGGCGCGCGCTCCCCGAATCGCTGAACGGATCGGCAATGAAGCGTTCCTCGGTCAGGTCCGGCCGGTTCAGGTAACCAAGGGCCACCCCGACACCCCCGATATGGATCTCTCCCGCGACACCCACAGGTACTGGTTGGCGCGCGGCATCGAGGATATACACCCGGGTGTTGGCAATAGGACGGCCGATCGGAACACTCGTTGCGCCATGTGGCACGGCAGAGACCACATGGGTCGTCGCAAAGGTGGTGGTCTCGGTGGGACCGTAGCAATGCACCAGCCGCAGCGAAGGAGCATGGGCCAACAGCCGCCGGAAGGAAGCCGGATCACCGCGTTCGCCACCGCACAGCAGGATCCGCAAGCCTGCCAGAGCATCCGGGATCAAGACCAGGTACTGATTGAACATGGCGGTGGTGACGAACAGCACCGACACCTCGGCCTCTGTCAGCGCCTGGGCGAATTGCGTCGGGCTGAGCAACGTTTCGTGATCAATGATCACAACGCGCCCGCCGTTGAGCAATGCCCCCCACACTTCCATCGTACTGGCGTCGAACGCCGGGTTCGAGGCGAACGCCACGCGATCCTGTACACCGAAATCCGCGTAGCCGTTATTGATCGCCAATCGGCCTATGGCCAAGTGCGGCACGATCACCCCCTTCGGGTGGCCCGTGGAGCCCGAGGTGTACATGATGTACGCCGGTGTATCGCTGGTTTGACCGGGGAATACCGCCGGCCGTGCAGCCTGGATCAATTGCAGTGTGTCCAGGTCCAATCGCGGCATGTCTTCCGGCAAGGCCCTGTCACGGGTCGTCAACACCAGCACCGCGGCACTGTCTTGCAACATGAAACGCTGCCGCTCCTCGGGCGCATGGTGGTCCAGCGGTACATAGACGGCGGCGCACTTGAGGATCGCCAGTTCGCTGATGATGAGCTCGAACGAACGGTTCAGCATGATCGCGACTCGAGACCCTGGCTGGACGCCCCGTTCAAGCAAGCAATGCGCCAGGTGATTGGCTCGCTCGTGCAGCTCACGGTAGGTGAGTTGCTGCGCCCCATGCTGGAGTGCAATCGCGTCAGGCCGGGCCCTGACCTGGGCCTCGAACAAGCCGTGGACCGTCTCTTCGCGGGGATAGACCGTGTCGGTCGCATTGAAGTCGACCAGCAGTTGCCGGCGTTCCGCCGCTGGCAATATCGCCAGCTCACGCACGGGTGCCTCGGGCGTGCGCTCAAGCGCATCGACCAGGCTTTCCAGCGCCGTGTGCATGTAGCCGCAGATGCGTTCTGCCCCGATGCGCGACTCCGCCAGGGCGGTCAGCACAAAGGCCTCGCCGAGGTCGTCGATGTTCAGTGACAGTGGATAGTTGCTCCACTCCTCGCCGCCGAGCCCCTCGATCCCGTTCCAGGCCGACTGGGCCTCCTCGGTGACCTGCGTTGCAGTGTGCCGGTAGTTCAGCAGTGCACTGAACAACGGCGTCGACGTAGCGACACCGCTGCAACGCTGTGCCAGTGCCAGCGACGCATGTTCGTGTCCCAGCAGCGCGGTGAGACGCGCATGCGTTGCCTTGACGCCTGCCCGAGCCCCGTCGACGCCGACGTCAACCCGCAGCGGCAAGGTATTGATAAACAACCCTAGCGCCCGATCGGCCCCCTCACCGCCCTGCATCCGGCCCATCAGTACGGTACCGAACACCACGTTTTCGCGCCCGGACACGGCGCCCACCACCCGCGCCCAGGCCAGGTGATGCAGGCTCGCCGCGCTGACGCCAAGCAGTCGCGATTGTGTCCGCAGGCGACGATTCAAACTGTCGTCCACGCCCAACCGGGCCTGTTCGATGACATGGCTGTCGCCCTGCACGTCCTGCAGACCGAATGGCAGGGTCGGCTCCTGGATATCCTGGAGCATGTCCCTGAAGAACGCCTCGTGGGCGCTTTGCGTCACGCCAAGCCGCGCCTGGGCCACGTAGTTGCGATACGGCACGGCATCGCCCAACTGAGCCTGCTGCCCGAGCAAGTACGCTTGCATATCGTGCTGGATCACCTCCAGCGCGGTGTGGTCGAGTGCAATGTGATGAAACAGCAGCAGCGCGACCCAGCGCTGGTGCTCGTCGTCATAGGCACAGGCAAGCCGCATCATGGGCGCCTGGCGCACATCGAGCCGAGAGTGCCGAGGGTCGAAACGCTCACGAAGCTGCGTCGCCACGTCCTCGCCCGGCTCGACCGTACAGGTCTGCACCGCCAGCGGCGCTTCCCGCAGCACCACCTGCACCGGCTCGCGCAAGCCCTCCCAAAGCACAGCCGTGCGCAGGATATCGTGGCGGTCGATCACGCCTTGCAGCGCACTCACGAACGCATCCAACCGGGCACGGTCCTCCAGGTTGAACATGGCCTGCTGCACATAGAGATCGCCCTGCGACGAAACCAGGTGGTGATACAGGATCCCTTCCTGCAATGGCGCCAGGGCGTAGATGTCCTGGACATTGCTCACGCCACCGGGCACCCAGGCAACAATGGCGTCGACTTCCTGCTGTGTCAGGTCGGCAAGCGGCAACATCTGCGGGGTGATCCGCTCACAACCCGGCACGATGCCGTTGTCCGGCACCACGATTTCCGTCGTACCGCCCACGGCTGCCGCCAACGCGGCCAGGGTCGGCTGGCCGAACAGCACGCGCACATCGGCGCTCAAGCCGGCCTGGCGCATGCGCTCGATCAACGTGACCGCCAACAACGAGTGCCCACCCAATTCGAAGAAGTGGTCATGACGCCCCACCTTTTCGACCTTGAGCAGCTCGGCCCACAGTTGTGCCAGTGTCGTTTCCACAGCGCCCTGCGGCGCTTCGTACTCACGGGTAATCACCGACGCCAGGTCCGGCGCCGGCAATGCCTTGCGATCCAGCTTGCCATTCGGCGTCAGCGGCAATGCCTGAAGCCGCACATAAGCCGCCGGTACCATGTATTCCGGCAGTTGGGCTTGCAACTGTGTTCGCAGGTTTTCGATCTCGACACTGTGCTCGTCACCGTGCACGGTGAAATAAGCCACCAGGCGCTTGGCCCCCGGCACGTCTTCGAGAGCCAGCACCACGGCTTCCTTGATCGCCTCATGCTGGGCAAGCTTGGCCTCGATCTCGCCGAGTTCGATACGGAACCCACGGATCTTCACCTGATCGTCGTTACGCCCCAGGTACTCGATGTTGCCATCCGGCAGGTAGCGACCCAGGTCGCCGGTGCGGTACATCCGCGCATTCGCCGCACGGCTGAACAGATCCCGCAGGAAACGCTCGACGGTCAGTTCCGGACGGTTCAGGTAACCCCGCGCCACCTGCACACCGCCGATGTAAATCTCCCCGGCCACGCCCATGGGCACCGGTTGTTGATGACCATCGAGCAGGTAGATCCGGGTGTTGGCAATCGGCTTGCCGATCGGCGTGCTGTCCGGGGTGTCCGTCCCCGCGCAATCCCACGCGGTCACGTCCACCGCCGCTTCGGTCGGACCGTACAAGTTGTACAGGCCAGTGTGCGGCAATTGCGCCTTGAAGCGCCGCACCAGATGCCCCGGCAACGCCTCGCCGCTGCACATCACCCGCACCAGGCCTGCGCATTGACTTGCCTCGCCATGGGCCAGGAACACATCGAGCATCGACGGCACGAAATGCAGCGTGGTGATGCCCTGGGCCTGGATCACTTCGCGCAGGTACGCCGGGTCGCGATGCCCACCCGGACGCGCCATCACCAGCCGCGCACCACTGAACAGCGGCCAGAAGAACTCCCACACCGACACGTCGAAGCTGAACGGGGTCTTTTGCAGCACCGCGTCTGTGGCGGTCAGTCCGTACTCGTCCTGCATCCACAGCAGGCGGTTGACCACCCCACCATGCTCGTTCATCACGCCCTTGGGCAGGCCGGTGGAGCCCGAGGTGTAGATGACATAGGCCAGGTGATGGGCATGCAGGCCTTCGACCTGCGGATTGTCGGTGGGCTGCGTCGAGAACCCTTGCGCCTCATCCAGCAGCAGGGTTCGCGCCTGCGTCGCCGGCAGGCTCGCCTGCAACGCACGTTGGGTCAGCACCACCATGGGCGCGCTGTTCTCCAGCATGTAGGCCAGGCGTTCGTGGGGATAATCCGGGTCCAGCGGCACATACGCCGCGCCGGCCTTGAGAATCCCCAGCAGGCCCGCGACCATGTCCAGGCTGCGATCGGCACAGATCGCCACGCGGTCATCCGGGCGAATGCCCAGTTCCAGCAGGCGATGGGCAATCTGGTTGGCCCGCTCATTGAGTTGCGCGTAACTCAGTTGCGCCTCGCCGGAGACCACGGCGACCGCGTCGGGACTGGCCACAACCCGCGCCTCGAACAGGCCGTGCAGGGTCAGGCCCTGCGGGTAGTCGACCGCAGTGGCATTGAGCGTTTCCAACAGGTTCTGACGCTCGTTGTCACCCAGCAGCGGAATCTGCGCCACGAGGGTCTGTTCATCAGCAACCATGGCCCTCAGGACACTCTCCAGGTAGCCGAGGTAACGCTCCATCGTGGCGGAGTCGAACAACGCCGTGGCGTATTCCAGTGCCCCGAACAGGCGCCCGTCGATCAGGGCCATGTCCAGCAACACGTCGAATTTCGCGGTGCGGCTGGTCACACCCAGCCCTTGCAGCGACATATCGCCCAGTTCCAATCCCGTGGCTTCGTTGTTCTGCCATGACAGCATGGCCTGGAACACCGGGCTATGGGACAGGCTGCGCAATGGCCGGACCACCTCCACCACCTGTTCGAAAGGCAGGTCCTGGTGCGCCTGGGCATCCAGGGTCCGAACCTTCACTTGTTGCAACAAGGCTTGCACCGTCAGTTCATCCGCCACATCGACGCGCAGCGCCAGCGTGTTGACGAACAGGCCGATCAAGCCCTCGACTTCCGCCTGCATGCGGTTCGCCACCGGCGTGCCGATGACAACGTCGTGCTGGCCGGAGAGGCGACTGAGCACCGTGGCCCAGGCGGCCATGACCGTCATGAACAAAGTGGCACCATGGCGCTGGCTCAACGCCTTGAGGCCTTGGGTCAGGGTTTCGTCGAGGACAATCCCCACCGCAGCGCCGGCGTGATCCTGCTGCGCAGGCCGTGGCCGATCGGTGGGCAACGTCAACAGGGCCGGTGCGTCGGCCAGGGTTTGCCGCCAGAAGCGTTCCTGTTGGTCCAAGACCTCCCCGGTGAGCCAGCGCCGCTGCCAGAGGGCATAGTCCGCGTACTGAATCGGCAACGCCGGCAATGGATCGTCCTGCCCCTGACGGAACGCCTCATACAGCACGCCCAACTCATGGGTCAGCAGATCGGCGGACCAACCATCCGAGACGATATGGTGCAGGGTCACCACCAGCACGTGATCATCGTCCGCCATCCGCACCAGTCGGCCACGTACCAACGGGCCGTGGGCCAGGTCGAAAGCCTGGCGAGCCTCTTCCTCGGCCAGGGCCATCAGTTCGGTTTCGGCGTCCGCTCGCCCTGCCAGGGCCTGCAACCGCAACGCGAAGCCGACATCGACCGGGGCAATGCGCTGTTCCACTTCCTGCCCCTGCGCCTGCACAAAAGTGGTACGCAAGGCCTCGTGGCGGGCCACGATACGGTCCAGTGCACGCGTGAGCGCCGAAGTATCCAGCGCGCCTCGCAGGCGCAGGCCCGTGGGGATGTGGTACGCCGCACTGGTCCCATCCAATTGCGCCAGGAACCAGAGGCGCTGCTGGGCGAAAGACAACGGCAACGCCTGTTCGCGGGACACCGGCACGATACCGGGCCGGGTGCTGTGCGCCGCCTGGGAGAGCACCTGGGCCAGCGCACTCAATTGCGGTTGGGCAAAGACATCCCTCAGGTTCAGCTCCACGCCCAATTGTTCGCGCACCTGGGCGATCAAGCGCATCACCAGCAAGGAATGCCCACCCAGTTCGAAGAAGTGATCGTGGCGGCCCACCGACTCGACCTTGAGCAGGGATTGCCAGATCTGCGCCAGAACGATTTCCGTGTGGCCCTGGGGCGCTTCATGGGTGCGGCTGGCGTACGCCTCGGCATCGGGTGCCGGCAACGCCTGGCGGTCGAGCTTGCGGTTCGGCGTCAGCGGCAGCGCGGCCAGGCTGACGAACGCACCTGGCAGCATGTACTCGGCCAGTTGCACCGCCAACTGCGCGCGCAGGCTCGCCGCGTTCAGGTTCACTCCAGCCTGCGGCACCACATAGGCCACCAGGCGTTTGTCGCCCGGCGTGTCTTCACGCACGATCACCGCCGCTTCCTTGACCCCGGCACAGTCACCCAGCCGGGCCTCGATCTCACCCAGTTCGATACGGAAGCCACGGACCTTGACCTGGAAGTCGTTGCGCCCCAGGTATTCGAGGCGTCCGTCCGGACGATAACGGGCCAGGTCGCCGGTCTTGTACAGGCGCGCATCGGGCTGGTCGCTGAACGGGTCGGCCAGGAAGCGTTCGGCGTTGATGGCGTCAAGGTTCAGGTAACCGCGGGCCACACCGTCGCCCCCGATGAAGATTTCCCCCGCGACCCCGAACGGCACCGGCTGGCGGTGCGCATCGAGCAGGTAGATACGGGTGTTGGCCATCGGCCTGCCGATGCTGGCATTGCCGAGGATGCCATCGACCGCGTCATGCTCCATGTAGGCGGCGGTGCAGGACACCGTGGCCTCGGTCGGGCCATAGGTGTTGACCAATCGGGTATGCGCCGGACGAACCGCGTCCCACATCTGCAGTTTCTGCGTCGACAAGGCGTCACCGGTGACGTTGATCAACCGCACGTCGCGCAAATAGTCCCGAGCCTGGGCCGGCGAGTTGTGCCATTCGGCCGCGAGGGTATGCCAATGGGCCGCTGTCAGGTGCAGGAAGGTCGGGCGAATATCGCCGTTTTGTTGCAACTCGGCACTGCCAAACAGCTGTCGGGTCGGCGCCAGGGTGGCACCGGCCAGCAGCGCCGGGAAGATCTCTTCCACCGACAGGTCGAAGTTCAAGGTGTTCTGCTGCAACACCGTGTCGTCCGGTGTCAGGCCAAACAAGCGGACCGCATCGACGCAGTAGTTGACCAGGCCCCGGTGTTCGATCATCACCCCTTTGGGGTTGCCGGTGGAGCCCGAGGTGTAGATGACGTAGGCCAGGTGACGCACGCCCAGGGAGGCAACGAGCGGATTGTCGTCGCGACCGGCGGCAATGCCGCAACGCACGCGCTCGGCGCGGTCGAGCAGCACCACCGGCACCGTAAACGCGGGCAGACGATCTAGCAACTCACCTTGGCTCAGCAGCGCCACCGGGGCACTGTCGGCGAGCATGTAGGCCAAGCGTTCGGCTGGAAACGCCGGGTCAAGCGGTACGTAACCGGCACCGGCCTTGAGAATGGCCAACAGGCCGATGAGCATGTCGGCACCGCGTTCAACGCAGATCGCCACCCGATCATCCGGGCGGATGCCCAGGCCGATCAGGTGATGAGCCATCTGGTTAGCCTGGCGGTTCAGTTCGGCGTAACTCAGTCGCTCATCACCGAACGCGACAGCGATGGCGTCCGGTCGAGCCTCGACCTGGGCTTCGAACAACTGGTGGATCGTCTGTTCACGTGGGTACGCGGCCTGGGTCGCGTTGAGGCCTGCCAGCAAATGCTCACGTTCGGCGTTGTCCAGCAGCGCGATCCGTTCGATCCGGGTCTGGTCACTGGCGACCATGGCCCGCAGCAGGCGTTGGAAGTAGCCGAGGTAACGCTGCACCGTGCCCTCGTCGAACAACGCCGTGGCGTATTCAAGGGCACCAAACATCTGCCCTTGGATCTCGCTCAGTTCCAGGGACACGTCGAATTTGGCAACGTTGCTTGCCGCACCCAGGCCTTCGAGTTTCAAGTCCCCCAGCACCAGTTCGGTGTTGTCATGGGTCTGCCACGACAGCATGGCCTGGAACAGCGGACTGTGGGCCAGGCTGCGCACCGGTTTGAGCACCTCCACCACTTGTTCGAACGGCAGGTCCTGATGCGCCTGGGCGCCAAGGGCCTGGGCCTTGACCCGGGCCAGCAAGGTTTCTACCGTCGGCGCCCCCGAGAGATCGATGCGCACGGCCAAGGTGTTGACGAAGAAACCAATCAATCCTTCGACTTCCGACCGCGTGCGGTTGGCCACCGGCGAGCCGATCACCACTTCATCCTGGCCCGAAAGCCGGCTCAACAACGCCCCCCAGGCCGCCATCATGGTCATGTACAAGGTGACGCCGTGGCGCTGGCTCAGGGCCTTGAGGCTCGCGGTCAAATCGGCGTCGAAGACCACCGGCAATGTCGCCCCGGCATAGTCCTGTTGCGCAGGACGCGCACGGTCGGTGGGCAGCATCAACAAGGCTGGCGCATCGGCCAGGGCCTGTCGCCAGTAATCGCTTTGGGTTTGCAGCACCTCGCCGCTCAACCAGCGACGTTGCCAGACAGCGTAGTCGCTGTACTGCACCGTCAACGCCGGCAGTGGATCGTCCAGGTCATGACGAAACGCTTCATAAAGCGCCGTCAATTCCTTGATCAACACACCAATGGACCAGCCGTCCGAGACGATGTGGTGCATGGTCAGCAGCAACACATGGTCTTCGCTGCCGAGGCGGACCAGCCGCCCCCGGATCAATGGCCCCTGCTCCAGGCTAAAGGTATCCGTGGCTTCCTGCGCCGCCAGTGCGTGCAGTTGGCCCTCGGCATCGGCCAGGCCGCAGAAGTCATGGTGCAGTAGCGCGAACCCGACATCGACGGGCGCGATACACTGCCGAGCCTCCTGTCCCCGCACCTGCACGAAGGTGGTACGCAGGGCCTCATGGCGGGCGACAATACGGTCCAGAGCCCGCTGCAAGGCGAGGCGGTCCAGCACACCGCGCAAGCGCAGCCCAGCGGGTATGTGGTAGGCCGCGCTCGCCCCTTCCATCTGTGCCAGGAACCATAGGCGCTGTTGGGCGAACGACAAGGGCAAGTCGTCCTTTCGAGAAACCCGGACGATCTCCGGCAACGTGCTGCGCCCGGCAAGGGCCACTGCCTGAGCCAACCCCATGAGCTGGGGCTGGGCGAACAGTTCGGTCAGGCCCAACTCCACACCCAGGCGCAGACGCACCTGGGAAATCAATTGAATCGCCAGCAACGAGTGGCCACCCAGTTCGAAGAACTGGTCATGACGACCGACCTGTTGCAGGTCCAGCAAATCTTGCCAGATCTGCGCCAAGGTGGTTTCGACCTCGCCTTGCGGGGCTTCGTAGCCACGGCTGATGACGGCATCCAGATCCGGCGCCGGCAGCGCCTTGCGGTCGAGCTTGCCGTTCGGCGTCAGTGGCAACGCGTCCAGGCGCACGTAGACGGCGGGCACCATATAGGCCGGCAGTTGCGTTTGCAGGTGCGTGCGCAGGGCTTCGATCTCTACTGTTTCGTCCGGCGAATGCTGGGTGAAATAGGCGACCAGGCGCTTGTCGCCCGGCACATCCTCACGGGCCACGACCACGGCTTCTTTCAGCGCATCGTGTTGCGCGAGCTTGGCTTCAATCTCGCCCAACTCGATGCGGAAACCGCGGATCTTCACCTGGTCGTCGTTACGGCCCAGGTATTCGATGTTGCCATCCGGCAGATACCGGCCCAGGTCGCCCGTGCGATACATGCGCGCGTTCGGAGCCGTGCTGAATGGATTTTTCAGGAAGCGCTCGGCCGTCAGGTCGTCGCGGTTGAGATAACCGCGAGCGACCCCGGCACCACCGATGTAGATTTCGCCCGGCACGCCCAGCGGCACGGGTTGTTTGTGCTCGTCCAGCAGATAGAACTGAGTGTTCGCCACCGGTTTGCCGATATGCGCGGCAAACCCGTCTTCGCGGGCCATCGATACCCAACTTGAGTAGGTCGTGGTTTCCGAAGGGCCGTAGAGGTTGCACAGGCGCTTGACCTGGGTCTGTTCGAACAAGGTTTCAACCAGGCTGCGCTTGAGTGCTTCACCGGCGACGTTGACCGTATCGACGCCCTCGCCCAATCCACCGGATTCCAGCAAGGCCTTGAGCGCCGACGGCACGGTGTTGATCAGGGTGATGTCGTGCTCGCCCTGTTGCAGTTCCAGCACATTAGTGACCACTTCGATGCTGCCGCCCGAGGTCAGCGGCGCAAAGCACTCGTAGACCGCCAGGTCGAAGTTCAGCGACGTCGAGAACAGGGTTTTCGACAGGATTTGAGCGTCAAATGAACGATGGGCCCAGGTCAGGAAGTTCACCGTGTTGCGGTGCTCGATCATCACGCCCTTGGGCAGACCGGTCGAACCGGAGGTGTAGATGACATAGGCCAGGTGCGACGAGCTCAGGCCCGGCACCTGTGGATTGGGCGCTGCCTCGTCCTGCCAGATGCCTTTGTCGAGGTCGATCACCGGTATCGCCGTTTCGCCCAGCAAGTTACGCGTAGTCCCCTGAACCAGGATCGCCGCCGGGGCACTGTCTTCCAACATGTAGGCGATACGGTCCAGTGGGTACGCCGGATCCAGCGGCACATAACCGCCGCCGGCCTTGAGGATCGCCAACAGCCCCACGACCATCTCGATGCCACGCTCGACGCAGATCGCCACCCGCGAATCGGGCTCCACGCCCTGTTTGCGCAGGTAATGGGCCAAGCGGTTGGAGAGTCCATTGAGCTCACGATAATTGAGCTGATGCCGGCCATGGCGCACCGCCACGGCGTCCGGCGTGCGCAGTACCTGAGCCTCGAACAGGCCATGAATGGTCTGCTCTTGCGGATAGTCAGCGTGGGTGGCGTTGAAGTCCACCAGCAACTGTTCGCGCTCGGCTGCCGGCACAATCGGCAGTTCACGCAACGCCCGTTCAGGCGTCTGCTCCAATGCTGCCACCAGGCTTTCCAGCGCTGTATGCATGTAACCGCAGACACGTTGGGCACCCACTTCGACCACTGCTTGAGCGGTGAACCGGAAGCCTTCGCCCAGGTCGTCCACGTTCAGGCACAAAGGATAGTTGGTGCGTTCTTCCATGTGCAGGGTTTGCATCCCCTGCCAGGCCGAGATGGCCTGGTCGGACACCGCTTCAGCCGCGCTGTGTCGATAATTGAGCAAGGTGCTGAACAATGGCAGCGAGGTCGGTACGCCACTGCAACGCTGCGCCAGGGACAACGAGGCGTGCTCGTGCCCCAGCAAGGCCGACAACCGGCCATGGGTCGCCTTGACTCCGGCGCGGGCGCCTTGAGCGCCGACACTGACGCGCAATGGCAACGTATTGATGAACATGCCCAGGGCCCGATCGGCCCCGTCGCCGCCCTGCATCCGCCCCATCAGCACGGTGCCGAACACCACCTCTTCACGGCCCGAAACCCGCCCGACCACATGCCCCCAGGCCAAGTGAACCAGGCTTGCCGCGCTCACACCGAGCTGACGGGCCTGGGCCCGCAGGCGCTGCGCCAGCGCAGCGTCCACGTCCTGATGTGCTTCTTCGATACCGCTGCCATCACCCTGCACATCCTGCAAGCCGAACGGCAACGTTGGCTCATCGATATCGCCGAGCATCTCACGGAAAAACGCTTCGTGCTGCTCACGACTGACCCCCAGTCGCGCCTGGGCCACATGATTGCGATACGGCACCGCGGGCGAAAGCAAGTGCGCCTGGCCCAAGAGACTGGCCTGCATCTCGTGCACCACGACCTCAAGCGCCGTGTGGTCCAACGCCATGTGATGGAACAACAGCATGCCGACCCAGCGCTGATTCGCCACATCCTGGGCAAAGGCAAAGCGCATCAGCGGTGCCTGGGCGATGTCGAGACGGTAATGACGCGGATCGAAACGCCCGTGCAGTTGCTGCACCACCTCGCCCCCCGCCGGATCCACCTCGATCTCTTCAAGGCCCAGGGTCGCATGGCGCCATACCACTTGCACCGGTGCTTCCAGACCTTGCCAGACCATGCTGGTGCGCAAGATGTCATTACGCGACACCACGCTCTGCAAGGCCTGGGCAAAGGCTTGCAACCGTTCGCGGTTGTCAAAGCCGAACAGCACCTGCAACACGTAGGGATCGCCCTGCTCCGCAGCAAGGTGGTGGTAGAGAATCCCCTCCTGCAATGGCGCCAGGGCGTAGATATCCTGCACGTTCGTCACGCCACCCTGCACCGTGGCCACGATTCGGTCGATGGCGTCCTGGTCCAGATCAGCCAGGGGCAACATGTCCGGGGTGATCCGCGTGCAACCGTCCGCAATCGCATTGCCCGGTACCACGACCTCCCTGACACCGCCCACCGCGGCGGCCAACGCGGCCAGCGTCGGCTGGCCGAACAGCACCCGCACATCGGCGGCCAGGTCGACCTGGCGCATACGTTCGATCAGTTTCACGGCCAGCAACGAATGGCCGCCCAGCTCGAAGAAATTGTCGTGACGACCGACCCGTCCAAGCTTGAGCAAGTCCTGCCAGATCCGCGCGATGGTCGTCTCGACCTCGCCTTGCGGGGCTTCGTATTCACGGCTGATCACTGCCGATTGATCCGGCGCTGGCAAGGCCTTGCGATCGAGCTTGCCGTTAGTGGTCAACGGGAACGCGTCAAGGATCACGAAGGCGCTGGGGACCATGTGCTCCGCCAGCGACCGCAACAACTGTGTACGCAAGTCGACCGCCGACGGTTGCGCACCCTCTGTGGCAATCACATAAGCCACCAGGCGCTTGTCGCCCGGCTCGTCCTCGCGAGCGATGACCACTGCCTCGCTGACCCCCTCGCAGGCGGCCAAGGTCGCTTCGATCTCGCCCAGCTCGATCCGGAAACCGCGGATCTTCACCTGGTCGTCATTGCGGCCCAGGTACTCGATGCTGCCGTCCGCCAGCCAGCGACCCAGGTCGCCAGTCCGGTACATCCGCGCATTCGGCTCGGGGCTGAACGGGTTGTCGAGGAAGCGCTCGGCGGTCAGTTCGTCGCGGTTCAAATAACCGCGGCTGACACCCGCGCCCCCCACGTACATCTCACCCACCACACCCACCGGCGCCGGCTCGCGCTGAGCATCGAGCACGTACAGTTGCAGGTCGGGAATGCGCTTGCCGATGGGGCTGACACCCGTCGACTGTGCATCAGCCGCTTCAAGCGCTCGATACGTCACGTGCACCGTCGTTTCGGTGATGCCATACATGTTCACCAGTTGTGTCCCGGCATTGCCTACACGGGCATACCACGGCTTGAGCATGCCGGTTTCCAGCGCTTCGCCGCCAAAGATCACCTGGCGCAGGCTGTGGCGCAGATCGCTTTCGCCCTGGGCCACGATCAGTTGCCGGAAAGCGCTTGGGGTCTGGTTCAGCACCGTGACACCGGTCTCGCATAACAACGCATAGCAATCTTGCGGAGAACGGCTGACCAATTGCGGCACCACCAGCAAGCGGCCGCCATGGGTCAACGCACCCCAGATTTCCCAGACCGAGAAATCGAAGGCAAAGGAATGGAACAGTGCCCACACGTCCTGCTGGCCAAAGTCGAACCAAGGCTGGGTCGCCGAGAACAGCCGCGCGACGTTGCGGTGCTCGACCATCACGCCCTTGGGCAATCCGGTCGAACCCGAGGTGTAGATCACATAGGCCAAGTGGCTGGAGTCCAGGCCCGGCACTTGCGGGTTGGCGACGGATTCGTCCTGCCAGCTACCGTCATCGAGTTGCAGCACCGGCATCGAGACGCCCGCCAACAGACGATGCGTGGCGGCGTGGGCCAACAGCGCAACCGGCATGCTGTCACGCAGCATGTAGGCAATGCGTTCCGTCGGGTAGGCCGGGTCCACCGGCACATAACCGGCGCCGGCCTTCAGGATCCCCAACAAGCCGACGATCATGTCCAAACCACGCTCGACACAGATCGCGACCCGATCATCCGGGCGAATACCCTGCGCCAGCAGGCGATGAGCGACCTGGTTGGCCCGGGCGTTGAGCTCGCTGTAGGTCAGCGTCCGCTCTTCGAACATCACCGCCATGGCCTCAGGCTGTGCTGCAGCCCAGACTTCAAACTGAGCATGGATCAGCGCGTCCTGGGCAAATGCGACGCCCGTGCCGTTCCAGCTCTCGAGCAATTGCCGACGCTCGGCCGGCGGCAGGATCTTCAACCCGCTCAAGGGGGCCAGCGGCGATTGCTCCAGCGCCTGAACCAGGTTCTCCACAACGCATTGCACATAATTGCAAACACGCTCGGCGCCAATGGGTGCCTGAGCCATGACGGTCAGGTTGAAACCTTCACCCAAGTCATCCACCGACAACGTCAACGGATAGTTGGTGCGCTCCTCACCTTCCAGTGTCTGGATACCCTCCCAGGCCGCAATGACTTCGCTGGATGGCGCCTGCGCACCGAGATGGCGATAGTTGAGCAGCGCGCTGAACAACGGCGTCGGTGCCGCCACGCCACTGCAGCGTTGCGCCAGGACCAACGAGGCGTGCTCGTGCCCCAGCAGCGCCGTCAAGCGTGCATGGGTCGACTTGACGGCGGCACGCACACCTTGCGCGCCCAGGCTCACCCGCAACGGCAAGGTGTTGATGAACATCCCCAACGCACGGTCGGCGCCCTCACCGCCTTGCATGCGCCCCAGCAGTACGGTGCCGAAGACCACGTCTTCCTTGCCCGACACTTTGCCCAGCACCAGCGCCCAGGCCAGGTGATACAAGCTTGCCGCGCTCACGCCAAGCTGACGCGCCTGCACCCGCAGACGCTGGCCAAGCTCGGCATCGACTCTCTGGCGGACCTCCTCGATATCGTGCCCGTCACCCTGTACATCCTGCAAACCGAAGGGCAGCGTCGGTTCAGCCACATCACCCAGCATCTCGTGGAAAAATGCTTCATGTTCCTCGCGGCTGACGCCGAGCCGCGCCTGTGCCACGAAGTTGCGATACGGCACCGACGCCGCCAGTGCCTGTTCGCCGCCGGACATGTGCGCGCCAATTTCCGCCGCGAGCATGGCCAGCGAGGTCGCATCATCGACCATATGGTGGAACAACAGCATGCCCACCCAGCGGTCGTTCGCCACGTCTTGTGCGTAACCAATGCGCATCATCGGCGCCTGACGAATATCCAGGCGATAGTGGCGCGGATCCAGACGTTCGCGCAGTTGCCGGGCGATATCCCCCGCCGCCGGGTCCAACATGATCTCATCGAACCCCAGCCGCGCCTCGCGCCAGACCACTTGAACCGGTTCGTCAATGCCTTCCCAGACCACGCCGGTGCGCAGGATGTCGTGCCTGGATACCGTGCTTTGCAGTGCCTTGGCGAAAAGATCCAAGCGGGCACGGCTGTCAAAAGCGAACAGTATGTATTGCAGGTAAGGATCACCTTTGGCCGCCGCGACGTGGTGATACAGAATGCCCTCCTGCAGCGGCGTCAAGGCATAGATGTCCTGCACATTACCCACGCCACCGGGCACCGTCGCCACGACGCGGTCGATCTCGTCCTGGCTCAACGTGGCCAGCGGCAACAGGTCCGGTGTGATCCGCGAACAGTCGTCCGGGATGAGGTTGGCCGGCACCTGGACTTCCTGGCAACCGCCCACCGCAGCCGCCAACGCCGCCAACGTCGGCTGGCCGAACAGCACGCGTACATCGGCCGCCAGGTCGATCTGGCGCATGCGCTCGACCAACTTCACCGCCAGCAACGAGTGGCCGCCCATTTCAAAGAAGTGGTCGTGGCGGCCGACCCGCTCGACATGCAGCAGGTCTTGCCAGATCCTGGCAATGGCGATCTCGACCTCGCCTTGAGGGGCCTCGTATTCACGGGTCACCACCGACGACTGGTCCGGCACCGGCAATGCCTTGCGGTCCAGCTTGCCGTTGGTGGTCAACGGGAACACCGTCAACATCACGAATGCGCTGGGCACCATGTATTCGGCCAGCGAACCCAGCAGCTCATCGCGTAGCTCGGCAGCCGATGGCGGCTCGCCTTCCTCGGCAATCACATAGGCCACCAGGCGCTGATCGCCCGGCGTATCCTGGCGCGCCACCACCACGGCCTCCCGTACACCATTGCACGCGGCCAGCTTGGCTTCGATCTCGCCCAATTCGATACGGAAACCGCGGATCTTCACTTGGTCGTCATTGCGGCCCAGGTACTCGATGCTGCCGTCCGCCAGCCAGCGACCCAGGTCGCCAGTCCGGTACATCCGCGCATTCGGCTCGGGGCTGAACGGGTTGTCGAGGAAACGCTCGGCGGTCAGCTCGTCACGGTTCAAATAACCACGACTGACCCCGCCGCCGCCCACGTACATCTCACCTGTCACCCCCACCGGCACCGGCTCGCGCTGGGTGTCGAGCACGTACAGTTGCAGGTCGGGAATGCGCTTGCCAATCGGGCTGACGCCGGCCAACTGCGCGTCGGCTGCGTCAAGGGGACGATACGTCACGTGCACCGTCGTTTCGGTGATGCCGTACATGTTGACCAACTGCGTCCGGGCATTGGCCTGGCGGGCGTACCACGGTTTGAGAATCCCGGTTTCCAGGGCCTCGCCACCGAAGATCACTTGCCGCAGGCTGTGACTCAGGTCGCTTTCACCTTGGGCCGCAATCAACTGGCGGAAGGCACTCGGTGTCTGGTTGAGAATGGTCACACCCGCTTCGCACAACAAGGCATAGCAGTATTGCGGCGAACGGCTGACCAGTTGCGGCACCACCAGCAAGCGGCCACCGTGGGTCAAGGCGCCCCAGATTTCCCAGACCGAGAAATCGAAGGCAAAGGAATGGAACAGCGCCCACACATCCTGCGGGCCAAATTCAAACCAGGGCTGGGTCGCCGAAAACAGCCGGGCGACGTTGCGGTGCTCGACCATCACGCCCTTGGGCAGGCCGGTGGAGCCGGAGGTGTAGATCACGTAGGCCAGGTGGCTGGCATTCAGGTCCGCCACATCGGGATTGTGCCGCGGCTGCTGGTTCATTTCGCCGGCATCGGTCGGGTCAAGCACCAGAGTGGGCACCGGCAATACCGGCAGGCTGTCGCGCCATTGCGACTGGGTCACCACCGCCACGGGGCTGCTGTCATGCAGCATGTAGGCGATGCGCTCGGGTGGATAAGTCGGGTCCAGCGGCACATACCCCGCGCCGGCTTTGAGGATGCCCAGCAGGCCAATGATCATGTCCAGGCCGCGCTCGACACAGATGGCGACCCGATCATCCGGACGAACACCCAGGGCCACGAGGCTGTGGGCCAGTTGGTTGGCGCGGGCATTGAGCTCGCCGTAGGTCAGTGCCTGCTCTTCATGCACAACGGCCACGGTGTCGGGTTGAGATGCGGCCCAGCCCTCGAATTGCCGATGGATCAGGGCATCGTCGGCATAGGTGACGTCGGTCGTGTTCCAGGTTTCGAGCAATTGCCGGCGCTCGGCCGATGGCAGGATCGCCAAGGCGTGGAGCGGGGTTTGCGGTGCCTGCTCCAGGGCCATGACCAGGTTTTCCAGAGCCACCTGCATATAACCGCAAATACGCTGCGCACCAATGGCCGTATCGACCATCACCGTGAGGAAGAACCCGTCACCCAGGTCATCCACGTTGAGGGTCAAGGGATAATTGGTCCGCTCATCACCGCCCAGTGCGTTGATCCCGCTCCAGGCCGACAGAGCGTCCTGGGTCACCTGGACCGCGCTGTGGCGGTAGTTGAGCAAGGCGCTGAACAGCGGCGTCGGCGCCACCACACCACTGCAACGTTGCGCCAGTGCCAGCGAGGCATGTTCGTGGCCGAGCAAGGCGGTCAAGCGCCCGTGAGTGGCCTTGACGCCGCTGCGCACGTCCTGGGTGCCCACATCCACCCGCAACGGCAAGGTGTTGATGAACATCCCCAGGGCACGGTCGGCCCCGTCGCCGCCCTGCATCCGGCCCAACAGGACTGTACCGAACACCACCTCCTGCTTGCCCGATACCTTGCCCAGCACCTGTGCCCAGGCCAGGTGCACCAGGCTGGCAGCACTCACCCCCAGGTGGCGTGCCTGCACCCGCAGGCGCCTGGACAGCGCAAGATCGACAGGCTGGCGATCCTCATCGATGCCATGCCCCTCACCCTGCACGTCCTGCAAGCCAAAAGGCAACGTCGGCTCGTCGATATCGCCGAGCATCTCGCGGAAAAACGTTTCGTGCTCCTGTTCGCTCGTCCCCAGGCGGGCCTGGGCCACATAGTTGCGATACGGCATCGCGGCGCCCAACTGCTCGCCCTGCCCCAGCAAATGCATTTGCATTTCATGTTGCATCACGTCCAGGGCGGTGTGGTCCAGCGCCATGTGATGGAACAACAGGATCGCGACCCAGCGGTCCTGGGCCTCGTCCCGCGCATAAGCCAGCTGCAACAACGGTGCCCGGCCCAGGTCCAGGCGATAGTGCCGCGCATCGAAGCGGTTGGCCAGTTGCGTGGCAACGTCGCCAGCCGTGGCGTCCGGCACAATGCACTGTGATTCAAGCAGCACCTGGCGCCAAACCACTTGCACCGGCTCATCCAGCCCTTCCCAGAGCACACTGGTGCGCAAGATGTCGTGACGATCAATCACCATCTGCAGCGCCCCGATGAAGGCATCGAGGCGTTCACGGTTGTCGAAGGCGAATTGCGATTGCAACACATAGGGGTCGCCCTGCTCGGCGGCCAGGTGATGGTAAAGAATCCCTTCCTGCAACGGTGCCAGTGGGTAGATGTCCTGCACGTTGCGCGCACCACCGGGAACGGTGGCGACGAGACGGTCGATGGCGTCCTGGGACAGGTTGATCAAGGGCAACAAGTCCGGGGTGATGTGTTCGCAGTGCAAAGGAATCAGGTTCGGCGGAACGCTGACTTCCCTGCCGCTGCCAATCGCCGCGGCCAGTGCGGCCAGGGTCGGTTGGCTGAACAGCACGCGCACGTCGGCGCTCAAGCCGGCCTGGCGCATGCGTTCGATCAGCGTGACCGCCAGCAACGAGTGCCCGCCGAGTTCGAAGAAGTGATCGTGGCGCCCCACCTGCTCGACCTTCAGCACGTCCGCCCAGATTTGCGCCAGGGTCTGTTCCACCTTGCCCAGCGGCGCTTCATATTCACGAGAGGCATAGGCCTCGGCATCCGGCGCCGGGAGTTCACGACGATCCAGTTTGCCGTTGGCGGTCAGCGGGAAGGCTGGCAGTACCACGAACGCGCTGGGCAGCATGTAGTCGGCCAGCACACTCGACAATTGCTCGCGCAAGGCATGTACCGACAAGGTCACGCCCGGCTCAGGGATCACATAACCCACCAGGCGCTTGGGACCGGCATCGTCTTGTCGCGCCAGCACGACCGCGTCTTTCACGCCTGGGCATTCGCCCAAGCGGGCTTCGATCTCGCCCAGTTCGATACGGAAACCACGGATCTTCACCTGGTCGTCGTTACGCCCCAGGTAATCCACCGCGCCGTCCGCGCGCCAGCGCGCCAGGTCGCCAGTGCGGTAGAGCAAGGCACCGGGATCGGCATTGAACGGGTCGGCGACGAACTTCTCGGCGCTCAGCTCGGGACGATTCAAGTACCCTTTCGCCACGCCATCGCCACCGATGTACAGCTCGCCGGCCACGCCAATGGGCACTGGCTGACGATTGGCATCCAGCACATAGACACGGGTGTTGCCGATCGGACGACCGATCGGGATACCGCCCTCGCCCACGCTCTTGATCTCATGGGTGGTGGTAAACGTGGTGGCTTCGGTCGGGCCATAACCGTTGAGCAGGTGTTGCGGCGCGCCTTCCTTCAGGACTCGGCCGATCACCGCCGGGTCGAGCACATCGCCACCGACGATCAGGTAGCGCAATTGGGCGAACACCGACATCAGCCCCGCGGCGTATTGATGGAACAGGCCGGCGGTCATCCACAGCACGCTGACCGATTGCTCTTGCAGCAGCGCCGCAAAACGTTCCTGTGTCAGCAGCACGTCCTGGTCGACCACCACCACACAACCGCCGTTGAGCAACGGTGCCCAGACGTCGAGGGTGCTGGCGTCGAAGGCCGGGTTGGAGGCAAAGGCCACCCGGTCCTGGGCGTTGAACTCGGCGTAGCCGTTGTTGATCACCAGTCGGTTGATCGCCCGGTGTGGCACCAGCACGCCTTTCGGGGTGCCGGTGGAGCCGGAGGTGTACATGATGTAGGCCACCGATTCGGTGCTTTGGATCAGCCGCAGGTCATGGTCCGCCTCGGTCTCCAGGACCACGCTATCCAGATCCACACGGGCAATCCCCTCAGGCACCGCCATCGCGCTCAGGGTCAGGAGCGTCCGGGCACCGCTGTCACGCACCATGAAATCCTGACGTTCGAGCGGTGCGCTGACGTCCAGCGGCACGTAGACCGCGGCGCACTTGAGGATCGCCAATTGGCTGACCAGCAGCCCGACTGAGCGTTCCAGCAGAATCGCCACGCGATCACCCGGTTGCACCCCCAGGCCAATCAAATGACGGGTCAAGCAATTGGCCCTGCGATTCAACTCGGCGTACGTCAGGCTGTGGCCGTTGTGCACGACCGCGGTTGCCTCCGGAAGCTCCTTGGCCCGTGCCTCGAACAGGCCATGGACGGTCCTGTCCTGGGGATAGCTACGGGTGGTGGCGTTGAAGTCCACCAGCAATTGCCGACGCTCGGCCGGCGGCAGGATCGACAGGCTGTGCAACGGCGTCTGCGGAGCCTGTTCCAGCGCTTCGACCAGATGCTCCAGGGCAATGTTCATGTAGGCACATATCCGCTGCGCACCGACCTGCGGCACTGCCAGCGCCGACAAGTGGAAAGCTTCGCCCAGGTCATCCACCGACAAGGTCAGCGGGTAGTTGGTACGCTCTTCGTTGCTCAGCAGTTGAATACCGTCCCAGGCCACCAAGGCTTCGTTTGAGGCAACGCCTGCGGCACTGTGTCGATAATTGAGCAAGGCATTGAACAGCGGCATCGGCGCGACCACGCCGCTGCAACGCTGGGCCAACGCCAGCGAGGCGTGCTCGTGCCCCAGCAGGCCGGTCAGGCGAGCGTGGGTGGCTTTTACGCCGTCACGCACACCTTGGGCGCCGACGCCCACCCGCAATGGCAAGGTATTGATGAACATGCCCAGTGCATGCTCAGCGCCGTCGCCGCCCTGCATCCGCCCCATCAGCACGGTGCCAAACACAACGTCCTGCTTGCCGGACACCTGCCCCAGCACTTGCGCCCACGCCAGGTGATGCAGGCTCGCGGCGCTCACGCCCAACTGACGGGCCTGGGCCCGCAGACGGCGGCTCAGGTCGGCAGGCAGGCTCAGTCCGGCCTCTTCGATATCGCTGCCATCGCCACGTACGTCCAGCAAGCCAAACGGCAATGTCGGCTCGTCGACATCACTCAACATGTCGCGGAAAAACCCTTCGTGCTCCTCACGGCTCACGCCCAAGCGGGCCTGGGCCACGTAATTGCGGAACGGCACGGCTTGGCCCAACTGGTCGGCCTGGCCCAGCAGGTGCGCCTGCATCTCGTGTTGCACCACTTCCAGCGCCGTGTGGTCGAGGACCATGTGATGGAACAACAACATCGCCACCCAGCGTTGATTGGCCGGGTCGTGGGCGAATGCAATGCGCATCAGCGGCGCCTGCTGCATGTCCAGGCGGTAATGCAGCGTGTCGAAGCGCTCGCGCAACTGCCCGGCGATATCGCCCGCCTCCGCACTCAGCACAAGCTCTTCCACCGCCAGTTGCGCTTTGCGCCAGACCACCTGCACCGGCTCGTCCAGGCCTTCCCAGACCACCGAGGTGCGCAGGATGTCGTGGCGATCGATGACGCCCTGCAGGGCCTGGGCAAACGCCTCCAGCCGCTCGCGATCCGCGACGGTGAACGTGGCCTGCAACACATAGGGATCCCCCGTGTGCGCAGCGATGTGGTGATAAAGAATACCTTCCTGCAACGGCGCCAACGGGTAGATGTCCTGCACGTTGCGCGCACCACCGGGCACCGTCTCCACAAGACGATCGATGTCCTGCTGATCCAACGCCACCAAGGGCAGCATCGACGGCGTGATCCGGGTGCACCCCAGCAGGATGCCGTTGTCCGGCACCACAACCTCGCCACCACTGCCGACTGCGGCGGCCAGCGCCGCGAGCGTTGGCTGGCTGAACAGCACCCGCACGTCCGCCGACAAACCGAGCTGGCGCATCCGGCCAATCAGGCTGACGGCCAACAGCGAGTGTCCACCCAGCTCGAAGAAATGGTCATGCCGCCCCACACGTTCGACCTTGAGCAAGTCCTGCCAGATCTGGGCCAGGCTGATCTCGACCTCGCCTTGCGGGGCTTCGTAGCCACGGGTGATGACGGCATCCAGATCCGGTGCCGGCAGGGCCTTGCGGTCGAGCTTGCCGTTCGGCGTCAGTGGCAAGGCCTCCAGGCGCACATAAGCCACCGGCACCATATAAGCCGGCAGTTGCGCCTGCAGGTGCGTGCGCAGGGCTTCAATGTCTACTGGCGAATGCTGGGTGAAATAGGCGACCAGGCGTTTGTCGCCCGGCACGTCTTCCCGGGCCAAGACCACGGTTTCCTTGATGTTTGGAGCCTGGGCGAGCTTGGCTTCGATCTCGCCCAGTTCGATGCGGAAACCACGGATCTTCACCTGGTCGTCATTGCGGCCCAGGTACTCGATGTTCCCGTCCGGCAGGTAGCGGCCCAGGTCACCGGTTTTGTACATACGGGCGTTTGGAGCCGTGCTGAATGGATCTTTCAGGAAACGCTCGGCCGTCAGGTCATCACGGTTGAGATAACCGCGAGCGACCCCGGCACCACCGATGTAGATTTCACCCGGCACGCCCAGCGGCACGGGTTGTTTGTGCTCGTCCAGCAGATAGAACTGAGTGTTCGCCACCGGTTTGCCGATATGTGCGGCAAACCCGTCTTCGCGGGCCATCGACACCCAGCTTGAGTAGGTCGTGGTTTCCGAAGGGCCGTAGAGGTTGCACAGGCGCTTGACCTGGGTCTGTTCGAACAAGGTTTCAACCAGGCTGCGCTTGAGCGCTTCACCGGCCACGTTCACCGTGTCGACGCCCTCGCCTAGCCCACCGGACTCCAGCAAGGCCTTGAGCGCCGACGGCACGGTGTTGATCAGGGTGATGTCGTGCTCGCCCTGTTGCAGTTCCAGCACATTAGTGACCACTTCGATGCTGCCGCCCGAGGTCAGCGGCGCGAAGCACTCGTAGACCGCCAGGTCGAAGTTCAGCGACGTCGAGAACAGGGTTTTCGCCAAGGTCTGCGAATCGAACGAGCGATGGGCCCAGGTCAGGAAGTTCACCGTATTGCGGTGTTCGATCATCACGCCCTTGGGCAGACCGGTCGAACCGGAGGTGTAGATGACATAAGCCAGGTGCGAGGACGTCAGCTCAGTGACCTCGGGATTCTGGACGGATTCGTCCTGCCAATCGCCGCTGTCGAGATTGATCACTGCCATCGAGGCATCGCTCAACAAGCCGACTGTAGCGTCCTGGGCCAACACCGCCGCCGGGGCGCTGTCTTCCAGCATGTAGGCAATGCGATCCAGCGGGTACGCCGGATCCAACGGCACATAACCGCCCCCTGCCTTCAGGATCGCCAGCAGCCCCACGACCATGTCGATACCGCGTTCGACGCAGATCGCCACCCGCGAATCGGGCTTCACCCCCTGCTTGCGCAGGTAGTGGGCCAGGCGGTTGGCCCGCTCGTTCAGTTCCCCATAGCTCAGGCGTTGCTCGCCACGGATGACCGCGACGGCCTCCGGCGTACGCTGGACCTGTTCTTCGAACAGGCCATGAATCGTCTGCTGCTGCGGATAATCCGCCTCGGTGGCGTTGAACGTCACCAGCAATTGCTCGATTTCCGCTGCGGGCAAGATCGACAGACGATGCAGTGCCGCCTGTGGCGTCTGTTCCAGCGCCAGCACGAGCGTTTGCAACGCTGCGTGCATATAAGCGCAAATCCGTTGGGCGCCAATCTCCTGCCCGACCAGCACCGTCAGGTTGAAACCGGTACCCAGGTCATCGACGTTCAATGTCAGCGGGTAGTTGGTCCGTTCTTCACCACCCAGCGCCTGCATACCGCTCCAGGCCGACGATACTTCGTTCGACGTCGTCGTGGCGGCATGGCGGTAGTTGAGCAAGGCACTGAACAACGGCAACGGTGCCGCCACGCCACTGCAACGTTGGGCCAGCGCCAGCGAGGCATGTTCGTGCCCCAGCAAGGCAGTCAGTTGCCCATGGACAGCCTTGACGCCAGCCTTGACGCCTTGCTCGCCCAGGGTCACGCGAAGCGGCAGGGTATTGATGAACATCCCCAGCGCCCGATCGGCGCCCTCGCCGCCCTGCATCCGGCCCATCAGCACCGTACCGAACACCACCTCCTGCTTGCCGGAGACCTTGGCCAGCACTTGCGCCCACGCCAAGTGCACCAGGCTGGCGGCACTCACCCCCAGTTGACGCGCCTGGGCCCGCAGGCGCTGGTCCAAGGCGTCATCCAACGCCTGGTGGGCCTCTTCGATATCGTGTCCGCCAGCCTGCACATCCTGCAAATTGAATGGCAGCGTCGGCTCATCGATGTCGCCGAGCATGTCGCGGAAAAACGCTTCATGCTCTTCGCGATTCACACCCAGCCGTGCCTGTGCCACGTAATTGCGATAGGGCACCGCTTCGGCCAGTTGCCCAGCTTCACCCAACAGGTACGCTTGCATCTCGTGTTGCACCACTTCCAGCGCCGTATGGTCCAGGGCGAGGTGATGGAACAACAATGTCGCGACCAGCCGATGATTGGCCTCGTCCCGTCCATAAGCCAAGCGCATCAGTGGTGCCTGAGCGATGTCCAGGCGGTAATGCCGCGAGTCGAAACGTTGGCGCAGTTGCTCTGCGACATCGCCAGCGACCGGGTCAAGATCGAGCGTTTCGAGGTGCAGCCTGGCCTCACGACGGACCACTTGCATGGGCTCGTCCAGACCTTCCCATACAATACTGGTGCGCAAGATGTCGTGGCGATCGATCACCACCTGCAGCGCCCCGATGAAGGCATCCAGGTGCTCACGGTTGTCGAAGGCGAACTGTGACTGGAGCACGTACGGGTCGCCCTGCTCCGCGGCCAGGTGGTGGTAAAGAATGCCTTCCTGCAGCGGCGCCAACGGGTAGATATCCTGCACGTTGCGCACACCGCCCGGCACTGTCGCCACGAGACGGTCGATGGTCGTCTGGGACAGGTTGGCCAGCGGCAGCAGCTCGGGGGTGATGCGTTCGCAGTCCAGCGCAATCAGGTTCGCCGGAACGCTGATCTCCTTCCCGCTGCCGACAGCGGCCGCCAGCGCGGCCAGGGTGGGTTGGCCGAACAGTACGCGCACGTCGGCGCTCAAGCCGGCCTGGCGCATGCGCTCGATCAGCGTGACCGCCAGTAGGGAATGCCCCCCCAGTTCGAAGAAATGGTCGTGCCGGCCCACGCGTTCGACCTTGAGCAAGTCCTGCCAGATCTGCGCCAGGGTGGTTTCGGTTTCACCTTGCGGGGCTTCGTAGCCACGGGTGATGACGGCATCCAGATCCGGCGCCGGCAGCGCCTTGCGGTCGAGCTTGCCGTTCGGTGTCAGTGGCAGTGCCTCCAGGCGCACGTAGGCGACCGGCACCATGTAGGCCGGCAACTGCGCTTGCAGGTGCGTGCGCAGGGTTTCGATATCTACTGGCGAATGCTGGGTGAAATAGGCCACCAGGCGCTTGTCGCCCGGCACGTCTTCACGGGCCACGACCACGGCTTCTTTCAGCGCATCGTGTTGCGAGAGCTTGGCTTCGATCTCGCCCAACTCGATGCGGAAACCGCGGATCTTCACCTGGTCATCGTTACGGCCCAGGTACTCGATGTTCCCATCCGGCAGATACCGGCCCAGGTCGCCCGTGCGGTACATGCGGGCGTTTGGAGCCGTGCTGAATGGATCTTTCAGGAAGCGCTCGGCCGTCAGGTCATCACGGTTCAGATAACCGCGAGCGACCCCAGCAC
Organism: Pseudomonas fluorescens; assembly: GCF_001307275.1. NCBI lineage: Bacteria > Pseudomonadati > Pseudomonadota > Gammaproteobacteria > Pseudomonadales > Pseudomonadaceae > Pseudomonas > Pseudomonas fluorescens. Next base: position 6,475,980 of record NZ_CP012831.1, read on the forward strand.
CACCGATGTAGATTTCGCCCGGCACGCCCAGCGGCACAGGTTGTTTGTGCTCGTCCAGCAGATAGAACTGGGTGTTCGCCACCGGTTTGCCGATATGTGCGGCAAACCCGTCTTCGCGAGCCATCGACACCCAACTTGAATAGGTCGTGGTTTCCGAAGGGCCGTAGAGGTTGCACAGGCGCTTGACCTGGGTCTGTTCGAACAAGGTTTCAACCAGGCTGCGCTTGAGCGCTTCACCGGCGACGTTGACCGTATCGACGCCCTCGCCCAGCCCACCCGATTCCAGCAAGGCCTTGAGCGCCGACGGCACGGTGTTGATCAACGTGATGTCGTGCTCGCCCTGCTGCAGTTCCAGCACATTAGTGACCACTTCGATGCTGCCGCCCGAGGTCAGCGGCGCGAAGCACTCGTAGACGGCCAGGTCGAAGTTCAGCGACGTCGAGAACAGGGTTTTTGACAGGGTTTGAGCGTCAAATGAGCGATGGGCCCAGGTCAGGAAGTTCACCGTGTTGCGGTGTTCGATCATCACGCCTTTAGGCAGACCGGTCGAACCCGAGGTGTAGATGACATAGGCCAGGTGCGAGGACGTCAGCTCAGTGACCTCGGGATTCTGGACGGACTCGTCCTGCCAATCGCCGCTTTCGAGATTGATCACCGGCATCGAGGCTGCGGCCAGCAATTCAAGGGTCGCCGTCTGGGTCAACACCGCCGCCGGCGCACTGTCTTCCAGCATGTAGGCGATGCGGTCCAGCGGATACGCCGGATCCAACGGCACATAACCGCCGCCAGCCTTGAGAATCGCCAGCAACCCAACAACCATGTCGATACTGCGTTCGACGCAAATCGCCACCCGCGAATCGGGCTCTACGCCCTGTTTGCGCAGGTAATGGGCCTGGCGGTTGGCCCGCTCATTCAACTCGCGGTAGCTCAGGCGCTGCTCGCCACGGATCACCGCCACGGCATCCGGCGTACGCTGGACTTGCTCTTCGAACAACCCATGAACCGTCTGCTGCCGCGGATAGTCGGCCTCGGTGGCATTAAATGTCACCAACAGTTGCTCACGTTCCGAGGCCGGCAGGATCGACAATCGCTGCAAGGGCATGTCTGGCTGCTGCTCGAGCATCCAGACCAGATTCTCCAATGCCTGACGCATGTACCCAGCAATGCGCTGAGCGCCCATTCCGGCCAGGGCCAATACGCTGAGACTGAAGCCTTCGCCCAAATCATCCACCGACAAGGTCAACGGATAGTTCGTGCCCTCTGCGCCTCCCAGCGCATGCAAACCTTCCCATGCTTCAAGGGTCTGGGACGAAAGTGCTTGGGCTGTGCTGCTATGCCGATAGTTGAGCAAGGCACCGAACAGCGGAGCGGGTGCAGCCACGCCGCTGCAACGTTGGGCCAAGGCCAACGAGGCATGCTCGTGACCGAGCAACGCCGTCAGGCTTGCATGGGTATTTTTTACGCCTTCGCGCGCACCGTGCCCGGCCAGTTTCACGCGCAGCGGCAGCGTGTTGATGAACATGCCCAGGGCGCGGTCGGCGCCGTCGCCGCCCTGCATCCGCCCCATCAGTACTGTGCCGAACACCACGTCCTGTTTGCCCGAGAGACCGCCCACCACCCTCGCCCAGGCCAAGTGATGCAGACTGGCGGCGCTGACACCCAATTGGCGGGCCTGTGCCCGCAAGCGACGGCTCAACGAGGCATCGATCGGCAAATGGGCTTCCTCGATCACCGACTGGCCCTCAGGTACCTCGGCAAAACCCAGTGGCAAGGTCGGCTCATCGACATCGGCCAGCATTTCGCGGAAAAACCCTTCATGGGAATCACCGCCCACACCCAGGCGGACTTGTGCCACGTAGTTGCGATAAGGCACGGGGTCGGGCAATTGGTGGGCCTGCCCAAGCAGGAACGCTTGCATTTCACCCTGCACCAGTTCCAGTGCCGTATGGTCTATCGCCATGTGGTGGAACAGCAGGATCGCCACCCAACGGTCGTTGTCACGATCCTGCGCGCAAATCAGCCGCATCAGCGGCGCCTGCCCCACATCCAGACGATGATGGCGGGTGTCGAAACGCTGTTGCAGTTGCCACACGGCATCACCGGCGGCCGGGTCAAGCACGACTTCCTCCAACGCCAGCGTGGCCTCGTGCCAGACCACTTGCACCGGCTCGTCCAGTCCCTCCCAAACCACCGAGGTACGCAGAATGTCATGGCGATCGATGACGCCCTGCAACGCCTGGGCAAAGTCGTCCAGGCGTGTCCTGCGATCGGCACCGAACAAGGATTGCAGCACGTAGGGGTCGCCCTGCTCCGCCGCCAGGTGATGGTAAAGAATGCCTTCCTGCAACGGTGCCAGCGGGTAGATGTCCTGCACATTGCCCGCGCCGCCGGGCACCGTATCGACAATCCGGTCGATCTCTTCCTGCGTCAGGTCAGCCAGGGGCAGCATGTCCGGCGTGATCCGGAATGCCGGACTCAGCCAGTCGCCACCATTTCTCTCCACCAGGTCGAGCAGTTCCTGCTTATGGACGGTAAGGCTCTCCCATAGCGCGTGGTCCATTCTTTCGTCGTCGCCTAGGATCACGAGGTTGTCGCCATCTTGTTGCAGACGGATCGGATGCTGGGAAAGAGCTGCCATCAATTCGCTGAATTGCATCGAAGAACCTGCTTTTCTAATTCGGAGTGGTTGACGATAAAAATGTGTTTTTCAGGTACGGCGCAGCGCCTGGACGGCGGAGGGGCCGACCTCGGCGCATGAGCCAAAGCGATGGATAATCGTCACGTTCAACCGAAGGTGGCGGTTTGCGAACCGCTGCCTTACAGGCCAAAAAAAATTAGAGCATTCGGTAGGTGATGTCTGTCATGGGAAGCAGGGACAAGCCCCAACGGCGGCCAGACAGGACATACAGATGGGCAGGATTCAGGGCGAGCGCCCTGCCCGGAAAGCCCGGGACAGGGCATTCACCCTTCGGTTGGAGGTTGCCGACTCAGATGCTGCGTTTGCGCGTCAACGCGGGAATTTTCGTCATCGGCACATCGATATGCCGTACCTCGCCCACGGCGGCAGCCACCAGGGCCAGTGTCGGCTGGCCGAACAGCACACGGATATCGGCCTCCATGTCGTCCTTGCGCATGCGTTCGATCAGCGTCACAGCGAGCAACGAGTGACCACCCAGTTCGAAGAAGTGGTCATGCCGCCCCACCCGTTCGACCTTGAGCAACTCTGCCCACAGCGCTGCAAGCTTGATCTCCATGTCACCCACGGGAGCTTCATACAGACGCGTGGTGTACGCATTGCTGTCGGGGGCCGGTAGCGCCTTGCGGTCGAGCTTGCCGTTCGGCGTCAGTGGCAACGCATCCAGGCGCACGTAGGCAGCGGGCACCATGTAGGCCGGCAGCTGCGCTTGCAGGTGCATGCGCAGGGTTTCGATCTCTACTGCTTCGTCCGGCGAGTGTTGGGTGAAATAGGCCACCAGGCGCTTGTCCCCCGGCACGTCTTCACGGGCCAGGACTACGGTTTCCTTGATGTTTGGAGCCTGGGCGAGTTTGGCTTCGATCTCGCCCAGTTCGATGCGGAAACCACGGATCTTCACCTGGTCGTCATTGCGGCCCAGGTATTCGATGTTGCCGTCCGGCAGGTAGCGGCCCAGGTCGCCAGTGCGGTACATGCGGGCGTTTGGAGCCGTGCTGAACGGATCCTTGAGGAAACGTTCAGCCGTCAGGTCATCACGGTTGAGATAACCGCGAGCGACCCCGGCACCACCGATGTAGATTTCACCCGGCACGCCCAGCGGCACCGGTTGCCCGTGTTCATCCAGCAGATAGAACTGGGTGTTCGCCACCGGTTTGCCGATGTGCGCGGCAAACCCGTCTTCGCGGGCCATCGATACCCAGCTTGAGTAGGTCGTGGTTTCCGAAGGGCCGTAGAGGTTGCACAGGCGCTTGACCTGGGTCTGCTCGAACAACGTCTCCACCAGGCTGCGCTTGAGCGCTTCACCGGCGACGTTGACCGTGTCGACGCCCTCGCCCAATCCGCCGGATTCCAGCAAGGTCTTGAGCGCCGAGGGCACGGTGTTGATCAGCGTGATGTCGTGCTCGCCCTGCTGCAGTTCCAGCACATTAGTGACCACTTCGATGCTGCCGCCCGAGGTCAGCGGCGCGAAGCACTCGTAGACGGCCAGGTCGAAGTTCAGCGACGTCGAGAACAGGGTTTTCGACAACGTGGCGTCATCGAACGAACGATGGGCCCAGGTCAGGAAGTTCACCGTGTTGCGGTGTTCGATCATCACGCCCTTGGGCAGACCAGTCGAACCTGAGGTGTAGATGACATAGGCCAGGTGTGAGGACGTCAGCTCGGCCACCTCCGGATTCTGGACGGACTCGTCCTGCCACAAACCACTGTCGAGATCGATCACTGGCATCGAGGCTGCTGCCAGCAATTCAAGGGTCGCCGTCTGCGCCAACACCACCGCCGGCGCACTGTCTTCCAGCATGTAGGTAATCCGATCCAGCGGATACGCCGGATCCAGCGGCACATAACCGCCGCCAGCCTTGAGGATCGCCAGCAGCCCAACAACCATGTCGATACCGCGTTCGACGCAAATCGCCACCCGCGAATCGGGCTTCACCCCCTGCTTGCGCAGGTAGTGGGCCAGGCGGTTGGCCCGCTCGTTCAGTTCCCCATAGCTCAGGCGCTGCTCGCCACGGATCACTGCCACGGCATCCGGCGTACGCTGGACCTGGGCTTCGAACAGACCATGAATCGTCTGCTGTTGCGGATAGTCGGCCTCGGTGGCATTAAATGTCACCAGCAGTTGCTCACGTTCAGAGGCCGGCAGGATCGACAACTGCTGCAAGGGCATGTCTGGCTGCCGTTCGAGCATGCCCACCAGGTTTTCCAGCGTGTGCTGCACATAACCACACAGCCGCTGCGCACCAATGCGCGCCGGGGTCATGACGGTAAAGCTGAACGCTTCGCCCTGGTCGTCCACCGACAACATCAGCGGGTAGTTGGTCCGTTCTTCGCCACCCAGCACCTGAATACCGTTCCAGGCCGACAATGCCTCGCTCGACACCGCCGTGGCAGTATGACGGTAATTGAGCAAGGCACTGAACAACGGCGTCGGCGCCTGCACGCCACTGCAGCGTTGCGCCAACGCCAAGGAGGCATGTTCATGGCCCAGCAACGCGGTCAGGCGGGCATGGGTCGCCTTGACCCCTACGAGCACACCTTGCGCCCCCAGGCCTACCCTCAACGGCAAGGTATTGATGAACATCCCCAGCGCGCGGTCGGCCCCCTCGCCGCCCTGCATCCGGCCCACCAGCACCGTGCCGAACACCACATCGTCCTTGCCCGACACCTGGCCCAGGACTTGCGCCCAGACCAGGTGATACAGGCTCGCCGCACTCACCCCGAGCTGACGGGCCTGGGCCCGCAACCGGCGACTCAGGTCGGTCGAGACATCCTGGCGCACCTCCTCGAGGCCGCTGCCATCGCCTTGCACATCCTGCAAATCGAACGGCAACGTCGGCTCGTCGATATCGCCGAGCATGTCGCGGAAGAAGGTTTCGTGCTCCTCACGGCTCACGCCCAAGCGGGCCTGGGCCACGTAATTGCGGTACGGCACCGACGCCGACAGCCGCTGCGCCTGGCCGAGCATGTGCGCCTCGATTTCCGCGGACAGCACCGCCAGTGACGTGACGTCGTCCACCAGATGGTGAAACAACAGCATGCCCACCCAGCGTTGGTTCGCCGGGTCCTGCGCATAGACAATCCGCATCATCGGCGCCTGGCGAATGTCCAGGCGGTAGAACCTGGGGTCGAAACGCTGGTGCAACTGTGTGGCGATATCGCCCTGGGCCGGATCCAGCGCAACCGACTCGAAACTCAATGGCGCGTCACGCCAGACCACCTGCATGGGCTCGGACAGCCCCTCCCAGAGCACACCGGTGCGCAGGATATCGTGTCGGGTAATGACGGCTTGCAACGCGTGGGCGAAATCTTCCAGGCGGGTGAAATTGTCGAAACCGAATATCACTTGCTGCAGATAGGGGTCACCTTCGGCGGCGGTGAGGTGGTGATACAGAATCCCTTCCTGCAGCGGCGCCAGGGCATAGATGTCCTGGACATTGGTCACGCCGCCCGGCACCGTCGCGATAATTCGCTCGATCTCCTCTTGAGACAGTTCGGCCAGCGGTAGCATGTCCGGTGTGATGCGTGTGCAACCGGCCGGGATACCGTTGGCCGGCACCACGACTTCCCGATAGCCACCGACGGCGGCGGCCAATGCGGCCAACGTGGGCTGACCGAACAAGACCCGCACATCGACGCTCAGGTCGACCTGGCGCATGCGTTCGATCATTTTCACCGCCAATAGCGAGTGCCCGCCCAGCTCAAAGAAATTGTCGTGGCGACCGACTTGTTCGAGCTTGAGCAAGTCTTCCCAGATCCGGGCAATGCGGGCTTCCACTTCGCCTTGTGGGGCCTCGTATTCGCGGGTGATCACCGCGTCCAGGTCCGGTGCCGGCAGCGCCTTGCGGTCAAGCTTGCCGTTGGGGGTCAGCGGCAGCGTATCGAGCCGCACGTAGGCGCTCGGCACCATGTATTCCGGCAGTTGCCCTGACAGATGGGTACGCAGGGCCTCGATATCCGCCATTTCATCCACTGAGTGCGGGGTGAAATAGGCCACCAGACGTTTTTCGCCCGGTGCATCTTCACGGGCCAGCACCACGACTTCCTTCACCGTCTCGTGTTGCGCCAGCCGCGCTTCGATCTCGCCCAACTCAATGCGGAAACCACGGATCTTCACCTGGTCATCGTTGCGCCCCAGGTACTCGATGTTGCCATCCGGCAGGTAGCGACCCAGGTCGCCGGTGCGGTACATCCGCGCATTCGCCGCACGGCTGAACGGATCCCGCAGGAAACGCTCGACGGTCAGTTCCGGACGGTTCAGGTAACCCCGCGCCACCTGCACACCGCCGATGTAAATCTCCCCGGCCACACCCATGGGCACCGGTTGTTGATGACCATCGAGCAGGTAGATCCGGGTGTTGGCAATCGGCTTGCCGATCGGCGTGCTGTCCGGGGTGTCCGTCCCCGCGCAATCCCACGCGGTCACGTCCACCGCCGCTTCGGTCGGACCGTACAGGTTGTACAGGCCAGTGTGCGGCAATTGCGCCTTGAAGCGCCGCACCAGATGCCCCGGCAACGCTTCGCCGCTGCACATCACCCGCACCAGACCTTCGCATTGACCTGCCTCGCCATGGGCCAGGAACACATCGAGCATCGACGGTACGAAGTGCAGCGTGGTGATGCCGTGCCGCTGGATGGCTTCGCGCAGGTACGCCGGGTCGCGATGCCCACCCGGACGCGCCATCACCAGCCGCGCACCACTGAACAGCGGCCAGAAGAACTCCCACACCGACACGTCGAAGCTGAACGGGGTCTTTTGCAGCACCGCATCCGTGGCGGTCAGTCCGTACTCGTCCTGCATCCACAGCAGGCGGTTGACCACCCCACCATGCTCGTTCATCACGCCCTTGGGCAGGCCGGTGGAGCCCGAGGTGTAGATGACATAGGCCAGGTGATGGGCATGCAGGCCTTCGACCTGCGGATTGTCGGTGGGCTGCGTCGAGAACCCTTGCGCCTCATCCAGCAGCAGGGTTCGCGCCTGCGTCGCCGGCAGGCTCGCCTGCAACGCACGTTGGGTCAGCACCACCATGGGCGCGCTGTTCTCCAGCATGTAGGCCAGGCGCTCGTGAGGATAATCCGGGTCCAGCGGCACATACGCCGCACCGGCCTTGAGAATCCCCAGCAGGCCCGCGACCATGTCCAGGCTGCGATCGGCACAGATCGCCACGCGGTCATCCGGGCGAATGCCCAGTTCCAGCAGGCGATGGGCAATCTGGTTGGCCCGCTCATTGAGTTGCGCGTAACTCAGTTGCGCCTCGCCGGAGACCACGGCAACCGCGTCCGGACTGGCCGCGACCCGCGCCTCGAACAGGCCGTGCAGGGTCAGGCCCTGCGGGTAGTCGACCGCAGTGGCATTGAGCGTTTCCAACAGGTGCTGGCGTTCGGCCGCCGGCAGGCTCGCGAGGGCCTGCAATGGCGTATCCGGAGCCTGCTCAAGAGCGGTGACCAGGCTTTCGAGTGTGGTCTGCACGTATTCGCCGATACGCCGCGCACCGGTCCCGACCAGCGCCTGCACCACCAGGCTGAAGCCCTCGCCTTCATCATCCACGGCCAGCGTCACGGGGTAATTGGTACGTTCTTCACCGCCAATCGACTCGATGCCTTGCCACGCCGTCAGCGCCTGCGCGGTCACCTCGACCCCGCAATGACGATAGTTGAGCATCGAACTGAACAACGGCGTTGGCGCAACCACGCCACTGCAACGCTGGGCCAGTGCCAACGGAGCATGCTCATGGCCCAGCAGGCCGGTGAGTCGCTTGTGGGTCGCCTTCACCGCTGCGTATACACTTTGTCCAGCCAGGCTCACCCGCAATGGCAGGGTGTTGATGAACATGCCCAGCGCCCGATCAGCCCCATCGCCGGCCTGCATGCGCCCCAACAGCACGGTGCCGAAGACCACGTCGTCGCGACCGCTGACACGGCCCAGGACTTGCGCCCAGGCCAAGTGCATCAGGCTGGCCGCGCTGATGCCCAACTGGCGGGCCTGGGCGCGAAGACGACGGCACAGGCCCGTCTCCACGGCCAGCTTCACCTCTTCCACGCCATTGCCATCGCCTTGCACGTCCCGCAGGCCGAATGGCAGCGTTGGCTCGTCGATGTCGCCAAGCATGTCGCGGAAAAACGCTTCATGTGCCTGTTGATCGACACCCAGGCGCGCCTGGGCCACATAGTTGCGATAAGGCACCGATTCGCCCAGTTCATGCACCTTGCCCAGCAACTGGGCCTGCATTTCACGCTCCAGCACTTCCAGGCCGGTATGGTCCAGGACCATGTGGTGGAACAGCAGCATGGCGACCCAACGCTGGTTGGCGACATCCTCGGCAATGGCCAGGCGCAACATCGGGGCCTGACGCACGTCCAACCGGTAATGCCGGGCATCGAAACGCTCATACAGCCGGGCAACGGCATCGCCGGCACTTGGGTCCGCCTCCAACTCATCGACGCTGAGCCGAGCCTGTCGCCACACCACCTGCATCGGTTCGTCGAGGTTTTCCCAGACCATCGAGGTCCTGAGAATGTCGTGCCGGTCGACCACCCCCTGCAATGCCTGGGCAAAGTCATCCAGGCGGGCCCGGCTGTCAAACCCGAACAGCGTCTGCAGCACGTACGGATCACCCATTTTCGCCGTCAAATGGTGATAAAGGATGCCTTCCTGCAACGGTGCCAGCGGATAGATGTCCTGCACGTTACGCGCCCCACCCGGCACGCTCGCCACGATCCGATCGATGGCCTCCTGGCTCAATACAGCCAGCGGCAACATGGCCGGTGTGATGCGCTCACAGCCTTCGACGATGGCGCAGGCCGGCACCACCACTTCACGATGCCCGCCCACCGCAGCGGCCAGCGCCTGCAGCGTTGGCTGGCTGAACAGCACACGCACATCCACCGACAGTTCGACCTGGCGCATGCGCTCGATCAGCCTCATCGCCAGCAACGAATGCCCGCCCAATTCGAAGAAATTGTCGTGGCGCCCGACCCGTTCCACTTTCAGCAGCTCGGCCCACATACCGGCCAAGACCTGTTCGGTCTCGCCCTGGGGCGCCGTGTAGGCCTGGCTCGCGTAAGCCTCGGCGTCCGGCGCCGGCAGCGCCTTGCGGTCCACCTTGCCGTTGAGCGTCAACGGGAACGCCGACAACATCACGAACGCCGCAGGCACCATGTACTCAGACAGGGTCGCGGACAATTGCTCGCGCAACCCGGCCACGCTCAGCGTGACTTGCGGTTGGGCAATGACATAGGCCACCAGGCGTTTCTCGCCGGTTTCATCGGCTCGCACCAGCACCACCGCGTCCTTCACGCCGTCACAGGCCACCAGCTTGGCTTCGATCTCGCCCAGCTCGATGCGGAAACCGCGGATCTTCACTTGATCATCGTTGCGCCCCAAGCACTCCAGGCTGCCTTCCGGCAACCAGCGACCGAGGTCACCGGTGCGGTACAGCAGCGCGTCGGGGTCATGGCTGAACGGGTCGGCGATGAATTTTTCCGCGGTCAGGTCCGGTCGATTCAGATACCCCTTGGCCACGCCCTGGCCGCCGATGTACATCTCACCGACGACACCCAACGGCGCCAATTGCTGGCGTGCATCGAGCACGTACACCTGGGTATTGCCGATCGGTCCGCCAATGGGCACGCATTCGGCGTCCGCCGCCACGGCCTTCACCTCGAGGGTGGTGGCGTAGGTGGTGGTTTCGGTCGGGCCATAGCAGTGCACCAGGCGCAAACCGGGCGCCAGGTCCAGCAAGCGCCGGAACGACGCCACATCGGCCCGTTCACCGCCGCACAGCAGGATCCGCAGGCCGCCAAGGGCCTGGGGAATCAGTTGCACGTATTGGTTGAAGATTGCCGTGGTCACGAACAGCACCGTAACGCCCGAGTCCTGCAAGACCTGGGCGAACCTTGACGGCTCAAGCAGGGTTTCGTGGTCGATCACCACCACCTGCCCGCCATTGAGCAACGCACCCCAGACGTCCATGGTGCTGGCGTCGAACGCCGGGTTCGAGGCAAAGGCGATGCGGTCCTGCGCGTTGAAATCGGCGTAGCCGTTGTTGATCACCAGGCGGTTGATGGCCCGGTGTGGCACCAGCACGCCCTTGGGCTGCCCGGTGGAACCCGAGGTGTACATGATGTAGGCGATCGACTCGCTGGACTGCGCCAATGCCGGGTTGTGCGCCGGGCCCTGGCTGTCCAGCGTGTCCAGGTCGATGCGCCGCGCGCCCGCAGGCACCGCCTCGGTACTGAACGTCAGCAGGCACTTGGCCTGGCAGTCGTCGAGCATGAAGCCCTGGCGTTCCAGGGAGGCGTTGCGGTCCAGCGGCACGTAGGCCGCCGCGCACTTGAGGATCGCCAATTGGCTGGCCAGCAGCTCGATGGAACGTGGCAACAGGATCGCCACGCAGTCGTCCGGTTGCACGCCAAGGCCGATCAGGTGATGGGCCAGGCGGTTGGCCTGCTCGTTCAACGCCGCGTAGCTCACTTGCCGCTGCCCGTGCACCACCGCAATCGCCTGCGGCAGGTACGCGGCCTGGGCCTCGAACAGCGCCAGGACGGTTTGCTCATGTGGATAGGTGCGCTGGGTGGCGTTGAAATCCTCCAGTAGCTGGTTACGTTCGCTTTGCGGCAGGATCTCCAGTCGGTTGAGTGGCGTCTGGGGCGCGTGTTCGAGGGCCTGCACCAGACTTTCCAGGGCCGTGTGCATGTAGGCGCAGATGCGTGCCGCACCGATGCCCTGCACTACCAGGGCGCTCAGCATGAAGCCATCGCCCAGGTCATCCACCGATAGGGTCAGCGGGTAATTGGTCCGCTCTTCGTTGCTCAGGATTTCCATGCCCTGCCAGGCGCTCATGGCCTCGGCTGAAGCCGAACCGGTCGCGCTGTGCCGGTAGTTCAGCAGCGCACTGAACAACGGGGCCGGTGCGGCGACGCGGCTGCAACGTTGCGCCAGGGCCAACGAAGCGTGTTCGTGACCGAGCAATGCAGTCAGTCGCCCATGGGTGGTCTTGACTCCCGCGCGGGCACCCTGCTCATCCAGGTTGACCCGCAGCGGCAAGGTGTTGATGAACATGCCAAGGACCCGGTCAGCGCCCTCGCCGCCCTGCATCCGCCCCATCAGGACCGTGCCGAACACCACGTCCTCCCGTGCGGACAGGCGCCCCAGCACCTGCGCCCAAGCCAAATGATGCAGGCTCGCCGCACTCACCCCGAGCTGCCGCGCCTGCGCCCGCAAGCGGTGGCTCAAAACGGCGTCCACTTCCAGCTTGGCCTCCTCGATGCCGCGACCGTCACCCTGCACCTGTTGCAACCCCAGGGGCAGGGTCGGCTCGTCGACATCACCGAGCATCTCGCGGAAAAACGCCTCGTGTTCTGCCTCGCTGACACCCAGGCGCGCCTGGGCCACATAGTTGCGGTACGGCAGCGCAGCGGCCAATTGTCCGACCTGGCCGAGCAGGTGCGCCTGCATTTCCTGCTGCACCACCTCCAGCGCGGTATGGTCCAGGGCAATGTGGTGGAACAGCAACATCGCCACCCAGCGCTGGTTGACCGGGTCATGGGCATAACGCAGGCACATCAGCGGGGCCTGGCGAATGTCCAGGCGATGATGACGAGAGTCGTAACGTGCATGCAGCTGGGTCACGGCATCGGCGTCCGACGCGTCCAGCTGCAGTTGCTCGACGCTCAACAGCGCCTTGCGCCAGACCACCTGTATCGGCTGCTCCAGCCCCTCCCACATGATCGAGGTGCGCAGGATGTCGTGCCGGTCGATGACCCCTTGCAGGGCCTGGGCGAAGGCATCGAGGCGTGCCTTTTCCTGGAAGGCGAACAGCGCCTGCAACACGTAGGGATCGCCCTGCTGTGCCGAGACATGGTGATAGAGAATACCTTCCTGCAACGGTGCCAGCGGGTAGATGTCCTGCACGTTGGGCACACCACCCGGCACCGCGGCAACGATCCGGTCGATCGCCTCCTGGGTCAATGTCGCCAGCGGCAGCATCTGCGGGGTGATCCGTTCACAATCGGGGGTGATGCCGTTGGCCGGCACCTCGACCTCATTGCCGCCCCCCACCGCCGCGGCCAGTGCCGCAAGGGTCGGCTGGCCGAACAGCACACGGACATCGGCACTCAAGCCGACCTGGCGCATCTGCTCGATCAGATTGACGGCGAGCAAGGAATGGCCGCCCAGTTCGAAGAAATGATCGTGGCGTCCCACCCGCTCGACGTTAAGGACTTGCTGCCAGAGGCGAGCCAGGGTGATTTCGGTGTCGCCCAGTGGGGCTTCGTAGCCCCGGGTAACGATCGACGCCTGATCCGGCACCGGCAGGGCCTTGCGGTCGAGCTTGCCGTTGGGGGTCAGCGGCAGGGCATCGAGCCGCACGTAGGCGGCCGGCACCATATAGTCCGGCAAGCGGCTTTGCAGGTGCGCGCGCAGGGCTTCGATGTCCGCGCTGTCATCCGTTGAATGCAAGGTGAAATAAGCCACCAGGCGTTTTTCGCCGGGAACGTCTTCACGCACCAGCACCGTCGCCTCTTTCACCGCAGCGTGTTGCCCCAGGCGGGCTTCGATCTCCCCCGGTTCGATGCGGAAGCCGCGGATCTTCACCTGGCCGTCGTTGCGGCCCAGGTACTCGATATTGCCGTCCTCCCGGAAGCGTCCGAGATCGCCGGTGCGGTACATCAGGGCCTGGGCGTTCTGGCTGAACGGGTCGAGAAGGAATTTCTCGGCGGTCAGGTCCGGTCGGTTCAAGTAACCTTTGGCGACCCCCAGGCCGCCGATGTACAGCTCGCCGGCCACGCCTTGGGGCACGGGTCGCTGCTGCGCATCGAGGATGTAGACCCGGGTGTTGCCCAAGGGCCGGCCAATCGGGACGCTGCCGTCGCCAATGGCCTGGATTTCGTAGGTGGTCGAGAACGTCGTCGCTTCCGTCGGGCCGTAGCCGTTGAGCAGATGGGCCGGCGCGCCGTCCTGCAGGACGCGGGCGATCACCGCGGGGTCCAGCACATCGCCCCCGACAATCAAGTAGCGCAACTGGGCGAACACGTCCATCAGGCGGTCGGCATATTGGTGAAACAGCCCCGCCGTCATCCACAACACATTCACCGCTTGCTCGAGCAACAGCCTGTGCAAGCGTTCCTGGGACAACAGCACGTCCTGGTCGACCACAACGACGCAACCGCCGTTGAGCAACGGTGCCCAGACTTCCAGTGTGCTGGCGTCGAAGGCCGGATTGGAGGCGAAGGCCACCCGGTCCTGCTGGTTGAAGTCGGCATAACCGTTATTGATCACCAGCCGGCTGATGGCCCGATGTGGCACCAGCACGCCCTTGGGCGTCCCCGTGGAACCTGAGGTGTACATGATGTAGGCCGGCGCTTCGCTCGATGCGGGTTGCTGGCTGTAATGGGCCGCCGGCTCGGGAAGGTCGACATTGTCCAGGTCCACCCGACGCACATCCGCCGCCAAGGCTTCGCGGCTGTGGGTCAAGGCCAGTACGGCGTGACTGTCCTCGATCATGAACTGCTGGCGCTCGCCGGGCGCGTTGATGTCCAGTGGCAAGTACACCGCCGCGCACTTGAGGACGGCCAACTGGCTGACCAGTAGATCGAGCGAGCGCGGCAGCAGGATCGCCACGGTTTGACCCGCTTGCAGGCCAAGGTCGAGCAGATGCCTGGCCAGACGCCCGGCTTGGCTGTCCAGTTCGCGGTAAGTCAGGACTTGCCCACCCTGTACCGCTGCCGGCGCGTCCGGGCGCGCCTCGGCCTGGGCCTCGAACAAGGCATGAATCGGTTGTTCCCGCGGATAATCAAGGTCGGTGTCGTTGAACGACAGCAGCACCCGTTCACGCTCCGATTCTGGCAGGAACGACAGGCTGTTGAGCATCGCTCCGGGCGCAGACTCCAAGGCGGTGACCAGGTTTTCAACGGCTGCCTGCATGTAATCGCCGATGCGTTGCGCGCCGATCAGCGCAGTGGCTTGCACCGACAAGGCGAAGTCATCGGAGAAATCGTCCACCGAGAGGATCAGTGGGTAGTTGGTGCGTTCTTCCGCGCCCAGGGCCTCCATCCCGTCCCAGGCCAGGCTGACTTCAGCCGCGGCGGTATGCGCCGCGCTGGCACTGTGACGGTAGTTCAGCAGCGCGCTGAACAGCGGCGCCGGCGCCGCCACGCCGCTGCAACGTTGCGCCAGGGCCAGGGAGGCGTATTCGTGACTGAGCAGGCTGCTCAACCCGGCGTGGGTGCTTTTCACCCCATCGCGCACGCTCTGTGCACCTACACCCACGCGCAGCGGCAAGGTATTGATAAACATGCCCAGGGCCCGGGTCATGCTTTCACCGGCCTGCATGCGACCGAGCATCACCGTGCCGAACACCACGTCGTCACGGCCCGATACACCGCCGAGCACCTGCGCCCAGGCCAGGTGAAAAATGCTCGCCGCGCTCACGCCAAGCTGACGTGCCTGCGTGCGCAGGCGGCGACTGAGGTCTGGGGCCAGTGCCAGGTGGCTTTCTTCAATGGCACTGCCGTCGCCCAGCACATCCTGCTGGCCAAAGGGTAAGGTCGGCTCCTCGACGTCCCCCAGCATCTGGCGGAAGAACCTCTCGTCAGCCTGGCGCTGGCCAGCCTGTCGGGTCCGAACGACATAGTCGCGGTAAGGAGCGGCCGGCTGCAATTGCCCGGCCTGCCCCATCAGGTAGGCTTGCATTTCACTCTGCACAACCGTCAGGGCTGCGTGGTCGAGGGCCATGTGATGGAACAGCAGCATGGCGGCCCAGCGCTGCTTGGCTGGGTCCTCGGCGACCACCAGCAGCAACAGCGGCGCCTGGCTGACGTCCAGGCGATAATGTCGAGGATCGAAGCGCGCCTGCAATTGCGCCATGACGTCACCCTCGGCGAGGTCGGCACTGATGTCCTTGACGCCCAACCGGGCCTCGCGCCAGACCACCTGCACCGCTTCTTGCAACCCCTCGCGGACGATGGCAGTGCGCAGGATATCGTGGCGGTCGATCACGCTTTGCAAGGCGTCGACAAAATCCGTCAGGCGCTCCTGCCGGGAGATGCTGAAGTGCGCCTGCAATAAGTAGGGATCGCCCTGGGTGGCGGTCAGGTGGTGATAAAGAATCCCCTCCTGCAACGGCGCCAGCGGGTAGATGTCCTGCACGTTGGCCGCACCGCCCGGCACAGTGGCCACGATGCGGTCGATGGCCGGCTGGTCGAGGGTCACCAGTGGCAGCATCTGCGGCGTGATATGCCTGCAACCGGGCGCGATGGCATTGGCTGGGATGTCGATTTCGCCAGCCTTGCTGTCATCGTATTCCCCGGCCTGGATCAACTCGATCAACGCGGCTTTGTGCTCGCGCAGCAAGGCCAGCACCGCCGGCTCGCTAAGAGACTGTTTGCGGCCCCGTACCACGAGCTGATCGCCCTTGACTGAAAGCTGTACGTCTTTTTCTTTTAGTGTCGCCAACAGTTCGATCACACTCACAGGACAATCTCCATTTTTTCTGTCGTTGCCGCGTATTCCGAGAGCGTGGGCTGCTCGAACAACGTCCGCACATCCGCTTCCAGACCCTCTTGGCGCATCCGCTCCATCAGGCTGACGGCAAGCAAGGAATGCCCGCCCAGTTCAAAGAAGTGATCGTGACGCCCTACGCGCTCTACGTTGAGCACTTCAGCCCACAACTGGGCCAGTGTGATTTCGGTTTCGCCGATGGGGGCTTCGTAGCCCCGGGTGATGAAAGCCTCCAGGTCCGGCGCCGGCAGTACCTTGCGGTTTAGCTTGCCGTTGGGGGTCAGCGGCATGGCGTCGAGGCCTACATAGGCCACCGGCACCATGAAGGTCGGTAGTTGGGCCAACAGCCAGGTACGCAGCGCGTCGATGTCCGCCGCTTCGCCCGGCGCGTATTGGGTGAAATAGGCCACCAGGCGTTGTTCCCCCGGTACGTCCTCACGGACCAGCACCGCAGCCTCCTTCACCGCGTCGTGCTGGGCGAGCTTGGCTTCGATCTCGCCCAGTTCGATACGGAACCCACGGATCTTCACCTGATCGTCATTGCGCCCCAGGTACTGCAGGGTGCCGTCAGGCAACCAGCGACCGAGGTCGCCGGTCTTGTACAGGCGTGCGTCGGCCTTGCCGTAGAACGGGTCGGCGATGAAGCGTTCGGCGCTGAGTTGCGGCAGGTTGAGGTAACCGCGAGCCACACCGACACCGCCGATATGGATCTCGCCGGGTACACCCACTGGCAGCAGTTGCCCGTGGGCGTCCAGCACATGCAATTGCATGTTTCGGACTGGCCGGCCAATGGGGATCGACTGGTGCCGGTAGGTCTCAAGGTCGCTGTCGGCCGTGTACCAGGCGACCACATCGCTGCACTCGGTCGGTCCGTAGCTGTTGATCACCGTCGGCCGTGGTTGGGCGAGTTTTTCCAGCATGGCGACCTGGATCGGCTCGCCCCCCAGGACCACCCGTTTCAGGCAGGCCAGGGCATGCCCGTGGTCAGCGTCCACCAGCGCGTGGAAGGCGCTGGGCGACATATTGAGGTGGGTAATCCCGGCCTCGGCGACCTGGGCGACGATGGCGCCGGGGTTGAAGGGTTCGGCGGCCAGGTGCAACGAGGCCCCGACCATCAGCGGTACGAGGATGTTCTTCTGGGTCAGGTCGAAGTTGTAGGAGGACGCCAGCAGCACCGCATCGCCGGCGTGGAAAGCCAGGTCCTCGAGGTACCAGTCCAGCAGGTTGCGCAAGCCGCGATGTTCGACCATCACCCCTTTGGGCAAGCCAGTGGAGCCGGAGGTGTAGATCACGTAGGCCAGGTGGGCCGGCGTCAAGCCGGTGACCTGCGGGGTATGCTCCGGCTCGTCTTGCCATGGACCGTCGTCCAGGTCGATCAGTGGCACCTGAACCTGCGACAAGAGCCCTCGGGTCGCTACCTGGGCCAGTACCGCAGCCGGCTCGCTGTCGGCCAGCATGTAGGCAATCCGCTCGGCGGGATAAGCCGGATCCAACGGCACATAACCACCGCCCGCCTTGAGAATCGCGAGCAAGCCGATCACCATCTCGGCGCTGCGCTGGACACAGATCGCCACGCGCGAATCCGGTTGCACGCCCTGCTTGCGCAGGTAATGCGCCAACTGGTTGGCTCGCGCGTCCAACTGGCGATAGCTCAACGCGTGCTCGCCATGCAGGACGGCCACGCTGTCTGGCGTGCGTTGGGCCTGGGCTTCGAACAGCCCGAGAACGGTCTGCTCCTGCGGGTCTTCGGCACCACCGGTATTGAACTCGGCCAACAGTTTCAAACGCTCGCTCGGCGGCAGGATCGACAGTTGGTGCAACGGCGCCTCTGGCGTCTGCTCAAGCATCTGGATCAGGCCTTCCAGCGCCACTTGCACATAACCACAAAGCCGCTGCGCACCAATGCGCGCCGGGGTCATGACGCTGAAGCTGAACGCCTCGCCCTGGTCATCCACCGACAACGTCAGCGGGTAGTTGGTCCGCTCCTCACCACTGAGCACCCGGATACCGTCCCAGGCCGACAGCGCTTCGGCTGAAGCCGCCGCGCCGGTATGGCGATAGTTGAGCAAGGCACTGAACAACGGCGTCGGCGCCTCCACGCCGCTGCAACGTTGCGCCAGCACCAGCGAGGCGTGCTCATGGCCGAGCAACGCGCTCAGGCGCGCATGGGTCGCTTTCACACCGGCACGGACACCGGTCTGCCCCAGGCTCACTCGCAACGGCAAGGTATTGATGAACATCCCCAGTGCACGGTCGGCGCCCTCGCCGCCCTGCATCCGCCCTACCAACACGGTGCCGAAAACCACGTCGTCGCGACCCGACACCGTGCCCAGTACCTGGGCCCAGACCAAGTGATACAGGCTCGCCGCGCTCACTCCGAGCTGACGTGCCTGGAGCCGCAGCCGACGGCTGAGGTCGGCCTCGACCTCCTGGCGCACCTCTTCGATGCCGCTGCCGTCGCCTTGCACATCCTGCAAATCGAACGGCAACGTCGGCTCGTCGACATCGGCGAGCATGTCGCGGAAGAACCGTTCATGGGCTTCGCGACTCACGCCCAACCGAGCCTGGGCCACGTAGTTGCGATACGGCACCGATGCCGGCAGGCGTTGTGCCTGGCCGAGCATGTGCGCCTCGATCTCCGCCGACAGCACGGCCAGCGAGGTGGCGTCGTCCACCAAGTGATGGAACAACAGCATGCCCACCCAGCGCTGGTTGGCCGGGTCTTGCGCATAAGCGACTCGCATCAGCGGCGCCTGGCGGATGTCCAGGCGATAGTGCCGAGGGTCGAAACGCTGATGCAACTGCGTGGCAACCTCCCCGGCCGCCGGATCCAGGTCAACCGACTCGACCACCAGCCGCGCCTCACGCCAGACCACCTGCACGGGCTCGGCCAGGCCTTCCCAGAGCACCCCGGTGCGCAGGATATCGTGACGGCAGACGACGGCTTGCAGCGCCTGGGTGAAGTGTTCCACATGGGCGAAGCTGTCGAACGCGAACATCACGTACTGCAAGTAGGGATCGCCTTGGGCGGCGGCGATGTGGTGATACAGGATCCCTTCCTGCAACGGCGCCAGGGCGTAGATATCCTGCACATTTGCCACGCCACCCGGGACCATGGCCACGATCCGGTCGATGGCGTCCTGGTCCAGGTCGGCCAGGGGCAACATCTGCGGGGTGATCCGCGTGCAACCGTCCGGGATAGCGTTGCCCGGCACCACGACTTCCGTGTGCCCGCCCACCGCGGCAGCCAGGGCCGCCAGCGTCGGTTGGCCGAACAGCACTCGCACGTCGGCGCTCAAGCCGACATGGCGCATGCGTTCGAGCAGCTTCACCGCCAGCAGCGAATGGCCGCCCAGTTCGAAGAAGTTGTCGTGACGGCCGATCCGCTCGAGGTCCAGCAGGTCTTGCCAGATCGCGGCAATGACCGTCTCAGTCTCGCCTTGCGGCGCTTCGTATTCGCGGGTCGCCACTGCCGACTGATCCGGCGCCGGCAAGGCCTTGCGGTCGAGCTTGCCGTTGGTGGTCAGCGGGAACGCCTCGAGGACCACAAACGCGCTGGGCACCATGTAGTCCGCCAGCGAAGCCAGCAATTGCGCACGCAGCTCAGCGGCTAACAATTGCGCGCCGTCTGCGGCAATGACATAGCCCACCAGGCGCTTGTCCCCCGGCGCGTCTTCACGGGCTATCACCAGCGCGTCGCTGACCCCCTCGCAGGCGGCCAAGGTCGCTTCGATCTCGCCCAGTTCGATGCGGAAACCGCGGATCTTCACCTGGTCGTCGTTGCGGCCCAGGTATTCGATGCTGCCGTCGGCCAGCCAGCGGCCGAGGTCGCCGGTCCTGTACAGGCGTGCCCCTTCCCCCCCGCTGAAGGTGTCGGCAATAAAGCGTTCCTGGGTCAACTCGGGCCGGTTCAGGTAACCCCGCGCCACGCCCGCGCCACCCACGTACATCTCACCCACCACGCCTACCGGCACCGGCTCGCGCCGGGCGTCGAGCACATACAGTTGCAGGTCGGGAATGCGCTTGCCGATGGGGCTGACGCCCGTCAACTGCGCGTCGGCCGCTTCGAGGGGACGGTAGGTCACGTGCACCGTCGTCTCAGTAATGCCGTACATGTTCACCAACTGTGTCCCAGCATTGGCTACACGGGCGTACCAGGGCTTGAGCATCGCGGTTTCCAGCGCTTCACCGCCAAAGATCACCTGGCGCAGGCTGTGACGCAGATCGCTTTCGCCCTGGGCCACGATCAGTTGCCGGAAGGCGCTTGGCGTCTGGTTGAGCACGGTCACACCGGCCTGGCACAGCAGCGCGTAGCACTCTTGCGGGGAGCGGCTGACCAGCTGTGGCACCACCAGCAGGCGTCCGCCATGGATCAACGCACCCCAGATTTCCCAGACCGAGAAATCGAAAGCGAAGGAATGGAACAGTGCCCAGACGTCTTGCTGGCCGAACTCGAACCAGGGCTGGGTCGCCGAAAACAATCGTGCGACGTTGCGGTGCTCGACCATCACGCCCTTGGGCAACCCGGTGGAGCCGGAGGTGTAGATCACGTAGGCCAACTGCGACGAGGTCTGGCCCGGTACTTGCGGGTTGGCAGTGGACTGGCTGCGCAACGCCGGGCTATCGAGTTCGATCAGCCGTACCGACTCTTCGGCCAGCAGCGCCTGGGTGGCGGCATGCACCACGATCGCCACGGGGGCACTGTCCTCGAGCATGTAGGCGATGCGTTCCGCCGGGGAAGCCGGATCCAGCGGTACGTAGCCGGCACCCGACTTCAAGATCCCCAACAGGCCGACGAGCATGTCCAAGCCGCGTTCGACACAGATCGCGACCCGGTCATCCGGGCGAATGCCCAGGGACAACAAGCGATGGGCGAGCTGGTTGGCCTGGGCGTTGAGTTCGCCGTAGGTCAGAACCTGATCCTCGAACACCACCGCCACCGCGTCGGATTGCGTCGCGACCTGGGCCTCGAACTGGCGATGGATCAGCGCGTCGTGGGCATACGTCGCCTCTGGCGCATTCCAGGTTTCCAACAGGTGCTTGCGTTCGGCCGATGGCAATACCGCGAGGTTGTGCACCGCCGTTTGCGGCGCGTGCTCCAAGGAATCAACCAGGCTCTGCAGGGCCACCTGCACATAGTCACAGATACGTTGCGCCCCGATCCGGGACTCGACCTGCACCGTCAGGCTGAAGCCTTCGCCCAGGTCATCGACGTTCAGCGTCAGCGGATAGTTGGTACGTTCCTCGCTGGACAACATTTGCATGCCGTTCCAGGCCGACAACCCCTCATCCGTCACCTGCAGCGAACTGTGGCGGAAGTTCAGCAGCGCACTGAACAGCGGCGCTGGCGAGGCCACCTCACTGCAGCGCTGGGCCAAGGCCAGGGAAGCATGCTCATGGCCCAGCAACCCGGTCAGCCGCGCGTGGGTGGTCTTCACCGCGTCCCGCACGTTTTGCTCATTCACGGGCACGCAGATCGGCAAGGTGTTGATGAACATGCCCAGGGCCCGATCGGCGCCGTCGCCGCCTTGCATCCGGCCCAGCAGGACCGTGCCGAACACCACGTTCTCCTGGCCCGACGCCACGGCCAGGACCTGGGCCCAAGCCAAATGGACCAGGCTGGCGGCACTGACACCCAGCTGGCGGGCTTGCGTGCGCAGGCGCTGGCTCAAGGTGTCATCGACAAACGCCTTCACCTCCTCGATGCCGTGCCCGTCGCCCTGTACCTGGGCCAGTCCGAATGGCAGCGTCGGCTCGTCGATATCGCCAAGCATCTCGCGGAAAAACGTTTCGTGCTCCTGTTCGCTCGTCCCTAGGCGGGCCTGGGCCACGTAGTTGCGGTACGGCACCGATGCAACCAGGTGTTCGTCCTGGCCCAGCAGGTGCATTTGCATTTCATGCTGCATCACGTCCAGGGCGGTGTGGTCCAGGGCCATGTGATGGAACAACAGGATCGCGATCCAGCGATCCTGGGCCTCGTCCCGGGCGTAAGCCAGGTGCAACAACGGTGCCCGGCCCAAATCCAGGCGACTGTGACGCGCATCGAAACGGCTGGCCAATTGCGTGGCGATGTCGCCGGCCGTGGCATCGAGAACGATGCACTGCGGCGCCAGCACCACCTGGCGCCAGACCACTTGCACCGGCTCATCCAAGCCTTCCCAGACCACACTGGTGCGCAAGATGTCGTGGCGATCGATCACCACTTGCAGTGCGCCGATGAAGGCATCGAGGCGCTCACGGTTGTCGAAGGCGAATTGCGATTGCAACACATAGGGGTCGCCCTGCTCGGCGGCCAGGTGGTGATAAAGGATGCCTTCCTGCAATGGCGCCAACGGGTAGATGTCCTGCACGTTGCGCGCACCACCGGGAACGGTGGCGACGAGGCGGTCGATGGCCTCCTGGGACAGGTTGATCAAGGGCAACAAGTCCGGGGTGATGTGTTCACAGTCCAAAGGAATCAGGTTCGCCGGCACGCGGACTTCCCTGCCGCTGCCAATCGCCGCGGCCAGTGCGGCCAAGGTTGGCTGGCTGAACAGCACCCTCACGTCGGCGCTCAAGCCGGCCTGGCGCATGCGTTCGATCAGCGTCACCGCCAGCAGCGAGTGGCCACCCAGCTCGAAGAAGTGATCGTGGCGACCGATCCGTTCCACTTTCAGCAGCTCGGCCCACATACCGGCCAAGACCTGTTCGATCTCGCCCTGGGGCGCCGCGTAGGCCTGGCTCGCGTAAGCCTCGGCGTCCGGCGCCGGCAGCGCCTTGCGGTCCACCTTGCCGTTAAGCGTCAACGGGAACGCCGGCAACATCACGAACGCCGCAGGCACCATGTACTCGGACAAGGTCGAGGACAATTGCTCGCGCAACCCGGCCACGCTCAGCGTGACTTGCGGTTGGGCAATGACATAGGCCACCAGGCGTTTCTCGCCGGTTTCATCGGCTCGCACCAGCACCACCGCGTCCCTCACGCCGTCACAGGCCACCAGCTTGGCTTCGATCTCGCCCAGCTCGATGCGGAAACCGCGGATCTTCACTTGATCATCGTTGCGCCCCAGGCATTCCAGGCTGCCTTCCGGCAACCAGCGACCGAGGTCACCAGTGCGGTACAGCAGCGCGTCGGGTTCATGGCTGAACGGGTCGGCGATGAATTTTTCCGCGGTCAGGTCTGGTCGATTCAGATACCCCTTGGCCACGCCCTGGCCGCCGATGTACATCTCGCCGACGACACCCAACGGCGCCAATTGCTGGCGTGCATCGAGCACGTACACCTGGGTATTGCCGATCGGTCCGCCAATGGGCACGCATTCGGCATCCAGCGCCACGGCCTTCACCTCGAGGGTGGTGGCGTAGGTGGTGGTTTCGGTCGGGCCATAGCAGTGCACCAGGCGCAAACCGGGCGCCAGGTCCAGCAAGCGCCGGAACGACGCCACATCGGCCCGTTCGCCGCCGCACAACAGGATCCGCAGGCCGCCGAGGGCCTGGGGAATCAGTTGCACGTATTGGTTGAAGATTGCCGTGGTCACGAACAGCACCGTAACGCCCGAGTCCTGCAGGACCTGGGCAAACCTTGACGGCTCAAGCAGGGTTTCATGGTCGATCACCACCACCTGCCCGCCATTGAGCAAGGCGCCCCAGACGTCCATGGTGCTGGCGTCGAACGCCGGATTCGAGGCGAAGGCGATGCGGTCCTGCGCGTTGAAGTCGGCGTAGCCGTTGTTGATCACCAGGCGGTTGATGGCCCGATGTGGCACCAGCACGCCCTTGGGCTGCCCGGTGGAGCCCGAGGTGTACATGATGTAGGCGATCGACTCGCTGGACTGCGCCAATGCCGGGTTGTGCACCGGGCCCTGGCTGTCCAGCGTGTCCAGGTCGATGCGCGATGCACCCTCGGGCACGGTCTCGGTACTGAACGTCAGCAGGCACTTGGCCTGGCAGTCGTCGAGCATGAAGCCCTGGCGTTCCAGGGAAGCGTTGCGGTCCAGCGGCACGTAGGCCGCCGCGCACTTGAGGATCGCCAATTGGCTGGCCAGCAGCTCGATGGAACGTGGCAACAGGATCGCCACGCAGTCGTCCGGTTGCACGCCAAGGCCGATCAGGTGATGGGCCAGGCGGTTGGCCTGCTCGTTCAACTGCGCGTAGCTCACTTGCCGCTGTCCATGCACCGCTGCAATCGCCTGCGGCAGGTACGTGGCCTGAGCCTCGAACAGCGCCAGAACGGTCTGCTCATGTGGATAGGTGCGCTGGGTGGCGTTGAAGTCCTCCAGCAACTGATTGCGCTCGCTTTGCGGCAGGATCTCCAGTCGGTTGAGTGGCGTCTGGGGCGCGTGTTCGAGGGCCTGCACCAGACTTTCCAGGGCCGTGTGCATGTAGGCGCAGATGCGCGCCGCACCGATGCCCTGCACTACCAGGGCGCTCAACAGGAAGCCATCGCCCAGGTCATCCACCGATAGGGTCAGCGGGTAATTGGTCCGCTCTTCGTTGCTCAGGAACTCGATGCCCTGCCATGCGGCTTGGGTTTCATTCGAGACCTCGGCCGCTGCACTGGCGCTGTGCCGATAATTGAGCAGCGCGCTGAACAGCGGCAGCGGCGCAACCACGCCGCTGCAACGCTGGGCCAAGGCCAGCGAGGCGTGTTCATGGCCCAACAACCCGGTCAGCCGTGCGTGAGTGGCTTTCACCCCCTCGCGCACGCCTTGGCTGCTCACGTCGATCCGCAGCGGCAAGGTATTGATGAACATGCCCAGCGCCCGGTCAGCACCATCGCCGCTCTGCATCCGGCCCAACAGGACCGTACCGAACACCACATCGTCCTTGCCTGACACACGCCCCAGTACCTGCGCCCAGGCCAAGTGGACCAAGCTGGCGGCACTCACGCCCAACTGCCGGGCTTGCGCCCGCAGAC
The DNA here is from genome assembly GCF_001307275.1 of Pseudomonas fluorescens. Lineage (NCBI taxonomy): Bacteria > Pseudomonadati > Pseudomonadota > Gammaproteobacteria > Pseudomonadales > Pseudomonadaceae > Pseudomonas > Pseudomonas fluorescens. The sequence goes on from NZ_CP012831.1 coordinate 6,501,066, forward strand.
GCAGGCTCAAGGTCGCCTCGACAACCTGCCGGGCCTGCTCGATGGCCTGTCCGTCGCCGCTCACGTCCTGCAAGCCGAACGGCAAGGTCGGCTCGTCGACATCGGCGAGCATCTCGCGGAAGAACCCTTCGTGCTCTTGTTGACTCACCCCAAGGCGCGCTTGCGCCACATAGGCGCGGTACGGCATCGCCACGGGCAGTTGGTCGGTTTGGCCCAGCAGGTGCGCCTGCATCTCTTGCTGCACCACTTCCAACGCCGTGTGGTCGAGGGCCATATGGTGGAACAACAACACCGCGACCCAACGCTGGTTGAGCGCGTCTTCGGCAAAGACCAGACGCATCAGCGGGGCCTGGGTGATGTCCAGCCGGTAGCGTTGCGGGTCGAAACGCTCCTGCAACTGCGCCGTGATCTCGCCCTTGGCAATGTCCAGGGCGATCTCTTCCAGATGCAGCTTCGCTTCGCGCCACACCACTTGGATCGGTGCGTCGAAGCCTTGCCACACCACACTGGTGCGCAGGATGTCGTGGCGATCGATGACGTATTGCAGCGCGTCCACAAACGCCGCCAAGCGGTCGCGGCTTTGCAGTTCGAACACGGTTTTCAGCACATAGGGGTCGCCCTGCTCGGCGGCCAGGTGATGGTAGAGAATGCCGTCCTGCAGCGGCGCCAGCGGGTAGATGTCCTGCACGTTGCGCGCACCACCCGGCACCGTGGCGACGAGTCGGTCGATGGCGGCCTGGGACAGGTTGACCAGCGGTAACAGATCAGGGGTGATGTGTTCGCAATGCAAAGGAATCACGTTCGCCGGAACGCTGACTTCCCTGCCGCTGCCAATCGCCGCGGCCAGTGCGGCCAGGGTCGGCTGACCGAACAACACTCGCACGTCGGCGCTCAAGCCGACCTGGCGCATGCGTTCGATCAGCGTGACGGCCAACAGCGAATGGCCGCCCAGTTCGAAGAAATTGTCATGGCGACCCACTTGCTCAACCCTGAGCAGCTCGGCCCAGAGTTGTGCCAAGAGCTGCTCGACCTCGCCTTGCGGCGCTTCATACTCACGGCTGACGTAGGCTTCGCTGTCCGGCGCCGGCAGTGCGCGGCGGTCGAGCTTGCCGTTGGCGGTCAACGGCAGTGTGTCGAGGCGAATGTAGGCCACCGGAATCATGTAGTCCGGCAATTGCCCCTGCAAATGAGTACGCAGGGTCTCGATGTGTGGCGCAACGTCCAGGTCCCGCGGCGTGAAGTACGCCACCAGGCGCTTCTCACCCGGGACGTCTTCGCGCACCAGCACCACGACATCCTTGACCTCGTCATGCTGGCCTAACCGGGCTTCGATCTCGCCCAGTTCGATACGGAAACCACGGATCTTCACCTGGTCGTCGTTACGCCCCAGGTAATCCACCGTGCCGTCCGCCCGCCAGCGCGCCAGGTCGCCGGTGCGGTAGAGCAAGGCACCGGGATCGGCATTGAACGGGTCGGCGACGAACTTCTCGGCGCTCAGCTCGGGACGATTCAAGTACCCTTTCGCCACGCCATCGCCACCGATGTACAACTCGCCGGCCACGCCGATGGGCACCGGCTGTTGGTTGGCATCCAGCACGTAGACACGGGTGTTGCCAATCGGGCGACCGATGGGAATACCGCCCTCGCCCACGCTCTTGATCTCATGGGTGGTGGTAAAGGTGGTGGCTTCGGTCGGGCCGTAGCCGTTGAGCAGGTGCAGCGGCGCGCCTTCCTTCAGGACTCGGCCGATCACCGCTGGGTCGAGTACATCACCACCGACGATCAGGTAGCGCAGCTGGGCGAACACCGACATCAGCCCCGCGGCGTATTGATGGAACAGGCCGGCGGTCATCCACAGCACGCTGACCGATTGCTCTTGCAGCAGCGCCGCAAAACGTTCCTGTGTCAGCAGCACGTCCTGGTCGACCACCACCACGCAACCGCCGTTGAGCAACGGTGCCCAGACGTCGAGGGTGCTGGCATCGAAGGCCGGGTTGGAGGCAAAGGCCACCCGGTCCTGGGCGTTGAACTCGGCGTAGCCGTTGTTGATCACCAGTCGGTTGATCGCCCGATGTGGCACCAGCACGCCTTTCGGGGTGCCGGTGGAGCCGGAGGTGTACATGATGTAGGCCACCGATTCGCCGCTTTGCGTCAGGTGGAGGTTATCGGCGGCTTCATTGAAGACCAGCGTATCCAGATCGACCCGTTGCGAGGCTTCAGGCGCTACCGCCGTGCCCGACGTCAGCACGACCTGTGCCCCGCTGTCCTGCACCATGAACTGCTGACGCTCCAGAGGCGCGCTGACATCCAGTGGGACATAGACGGCGGCGCACTTGAGGATCGCCAGTTGGCTGACCAGCAGCTCGAGCGAACGCTCCAGCGCAATCGCCACCCGATCCCCCGGTCGCACGCCGAGACCAACCAGATGACGGGCCAGGCGATTGGCCCGGTGGTTCAACTCGGCGTAGGTCAGGCTGTGCTCGTTGTGCACGGCGGCAACGGCTTGCGGACGCTCGTTGGCTTGCGCCTCGAACAGGCCATGGACGGTCCTGTCCTGAGGATAGCGTCGGGCAGTGGTATTGAAGCCGGTCAGTACCTGATGACGCTCGGCTTGCGGCAGTACCGCCAGCGTTTGCAAGCGTGATGTCGGGTCGGATTCCAACGCCGTTGCCAAGCTTTGCAGCGCGGTCGCCATGTAGGCACAGACTCGCTGCGCACCGACACCGCTCGTGGCCAGGACGGTCAGGGCGAAATCTTCACCCAAGTCGTCGATACACAGCGTCAATGGATAGTTGGTACGTGCTTCGCCACCCAGTGTCTCAATGCCGTGCCAGGCCAACTGCGCCGCTTCTGTATCGGCCTGTTCGCTGGAGTTGCGGTAGTTCAACAAGGCGCTGAACAGCGGCAGTGGTGCCGCCACGCCGCTGCAACGCTGGGCCACTGCCAGCGAGGCGTGCTCGTGGCCCAACAGTGCGGTCAATTGCCCATGGACCGCCTTGACGCCGGCCTTGACGGCCTGATCGCCCACGCTCACACGAAGGGGCAAGGTGTTGATGAACATGCCCAACGCACGGTCAGCACCCTGGCCGCCCTGCATCCGCCCCATCAATACGGTGCCAAACACCACGTCCTGCTTGCCGGACGCTTGCCCCAGCACCTGGGCCCAGGCCAAGTGATGCAAACTGGCAACGCCCACGCCCGACTGGCGTGCCAGGCGCCGCAACCGACGACTCAAGTCGCCGTCGAGCACCAGGCTCGCATCCTCGATGTCATGGCTGTCACCCTGCACCTGCTGCAAACCGAACGGCAGCGTGGGTTCGTCGACATCACCCAGCATCTCACGGAAGAACCCTTCCTGCGCTTCACGATCCACACCCAAGCACGCCTGGGCCACGTAGTTGCGATACGGTACCGGAACGTCCAATTGACCGGCCTGCCCCAGCAGGTAGGCCTGCATCTCGCTCTGTACGACTTTCAGCGCCGCGTGATCGAGGGCGATGTGATGGAACAACAGCATCGCTACCCAGCGCTGGTTCGGCTTGTCTTGGGCAAAGGCCAGGCGCATCAGCGGTGCCTGGGTCATGTCCAGGGCATAGTGCCGGACGTCGAAACGGTGCTGCAGCTGTTGGGCGATCGCTCCGGCCTGCGGGTCCAGCACCAATTCTTCAAGCCCCAGCCGCGCTTCGCGCCAGACCACTTGTCGAGGCCCGTCGAGACCTTCCCAGAGAATCGCGGTGCGCAAGATGTCGTGGCGGTCAATGACACTTTGCAGGGCCTGGGTGAACCCGTCGAGGCGTTCGCGGCTGTCAAAGGCAAATTGCGCGTGCAAGACATAGGGATCGCCCTGCTCGGCCGACAGGTGATGGTAAAGAATGCCTTCCTGCAACGGTGCCACTGGATAAATCTCTTGCACGTTGCGCGCCCCACCTGGAACGGTCGACACGATGCGGTCGATGGCGTCCTGGTCGAGGCTGGTGAGCGTCAGCATGTCAGGTGTGATCCGCTCGCAGCCGAACGGGATGCCGTTGACCGGCACGTCGATTTCGCTGCCGCCCCCCACTGCCGCCGCCAGCGCGGCCAGGGTGGGCTGGCCGAACAGTACGCGCACGTCGGCGCTCAAGCCGGCCTGGCGCATGCGCTCGATCAGCGTGACCGCCAACAGCGAATGGCCGCCCAGTTCGAAGAAATGGTCGTGACGGCCGACGCGTTCGACCTTGAGCACGTCTTGCCAGATCTGCGCCAGGCTGATCTCGACCTCGCCTTGCGGGGCTTCGTAGCCACGGGTGATCAGCGCATCGAGGTCCGGTGCCGGCAGGGCCTTGCGGTCGAGCTTGCCGTTCGGCGTCAGTGGCAACGCATCCAGGCGCACGTAAGCCACCGGCACCATGTAGCTCGGCAACAATGCCTGCAGGTAGATGCGCAAGGCTTCGATGTCTACCGACTCGTCTGGCGAATGCTGGGTGAAATAAGCCACCAAGCGTTTGTCGCCCGGTACGTCCTCACGGGCCAGGACTACGGTTTCGTTCAAGGCAGCGTGTTGCGCGAGCTTGGCTTCGATCTCGCCCAACTCGATGCGGAAACCGCGGATCTTCACCTGGTCGTCGTTACGGCCCAGGTATTCGATGTTGCCGTCCGGCAGGTAGCGGCCCAAGTCGCCGGTTTTGTACATGCGGGCGTTCGGAGCCGTCCTGAACGGGTCCTTGAGGAAGCGTTCAGCCGTCAGGTCGTCGCGGTTCAAATAACCACGAGCGACCCCGGCACCACCGATGTAGATTTCACCCGGCACGCCCAGCGGCACGGGTTGTTTGTGCTCGTCCAGCAGATAGAACTGGGTGTTCGCCACCGGTTTGCCGATGTGTGCGGCAAACCCGTCTTCGCGAGCCATCGACACCCAGCTTGAATAGGTCGTGGTTTCCGACGGGCCATAGAGGTTGCACAGGCGCTTGACCTGGGTCTGTTCGAACAAGGTTTCAACCAGGCTGCGCTTCAAGGCTTCACCGGCGACGTTGACCGTGTCGACACCCTCGCCCAGCCCACCGGACTCCAGCAAGGCCTTGAGCGCCGACGGCACGGTGTTGATCAGGGTGATGTCGTGCTCGCCCTGCTGCAGTTCCAGCACATTAGTGACCACTTCGATGCTGCCACCCGAGGTCAGCGGCGCGAAGCATTCATAGACGGCCAAGTCGAAGTTCAGCGACGTCGAGAACAGGGTTTTCGACAACGTGGCATCATCGAACGAACGATGAGCCCAGGTCAGGAAGTTCACCGTGTTGCGGTGCTCGATCATCACGCCCTTGGGCAGACCGGTCGAACCGGAGGTGTAGATGACATAAGCCAGGTGCGAGGACGTCAGCTCGGCCACCTCGGGATTCTGGACGGATTCGTCCTGCCAATCGCCGCTGTCGAGATTGATCACTGGCATCGATGCTTCCGCCAACAACTCAAGGGTCGCTGTCTGCGCCAACACCGCAGCCGGCGCGCTGTCGTCCAGCATGTAGGCAATCCGGTCCAGCGGGTACGCCGGGTCCAGCGGCACATAACCGCCGCCAGCCTTGAGGATCGCCAGCAGCCCCACGACCATGTCGATGCCGCGTTCAACGCAGATCGCCACCCGCGAATCCGGCTCCACGCCCTGTTTGCGCAGGTAATGGGCCAGGCGGTTGGCCCGCTCGTTCAACTCGTGATAAGTCAGGCGCTGCTCGCCACGGATCACCGCCACCGCCTCCGGCGTACGCTGGGCCTGGTCCTCGAACAACCCATGAACCGTCTGCTGCTGCGGATAATCCGCCTCGGTGGCGTTGAATGTCACCAGCAGTTGTTCACGTTCCAAGGCCGGCAGGATCGACAGGTGCTGCAACGGCTGGTCCGGCGTCTGCTCGAGCATGCCGACCAGGTTTTCCAATGTGTGCTGCACATAACCACAAAGCCGCTGCGCACCAATGCGTGCCGGGGTCATGACGGTAAAGCTGAACGCTTCGCCCTGATCGTCCACCGACAACGTCAACGGGTAGTTGGTCCGTTCCTCGCTACTGAGTATCTGGATACCGTCCCAGGCCGGCAACAGCTCGATCGCGGTTGTCGCTCCGGTATGACGGTAGTTGAGCAAGGCACTGAACAATGGTGTTGGCGCTTGCACGCCACTGCTACGTTGCGCCAACGCCAAGGAAGCGTGTTCATGGGCCAGCAACGCGGTCAGGCGGGCATGGGTCTCCTTGACGCCGGCACGGACGCCGGCTTGCGCCACGCTCACCCGCAAGGGCAGCGTATTGATGAACATGCCCAACGCCCGATCGGCGCCCTCGCCGCCCTGCATCCGGCCCATCAGCACCGTGCCGAACACCACATCGTCCTTGCCCGACACCTGGCCCAGGACTTGCGCCCAGACCAGGTGATACAGGCTCGCCGCGCTCACCCCGAGCTGACGCGCCTGGCCCCGTAACCGGCGACTCAGGTCGGCCGCGACGTCCTGGCGGACCTCCTCGATGTCGCTGCCATCGCCTTGCACATCCTGCAAGCCGAACGGTAGCGTCGGCTCGTCGACGTCGCCGAGCATGTCGCGGAAAAAACGTTCGTGGGCTTCGCCACTCACACCCAGACGGGCCTGGGCCACATAGTTGCGATACGGCATCGCGGCGCCCAACTGCGCCGCCTCTCCCGAGAGACAGGCCTGTATTTCGTGTTGCATCACGTCCAGCGCGGTGTGGTCCAGCGTCATGTGGTGGAACAGCAGCATCGCCAGCCAACGGTCATTATCCGTGTCGTGGGCATGCACAAGACGCAGCATCGGTGCCTGGGTAATATCCAGACGGTGATGCCTGGAATCGAAGCGTTCATACAGTTGCGCCGCGGCATCGCCGTCGACCGGGTCCAAGGCGACCTCTTGCCGTCTCAGCAGCGCTTTGCGCCAGACGATCTGCAAGGGTTGCTCGAATCCCTCCCAACGTATCGACGTCCTGAGAATGTCGTGACGATCGATAACCTGTTGCAACGCGCGCGCGAAGTCCTCCAGACGGTCCTGGGTCTCGAAAGCGAACAGCGTCTGGAGCAGGTAGGGATCGCCCTGCTCGGCCGAGAGGTGATGGTAGAGAATACCTTCCTGTAGCGGGGCCAGCGGATAGATGTCCTGCACATTGCGCGCCCCCCCCGGTACTGTCGATACGATGCGCTCGATGGCGTGCGGGTCCAGAGCGACCAGCGGCAGCATCGCCGGGGTAATGTGTTCACAGTCCAAGGGAATCAAGTTCGCCGGGACACTGACCTCACTGCCACTACCAACGGCGGCGGCCAGCGCGGCCAGGGTCGGTTGACTGAACAGCACGCGCACGTCGGCGCTCAAGCCGACCTGGCGCATCCGCTCGATCAGGCTGACGGCCATGAGCGAATGCCCGCCCAGCTCAAAGAAATTGTCGTAACGACCCACCTGCTCGACCTTGAGCAGCTCGGACCAGATCCGCGCCAATGCCGTTTCGACTTCGCCTTGCGGGGCTGCGTAGCCGCGTCCCGAATAGGCCTCGCTGTCCGGGACAGGCAAGGCCCGATGGTCGAGTTTACCGTTCGGGGTCAAAGGCAAGGCGTCCAGGCACATGTAGGCCGCCGGCACCATGTGGCTGGGCAGGTGCACCTGCAATTGTTCGCGCAGGCTATCGGCTGTCAGCGCTTGATCCAGGGTGTCGTGCGCCGTGTAATACGCCACCAGGCGCTGGTCATCCGGGGCCTCTCCCACCGCGACGACAACGGCCTCCCGGACTCCGGCGCAAGCGCCGAGCCTGGCTTCTATTTCACCCAGCTCGATACGCAAGCCACGGATCTTCAGTTGGCTGTCGTTGCGCCCCAGGTAGTCGATGTTGCCGTCCGGCAAGTAGCGCCCCAGGTCACCGGTGCGGTACATCCGCGCGTCCTGCACAAGGCTGAACGGGTCCTTCACAAAGCGCTCGGCGGTCAATTGCCCACGGTTCAAATAACCCCGGGCAACCCCGGCGCCACCAATGTACAGCTCACCTGCCACGCCTACGGGAACCGGTTGCAGGTGGGCATCGAGCAGGTAGACCTGGGTGTTGGCCACCGGCTTACCGATATGCAACACCGCCTGCGAGGCATCGATCCGCCCCGAGGTAGCCACCACCGTCGTTTCCGTGGGGCCGTAGTTGTTGATCAGTTCGAAGGGCAGATCGGCCGGTAGCTTGCGCAGGCGGTCGCCACCAATCAGCAAGGTGCGCAGTTGATCGTGTCCCAGGTTGCGGCCAAACGCGTATTCGGCAATGGGCGTGGGCAGGAAACACACATCCAGCGCCTGGGCCTGCCACCAGTCGAGTAGCGCGCCGACGTCCTCGCTGCCCGCATGGGCCGGTGGCAACAGCAACGTCGCCCCCGCACACAACGAAGGCCAGATCTCCCAGGCCGCCGCATCGAAACCGAAACCGGCGACACTGGAGGTGCGGCTACCGCGTTTCACATTAAAGGCCTGGCAATGCCAGCCCACCAGGTTGCTGAGGTTGCGATGCTCGACCATCACGCCCTTGGGCAGACCGGTCGAGCCGGACGTGTAGATCACGTATGCCAGGTGACGGGCTTCGAGCCCTGGCACCGCGGGGTTGGAGACGGACTCGTCCTGCCAACCGGCGTTATCGAGATTGATGACCGGCACCGCGCCAGCGGCCAGCAAACCCTGGGTGACGGCCTGCACCAACACCGCAACCGGTGCGCTGTCCTGCAACAGGTAGGCAATACGTTCCGCCGGGTAGGCCGGGTCCACAGGGACATAGCCGGCCCCGGCCTTCAGCACGCCCAACAGGCCGACAACCATTTCCAGGCTGCGTTCGACACAGATCGCCACTCGATCATCGGGGCAGACGCCCAAGGCCAACAGGCGATGCGCGACCTGGTTCGCCCGGGCGTTGAGCTCACAGTAAGTCAGTGTCTGGCCTGCATGCACCACTGCCACCGCTTGCGGGTGTGCCGCGGCCTGGGCCTCGAACTGCCGATGGATCAGCGGGTCATGGGCATAGATCGCCGCTGTCGCGTTCCAGGTTTCAAGGAGTTGCTTACGTTCGGCCAGCGGCAATATTGCCAGGCTGCACATCGGCGTCTGTGGCGCATGCTCCAACGCCTCGACCAGACTTTCCAGCGCCACCTGCATATAGCCGCAGATACGTTGGGCACCCACCCGAGACTCGACCAGCACCGTCAGGCTGAAGTCTTTACCCAGGTCATCGACACTCATCGTCAACGGATAATTGGTGCGTTCTTCGCTCCCCAGTATCTCGATACCCTGCCAGGCTGACGAGGTTTGCAGCGCAATAGGCTCGGCGACCGAATGACGGTAGTTGAGCAATGCACTGAACAGTGGCGTCGGTGCAATCACGCCACTGCAACGTTGGGCCAACGCCAGGGAGGCATGTTCATGGCCCAACAAGCCGCTCAACCGCGTATGGGTCGCCAGTACAGCGTCGCGGACGCTTTGCGCACCGACCTGCACGCCAATCGGCAAGGTGTTGATGAACATTCCCAAGGCACGGTCGGCGCCTTCGCCGCCCTGCATCCGCCCCATCAGCACGGTGCCGAACACCACGTCTTCGCGCCCCGAAACCCGGCCCAGCACCTGGGCCCAGGCCAGGTGATGCAAGGCTGCCGCACTCACCCCCAGGCGACGGGCCTGGGTCCGCAGGCGTCGACTCAAGTCGGTCGCGATAGCCTGTCGGGCTTCTTCGATACCGCTGCCATCGCCACGAACATCCTGCAGGCCGAACGGCAGCGTCGGTTCGTCGATGTCGCCGAGCATCGCGCGGAAAAACGCTTCGTGCTCTTCACGACTCACACCCAGGCATACCTGGGCCACATAGTTACGGTAAGGCACCGCATCGCCCAACTGACCGGCTTGGCCCGAGAGGTGCGCCTGCATCTCGTGACGCACCACTTCCAGCGCCGTGTGGTCGAGCGCCATGTGATGGAACAGCAAGGTCGCCAGCCAACGCTGGTTGACGGCGTCCTCTGCGAATCGGACGCACATCAACGGCGCCTGGCGGATATCCAGACGGTGGTGACTGACGTCGAAGCTCGCCTTCAACTGGGCGAGAATGTCACCCTCCTCATCGTGCGGGATGACGTGCTCAACACCCAGCACCGCCTTGCGCCAGACCACTTGCACCGGCTCGTCCAGCCCTTCCCAGGCCATGGATGACCTCAAGATGTCGTGGCGGTCAACGACGCTTTGCAGGGCCTGGATGAAAGCGTCGAGGCGTTCGCGGTTGTCGAAGGCGAACTGCGTTTGCAGCACGTAAGGGTCGCCTTGTTCGGATGCGAGGTGATGGTAAAGGATGCCTTCCTGCAAGGGGGCCAACGGATAGATGTCCTGCACGTTGCGCGCACCACCCGGTACGGTGGACACGATGCGGTCGATGGCGTCCTGGTCGAGGCTGGTCAGCGTCAGCATGTCAGGCGTGATCCGCTCGCAGTCGAGCGCGATCCGGTTGACTGGCACCACTATTTCGTTGCTGCCTCCCACTGCCGCCGCCAACGCCGCGAGGGTTGGCTGGCCGAACAATATGCGCACGTCGGCACTCAAGCCGGCCTGACGCATGCGCTCGATCAGCGTGACCGCCAGCAGGGAATGCCCCCCCAGTTCGAAGAAGTGATCATGGCGACCGACCTGTTGCAGGCCCAGCAAGTCTTGCCAGATCTGCGCCAGGGTGGTTTCGGTTTCGCCTTGCGGGGCTTCGTAGCCGCGGCTGATGACGGCATCCAGATCCGGCGCCGGCAGCGCCTTGCGGTCGAGCTTGCCGTTCGGTGTCAGTGGTAACGCATCCAGGCGCACGTAAGCCACCGGCACCATGTAGCTCGGCAACAATGCCTGCAGATAGGCGCGCAAGGCTTCGATGTCTACCGACTCGTCTGGCGAATGCTGGGTGAAATAAGCCACCAGGCGTTTGTCGCCCGGTACGTCCTCACGGGCCAGGACTACGGTTTCGTTCAAGGCAGCGTGTTGCGCGAGCTTGGCTTCGATCTCGCCCAACTCGATGCGGAAACCGCGGATCTTCACCTGGTCGTCGTTACGGCCCAGGTATTCGATGTTGCCGTCCGGCAGGTAGCGGCCCAAGTCGCCGGTTTTGTACATACGGGCGTTTGGAACGGCGCTGAACGGATCTTTCAGGAAGCGTTCGGCCGTGAGGTCGTCGCGGTTCAAATAACCGCGAGCGACCCCGGCACCACCGATGTAGATTTCGCCCGGCACGCCCAGCGGCACGGGTTGTTTGTGCTCGTCCAGCAGATAGAACTGGGTGTTCGCCACCGGTTTGCCGATGTGGGCGGCAAACCCGTCTTCGCGGGCCATCGATACCCAGCTTGAGTAGGTCGTGGTTTCCGAAGGGCCGTAGAGGTTGCACAGGCGTTTGACCTGGGTCTGCTCGAACAACGTCTCCACCAGGCTGCGCTTGAGCGCTTCACCGGCGACGTTGACCGTGTCGACGCCCTCGCCCAATCCGCCGGATTCCAGCAAGGCCTTGAGCGCCGAGGGCACGGTGTTGATCAGCGTGATGTCGTGCTCGCCCTGTTGCAGTTCCAGCACATTAGTGACCACTTCGATGCTGCCGCCCGAGGTCAGCGGCGCAAAGCACTCGTAGACCGCCAGGTCGAAGTTCAACGACGTCGAGAACAGGGTCTTCGCCAAGGTCTGCGAATCGAAAGAACGATGGGCCCAGGTCAGGAAGTTCACCGTGTTGCGGTGTTCGATCATCACGCCCTTGGGCAGACCAGTCGAACCTGAGGTGTAGATGACATAGGCCAGGTGTGAGGACGTCAGCTCGGCCACCTCCGGATTCTGGACGGACTCGTCCTGCCACAAACCACTGTCGAGATCGATCACTGGCATCGAGGCTGCTGCCAGCAATTCAAGGGTCGCCGTCTGCGCCAACACCACCGCCGGCGCACTGTCGTCCAGCATGTAGGCAATCCGGTCCAGCGGATACGCCGGGTCCAGCGGCACATAACCGCCGCCGGCCTTGAGAATCGCCAACAACCCCACGACCATGTCGATACCACGCTCGACGCAAATCGCCACCCGCGAATCGGGCTCTACGCCCTGTTTGCGCAGGTAATGGGCCAGGCGGTTGGCCCGCTCGTTCAACTCGTGATACGTCAGGCGTTGCTCGCCACGGATCACCGCCACGGCATCCGGCGTACGCTGGACCTGTTCTTCGAACAGGCCATGAATCGTCTGCTGCTGCGGATAGTCGATCTCGGTGGCGTTGAATGTCACCAGCAACCGATCACGCTCCTGCGCTGGCAAGATCGTCAAATCAGACAATGACGTTCCAGCCGCACACTCCAACGCCACGACCAGGCTCGTCAATGCCGCTTCCATGTAGGCGCCGATCCGCCGTGCGCCGATTTCGGCCACTGCCTGAACGGTCAGGCTGAAGCCTTCGCCGAGATCATCCACGGACAGCACCAGTGGATAGTTGGTGCGTTCTTCGCCGCCCACTTCCTCGATCCCTTCCCAGGTCGACGACGCTTGTAACGCATTAGGCTCGGCGACCGAATGACGGTAGTTGAGCAATGCACTGAACAATGGCGTCGGTGCAACCACGCCACTGCAACGTTGGGCCAACGCCAGGGAAGCATGCTCATGGCCCAACAGCCCGCTCAGCCGCGCATGGGTCGTCAGCACGCCGTCGCGCACGCTTTGTGCACCGACTTGCACACTGATCGGCAAGGTATTGATGAACATTCCCAAGGCCCGGTCGGCCCCTTCGCCGCCCTGCATCCGCCCCATCAACACGGTGCCTAACACCACGTCCTCGCGACCCGAAACCCGGCCCAGCACCTGGGCCCAGGCCAGGTGATACAGGCTCGCGGCACTCACGCCCAATTGGCGCGCCTGCAGGCGCAGACGGCGGCTCAGCTCCGTCGAGATGGCCTGCTGGGCTTCTTCGATACTGCTGCCATCGCCACGGACATCCTGCAAGCCGAACGGCAGCGTCGGCTCGTCGATGTCGCCGAGCATCGCGCGGAAAAACGTTTCGTGCTCTTCACGACTCACACCCAGGCACACCTGGGCCACATAGTTGCGATAAGGCACCGCGTCGCCCAACTGACCAGCGTGGCCCTGCAAGTGCATCTGTATCTCGTGGCGCATCACTTCCAGCGCCGTGTGGTCGAGCGCCATGTGATGGACCAGCAAGGTCGCCAACCAACGCTGGTTGACGGCGTCCTGAGCGAACCGAACGCGCATCAACGGCGCCTGGCGGATATCCAGGCGGTGGTGACTGACGTCGAAGCTCGCCTTCAACTGAGCGAGAATGTCACCCTCCTCATCGTGCGGGATGACGTGTTCAACACCCAGTACCGCCTTGCGCCAGACCACTTGCACCGGCTCGTCCAGCCCTTCCCAGGCCATGGATGACCTCAAGATGTCGTGGCGGTCGATCACACCCTGCAAGGCCTGGGTGAAATCGTCCAGGCGTTCGCGGCTATCGAAGGTGAACTGCGCTTGCAGCACATAAGGATCGCCTTGTTCGGCGGCCAGGTGATGGTAAAGAATGCCTTCCTGCAGCGGCGCCAGCGGATAGATGTCCTGCACGTTGCGCGCACCGCCTGGCACCGTCGATACGATACGGTCGATGGCCTCCTGACTCAACTTCGCCAGCGGCAGCATGGCTGGGGTGATGTGTTCGCAACCCAAAGGAATCAGGTTTGCCGGGACAGTCACCTCGTTGCCAGTGCCCACTGCGGCAGCCAGCGCGGCCAAGGTCGGTTGATTGAATAGTATGCGCACATCGGCGCTCAAGCCGGCCTGGCGCATCCGCTCGATCAGGCTGACGGCCAGCAGGGAATGCCCGCCCAGTTCGAAGAAATGGTCGTGCCGGCCGACGCGTTCGACCTTGAGCACGTCTTGCCAGATCTGCGCCAGGGTGGTTTCGGTTTCGCCTTGCGGAGCTTCGTAGCCACGGGTGATGACGGCATCCAGATCCGGTGCCGGCAGGGCCTTGCGGTCGAGCTTGCCGTTCGGCGTCAGTGGCAACGCATCCAGGCGCACGTAGGCCACCGGCACCATGTAGGCCGGCAATTGCGCTTGCAGGTGCGTGCGCAGGGCTTCGATCTCTACTGTTTCGTCCGGCGAGTGTTGGGTGAAATAGGCGACCAGGCGTTTGTCGCCCGGCACGTCTTCCCGGGCCAGGACCACGGTTTCCTTGATGTTGGGAGCCTGGGCGAGCTTGGCTTCGATCTCGCCCAGTTCGATGCGGAAACCACGGATCTTCACCTGGTCGTCATTGCGGCCCAGGTACTCGATGTTCCCGTCCGGCAGGTAGCGGCCCAGGTCACCGGTTTTGTACATACGGGCGTTTGGAGTCGTGCTGAATGGATCTTTCAGGAAACGCTCGGCCGTCAGGTCATCACGGTTGAGATAACCGCGAGCGACCCCGGCACCACCGATGTAGATTTCGCCCGGCACGCCCAGCGGCACGGGTTGTTTGTGCTCGTCCAGCAGATAGAACTGGGTGTTCGCCACCGGTTTGCCGATGTGCGCGGCAAACCCGTCTTCGCGAGCCATCGACACCCAACTTGAATAGGTCGTGGTTTCCGAAGGGCCGTAGAGGTTGCACAGGCGCTTGACCTGGGTCTGTTCGAACAAGGTTTCAACCAGGCTGCGCTTGAGCGCTTCACCGGCGACGTTGACCGTGTCGACGCCCTCGCCCAGCCCACCCGATTCCAGCAAGGCCTTGAGCGCCGACGGCACGGTGTTGATCAGCGTGATGTCGTGCTCGCCCTGCTGCAGTTCCAGCACATTAGTGACCACTTCGATGCTGCCGCCCGAGGTCAGCGGCGCGAAGCACTCGTAGACCGCCAGGTCGAAGTTCAGCGACGTCGAGAACAGGGTTTTTGACAGGGTTTGAGCGTCAAATGAGCGATGGGCCCAGGTCAGGAAGTTCACCGTGTTGCGGTGTTCGATCATCACGCCTTTAGGCAGACCGGTCGAACCCGAGGTGTAGATGACATAGGCCAGGTGCGAGGACGTCAGCTCAGTGACCTCGGGATTCTGGACGGATTCGTCCTGCCAATCGCCGCTGTCGAGATTGATCACTGGCATCGATGCTTCCGCCAGCAACTCAAGGGTCGCTGTCTGCGCCAACACCGCAGCCGGCGCGCTGTCGTCCAGCATGTAGGCAATCCGGTCCAGCGGGTACGCCGGGTCCAGCGGTACATAACCGCCGCCTGCCTTGAGGATCGCCAGCAGCCCCACGACCATGTCGATGCCGCGTTCAACGCAGATCGCCACTCGCGAATCGGGCTCCACACCCTGCTTGCGCAGGTAATGGGCCAGGCGGTTGGCCCGCTCGTTCAACTCGTGATAAGTCAGGCGCTGCTCACCCCGGATCACCGCCACCGCATCCGGCGTACGCTGGGCCTGTTCTTCGAACAAACCATGAACCATCTGCTGCTGCGGATAATCCGCCTCGGTGGCGTTGAATGCCACCAGCAGTTGCTCGCGTTCCAATGCCGGCAAAATCGTCAAATCCGCCAGGGGCGATTCAACCGCACGCTCCAACGCCGCCGCCAGACTCGTCAATGCCGCTTCCATATAGGCGCCGATACGCCGCGCGCCGATTTCGACCACCGCTTGAACGGTCAGGCTGAAGCCGTCACCGAGATCGTCCACGGACAGCGTCAGCGGATAGTTGGTGCGTTCTTCGCCACTCAGAATTTGCGCCCCGGCCCAGCGACGCCCTTCACCGACCGCCTTGGGTGCCTGCGCCGCCACGGCAGTCTGCCGGTAATTCATCAGCGCGCTGAACAAGGGGGTCGGCGCCGCGACACCGCTGCAACGCTGCGCCAGGGACAATGGCGCGTGTTCATGCCTCAGCAGGGTCGCCAACCGTGCGTGGGTCGCTTTCAGCGCGGCCAATACCCCCTGCCCCCCCGCTTCGACGCGCAAGGGCAGCGTGTTGACGAACATGCCCAGGGCATGGCCGGCTTCCTGCCCACTGTGCAGGCGGCCCATCAGCACCGTGCCGAACACCACATCCTGGCGACCGGACAAACGCCCCACCACCTGACCCCAAGCCAGGTGATGCAGGCTGGCCGTACTCACTCCCAGGCGCCGCGCCTGGGTACGCAACCGCTGGGCCAGATCGGCGGCCAGCGGCAACACCGTCTCTTCGACACCGACGCCGTCGCCCTGCACATCCCGCAGACCGAACGGTAATGTCGGCTCGTCTATGTCCCCCAGCATCTCGCTGAAGAACGCCTCATGGTGTTCCTGATTGCCGGCCAACCGCACCTGCGCCACATAGTTGCGGTAAGGCACCGATACCGGAAGTTCGGCCGAACGGCCCTCCAGATGCGCCTCGATCTCCTTGCCCAGCATCCCCAGGGAGGTGGCGTCGTCAATCAGGTGATGGAACAACAACACCGCGACCCAGTTGCCGTGGGCGACATCTTCGGTGAAATGAAGGCGCATCATCGGCGCCTGGCGCAGATCGAAGCGGGTGTGACGTGGATCGAAACGGCGCTGCATCTGGCCAGCGATATCACCTTCAGCCACGTCCAGCCCGAGCTCTTCGACCATCAGTTGTGCCTGGCGCCAGACCACTTGGACCGGCTCGCCCAAGCCCTCCCACGCCACCGAGGTACGCAGAATGTCATGGCGCTCGATCGCCACTTGCAAAGCCTGCACAATAGCATCGAGCTGTTCGCGACTGTCGATGCGCAACAGAATCTGCAACAGGTACGGATCGCCTTCCTCGGTCGCCAGGTGGTGATACAGGATGCCTTCCTGCAACGGCACGAGCCCGTAGATATCCTGGACATTGTCCACGCCGCCCGGCACTGCCGCGACCACTCGATCGATCTCGTCCTGGGTCAGCGTTGCCAGTGGCAGCATGTCCGATGTGATGCATTCGACCCCGTGGGCAATCATGTTGTCCGGCACCACGATGCCCTTGCTGACACCCGTGGCGGCGGCCAGCGATGCCAACGTCGGCTGGCCAAACAGAACCCCCACATCGGCGTGCAGCTTGACCTGGCGCATGCGTTCGATCAGTTTGACCGCCAGCAAGGAGTGGCCGCCCAGTTCGAAGAACCGATCGTGTCGACCCACCTGTTCCACACCAAGCAGTTCGGCCCAAAGCCTGGCCAGGACAGTTTCCACTTCGCCTTCCGGGGCTTCGTAGCTGCGCCGGGCATAGGCCTGTGAATCGGGCGCCGGCAGGGCTTTGCGGTCCAGCTTGCCGTTGGTCGTCAATGGGAGCGCATCCAGCAACACGAATGCACTCGGCACCATGTAGTCCGCCAACAAGCCCAGCAATTGGTCTCGCAGGTCAGCCACCGAGAGTTGCCGACCTGCGTCGGCCACCACATAAGCCACCAGGCGCTTGTCCCCCGGGTTGTCTTCCCGGGCGATCACCACCGCTTCGCGCACCTGCGCGCATACCGCCAGCTTCGCTTCGATCTCGCCCAGTTCAATGCGGAAACCACGGATCTTTACCTGTTCATCGTTGCGCCCCAGGTATTCCAGTTCACCATTTTTCAGCCAGCGGCCAAGGTCTCCGGTACGGTACATTCGCGCATGAGCCCCACCGTCGAACGGGTCGGCCAGGAATCGCGTTTCGTCAAGCTGGGGCCGGTTCAAGTAACCCCGCGCCACGCCAGCGCCCCCCACATACAACTCGCCCTCCACGCCTACTGGCACCGGTTGGCCGTACTTGTCGAGCAGGTACAGGCGCAGATCGGGAATCCGCTTACCGATCGGGCTGACGCCGGTCAACTGCGCATCCGCGGCACACAACGCACGATAAGTCACATGCACTGTCGTTTCGGTGATGCCGTACATGTTCACCAGTTGTGTCCCGGCATTGGTCGCACGGGCATACCACGGCTTGAGCATGCTGGTTTCCAGCGCTTCACCGCCAAAGATCACCTGGCGCAGGCTGTGGCACAGGTCGCTGTCACCCTGGGCCGCGATCAACTGCCGGAAAGCACTTGGCGTCTGGTTCAGCACCGTGACCCCGGCCTCGCACAACAGCGCATAGCAGTCTTGCGGAGAACGGCTGACCAGTTGCGGCACCACCAGCAAGCGGCCGCCGTGGGTCAACGCGCCCCAGATTTCCCAGACCGAGAAATCGAAGGCGAAGGAATGGAACAGCGCCCACACATCTTGCGGGCCAAATTCGAACCAAGGCTGGGTCGCCGAAAACAGCCGTGCGACGTTGCGGTGCTCGACCATCACCCCCTTGGGCAATCCGGTCGAACCCGAGGTATAGATCACGTAGGCCAAGTGGTGTGAGGCCAGGGTGCGCACATCAGGGTTGTAGCGTGACTGGGCGGTGATACCCGCCGCTTCGGCCTGGTCAAGCAACAACACCGGGACTTGCAACGCCGGCAGTTGAACCTGCAGCGTCGATTGAGTGAGCAAAGCAACCGGCGCACTGTCGTCGAGCATGAATGCCAGGCGTTCCTGGGGATAGGCCGGATCCAGCGGCACATAGCCGGCACCGGACTTCAGAATGCCCAGCAGGCCGATGATCATGTCCAGACCGCGCTCAACACAGATCGCCACGCGGTCGTCCGGGTGGACTCCGAGAATCAACAACCGGTGCGCCACCTGATTCGCCCGGGCGTTGAGTTCGCCATAAGTCAGGCAACGGTCTTCATGCAGCACCGCTACCGCGTCAGGTCGCGCCCGCACCTGCGCTTCGAACAGCCCATGGATCGTGTGGTCATGCTCATACGTGCGCGCATCGCTCGCGTTCCAGGCCTGGAGCATGTCCGCTTCGGCCGCAGTCGGCAGAACGAAGCCTTCGATCGGCAATGTATCGTCACGCAAGCCCTGCTCCAGCACATGCATGAATCGGTCGGCCATCGACTCGATTTCATCGGCCTGGAAATAGCTTTCGTTGTAGATCCAGTGCAGCCAGGCATTGTCGTCGTGCGGGTTGCTTCGGATATGGATGGACAGCGGCATCTGTTCCTGGCCGTTCGAGCCCATCACAAAATGAGCCGGCGCCTGTCCGAACATGAACCGACGATCTTCCTGCTCATAGGAAAACGAAACGTCGAACAGTTGCGCGCGGTTATCGCGCCGCAACTCTAGCGAACGGTTCATCTCGCTCAGGGGGAACCGCTGGTTGCGATAGTCCTGTTTGAGTGTGCGGGTCACGCCACGTATCAACTCACCAAATGACAAGTCGCTGGCGAACTTGAAGCGCACGGCACTGACCTGCGTGAACAACCCCGCCGTTTTCTTGAAGGTTGCATTGGGGCGGTTGAGGATCGGCAGGCCGATCACCAACTCATCACGCTGGGTGGTCCGTATGAAAAAGACATACAGTGCAGCCAGCAGCACCGAAAAACGTGACGCCTGATGCGCTTGCGCCAGGACATCGATTCGATCGCTCAAGGTGTGGGCGAAGCGATACAAGGCTTGAGCACTGGGAGCCAGGACCCCGGGTGGTTGGTCGTGGTGACGCGCGATGAACAGTGGATCCGGAACGTCCTGGTATTTGTCCAGCCAGTACGCCTCATCGAGCTTGAAACGAGGGGAATCACGATAGCGGGCATCCTCGTCGATGAATCCGACATAGGACGGTGCCGACAAGTCAGGCGGCTGGTCGTTCTCCAGGGCGTCATAGAGTTCGCCCAGCGAAGTCAGCACCAAACCGACGCCCCACCCGTCCAGGATGATGTGGTGAAGGTGCATCACAAAATAAAACGATGCGTCACCGAGTTTAGCCAGATAGAACCGGAACAACGGGCTTTCATCCAACCTGATGGCGACCGCCATCCGTTGTTGCATCCAGGCATGGACCGCTGCCTCTGGGTCGGGCCGATCGGAAAAATCCAGCACGGGAACCCGCGCCTCCAATGTCTCGGCCATTGTCTGCATGGGCACGCCGTCGGCGCCGTAGTGCAATACCGTACGCAGGGCATCGTATTTTTCAATCAACAGGTCGACCGCCCGCTGAAAACGCTCAGGGTCGACGGCGCCCTGGATATGGAGATAGCCACCAATGTTGTACAGGGGGGAATCGCCCTTGGTCATCTGGTCCAGCCAGATGTCCCGCTGTGCTGTCGTCAGAGGGTAGCTTGTCGAGAGCTGGAGAAACTGATTCATACCTGCCCCTCCGACACACGCACGCACACCCACAACGCACTGCCCGAAGCCCTGGGGGCCCGGCGTTTTTCATGACACCGGTCAGCCGACAGGCCTGTTGCAACAACGCCATCCACAGCACGCGCAAAGATAAATTCCATACGTTCCTTCTCAGAGATTTGTCAGTGCTGCCCGGGTTGAATGCAACAGGCACGCCTGGAGTTGATGCAAATCCGCGCGGCTAGCCAGCGCGGCATGGGGTCGGTCGAACGATCGGAGCGTTCTTGCATGGCATCGCCACCCGGCGGCGGATACACGTCTGCCGGGGGGATGCCAAGCATTTATCACGGGTGTTCAGCAGTCCTGTCGCGACATCGCAAGCCGGACGATGGAGCCTGAATGGGCATCAGGCTCGCTTGTCGCGCAGGGCGCAGTTGATGTCGGAAACGATCTGGCCATCCGACAACTTGATGATGCGATCGGCCAGTTGGAAATACTGGTCGTCATGGGTAATGATCAGCACCGTCTTGCCACGACGCTTGAGGTCGGGCAGCAGTTCCTCGTAGAAGAACTTCTTGAATGGCGGATCCTGGTCCGCGGCCCATTCGTCCAGCACGTAGACCGACCGATCTTCCATGTAGGCGCACACCAGTGCCAGGCGTTTTTGCTGGCCATAGGACAAGGCCTTCAGGGTTGAATACCCCTGCCCTTCGATCTTGATCTTGTCGGCCAGCCCCAGGGTTTCCAAGTACTTGCTCGCCAGTGTCGGGCTGCCGTCCTCTTCGTCGGGGCCAATGAGGCGATTGAACAGATGGAAATCGGAAAATACCGCGGAGAACAGATCGCGATAGTCGTTGCGATTTTCATCCGTGACAGGCTTGCCATCGAGCTGGACCTCACCCTCCTGGGGGATGTAGAGCCCGCAGAGGAGCTTGGCCAAGGTACTTTTACCGCAACCGTTGCCACCGACGATGTAGATCAACTCGCCGGCCTGCACCGTCAGGTCGATGGGCCCCAGGGAGAAGCCGGTCTCGGCGTGCAGCTCCTGGTAATGCATGCGCACGGCTTTCAATTCGATGCGATTCCAGGACTTCTTGTGCTCCAGCAGATGAACCTTGGGCACGTCGGTCTCGATAGGCTCCGGGTGCGGATCGTTGATCGAGAAACCGAATTCCGAAAGACGCGTACACGCCACCCGTCCCGCCGCCAGCAAGGGCATCGCCCCGACCAGCAACGACAGCGGGCCCATGATGTACAACACCGCCAGGACGCTGGCGGTCATGATTTTCGGCTCGATGGCACCGACCAGGGGCGCGGCGAACAGCAGGCAACCGATCAGCAGCGACAGCGTGAATTGCCCAACGTTGTCGGCAGCGGTGTACCACAGGCGCTCGACGAAGTTGTAGCGCGCCACACGGGTCGAAGACGCCTCGATGGCCGAGCGACCGAACCAACGACGCCGCACGCCATTGAGCTTGAGTTCCTTGAGGCCGAACACCAGGGCGTGGGTGTATTCATTGAACGCGGTGTATTCGTCCCGCACACGAGAGGTGTTCCGCACGCCACAGGAAAAGAAGAACAGATACAGCCCCACCCCCAGGATCATCAGTGACACCGTCAAGGCCAGCACGACCCACGACAGGTAGGCCAGGTAGCCGATGCCGAACAGAAAGACCGTCGTCTCCACCAGGATGGTAGGCATGATGATCAATGTCGTATTCAATTGCGGGATGTCGTTGGTCAACATCGTCAGCACATTGGGCGGGCCGCGCCGGTCCACTTCTTCCAGTGGCGTGGCGAGAATCTTGCGACAAAGCGCAATGCGCAAGCGCGTCATGATCCGCATGCTGGCGTAGGCCGGGAACAACGCCGCACCGTTGCGCAGGATCAGCGCCGTGGCACTGAGCCCGATGAACCAGTACAGCGCCTGCAGGCGCGAGCCGTCATTGTAGAGAGCGTCGTTGATCACGCTCACCACCGCGATGGACGCCACCCCGCTGATGACACCGCAGATCAACGTAAAGAGCGTCAGCCAGGGATGGTTACGCCACAACAGGCGCATGACCGAGCCCGCTTTGGGCTTCTTCGCTTTCTTCTCTTTTTTCATGGGTTGCTATCCTTCAATGGAGTCGCGAAAGGGCTCACGCCGGTCGCCATACATCGCCCCGGGCGGTCATTTCGCCCATCGCCACAACGATAAGGCGTGGTTCCTCGTAAGGATCGCGAGCGTGGGCGGCCAACATGTTGTCGAGCATCACCACATCGCCCTTGCGCCAGGCGAACCTGACCGCACAGGCCTCATAGGCCTCGCCGAGCAACGCCATGACGTCGTCTTCAATCGGCGTTCCATCGCCGTAACTGACCATGCGCGGCAGACGATCGGCGCCGAACATATCGAGCAGGTCTTCGCGCATTTCCTCGCCGAGACAGAACGGATGGTGCAGCTGCACCTGGTTGAAAAAAGCCCGCTCCCCGGTCACCGGATGTTGGATAACCGCTGGACAGAGGGTGCGCACCTGCAGGGTGTCGTCGTCGAGCCATTCGAAATCGGTGCCCTGTTCCCGGCATCGCTGTTCGACGGCCTCGCGGTCGCTGGTGCCGAAGAACGATGCCCAACTCGGCTCGACGCCAGCAGTAAAGGTGCGGCTGTACATCAGGCCTTTTTGTTCGAACCGAGCCACCACCTGCGGCGGCAGGCTTTGCAGCACTTGGCGGATGTCGGCCAGCGGCGTCGCACCGCCAACCCGTGACGGCTGCTCGCAATAGAACCATTGCTTGCGCGGCCAGCTTTCCAGGTGCGAGCTCTCGTTGTGATACAGGATCATCTCGCGCTCGGGATACGGCGTGGAGCGGTAGACGTTGCGTCCGCCCTCCTTCTTCGGCAAGTCGCCGTAGCTGCCGTGCAACCCGGGCGACAAGGCTTCGGCGAACGCCTCGAAGGCCGGCACCGAGCCGAGGTCAAAACCACGAAACAGCACCGCGCCGTGACGACACAGCAACGCCTCGATAGCCTCGCGATGGGTGTTGGCCCACAGCGAAGGATCCAGCCCCGGTTCGATCGGTTCGATCACCACCGGCAAACTCAAACCGTCGGCGAGCAATGACAGCCTGACCGATTCACCGGCCCCGTGACCTGGCCAGACAAGCGAATCCGCCATCCCGTCAGCGGGCATGACGGGCGATGCGTCAGTTTGAAGACTCATGAATAACTCCTGAACCACGGATCATCGGATCCACGTCGCAGGGCCGGACCAATGCGCCCCACCATCGGGCAAGGATAAAAACACTGATCCGCGGTGATGTCTGGCACCGCAAACCGGGACAGAGGGGGTCATGGTGTCTACTTGAGCCGTTTGCGGAGCGGCAAATTCTTGTCCCCATTTCCCGCGACAGACGCCGACACGAAGTCGGTGCTGAAATGCGTCAGCTGCGAATTGCACAGGTACCGCAAACGATGCCGTGGGTCGCAGTGACGTCTCGAGCACATCGGTTTGCGCAACATGCAAACACGCTGTGCCTGGCATTTAACAGGAGCGTTAGTCATGCCGATTAAGAACACTGGCGGATCGGTCAATCCCGCGCCAGCCCCTCTCACGCCCGGTGCATTCCTGCATGAAACATTCGTCGCCCGGGCCCGTGAATTCCCTGAGCGAACCGCGGTTTCCGACGCCTCTCGCTCATTGAGCTACGCACAACTCGACACGGCTTCGTCGCAGTTGGCGGCCAGGCTTCGCCAGGAAGGCGTCCAGGACGGTATGTTGGTGGGGATGTGCCTGCCACGTGGCGTCGACCTGGTCATCAGCCTGCTGGGTATCCTCAAGGCCGGCGGCGCCTACGTCCCGGTCGACCCGCAATACCCCGGTAAACGTGTCGAACACATCGTGCGCGACAGCGGCCTGGGCCTGATGATCGGTGAACTCGCCGACCTGCCGCCGAGCGCGTCCGTACGCGTCCTGTCCCTGGCCGAACTGCTGGCCGGCCCGACCCTGCAACCGCTGCCCGCCAACGACCAACGCAACCCCGACGAGGCCGCGGCCTATGTCATCTATACCTCCGGTTCCACCGGTGAGCCCAAGGGCGTATTGGTGGCGCACGGTAACGTCAGTCGCCTGTTGGAAAGTACCCAGCGCTCGTTCGCCTTCACCGAAAACGACGTCTGGTCGATGTTCCACTCCATCGGTTTCGACTTTTCGGTGTGGGAAATCTGGGGCGCCCTCGCCCACGGTGGCCACGTCGCCGTGGTGCCCTACGATGTTTCGCGCTCGCCAAGTGGCACGCGTCAATGGCTGGCCGACCAGGGCGTGACTGTCCTGAGCCAGACGCCATCGGCGTTCCGCGGCCTGGATGAGGCGGACCGCTCTGCCAGTGCGCCACTGGCCCTGCGCTACGTGGTGTTCGGCGGCGAGGCACTGCCCGCCACCGTACTGCGGCCGTGGGTTGAGCGCCATGGCGATCAGAAGCCGGCCTTGATCAACATGTACGGCATCACCGAAGCCACCGTCCACACCACCTTCAAACGCGTGCGTGGCCAGGATCTGGAAAGCGCCGCCATGGTGTCCATCGGCGCGCCGCTGGACGGCTGGCGCCTGCACCTGCTCGACGCCGATCAACAACCAGTGTCCCAAGGCAACGCCGGTGAGCTGTACATCGAAGGCGCCGGGGTCGCCCTGGGCTACCTGAATCGTCCTGCCCTGAACGCCGAACGCTTCGTCCAGTTGCCGGGCACCTCGAGCCGTGCCTATCGCACCGGCGACCTGCTGGTACTGGGAGACGATGGCGAGTACCGCTACGCCGGTCGTTGCGATGAACAGCTGAAGATCCGTGGGTTCCGCATCGAGCCGGGCGAAGTCGAAGCGTGCCTGCAAGCCAGCCCCGCCGTAGCCGCCGCCCACGTGGCCGGTCACGATTACGGCGATGGCGACTGGCGCCTGGTCACCTACGTGGTGCCGACCCATGGCGTGGCGGCCTGGACCGAACAGCTGCGCAGCGAAGTGGCCGCACAGGTGGCCGCGAACCTGCCGGACTACATGCGCCCCTCGGCCTACATCCCCCTGGCCGCGTTGCCGGTCACCGACCACGGCAAGATCGACAAGAGCCGCCTGCCCTCACCCGATTCCGCCACCTCGACCGTGGACCACGCCAGCGAAACGGGCCTCACCGAACAGGAGCAGTTCGTGCTCAAGGTCTGGTCGGACGACCTCGGCCTGAAGAACATCGGCCTGAACGATGATTTCTTCGACTTCGGCGGCACCTCCCTGGCCCTGATCCGCTCGTTGAGCACGTTCAAGGCCCATTACCGGGTCAACCTCGACCCAGGTGTGCTGGCAGATGGCGCGACCGCCAAAGTGTTGGCCGGCTGTATCCAGCGCTCCCTTGTTCAAGCCCATTGATCGAAAAGGAAAAGCTCATGAGCAAAAAATTCGCCCTGACCCCGGAAGAACGTGCGTCCTTTGAAAAGAACGGCTTCATCGGACCGTTCGACGCCTATTCGCCAGAAGAAATGAAAGAGACCTGGAAGCGCACCCGCCTGCGCCTGCTCGACCGCAGTGCCGCGGCCTACCAGGACCTGGATGCGATCTCCGGCGGCACCAACATTGCCAACTACGATCGCCACCTGGACGACGAATTCCTCGCCAGCCACATCTGCCGTCCGCAGATCTGCGACCGCGTCGAGAGCATCCTCGGCCCGGACGTGTTGTGCTGGCGCACCGAGTTTTTCCCTAAATACCCGGGCGACGAAGGCACCGACTGGCACCAGGCCGACACCTTCGCCAACGCCTCGGGCAAGCCGCAGATTCTCTGGCCGGAAAACGAAGACTTCGGCGGCACCATCACCGTCTGGACCGCCTTCACCGACGCCAACATCGCCAACGGTTGCCTGCAGTTCATTCCCGGCACCCAGAACAGCATGAACTACGACGAAACCAAGCGCATGGCCTACGATCCCGATGCCAACAACAGCTCGGTGGTCAAGGATGGTGTGCGGCGCGGTTTCTTCGGCTACGACTATCGCCAGCTGCAGATCGACGAAAACTGGAAGCCCGACGAAGCCTCCGCCGTGCCCATGCAGATGAAAGCCGGCCAGTTCATCATTTTCTGGTCGACCCTGATGCACGCCTCTTACCCCCACAGCGGCGAGTCCCAGGACATGCGCATGGGCTTCGCCTCGCGTTATGTACCGTCGTTCGTGAAGATCTACCCGGACTCCGACCACATCGAGGAATACGGTGGACGTATCAGCCTTGAAAAGTACGGCGCGGTGCAGGTCATCGGCGAGACGACCCCTGAATACAATCGCCTTGTCACCCACACGACCCGAGGCAAGAAGTTCGAAGCCGTCTGATCTTTTCAATGCCATATGACAGTTGGCATGCGCAACGTGCCTGACAGGAGTCCCCAATCCATGACTATTTCCACCGACGCAGCGACGCGCCTGTGTGAGACCGTGAGGATGCTTAGGCACCTTGCCATCCATTTGCCCGATCCTATCTGCCTGAGCTTTTTGTCCCAGGGCAGTGATGTGGCGCCCGACCAGGCTTCCTCCAGCGTGAGAGCCACGGAACGCGCGGTCAGCACCGCGTTCGCCAGGATCGGCGTCAAAGCCGTGCAGTACGTGCATGACGGCGAGGCGCAGCTGTCGTCTTTCGAGATGTTCATCAGCAAGAAAATCTGCCAGGCGCTCGAGTTTGCCTATGACCACTTCGACGATGTCGACAGTGCCAAGGACTTCGGGCGCCTGGTCAGACACTTCGATTTCAGCGGTGCCGTGCCCGAGGTCGAGACACTGCACCTGATTACCCGCGACAATGTGGCGCTGTCGGTGCATGCCAGCACCGATCGAAACCGCCCGGCCATCGTCCTCGCCCTGCCCTGCGGCATGCCGTTCGACTTGTGTCGCGACTGGTTCAATGCGCTGAGCGAAAGGTTCTTCGTGGTCACCTGGGAAACCCGCGGGCTGTTCGGTTCCTGCACCTCCTTCGATC
Organism: Pseudomonas fluorescens; assembly: GCF_001307275.1. Lineage (NCBI taxonomy): Bacteria > Pseudomonadati > Pseudomonadota > Gammaproteobacteria > Pseudomonadales > Pseudomonadaceae > Pseudomonas > Pseudomonas fluorescens. The sequence continues at coordinate 6,528,132 of NZ_CP012831.1, forward strand.
AGTTGTCCGTGGACACCGATGCCCAGGTGGGCGACCTGATCAATGTGATGAACCACTATGGCCTGCAAAGCGCGCACTTGATGGGTATCTGCGGTGGCGCGGTGATCGCCCTCAGCGCGGCGGCCATCCACACCGACCGGGTCAACTCCCTGAGCCTGTGGCACGGTGATTACAACCTGGGCGACGACAGCCTGCGCACCACCCACCAGCAGAACTTCGAGTGGCTGATGGAATCGGCCGCCGTGGACCGCAACGAAGCCAGCGACCTGCAGGCGTTGTTCCTGGACCAGGCGACCCTGGCGACCATTCCGGACTCCATCGCCCATGCGGCGCTCTACCCTTATGTCAACGAAGAGCTGTTCTATCGCTATGCGCGACTCAACGATGCGCTGAACAAGACTGAGTTGAAGTCGCGGCTGGAGCAGATCACGGCGCCCACCCTGGTCGTCGCCGGCGACGCCGATGAAACCACCCACCTTGGTGGTTCCAAGCACATTGCCGAGTCCATCAGTGACGCCTTGCTGCATGTGGAGCGCAATGGCAGCCATCTGGCGTTCTTCGAGTCGACCCATCGCTCAAAGCACACCGCCTTCCGCTTCCTGGAATCGACCCTCGAATCGACGGTGGTCTGACTTACCAGCCGTGGCGCGGTGCAAAACCTGTGGGAGCTGAGTTTGCTCGCGATAGCGGCGGTTCAGCTTGAATCGGTATTGAATGTGCCGACGTCATCGCGAGCAAGCTCGGCTCCCACATGGGGTCTTGGGGACCCACAGATTCAGCATCCACCCACAATCCACTGTGGGAGCGAGCTTGCTCGCGATAGCAGTGGGTCAGCTTGCATCGGTATTGAATGTGCTGACGTCATCGCGAGCAAGCTCGGCTCCCACATGGGTTCTTCGGTACCCACAGATTCAGCATCCACCCACAATCCACTGTGGGAGCTGAGCTCGCTCGCGATAGCGGTGGGTCAGCTTGCATCGGGATTGAATGTGCCGACGTCATCGCGAGCAAGCTCGCTCCCACACATGGGGTCTTGGGGACCCACAGATTCAGCATCCACCCACAATTCCTTGTGGGAGCTGAGCTTGCTCGCGATAGCGGTGGGTCAGCTTGCATCGGGATGAATGTGCTGACGTCATCGCGAGCGAGCTCGGCTCCCACATGGGGTCTTGGGGACCCACAGATTCAGCATCCACCCACAATTCCTTGTGGGAGCTGAGCTTGCTCGCGATAGCGGTGGGTCAGCTTGCATCGGGATTGAATGTACCGCCCTCATCGCGAGCAAGCTCGGCTCCCACATGGGGTCTTGGGGACCCACAGATTCAGCGTCGTCCACAATCTTTCCGGTGACAGGGTTCCACATCAAGCCACCATGTGCTTCTCACGATGAAACTCAAGGTACAGCACAGTACGGTGAGCCCTGGACGCATTGACTGCAAAGTGGTCCAGGGAGCCATCGAAAATCACCAGGTTACCGTTGGTGCTCTGGTTGAAGCTGCCGTTGACATTAAGGTAGGCATAGTTCTGTGTGGTAGGCGCGTCGATGGTCAATTGCATGTGCAGCAGACCTTCTTCCCAAGTGCCGGTATGAGAATGCGTACCAAGGAACACGTTGGGTTCCATGCGCAATAGGGCGCAAAGCTTGATGCCGGGAATCTTGCTCAGCAGCTCGATGGTCCCGGGCATGGCGTCGCGGGCGTAGGGGATCGGGGTGTCGTAGGCCACCAGGCCGTATTGGGTCCACTCCGGCATGATATCCATGTCGTCACCCCATCCCCAGAGCCAGCCATACTCTCCCCCAGCCGCCATGTGAGCGTCGATCTCCTCGACGATCTCGGCAATCTGCTTGCCCACGCGGTTGATCGTCAGGGTTGGCGCATCGAGGGCCAGAAACTCCTCGCGGATCACTTCCCAATTGTCGGCCAGGTTCTTCAGTTGCGGAAAACGGCTGGGATCATAAAACGACGGGCGCATAGGTACTCCTTTTATTGAGGTTGTCGATTCCGCTGGCGATGCCAGATAGTCCTGTCCGCCGGGTGAAAGGGGCGCGGCAGGAGAGCCTGCCAAGGTTGACCCACCGGGCTTGGCCTGTCTGTCACGGGAATCAGGTACACCGGGGCCGACCGGCATTACAGGGGCTCGACCTGGGGTGTTTCGATCATCCGCGCCCCCGCCACCGGCGCCGGGGTCTCGTCCAGTCGACGCATCGGTCCATACAGCAAGACGCTCAATGGCAGGAACGCGAACAACCCGCCGGCCACCACGAACAGCAACCCCACACCACGCCCCGGCCCCACGCCCAGCCAGCGTCCGATCGAGTCGGCATAAAGACCGCCGGGCATCAGCGCTGGCTGGAACCAGTGATCCACCAGGAAACCGCCGACGATCACCGCCAGGCTGGTGGTGGCGATGGTCAACATGCTGATCAACGCAAACACACTGGCACGGCTGCCGGCGGGGATCCTGCGCATCCACAGCGAGTTCACGCTGGCATCGGCGATGCTCGCCATGGTGATCGCGACAAAGGCCAGTGCGCAGTAGGCGAAGGTCTGCGAGACCAGCCCCAAGGCAACGACGCAGGCCGCCAACAACAGATCGGCCACTGCCACCAGCGCCATCAACCGGCGTGGATTGCCCATCGAGATCAACAGCCCCGCGCCCGCCAGCCCACCCAGGGCCGCCCAGGTGTAGGCCATGCCCAAGGCCTGGCTGCCCAGGGTCGACAGCAGCAACGGCGTCATCATCAAGGTGGCCAGTGACAACAGCGCCGTGCGCATCATGGTGTAGACCAGCAACCCGGCCATCAGCCGCTCGGCGACAAAGAACTTCAGCGCCGCGGCGACATTCCCCAGCGCCCCGCCAAACACCGTGCCTTTGGGCCCGCCGTCCTGGCGACCCGGTGCCCCTCGCACATGGGAGAACGCCTTGATCACCAGCAAGGTGCCGGAGCAGAAGGTCATCAGGTCCACCGCCAGGATCGTCACCAGCCCGGCACTGGCCATGATCGCCCCCGCCAACAACGGTGCCACCAGGGCCGACGCGTTCTTGCTGATACTGATCAACCCCGAGGCCCGGGTGAACTTGTCAGGGGCGACAATCGTACTGACAGCAGCCTGATAGGCCGGTTTGCGAAAGGCGCCGACAATCGACGCCAGGCAATTGAAAATGTACAGGTGCAACGGCTCCAGGCGTTCGAACCAGAGCAGCGCCATGACCCCAAGGAGCAGCACCGCCAGGGTCACATCGCAACAGACAATGATTACCCGGTGGCTGATCCGGTCGGCCAGCCCACCCGCCAAGGGCAAGAACAACACCGCCGGCAATGTCGCCGCCAGTACCACGTTGGCGAAGGCCACCGCCGAACCAGTATGGTTGTACACCCAGACCCCCAGGGCGAACTCCATCAGCGCCGTGCCCACCACCGCCAGCGACTCGCCGCACCAGAGGAAATAGAAACCGCGCCCCAGGTCAAAACCCCGGCGGCCGCTCCCCACGCTCATGGGCGCACATCGCGAGGCGTGACCACACCGATCAACTTGTCCAGCAGCCGATAGGCCAGGGAATAAAGCACCGCGCCCAGTATCAACGGCGCAAAACGGGAAAACATATAGGTCCGCAATACCCGCCTGGCGATGGGCGAGCTGATGTTGCCGCTGACGTGCAAGGGCGTTGGGAATGTCGCCGCGACGGTCGCACCGAATTCATCGTCCATCGATTGCACGGCGTGCCACCAGTAGACCGGGATGTACAGCGCATCCCCCGGCTCCACCACCGTACGCAGCGCTCGCAACGCTCGAGTGCCAGGGAAACGCCCGGTGTCGATGTCGTACAGGTAGCCCGCCTCCTCGATCACCGGGCGCAAGGCCCGCCAACTGGCTTCGTCCGGCGGTAACAGCAACACTTCCTTGGCACCGACGACCTGGGCCATGAACGTTTCGTCGACGACATGGAAGTGCCAATCGGTATAGGAGTTGCGGTACAGGAAACTGCGATGGGGCGGGTAGTGCCGGGACTTGCCCAACTGCGGCATGAAAGGCAACCCACCGACATCCTCCTTCATCGGCTCGATGGCCGAGCCTTCGGAGAACCGGCAGCTGTCGGCCACCAACGGCGAATCACCCACGTTCAGGTCGTCGAGAAACTGGTGGAACGGCATTTCCCGATACACCGTGTTGGCATACTCGGTCAGCTCGGCCTTGACCTTCGGGTTGGACCAACCGATGACCTCGGAAACGATCTGCGAGCGCACCACCACCGCACTGTTGCGCGAGTGCGCCTTGAGGTAGTCCAGGCGTTGCCATTTCTGGAAAGCCGGCCAATGCCGTACTGCATTCTTGACCAGGCAGGGACGGTTGCGGTTGACGTAGCGGCGGGTGAATTCCTCTTTGGAAATCGCCAGAGCATCGATCACGTCGACCGCGCCTGCCTGTGGGTGATTGGGAAAGCGGGACAAGCTCCAGAACTTCGTCGCTGGGCGGTCCGATTCGGCGGTTAATGGCATGTTCGACCCTCGCAAGCACACTCAGGGCCGTTGGTATAACAGACTCGCGCGACCACGCCCAAGCGCCGCAAAGCCACGTTCCGCGCCGTTGTCCCTGCTTCCCATGACAGACATCCCAAGGCGGATGCTCTAATTTTTTCTCACTTTGTGAAGGGATATCAGGCGCAGCCGAACGGCAGGACGGGACCCTCGACGGCTCGCAACGCAGCCCTCGCCGCCCCGTCGCCCCCAGCGCCTTGCGCCGCCCCCGATGTCCTTCTCCACGGCTATTGATTCCGCCGACTGGCAGTCGTCCAGGCCTTCACCACTGCCATTCGAACGGAGAAAAACCTCAATCGATTCTGCAAGCAGGTGCTCCGAAATGGATTCGTCGACCGATATGTTGCCTACCCAAGACTCCGCGTCCCACGAGTTGGCGTCCGTCCAGCAGGGCATCTGGCTGGATCAGCTCGCACACCCGGACCTGCCCTACTACAACATCGGCATGTCCCTGGAGATCAAGGGCCAGATCGACATTGCATTGTTCGAGAAAGCCATCGAGCTGGTCGCCAACCGGCACGACACCCTGCGCCTGAGCTTCAGTCATGAAGGCGGCACCGGCCGCCAGCGCGTGCTGCCCGAGGTCAAGGTGAACATGGAGGTAGTGGAGTTCTCCGAGGCCGACGCCGAGGCCGGCCTGGCCATGGACTATCTGCGCAATGCCTTTCGCCAGCCCTTTGAATCATTGACGGGCCGGCTCTGGGAGGCACGCATGGTCCGCTGCGGCCCGAACCGCCATTACTGGCTCGCCCGCTACCACCACCTGGTCACCGACGGCATTGGCGTGGCCCTGATCGGCCATGCCGTGGGGACGGCCTACAATGCGCTGCTGGCCGGCAACGACGAAGTCGCCCAAGGGCATTCCTACCTGTCGTTCCTGGAAGATGACCGGGCTTACCTGGCCTCGTCCCGCTATGAGCGCGACCGCCAGTTCTGGCAGGAAACCTACGCACAGATGCCGCCGTCGCTGCTGCAGCGCCGGGCCGATTTCAAGACAGGCCAGGCCAATGAGCTGGTCCCCAGCGCCCAGGTCCAGGCGATGCTGCCCCGGGCGCTGTACAACGCGTTGACGCAATTTTCCAGCGAACACAGCCTGTCGGTCGCCCATGTGCTGATCAGCGTGGTCGCCACCTATTTCTGCCGCACCGTGGGCGTCGATGAAATCGTCGTCGGCATGCCGGTGCATAACCGCACCACTGCCCGGGCGAAAGAAACCGCGGGCATGTTTTCCTCGGTCAGTCCGATCCGCCTGCCCGTCGACTTCGACGCCTCGCTGCTGGACCTGATGCACACTGCCGGCGGGCAACTGCGCCGCTGCTACCGCCATCAGCGCTTCCCCATCGCCGAGCTCAACCGCACCCTGCGCCTGGCACAGACCGGGCGTCGCCAGCTGTTCGACGTGTCACTGTCGTTCGAAAGCCTGGACGGCGACGATCAGTTCGGCGGCACCTCGTCCACGGTCATCACCATGGACAACGGCTACGAGCAGACACCCATGGCGATTTTCGTGCGCGACTATCATCCGTTCGAAGACGTCCACCTGGATTTCAACTTCAACACCGCCTACTTCAGCCTGGAAGAGGCCCGGCACCTGCAACAACGCATCGTCTCGATGCTCGAGGCCGTGCTGGAGCAGCATGCAACGCCCGTGGGGCAGTACCCGCTCATGAGCCACGCCGAGCGGCAACGCGTGCAAGTCGAATTCAACGCCACGGCCCACGACTATCCGCAGGATGTGTTGGTCCACCAATTGTTCGAACAGCAAGCCCGGCAGCGTCCGCACGCCTGTGCCGTGCGCGGCGATACCGGGCCGTTGCTCAGTTATGAACAACTCAACCGCCAGGCCAATCGGTTGGCCCATCGCCTGATCGAGCTGGGCGTGAAACCCGATGACCGAGTGGCCGTGAGCCTGAGGCGGGGACCGGAAATGGTCGTCGCCCTGCTGGGGATTCTCAAGGCCGGGGCGGCCTACGTGCCCATCGACCCGGACCTGCCGAATGCACGCCAGGCATTCATGCTCGACGACAGCAGCCCGCGGGCCGTACTGACCAGCCAGGCGTTGCAAGGCCTGCTACCAGCCTCGAGTGCGCCGCTGCTGGCCCTCGATGATCATGCACAACTGGCCGCTCAACCCGAACACAACCCGGACCCGCAAGTCCTTGGCCTGCGCCCCACTCACCTGGCCTATGTGCTCTACACCTCCGGCTCCACCGGCACCCCAAAAGGGGTGATGAATGAACACCTCGGCGTGGTCAACCGTCTGCTGTGGGCCAGGGATGAATACGGCGTCGATGCCACCGACCGCGTGCTGCAAAAGACCCCGTTCGGTTTCGACGTGTCGGTCTGGGAATTCTTCCTGCCACTGCTGGCCGGGGCCGAACTGGTCATGGCGCGCCCGGGCGGCCATCAGGAACCGGACTACCTGGCCCGGCTGATGCGCCAGGCCAGCGTCACGATGTTGCACTTCGTGCCGTCGATGCTCGACTTGTTCCTCGAACACCATGACAGGCAGGCCTTCCCTGACCTGCGACGCGTGTTGTGCAGCGGCGAAGCCCTGCCCCGCAGCCTGCAACGGCGTTTCGAACGGCAGTTGCCAGAGATCGAGCTGCATAACCTCTATGGCCCGACCGAAGCGGCCATCGACGTGACGGCCTGGCAGTGCCGCGCCAGTGATCCTGGCGAAAGCGTGCCCATCGGCCGGCCGATCGCCAATATCCAGATGTACGTGCTCGATGGCCGTGGCGCACCACAACCGTTGGGTGTCGCCGGGGAAATCCACATTGGTGGTATCGGCGTGGCCCGGGGTTACCTGAACCAACCGCAATTGAGCGCCGAGCGCTTTATCGCCGACCCGTTCAGCACCGAGCCGAACGCACGCCTGTACAAGACCGGCGACCTCGGCCGCTGGCTCGCCAACGGCGCCCTGGAGTACTTGGGCCGCAACGACTTCCAAGTGAAGATCCGAGGTTTGCGCATCGAAATCGGTGAAGTCGAAGCGGCCCTGGCGTTGTGCCCGGGTGTTCGTGAAGTGGTGGTCATTGCCCGGGAAGACCACCCCGGGCAGTCGGAAAGCAAGCGCCTGGTCGCCTATGTCTGCGGCGAGCCGATCCCGGCCGAACAACTGCGCAGCACCCTGCTCAAGCACCTGCCCGAATACATGGTACCCAGCGCCTTCGTGCACCTCGATGCCTTGTCCCTGACCGCCAACGGCAAACTCGACCGCCGCGCCCTGCCGGCCCCCGGCCTGGAAGCCCTGGCGAGCAAAACCTACGAGGCGCCCCAGGGCACCACCGAAATCGCCCTCGCCGAGATCTGGAAAGACCTGCTGCAACTGGATCAGGTCGGCCGTCACGACGGCTTCCTCGAACTCGGTGGCCATTCCCTGCTGACCGTGCAGTTGCAGGCCCGCCTGCACCAGGACCTCGGCGTCGAGATCGACCTGCGCACCCTCTTCGCCCAGACCTCGCTGAGCGAACTGGCCCTGCGGGTAGAACAGGCCGGTCACTCCCACGTCCAGCCCATCGACGTGGTGTCCCGCGAGCAGGCGTTGCCGCTGTCCCTAGCCCAGCAACGCCTGTGGTTCCTCGATCAACTGGACCACGCCGCCAGCGTGGCCTATCACATGCCCGCCGCCCTGCACCTGCGCGGCAGCCTGGATCGCAACGCCTTGCAACGCGCCCTGGACCGCATCGTCGCCCGTCACGAAAGCCTGCGCACCACCTTCGAACGCCGTGACGGCGAGGTCCGCCAGCGCTTCGCCGCCACCGACAGCGGCTTTGCCTTGCAGGAACACGACCTGCAAGGCCTGGACGCCGAAGCCCGGCAAACCGCCGTCACCCAACTCACCCAGGCCGAAGCCCGGGACGCCTTCGACCTGAGCCAGGGACCGCTGATTCGCGGCCGCCTGCTGCGCCTGGCCGAGGACGAACACATCCTGCTGGTGACCCAGCACCACATCGTCTCCGACGGTTGGTCGGTGGCGGTGTTGATCGGCGAGTTCAACGCGCTCTACGCCGCGTTCAGCCAGGGCCTTGACGATCCGCTGCCACCCCTGGCCCTGCAATACGCCGACTACGCCAACTGGCAACAGCAGCACCTGCAAGGTGAACGCCTGCACGCCCAGATCGACTTCTGGAAAGCGCACCTGGACGGCGCCCCGGCGCTGCTGGAACTGCCCAGCGACCACCCGCGTCCCCAGGTGCAAAGCTACCAAGGCGCCGCCCTGGCCTTGCAACTGCCCGCGCCGCTGAGCAGCCGCTTGCGCCGCTTCAGCCAGCAACAGGGCCTGACCCCGTTCATGACCCTGCTCGGCGCCTGGTCGATTCTGCTTTCGCGCCTGAGCAACCAGCCGCAGGTGGTGGTCGGCACACCGGTCGCCAATCGCCCACGCCGGGAAACCGAGGCGTTGATCGGCTTCTTCGTCAACACCTTGGCCCTGCGCATCGACGTCCAGGCCCACAGCCGCGTCGACCAGTTGCTGGAACAGATCAAGGCCACCACCCTCGACGCCTACAGCCACCAGGACCTGCCATTCGAACAGGTCGTCGAAGCCTTGCAACCGGAGCGCAGCCTCGGCCACAGCCCGCTGTTCCAGGCCATGCTGGTGCTGGGTAACACCCCGCGCGACCAGGCCCTGGAATTGCCGGGCCTGAGCTTGGCCCCACTGCCCCAGCCCACCGGCACCACCCAGTTCGACGTGAGCCTGTCCCTCAACGATGACGGCGACTGCATCAGCGGCCAGTTCGAATACGCCACCGACCTGTTCGACGCAAGCACCATCGCCCGTTGGGGTCAGCACCTGCTGCACCTGCTCGACGCCCTGCTCGACGATGCGACGCAGCCGCTGGCGACCCTGCCGTTGCTGGACAATGCCCAGCGCCGGCAACTGCTCGGCGGTTTCAACCAGACCCATGCCCCCTTCCCCGAGGGCAGGCTGGTGCATGAGTGGTTCGAACAGCATGCCCAGGCCCAACCACAGGCCATCGCGGTCCAGGCCGAGGGCACCCGACTCAGCTACGCCGAACTCAATGCCCGGGCCAACCGTATCGCCCACCGCTTGATCGCCGCCGGCCTGCGCCCGGATGAGCGTGTGGCGCTGCTGGTGGAACGCAGCCCCGAGATGATCATCGGCATCCTGGCCATCCTCAAGGCCGGCGGTGCCTATGTGCCGCTGGACCCGAATTATCCGCAGGATCGCTTGCAGCACATGCTCAGCGACAGCTCGCCTCGGGTCCTGCTCAGCCAGGGTCTGCTGGCTGAACAACTGCCACCATTGCAGATTACGCAGCTGTTGCTGGACGACACGAGCGAAGGCGATGACCACAACCCACGGGTCGAAGGCTTGACCTCCCGGCACCTGGCCTACGTCATGTACACCTCCGGCTCCACAGGCAAACCGAAAGGGGTGATGCTCGAACACCGCTCGGTCTGCAACCAGATCGGTGCCCTGCAAGAGCGCTATGGCCTCAACCCTCGTGATCGCATCCTGCAATTCGCCACCATGACGTTCGACATGTCGGTGGAGGAGATTTTTGGTGCATTGCTCTCCGGCGCTACCCTGGTACTGCGCAGCGATGCCTGGATTGCCGGCACCGCTGCCTTCGCCTCGCTGTGCGAACACCATGGGATCACCGTCGCGAACCTGCCAACGGTGTTCTGGCAACAGGTCAGCCGCGACCAACATGTGCCGCTGCCGACTTCGTTGCGCCAGTTCATGATCGGTGGCGAAGCGGTGGGCAAACAGGCCGTGAGCCAATGGTTCGCCCGCGCCGGCCATCGCCCGGCGCTGTTCAACGCCTACGGCCCGACCGAGGCCACCGTGAATGCCTCGATCCGTCTGATGGAAAGCGACCACGACGATTTCCGCTCCATCGGCAAACCGGTGCGCAACGCCCAACTGCATGTCCTCGATGCCAACGGCAACCTCGTCCCGCTCGGGGTCGCCGGCGAGATCCACATTGGCGGCGTCGGTGTCGCGCGCGGTTACCTCAACCGCCAGGCGTTGACGGCCGAGCGCTTCATCGGCGACCCGTTCAGCACCGACCCGGATGCGCGCCTGTACAAGACCGGCGACCTCGGCCGCTGGTTGGCAGACGGCACCCTGCAGTACCTGGGACGCAACGACGATCAAGTGAAGATCCGCGGTTTCCGCGTAGAACTGGGCGAGATCGAAGCCGTCCTCGCGGGCTGTGCCGGTGTACGTGAAGCAGTGGTAGTGGCCCAGGAAAGCCAACCCGGCCAATCGGACAGCAAGCGGCTGATCGCTTACCTGTGCGGTGAACCGGTGCCGGTGGAGCACTTGCGCAGCGTCTTGCTGGCGGCCCTGCCCGAATACATGGTGCCCAGCGCCTTCGTTCAACTCGAGGCCCTGCCACTGACGCCCAACGGCAAGCTCGACCGCCGCGCCCTGCCCGCACCGGGCCAGGAAGCGTTCGCCAGCCGAGCCTACGAGGCCCCACGGGGCGAGATCGAACAGATCGTCGCGACGGTCTGGCAAGACCTGCTGGGCATCGAGAAAGTCGGCCGCCATGACCGCTTCTTCGAACTCGGCGGGCATTCGCTGCTGGCCGTGAGCCTGATCGATCGCCTGCGCCAGCATGGCCTGAGCGCCACGGTGCGCACCGTGTTCACCGCACCCAGCCTGCGGGAAATGGCCCAGGCCCTGAGTCGCAGCGATGAAGCCTTGTTCCTGGCCCCGGCCAATCGTATCCCGGCCGATTGCACGGCACTGACACCAGACATGTTGCCCCTGGTGGAACTGACTCCGGCGCAGTTGGAACGAATCGTCAGCGCTGTACCTGGCGGTGCCGCGAACATCCAGGACATCTACCCCCTGGCCCCCTTGCAACAGGGCATCCTGTTCCATCATCTGCTGGGGCACGAAGGCGACGCCTATCTGGTGCGCTCGATGATCGAGTTCGACGATCGCCAGCGCCTCGATGCCTTCATCGCCGCCCTGCAACAGGTGATCGACCGCCACGACATCCTGCGCAGTGCCGTGCATTGGGTAGGACAGCCGCAAGCGGTCCAAGTGGTGCAGCGCCAGGCCGGGCTGCCGATCCATCCCATCACCCTGGCGGCCGATGAGGATCCACGCGTCCAACTGGAGCGCTTGAGCGATCCGCGCCACCTGCGCCTGGATTTGCAACAGGCCCCCTTGATGCGCGCCTGCATCGCCCAGGACCCGCAGTCCGAACGCTGGTGGCTGGCCCTGCTGGACCACCACATGATCAGCGACCACGTGTCCCTGGGCATCGTCCTCGAAGAAATCCAGCTGTTGATGCAGGGCCAGGGCGCCAATCTGCCGACGCCCATGCCTTATCGGGAGTTTGTCGCCCAGGTACTCGCCACGCCGCCCCAGGCCCATGAAGCCTATTTCACCCGACGCCTGGCCAGCATCGAGGAGCCCACCGCTCCGTTCGGTGTGCTGGATGTCCAGGGCGACGGTGCCCAGGTGGTGGAGACCAGCGTGCGCCTCGACCGGGCCCTGAACCTGCGGATCCGCGCTCAATCGCGCCTGGCCGGGGTGACGCCGGCCGTGCTGTTTCATATTGCCTGGGCCCAGGTGCTCGCGCGCTGCACCGGCCGCGACGACGTGGTGTTCGGCAGCGTGGTCGCCGGACGCCTGCAAGGTTCACTGGGCGCCGATCGAGCCCTTGGGGTGTTCATCAACACCTTGCCGGTCCGGGTGCAACTGGCCGGGTTCAGCGCCAGTGCGCTGGTGGACGAAACCTATCGCGACCTCAGCGAACTGCTCGCCCACGAACAGGCCTCCCTGGCCCTGGCCCAACGTTGCAGCGGTGTTGGCGCGGGCCTGCCGCTGTTCACCACGCTGCTCAACTACCGCCACCAGACCGACGGCGGCTCGCTGGCCAACGAAGACCAGGTCCTGGCCTGGGACGGCGTGCGGTTCCTGAGCAACGAAGCGCGCACCAACTACCCGATCGAAGTGGCCGTGGCGGATGAAGGGGACGACTTCTCCGTGACCGCCCAATCCATCACCGGCATCGACCCGCAACGCATCGCCGCCTACCTCGCCCAGGCCGTGGCCGCGCTGGTCGAAGCCCTTGAACAAGCCCCCGAACGCCTCGCCAGCGATCTGGACGTGCTCCCCGACACCGAGCGGCAATTGCTGCTGGCGGACTTCAACCACACCGCCACGGATTTCGGCACGGCGCAACCGATCCATCACCTGTTCGAAGCCCAGGTCCAGGCCAACCCCGACGCCGTGGCCCTGGTCTGCGAAAACCAACAACTGACCTACCGCCAGCTCAACCGTCGCGCCAACCACCTGGCTCGGCAGTTGCTCGAACTGGGCGTCGAACCCGATCAGCGCGTAGCAATCTGTGCCGAACGCAGCCTGGACATGATCGTCGGCCTGTTGGGCGTGCTCAAAGCTGGCGCGGCCTACGTGCCCATCGATCCGGCCCATCCGGCCGAGCGCATGGCGTTCATGCTGCAGGACAGTCAGCCTCGGGCACTGTTGACCCAAGCGGCGCTCACCTTGCCATCCGAGGATCTACCGGTGTTCTTGCTCGATACCAGCGAATCGCTGCGAGCGGCGGACGATGCGACGCTCGATATGAACCCGCTGGTATCGGGCCTTACGGCCGAACATCTGGCCTATGTGATCTACACCTCCGGCTCCACCGGCCAGTCCAAGGGCGTGATGGTCGAGCACCGTTCGGTGTTCAACTTCTGGCAAGTGCTGACCCGCACCACCCACCAGCATTGCCCAAGCCCAGCCACCGTGGCCCTGAATGCCGGGTTCTTCTTCGACATGTCGATCAAGGGCATCTCCCAGCTGTTCTCCGGCCATCGGCTGGTGATCATCCCGCAACTGATCCGCGCCAGCGGCCATGAACTGCTGGACTTCCTCGAACAGCACCAGGTGCACGCCTTCGATTCCACGCCGTCGCAGCTCGACACCCTGCTCGCCGCCGGCTTGCTGGAACGTAGCAGCTACCAGCCGGTGAGCGTGCTGCTCGGTGGCGAGGCCATCAACGCCGCGACCTGGGAGAAACTGCGCAACTGCCCGAGCATCCGCTTCTACAACATGTACGGCCCGACCGAATGCACGGTGGACGCCACCATCGACCTGATCCGTGACCTGGGCGAACGCCCGAGCATTGGTCGGCCGATTGCCAACGTCCAGGTGCACGTGCTTGACACCCACGGCCAACCGACGCCGTTGGGGGTGGCCGGTGAGCTGCACATCGGCGGCGCCGGCGTGGCCCGGGGTTACCTGAACCGGCCGGAGCTGAGCGCCGAGCGTTTTATCACCGATCCGTTCAGCAGCGAACCGGACGCGCGCCTGTACAAGACCGGCGACCTCGGCCGCTGGCTGGCCGACGGCACGCTGGAATACCTGGGGCGCAATGACTTCCAGGTGAAAATCCGTGGTTTCCGCATCGAGTTGGGGGAAATCGAAAACGTCTTGCTCGGCTGTGCCGGTGTCACCGATGCCGTCGTGATTGCCCGGGAAGACAATCGCTTGGTGGCGTACCTGTGCGGCGAACCGGCCAACGCCGAACAACTGCGCAGCACCCTGCTCAAGCACCTGCCCGAATACATGGTACCCAGTGCTTTCGTGCACCTCGATGCCTTGCCCCTGACCGCCAACGGCAAACTCGACCGCCGCGCCCTGCCGGCCCCCGGCCTGGAAGCCCTGGCCAGCAAAACCTACGAGGCGCCCCAGGGCAACACTGAAATCGCCCTCGCCGAGATCTGGAAAGACCTGCTGCAACTGGATCAGGTCGGCCGTCACGACGGCTTCCTCGAACTCGGCGGCCACTCCCTGCTGACCGTGCAGTTGCAGGCCCGCCTGCACCAGGACCTCGGCGTCGAGATCGACCTGCGCACCCTCTTCGCCCAGACCTCGCTGAGCGAACTGGCCCTGCGGGTAGAACAGGCCGGTCACTCCCGCGTCCAGCCCATCGACGTGGTGTCCCGCGAGCAAGCGTTGCCGCTGTCCCTGGCCCAGCAACGCCTGTGGTTCCTCGATCAACTGGACCACGCCGCCAGCGTGGCCTATCACATGCCCGCCGCCCTGCACCTGCGCGGCAGCCTGGATCGCAACGCCTTGCAACGCGCCCTGGACCGCATCGTCGCCCGTCACGAAAGCCTGCGCACCACCTTCGAACGCCGTGACGGCGAGGTCCGCCAGCGCTTCGCCGCCACCGACAGCGGCTTTGCCTTGCAGGAACACGACCTGCAAGGCCTGGACGCCGAAGCCCGGCAAACCGCCGTCACCCAACTCACCCAGGCCGAAGCCCGGGACGCCTTCGACCTGAGCCAGGGACCGCTGATTCGCGGTCGCCTGCTGCGCCTGGCCGAGGACGAACACATCCTGCTGGTGACCCAGCACCACATCGTCTCCGACGGTTGGTCGGTGGCGGTGTTGATCGGCGAGTTCAACGCGCTCTACGCCGCGTTCAGCCAGGGCCTTGACGATCCGCTGCCACCCCTGGCCCTGCAATACGCCGACTACGCCAACTGGCAACAGCAGCACCTGCAAGGCGAACGCCTGCACGCCCAGGTCGATTTCTGGAAAGCCCACCTGGACGGCGCCCCGGCGCTGCTGGAACTGCCCAGCGACCACCCGCGCCCCCAGGTGCAAAGCTACCAAGGCGCCGCCCTGGCCCTGCAACTGCCCGCACCACTGAGCAGCCGTTTGCGCCGCTTCAGCCAGCAACAGGGCCTGACCCCGTTCATGACCCTGCTCGGCGCCTGGTCGATCCTGCTCTCGCGCCTGAGCAACCAGCCGCAGGTGGTGGTCGGCACACCGGTCGCCAACCGCCCACGCCGGGAAACCGAGGCGTTGATCGGCTTCTTCGTCAACACCCTGGCCCTGCGCATCGACGTCCAGGCCCACAGCCGCGTCGACCAGTTGCTGGAACAGATCAAGGCCACCACCCTCGACGCCTACAGTCACCAGGACCTGCCATTCGAACAGGTCGTCGAAGCCTTGCAACCGGAGCGCAGCCTCGGCCACAGCCCGCTGTTCCAGGCCATGCTGGTGCTGGGTAACACCCCGCGCGACCAGGCCTTGGAACTGCCGGGCCTGAGCCTGGCCCCACTGCCCCAGCCCACCGGCACCACCCAGTTCGACGTGAGCCTGTCCCTCAACGATGACGGCGACTGCATCAGCGGCCAGTTCGAATACGCCACCGACCTGTTCGACGAAAGCACCATCGCCCGTTGGGGCCAGCACCTGCTGCATCTGCTCGACGCCCTGCTCGACGATGCGACGCAGCCGCTGGCGACCCTGCCGTTGCTGGGTGACGCGCAGCGCCAGCAACTGTTGGAAACCTTCAACCCGGCCGGTGCTGCCCTGGACGAAAGCCCGAGCCGCTTCCCTCACGTCGTGTTCGAGGCCCAGGCGAGCCTCACCCCGGACGCCGTGGCGCTGGTCTGCGCCGGGGAGACCCTGAGCTATGCCGAACTCAACGCCCAGGCCAACCGCGTCGCCCACGGTTTGATCGCACTGGGTGTGCAGCCCGACGACACCGTCGGCCTGTGCGCGCGCCGTAGCCCGCACATGCTGATCGGCCTGCTGGGTATCCTGAAAGCCGGCGCGGCCTATGTGCCGCTCGACCCGCAGTACCCGGCGCAACGGCTGGCCCACATGCTGGCCGACAGCAAGCCGCGGGCCCTGGTCCACCAACCCGGCCTGGACGAGTTACCGGTGCCACAAGGCCTGGCGACGCTGGAACTGGGCAGCGCGCCCCTGGCCCAGGCCCCGACCCACAACCCTCAGGTGAAGGGACTGGGGTTCAGTCACCTGGCCTACGTGATCTACACCTCCGGCTCCACCGGCTTGCCCAAAGGGGTGATGGTCGAGCATCGCGGCTTGCGCAACCTGCTGGACTGGTACCTCGAAGACCTGGCGTTCCACGCCGGCGACGCGGTGCTGCTGGCGTCCTCCTACAACTTCGACCTGACCCAGAAGAACATCCTCGCACCGCTGATGGTCGGGGCCACCCTGCACCTGGCCGCCGAACCCTTCAATCCCGGCGCCATCGTCGCCCAGGTCGCCGAGGCCGGGATTACCCACCTCAATATGTCGCCCAGCGCCTTCCACGCACTGGTGGACGCCGACCACGGGCAAGCCCTGGCCTGCCTGAAACGGGTAGTCCTGGGGGGCGAGCCGATCCAGGTCGCCATGCTGGAAAAACTCGCCCAGCCACGGCCGACGGTGATCAACAGCTACGGACCGACCGAGTGCAGCGACGTGGTCGCCTGGTACACCGCCGACAGCGACCTTGAGACCTACCGGCACCAGTCGATCCCCATTGGCCGGCCAGTCCGAAACATGCAATTGCACGTGCTGGACGCCCACGGGCAACTGCTGCCAGTGGGCGTGCCCGGCGAGATCCATATCGGCGGTGTCGGTGTGGCCCGCGGTTACCTCAACCTGCCGCAACTCAGCGCCGAACGCTTCATCGCCGACCCGTTCTACGGCAAGGCCGACGCACGCCTGTACAAGACCGGCGACCTCGGCCGCTGGCTGCCTGACGGCACCTTGCAGTACCTGGGGCGCAATGACGATCAGGTGAAGATCCGTGGTCTGCGGGTCGAACTGGGGGAAATCGAAGCCGCCCTCGCCGCACTGGCGGGTGTACGCGAAGCCGCCGTCATCGCTCGCGAGCATTCGTCCGGCCAGCGTCTGGTTGCCTACCTGTGTGGCGAACCGGCCGCCGCCGGGCAATTGCGCACCGAACTGCTCAAGCGCCTGCCCGAGCACATGGTGCCCAGCGCCTTCGTCGTGCTCGACACCTTGCCGCTCACGCCCAATGGCAAGCTCGACCGCCGCGCCCTGCCCGAACCGGACCAGGACGCCTACGCCAGCCGGGCCTTCGAGGCGCCCGCGGGTCGCGTCGAACTGATCATTGCCGGGATCTGGCAAGCCCTGCTGGGTGTCGAGCGCATCGGGCGTCATGACGGCTTCTTCGAGCTGGGCGGCCATTCGCTGCTGGCGGTCAGCCTGATCGAACGCCTACGCGAACAAGGCTTGCACGCGGATGTCCGGGCGATCTTCAGCAGCACGTCCCTGGCCGAACTCGCCCAAGCCCTGACGAACGCCCCACAACCGGCGTTCCAGGCACCGGCCAACCGCATTCCGCCCGCGTGCACCGCCCTGACCCCGGACATGTTGCCGCTGGTGGAGCTGACCGCGGACCAACTCGAACGTCTCGTCGGCGCCGTACCTGGCGGTGCCGCGAACATCCAGGACATCTACCCCCTGGCACCGCTGCAACAGGGCATCCTGTTCCATCACCTGCTGGGGCACGAAGGCGACGCCTACCTGGTGCGCTCGATGCTGCAGTTCGACAACCGCCAGCGCCTCGATGCCTTCATCGCCGCCTTGCAGCAGGTGATCGATCGCCACGACATCCTGCGCACCTGTGTGCATTGGGACGGTTTGCCTCAACCGGTGCAGGTCGTACAGCGCCAGGCGCGCTTGCCGGTGCACAGTGTTTCCCTCGACAGCCACAAGGACCCGCTCAGCCAGCTCGAAGCCCTGAGCGATCCGCGGCAACTGCGACTGGATCTGCGCCAGGCGCCGCTGATGCGTGCCTGCATCGCCCAGGACCCGCATTCCGAGCGCTGGATGCTGGCGCTGCTCAACCACCACATGGCCAGCGACCACGTGACCTTGGAAATCGTCCTGGAAGAAATCCACGCGATCCTCCATGACCAAGCCGAGGGCTTGGCGGCACCGCAACCCTATCGTGACTTCATTGCCCAGGCCCAGGCCGTCCCCGCCGACGTCCACGAAGCCTATTTCAGTCGCCGCCTGGCCGATGTGGATGCACCCACCGCGCCCTTCGATCTGCTGGAGGTACAAGGCGACGGCCGTCACATCGAGGAAGCCAATGTGACCTTGAGCGTCGAGCTCAACCTGCGTCTGCGGGCCCTGGCCCGGGAGCGGGGCATCACCCCAGCGACGCTGTTCCATGTCGCCTGGGCGCAGGTACTGGCCCGCTGCACCGGCCGCGATGATGTGGTGTTCGGGACCGTGGTCGCCGGGCGCCTGCAAGGCTCGGCCGGGGCCGAACGGGCCTTGGGCGTGTTCATCAACACGCTGCCCGTGCGCGTGCCACTGACCGCCGGCGCCCACGAACAGGTGCTGGCCACTCATCGAGACCTGGTCGAACTGCTGACCCACGAACAGGCCTCCCTGGCCCTGGCGCAACGTTGCAGTGGCGTGCCCAGTGCCTTGCCGCTGTTCACCACCTTGCTCAACTATCGGCACCAGCGCGACGATAGCCAACTGCAATGGCCCGGCATGCGCATCCTGGACAGCGCCGAGCGGACCAATTACCCGTTGACCCTGTCGGTCAACGACTACGGCGACTCCCTGGGCCTGACCGTGCAAAGCGTGCAGGCAGTGGACCCGCAGCGCATCTGCGCCCTGATGCAACGGGCGCTGGAGCAACTGGCCCAGGCCTTGATGTACACGCCTCGGGTTCCACTCACGCAGCTGGACGTGCTGCCTGCCCAGGAGCGCACCCTGCTGCTGGACACCCTTAACCAGACCGAGGTGGATTACCCGACTGGCCTGTGCATTCAACAGCTGTTCGAAGAACAGGTTCGCCGCACGCCAAACGCCTGTGCATCCCTCGACGGCCGCCAATCCCTCAGTTATGCCGAGCTCAACGCCCAGGCCAACGGCCTCGCCCAGCAGTTGATCGCGGCTGGCGTCCTGCCGGGGGACCTGGTGGCCATCTGCGTCGAACGCGGCGTGGCGATGATCAGTGGCCTGCTAGGAATCCTGAAGGCCGGGGGCGCCTACGTGCCGCTGGACCCGACCTACCCCGCCGAGCGCCTGGCCTCGATTATCGAGGACGCCAGGCCGCGCCTGTTGCTGGCCGACCCGGTCGGTCGCGCGGCCGTGGGCACATTGCAGGAAGGCACTCGCTACCTGGCCATCGAACGGGCGCTGGCGACACCGTCGAACAGCCGCGATCCTCAACCCGATAGCGTCGGCCTGACGCCAGAGCACCTGGCCTATGTGATCTACACCTCCGGCTCCACCGGCAAGCCCAAGGGCGTGATGATCGAGCACCGCAACCTGGTGACCTCGACACTGGCCCGGGGCACGGTGTATGGACCGGCGACCGGCAAGCGCTTCCTGCTCTTGTCGTCGATTGCCTTCGACAGTTCCGTGGCCGGGATCTTCGGCACGCTGGTCAGTGGCGGCACCTTGTGTATCCCGGATGCCGAAACCGCCCGCGACCCCGAGGCCATCGCCCGCTTCATTGGCGAACAGGCCGTCACTTCGCTGCTGTGTGTGCCGTCCCTGGGCCGCCTGGTGCTGGCAAGCCTTGCCAGCGGCAACGGGCACGGCAGCCTGCAAGAGATGATCGTCGCCGGCGAAGCCTGTCCCGCGCAGTTGGTGCAGGCATGTACCGCCCTGGAGCCGGCGATCACTCTGTACAACGAGTACGGCCCCACCGAAGCCACCGTCTGGACCACGGTGCATCGCTGCACCGCCGCGGACCTGGGCGCGGTGCCCATCGGGCGGGCGATTCCCAACAGCCGCCTGTACGTGCTCGATGAACAGCGCCAGCCGGTACCGCTCGGCGTGCCGGGCGAACTCTACGTGGGCGGCGCGGGGGTTGCCCGCGGCTACCTGGACCGGGCGGCACTGAACGCCGAACACTTCCTCAGCGACCCGTTCGCCCCGGGCGACGAGCCACGGATGTACCGCACCGGCGACCTGGTGCGCCTGCGCGCCGATGGGGTGCTCGAATTCCTCGGGCGTAACGACCAGCAGGTCAAGATCCGCGGTTTCCGTATCGAGCCCGGTGAAATCGAGGCGCTGATGCTGACCCTGCCGGGGGTGCGCGAGGCCGCGGTTATCGCTCGCGAAGACACCCCGGGGGCGACGCGCCTGGTGGCTTACCTGAGCGTCGAGCCGCACCTGGCTGGCCGTAATGCCAGCAGCACGCTACGGCCTTACCTGACTTCGCAGTTGCCGGACTACATGGTCCCGGCGGCGTTCGTGGTGGTCGAGCGGCTGCCGTTGAGCCCCAATGGCAAGCTGGACCGGCGTGCCCTGCCCGCGCCCGGCAATGAAGACTTTGCCCGTCGCCAGTACGAAGCGCCCAACGGTGAAACCGAGACGCTGCTGGCACAGCTCTGGGCCGACTTGCTGGGCCTGGAACGGATCGGCCGGCACGACGACTTCTTCGAACTCGGCGGTCACTCGCTGCTGGCGGTGCAAGTCACGCTCCGGGCGCGGGAAATCTTCGGCGTCGAAGTGCCGCTCAGGGGCGTGTTCGAACACCCCTCGCTGCTGGCCCTGGCCGACCTGATCAACACCCTGCAACTGGCGCAGTACGAGTCGGATGAATTGCTCGACCTGCAACAAGAAATGGCTTCGCTGTCTGAAAGCGAACTGCTCGCTATCGTCTCCAAGGATGCTTAATAAATTGAACGAACATAACGATAGTCTCGACCAGTTGAAACGTGCCGCCCTGCTGCGACTGCTCAAGCAACGTGGCGCGGCGCGTGTCATCGAAACCGTTGCCGACGACATACCCTGCGTCGACCGCGCCGCACCGCTGGCACTGTCGTTCGCCCAGCAGCGGCTGTGGTTTCTCGACCAGTTGGACCCGACCGCCAGCGCCGCCTACCACATACCCGCCTCGTTGTTGCTGCAAGGTGCCCTCGACCAGGCGGCCCTCACGGCAGCCCTTGATCGCCTGGTGG
The DNA here is from genome assembly GCF_001307275.1 of Pseudomonas fluorescens. Classification (NCBI taxonomy): domain Bacteria; kingdom Pseudomonadati; phylum Pseudomonadota; class Gammaproteobacteria; order Pseudomonadales; family Pseudomonadaceae; genus Pseudomonas; species Pseudomonas fluorescens. The sequence continues at coordinate 6,549,391 of NZ_CP012831.1, forward strand.
CACGGCATGAAAGCCTGCGCACCACTTTCCGCCGCGAGGGCGAACAGCCGGTACAAGTCATCGCCCCGGCCGATTGCGGCTTCAGCCTCGTGACCCATGACCTGCGACACCTGCCCCGGGAGCAGGCCGCAACCGAGGCCGCACACCTGAGCGAAAACGCCGCCGCGGCGCCGTTCGACCTGCTGCACGGGCCGCTGATCCGCGGCACCCTGCTCCGCCTGGCGGACGATGAACACCGGCTGCTGATCACCCAGCACCACATCATCTCCGACGGCTGGTCCATTGGCATCCTGGTCAAGGAATTCGCGAGCTTGTATCAGGCATTCAGCGCGGGGCAGCCCGACCCGCTGCCGCCGCTGACCCGGCAGTACGCCGACTACGCAGCCTGGCAGCGCCAGCACCTGGAAGGCGAGCGCCTGGAGCGACAAGTGGAATTCTGGCGCGCCCACCTGGCCGGCGCCCCGGCGCTGCTTTCATTGCCGACCGACCGGGCGCGTCCGGCGGTCCAGAGCTACCGCGGCGAAACCCTGGGCTTCGACCTGCCGGCGTCGTTGTCCGCCGCCATCGTCCAGTTCGCCCAGTCCCGCGCCGCGACGCCGTTCATGACCTTGATGGCTGCCTGGGCGGTCTTGCTGGCCCGCATCAGCGGTCAACAGGACCTGGTGATCGGCACCGTCGCCGCCAACCGCGACCGCCACGACGTACAGGCGCTGATCGGGTTCTTCGTCAACACCCTGGCCCTGCGCGTGCGCCTGGAAGCCAACCCGACCCTTGACCAGGTACTGCAGCAGGTCAAGCAATTGATGCTGGAATCCTCCACCCAGCAGGACACCCCATTCGAACTGGTGGTCGAGGCCCTCAAGCCTGCGCGCAGCGCCAGCTACAGCCCCGTGTTCCAGACCATGCTCTACACCAATGCCGCAGGTGCCGGGGGCCAGTTGCAGTTGCCGGGGCTGAACCTGGAGTTCCTGCCCTCGCGCAAGGACAACACCCAGCACGACCTGTCCCTGCACATCGACGAAGGCGGCCCGAGCCTGTCCTGCAGCCTGTCGTATTCCACCGCGCTGTTCGACGCCGCCACCATCGAACGCCTCGCCGCGCGCTTCGAGCGCCTGTTGCACTGCTTTACCGACGCCCCCGACACCCGTATCGGAGCCCTGGAACTGGACCCGCCCCAAGCCTTGCCCGAGGTCACCGCACAAGTCTCCGGGCCAGGACAGACCCCGCTGTCCTATCACCAGGAGCGGCTGTGGTTCGTCGATACCTTCGAAACCGGCTACCTGTACGACGCCAATCCGGTCTATCACAACATTGCGTTACTGCTGGAGTTGACCGGTGAGATCAATCAACCGGCCCTGCAAACCGCCCTCGACGGCTTGCTGGCCCGCCACGACATCCTGCGCTGCCGGGTATTGAGCGACGGTAGCCGGGCCTGGCAACACTTCGACGGCCCGGCCAGCCTGACGCTCGAACTGATCCAGGGCAACCCCGACGACTTGGCGGGCCAGGCCCTGGCCGCGACCCGTCGCCCGTTGAACATGGACGGCGGCAGCCTGGTACGTGCCAGCCTGGTACGGGCAAGCGATCAGCATGGGATCCTGGCCATCGCCGTGCACCATCTGCTGGCCGACCGCAGCGCCATGCAGTTGCTCAAGCGCGACCTGCTGGCCCTCTACGAAGCCGCCTGCGCCGAGCGCAGCGCCGACCTGCCGGCATTGCCGCTGGGCTATGGCGACTTTGCCGCCTGGCAACGCAACCTGCCGGCCACCGCGCTGGAAAACCTGCGGGCCTATTGGGCCTATCAACTGCGCGGCAAGCTGCAAGCCCTGGAGCTGCCCCTGAATCGACCCCGGGCGGCGGTGCATGTGTTTGCCGAAGCCACCCACGGTTTCACCCTCGAACCGGCGCTGGCGCGGCGCCTCGAAGCATTGGCCCGGGAAGTCGGCGTGAGCAGCGACAGCCTGGCCCTGAGCGCATTCACCGCGCTGTTGCGCCGCTACGCCGGCCACGATGAACTGGTGATCGGCACCACGGCCGCCTGCCGTGAGCCGGCCCTGCGGGATGTCGTCGGGCCGCTGGACAATCTGCTGGTCATGCGTGGCCTGTGCGACAGCGACACCACTTTGCAACAGCTTTGGGAGCAGACCGCCAACAACCTGACCGAGGGCCTGCGCCACCGGCACATGCAGTTCGACCAATTGGTGCTGGCCCTCAACCCGGCCAAGGACATGAGCCGCACCGCGCTGTTCGACGTGCTCTTCAATTTCCAGCGCACCACCGACCACGACACGCTGGTGGCGGGCCTGGCGGTCAATACGCTGGAAACCAACCTGGGTTATGGCAAGAACGACCTGCACCTGCTGATCACGGCCGATGAATCACACTGGGCCGGACACCTGGCGTACAACGCGGAATTCTTCGACGCCGAATTCATCCAGCAGTTGATGCGCCACTACGTGCGCCTGCTGGAAGCTTTTGTCGAGGATTCGCAGCAGCGGGTCGACGACGTCCCGCTGCTGGATGCCGCCGAACGCCAGCGACAGATCCTCGACTTCAACGACAGCGAAGCGGCCTGGCCCGAGACCCTGACCCTGCATCAGCTCTTCGAAGAACAGGTGCGTCAGTACCCGGACCGCATCGCGGTCAATCTGGGCCTGGAGCGCCTGAGCTATCGACAGCTCAACGAACAGGCCAACCGCCTCGCCCACCGCCTGCGAGCGGCCGGCGTGCAGCCCCAGGAACTGGTGGCCATCGCCCTGGATCGCTCGGTACAGATGATCGTCGCCACCCTGGCGGTGCTCAAGGCCGGCGGTGCCTACGTGCCCATCGATCCGAGTTCGCCCCAGGAGCGCATCGCCTATGTGCTGCGCGACAGCGGCGCCCGCAAGGCCATCGCCCGCCAGGACATGAGTCCGGCGCTGCAGGCCCTCGGCATCGAAGTCTTCGATGCCGCCACGGACAGCGGCGTCAGCGCCGCCAACCTGCCCAACTTCAGTGCCGCGGACCACCTCTGCTACGTGATCTACACCTCAGGCTCCACCGGGGAACCCAAAGGTGCGTTGCTCGAACACCGCAACGTCGTGCGCCTGCTGCACAACAATCGACTGGACTTCCAGTTCAGCGCCGACGATGTCTGGTCGCTGTTCCACTCCAATGCCTTCGATTTCTCGGTCTGGGAAATCTTCGGCGCCCTGCTCTACGGTGCGCGCCTGAGCCTGGTGCCCGAGGCCCTGCGCCGCGATCCGGTGGAACTGCTGGGTTTCCTTGAAAGCGAACAGGTGACGGTGCTGAACCAGACACCGTCGGCGTTCCTGCAACTGAGCGCCGCAGCCCTGGCGACGCCGCAGGTGGGCCTGGAACATTTGCGCTATGTGATTTTCGGCGGGGAAAGCCTGGAACTGGGCAAGCTCGACGCCTTCCACCGTGCCTTCGGGCATGTGGCGCTGGTGAACATGTACGGCATCACCGAAACCTGCGTGCACGTGACCTACAAGGCCATTGGTGCGGCGGACATCGCCGCCGGCGTCTCCAATGTCGGGCGGCCGATTCCGACCACCGTGGCCTACGTGCTCGACGCCCGTCAACGGCTGCTGCCGGTGGGTGTGGCCGGTGAAATCTGCGTCGGCGGGCTGGGTGTGGGGCGCGGCTACCTGAACCGTCCGGCCTTGAGCGCCGAACGTTTCATTACCGACCCGTTCCGACCTGGCGAACGACTGTATCGCTCAGGAGACCTGGGCAAGCTGCTGGACAATGGTGAAATCGTTCACCTGGGCCGGATCGACGCCCAAGTGAAGATTCGCGGTTTCCGCATCGAACTGGGGGAGATCGAAGCCAAGCTGCTGGCCTGTAACGGCGTGCGTGAAGCGCGGGTGTTGGCCCGCGAAGACGCGAGCCAGGGCAAGCGCCTGATCGCCTACCTGATCCCTGAGACGGGCGCGGTGCTGCAAGTGGCGGCATTGCGCAAGCAGTTGGGGGCGACCCTGCCCGACTACATGATTCCGAGTGCCTTTGTCAGTCTGCAGGCCTACCCGCTCACCGCCAACGGCAAGCTGGACCAGGACGCACTGCCGGCACCGGACCTGGACGCCATGTCCGAGCGCGGTTATGCCGCGCCCGAAGGTGCCGTCGAAGTGGCCCTGGCGCAGATTTTCCAGGAATTGCTGGGTCTGGAACGCGTGGGCCGCAGTGACAGCTTCTTTGAATTGGGCGGGCACTCGCTGCTGGCCGCGCAACTGGTTTCCCGAGTGCGGCAACAGTTGGGCGGCGAACTGATGCTGCGCGAACTGTTCAGTCATCCCACCGTGGAGGAACTGGCGCGGGTCGTCGGCAACCTGCAAACCGTCAGCACCGAGACCATCGGCATCGCCGACCGCACCGCACCGTTGGCGCTGTCGTTTGCCCAGCAACGCCTGTGGTTTCTCGACCAACTCGATGCAAACGCCAGCACCGCTTACCACATGCCCGCGTCCTTGCTGCTGCGCGGCGATCTCGACCACGCCGTGCTCAAGGCTGTCCTCGACCGCTTGGTGGCGCGTCACGAAAGCCTGCGGACCACCTTCGATCGTCATGGCGAACAACCGGTGCAGATCATTGCCCCGGCAGACTGCGGCTTTGCCTTGGCCGAGCAGGATTTGCGCAGCCTGCCTTATGAGCAGGCCAGCATCAGCGCCTCTCGCATGGCCGACAGCGAGGCCGCGGCGCCGTTCGATCTGCGCCAGGGACCGCTGATTCGTGGGCGGCTGCTGCGCCTGGCCGACGACGAACACATTCTGCTCATCACCCAGCATCACATCATCTCCGACGGTTGGTCGGTGGGTGTCCTGGTCAAGGAATTCGCCACTCTTTATCGGGCCTTCAGTCAACACCAGGCCGATCCGCTGCCCGCGCTGTCGGTTCAATATGCCGATTACGCCGCCTGGCAGCGCCAGGTTCTCGACAGCGAGCGCCTGAGCCACCAGGCCGACTTCTGGCGTGAGCAGCTTGGCGGCGCGCCGGCGCTGTTGTCCTTGCCCACCGATCGCCCGCGCCCGGCGGTACAAAGCTACCGGGGTGGCGACGTCAGGGTGAACATCGCTGCGCCGTTGCGCGAACGCCTGGAACGTTTTTGCCAGGCACACAACGTCACCCTGTTCATGGCGTTGCTCAGTGCCTGGTCGGTCCTCATGGCACGCCTGGGCAACGAACCAGACGTCGTGATCGGCGTACCGACGGCCAACCGTGGCCGCACCGAAACCGAAAACCTGATCGGCTTCTTCGTCAACACCCTGGCCTTGCGGGTAGACCTTGGGCAAAACCCGAGCGTGGCGCAGTTGCTGGAGCAGATCAAACAAACCACCCTGGCGGCCCACGAACATCAGGACATTCCTTTCGAGCAAGTCATCGAAGCCTTGCAACCACCGCGCTCCCTGAGCCACAACCCGCTGTGCCAGGTCGCCCTGTCGCTCAACAATACCCCTGGCGGCGTTGAACTGAGCCTGCCCGGCCTGACCCTGGTCCCCGTGGCCCAGGCCCATGAAACCTCGCAGTTCGACCTGATGCTGACACTGGACGATGACGGTGGCACGCTGGGCGGCGTGATCGAATACGCCAGCGACCTGTTCGACCATCGCACCGTGGAACGCTTCGCCCAGCACTTCCAGACCCTGCTTGAGGCCATGATCGAGGACCCCGCACAGCCGGTGCTCGCCCTGCCGCTGCTCACCCCGGCACAGCGCCAGGCCTCACCGGCGACGCTGCCGCCCAAAGCCGTGTTCGCGGCGCAACTGCTGATTCATCAACGCTTCGAACAGGTCGCCGCCGCCCAGCCCCACGCCACCGCCCTGGTCCTGGGCGAACGCGAACTGAGCTATCAGGCACTCAACCGCCGCGCCAACCGCATCGCCCGTGAACTGCTCGCCCAAGGCGTACGGCCCGATGACCGGGTAGCGATCCTGGCCCGCCGCGGGGTGGAAATGGTCTGCGCGGTGCTGGCCGTGCTCAAGGCCGGTGCCGCCTACGTGCCACTGGATCCGGCCTACCCCAGCGAACGCCTCGGCTACCTGCTCGACGACAGCACCCCGGTGGCCTTGCTGGCCCAGCCTGACTGCCTCGCCGTGCTGCCCGAGCATGCCGTGCCGGTGGTGCACCTCAAGGATTACGTCGCCACAGACGACCTGACAGACGTGTCCCTGGACCACAACCTTGAAGCCAGGGCGCTGGGCCTGACGCCGCGGCACCTGGCCTACGTCATCTACACCTCGGGGTCCACCGGGCTGCCCAAGGGCGTGCTGGTGGAGCACGGCAATGTCGCACGGCTGTTCGATGCCACCGCCGGGTTGTTCGACTTCGACCAAAACGACGTGTGGACGCTGTTCCACTCCTTTGCCTTTGACTTCTCGGTCTGGGAAATCTGGGGCGCATTGAGTTACGGCGGCAAGTTGGTGATCGTCCCGAGCGACGTGGCCCGTTCCCCCGATGATTTCTATGCCCTGGTCTGCCAGCAGCGCGTCACGATCCTGAACCAGACGCCGAGCGCCTTCCGCCAGTTCATCGAGGCCCGCGAGCGCAGCGACCAGGAACATACCCTGCGCGAAGTGATCTTCGGCGGCGAGGCTCTGGACTTCCGCAGCCTGCGCCCCTGGACCGCACGCACTACGTTGGCCCGTACCCGTCTGGTCAACATGTACGGGATCACCGAAATCACCGTGCACGCCACTTACTACCCGATCAGCCAGGTGGAAATCGACACCGGCGCGCCAAGCCTGATCGGCCCGCCACTGCCGGACCTGTGCCTGCGTATTCTCGACGAGTACCGGCAACCGGTGCCGGTGGGGGTCAATGGCGAGATCTACATCGGCGGTGCCGGTGTGGCCCGGCATTACCTCAATCGCGACGTGCTGAATGCCGAGCGGTTCATCGGCGATCCGTTCGCCGTGGAGCCTGGCGCAAGGTTGTATCGCACCGGCGACATCGCCCGCTACCGCGCCGATGGCGGCGTGGTCTACGTGGGCCGCAACGACTCGCAGATCAAGATCCGCGGCTTCCGTATCGAGCTGGGGGAAATCGAAGCGCAACTGCTCGATTGCGCCGATGTCCGCGAGGCGCTGGTGATCGTGCGTGAAGACCGTCCCGGCGACAAACGCCTGGTGGCCTACCTGATCGCCCATGAAGGGACCGCCCCGGACTCCTCGGCCTTGCGCAGCCAGCTGGCCAGCGTACTGGCCGAACATATGGTGCCCAGTGCTTTCGTGACCCTGGAGGCCTGGCCGCTGACCACCAACGGTAAGCTCGACCGCGCAGCCCTGCCGACACCGGACTTGTCTGCCACCGCGAACCAGCACTACGAAGCACCGCTGGGGGAGATCGAAGTGACGCTGGCCAGCGCCTGGCAGACGTTGCTCGGGGTTGAACGAGTGGGCCGCCAGGATCACTTTTTCGAACTCGGCGGCCACTCGTTCCTGGTCATCAGCCTGATCGAGCACCTGCGTCAGGCGGGTCTGCAACTGGATGTGCGCACGGTCTTCTCTGCGCCGACACTCAAAGCCATGGCGGCCGTCCTCGCCGGTGGCGGCACCACCCAACAGGAGGTCCCCGCGAACCTGATCCCCGCCGATTGCACGGCGATCGTCCCACAGATGTTGCCGCTGGTGACCCTGAGCCAACAGGAAATCGAGCAAATCGTCGCCGACGTCCCCGGTGGCGCCGGCAATGTGCAAGACATCTACCCCCTGTCATCGTTGCAGGAAGGCATTCTGTTCCACCACTTGTTGCAGGCCGAAGGCGACGCCTACCTGATGCGTACCGTGGTGACGTTCGATCGCCGCCAGGTGCTCGACGACTTCCTGGCCGCCGTACAGGTGGTGATCGACCGCCACGACATCCTGCGTACCGCGTTGCGCTGGCACGGCTTGTCGCAGCCGGTGCAGGTCGTTCATCGCCAGGCGCAACTGCCCGTCATGACCTTGGACTGCTTGCCCGGCGAAGACGCCTTGCAGATGCTCCGGGACCATACGGACACGCATCATCTGCGACTGGACCTGCAACGGGCCCCGTTGATCGCAGCGTACGTCATCTACGACGAACCCCGGGCACAATGGCTGCTGGCATTGCTCGACCATCACCTGATCAGCGATAACGTGACCTTGCGCCTGATCATGCTGGAGATCCAGGCCGTCATGGCCGGCCAGGCCGACAGCCTGCCGCCGTCCCAGCCGTACCGTAACTTCATCGCCCGGGCCGCCAGCGTGCCCCAGGCCGACCACGAAGCCTACTTCCGTCACTTGCTGGCCGATGTGGATGCCACCACCGCGCCTTATGGTGTGCTCGATGTACGAGGCAACGGTGCGGGGATCAAGCGTGCGGTGAAACACTTGAGCGACGATCTCAGTGCCCAGGTGTATCGAACCGCACGCACTCAAGGGGTCCCGACCTCGGTGCTGTTCCATGCGGCCTGGGGCCTGGTCGTCGCGGCCACCAGCGGGCGCGACGACGGGATTTTCGGCACGGTGTTGTCGGGGCGTTCCCAAGGTACCGCCGGGGCCGACCATGCACTGGGGATGTTCATCAACACCTTGCCGATGCGCATTCGCTTGCAGCAGAACACCGTCAGCGACATTGTCCGCGACGCCTACCAGCAGCTCAGTGAGCTACTGACCCACGAACAGGCGTCCCTGGCCCTGGCCCAGCGTTGCAGTGCCGTGGATACGTCGCTGCCACTGTTCACCGTGATCCTCAACTGCCGCCATGGCGACCTGGTAAACGCGTCCGGGGAAAACGTCGCCGACATGGGCAGCCACGAAGGCATGCATTTCATCGCCTCCGAAACCCGTACCAACTACCCCATTGAAATTGCCGTGGCGAATGTGGGCAGCGGCTTCTCCCTGACCGCCCAATCCATCACCGGCATCGACCCGCAACGCATCGCCGCCTACCTCGCCCAGGCCGTGGCCGCGCTGGTCGAAGCCCTTGAACAAGCCCCCGAGCGCCTCGCCAGCGATCTGGACGTGCTCCCCGACACCGAGCGGCAATTGCTGCTGGCGGACTTCAACCACACCGCCACGGATTTCGGCACGGCGCAACCGATCCAGTACCTGTTCGAAGCCCAGGTCCAGGCCAGCCCCGACGCCGTGGCCCTGGTCTGCGAAAACCAAAAACTGACCTACCGCCAGCTCAACCGTCGCGCCAACCACCTGGCTCGGCAGTTGCTCGAACTGGGCGTCGAACCCGATCAGCGCGTGGCGATCTGTGCCGAACGCAGCCTGGACATGATCGTCGGCCTGTTGGGCGTGCTCAAAGCTGGCGCGGCCTACGTGCCCATCGATCCGGCCCATCCGGCCGAGCGCATGGCCTTCATGCTGCAGGACAGTCAGCCTCGGGCGCTGTTGACCCAAGCGACCCTTACCCTGCCGTCCGGCGAACTGCCGCGGTTGTTGCTCGACACGAGCGATTCGCTGCGATCGGCGAATGACGCGGCTTTTGATGCCAACCCGCAAGTGCCCGGCCTGACGCCCGAGCACCTGGCCTATGTGATCTACACCTCCGGCTCCACCGGCCAGTCCAAGGGCGTGATGGTCGAGCACCGTTCGGTGTTCAACTTCTGGCAAGTGCTCACCCGCACCACCCACCAGCATTGCCCAAGCCCAGCCACCGTGGCCCTGAATGCCGGGTTCTTCTTCGACATGTCGATCAAGGGCATCTCCCAGCTGTTCTCCGGCCACCGGCTGGTGATCATCCCGCAACTGATCCGCGCTAGCGGCCACGAGTTGCTGGACTTCCTCGAACAGCACCAGGTGCACGCCTTCGATTCCACGCCGTCGCAGCTCGACACCCTGCTCGCCGCCGGCTTGCTGGAACGCAGCAGCTACCAGCCGGTGAGCGTGCTGCTCGGTGGCGAGGCCATCAATGCCGCGACCTGGGAGAAACTACGCAACTGCCCGAGCATCCGCTTCTACAACATGTACGGCCCGACCGAATGCACGGTGGACGCCACCATCGACCTGATCCGTGACCTGGGCGAGCGTCCGAGCATTGGTCGGCCGATTGCCAACGTCCAGGTGCACGTACTTGACGCCCGTGGCGAACCGGCGCCGTTGGGCGTGGCCGGTGAGCTGCACATCGGCGGCGCCGGCGTGGCCCGGGGTTACCTGAACCGGCCGGAGCTGAGCGCCGAGCGTTTTATCGCCGATCCGTTCAACAGCGAACCGGACGCACGCCTGTACAAGACCGGCGACCTCGGTCGCTGGCTGGCCGACGGTACGCTGGAATACCTGGGGCGCAATGACTTCCAGGTGAAGATCCGTGGATTCCGTATCGAGTTGGGCGAGATTGAGAATGCCCTGGTGGCCTATCCAGGTATCCGCGAGGCCGTGGTCATTGCGCGGGAAGACAGCCCGGGCGACTCGGACAGCAAGCGCCTGGTTGCCTATGTCTGCGGCGACCCGGTCCCGGCCGAGCAACTGCGCAGCGCGTTGTTGAGCGGCCTGCCCGAATACATGGTGCCCAGCGCGTTCGTGCACCTCGATGCCCTGCCCCTGACCGCCAACGGCAAGCTCGACCGTCGCGCCCTGCCGGCGCCCGGCCAGGAATCCCTGGCGAGCAAAACCTATGAGGCGCCCCAGGGCGACACTGAAATCGCCATTGCCGAGATCTGGAAAGGATTGCTGCACCTGGATCAGGTTGGCCGTCACGACGGCTTCCTCGAGCTGGGCGGCCATTCGCTGCTCGCCGTACAGTTGCTCTCGCGGCTGCGACGCAAGCTGGGTGCACGGGTGACCTTGCGCGAACTGTTCGACGCGCCGACCGTGCGCGGCCTCGCCGCCCTGGTGCACGGGGCGTCGCCCACCGAGGCCGTGTCGATTCCCTTGGCCAATCGCGCGGGACGACTGCCGTTGTCCTTTTCGCAACAGCGGTTGTGGTTCCTCGATCATCTGGACCACGCGGCCGGTGCGGCCTATCACCTGCCCCTGGCCCTGAGCCTGAAGGGGGTGTTGGACAAGGCTGCGCTGCAAGCGACCCTCGACCGCCTGGTGGCGCGCCACGAAACCTTGCGCACGCGATTCGAATTGGTGGACGACGAGCCACTGCAAAAAATCGCCCCGGCCGACTACGGCTTCCGCCTGGAGCAGCAGGACCTGCGTGCAATGGCCCCCGCTGAACGCCAGGCCACGCTCGAGCATCTCGGCCAGATCAACGCCACGCAGTTGTTCGACTTGCACAGCGGGCCACTGATGCGCGGCCACCTGGTGCAAGTGACCGATGACGAACATGTGCTGTTCATCACCTTGCATCACATCGTTTCCGATGGCTGGTCCAACAGCGTCCTGGCTCGCGAGGTCAGCGTGCTCTACAACGCCTTCACTCAAGGCCAGAAAGACCCGTTGCCGCCCCTGGCGCTGCAATACGTGGACTACGCCGCCTGGCAACGACAATCCCTTGAAGGCCCGGCGCTGCAAACCCAGATCGACTTCTGGCGGCAACACCTGGAAGGTGCGCCCGTGCTGCTGAACCTGCCGCTGGATCGTCCGCGCCCGGCGATACAGCGGTATACCGGTGGCATCATCGAGTGCAGCTTTTCGCCCACCCTCAGCGCCGATCTGCGTGCATTCAGCCAGGCCCGGGGCACCACGTTGTTCATGGTGCTGCTGGCGGGCTGGTCAGTGTTGATGAGCCATCTGAGCGGCCAGGCAGATGTAGTGGTCGGCACGCCGGTGGCCAACCGTCAGCGTCCGGAGCTGGAAGCGTTGATCGGTTTCTTCGCCAACACCCTGGCGTTGAGAGTCTCCACCGAGCGTGATACCCGCATCGACGAGCTGCTGGGGAAAATCAAGGACCTGACCCTGGCCGCCTACAATCACCAGGACCTGCCCTTCGAACAGGTGGTGAGCGCCCTGCAACCGACTCGCAGCATGAGTCACAGCCCGTTGTTCCAGGTGATGCTGAGCCTGGACAACACGCCACCGGCACCGTTGCAGTTGCCCGGGCTTGAGGTGCAAACCCTGGCAAGCCCCCACAACACCACGCAGTTCGACCTGTCGCTGTCCCTGATCGACAATGGCGAACGCATCGCTGGCAGCCTGCAATACGCCAACGACCTGTTCGACCTGCACACCGTGCAGAACATCGCCGGATTGTTTGCCAAGGTCCTGGAAAACCTGGTGACCGACGCACAGCAATCCATCGGCCAGTTGTTGCAGGACACGCCGCCGCTGGAGCGCTCGGCCACTGCCGTCGTCCAGCCCGTCATCGCTGAAGACGGTCCCGTGCCGTTGCCTTATGAAGCGCCTCAAGGGGATACCGAGATCGCCATCGCGGCTCTCTGGCAGGACCTGTTCAAACAGGAACGGATCAGCCGCCATGACGACTTTTTCAGTCTCGGTGGTATTTCGCTGATGGCGGTGCAAATGGCCTCTCGCCTGCGCAAAGTCCTCGGTAAACCGATCGCCGTGCGGGACCTGTTCGTCGAGCCGACCATTGCCGGTTTCGCCAGGACCCTGGATGGCCAGTCCCGGCCCGGCGTCCAGCGCAATCTGGTGCCGATCCGCCGCACCGGCTCCCAGCGACCGCTGTATCTGGTCCATCCCCTGGGCGGTGAAGTGCAATATGCGCGGGACCTGGCGCCAACGCTCGATCCCCAGATACCGGTCTATGGCTTGGCCGCCAGTGGCTTGGTGGCGGGCGAGGCCCCGCTGTCCGATGTGCCGGCCATTGCAACGCGTTACCTGACGGCCATCCGCCAGGTCCAGCCGCAAGGTCCGTACCGGATCGCCGGTTGGTCGGCCGGTGGCCTGATCGCCTATGAAATGGCCCGTCAACTGCAGGCCGGCGGTGAGGCCATAGAGTTCCTCGGCATCATCGATACATCGACCCGTCCAGACCCGGTGCCCGAGCCATCGATCGGCGAAGCGCAGTTCCTGATGGCCTGGCTACCCGAGGGGATCGAGCCTGATCTGCTCCGGCAACTGACGGCGCTGGCGGAAGACTCTGCCATCGAGGCGATGCTGACACTGTGCATGACCCATCGCCTGCTACCGGAGGAGTTGCCCGATGACATCGACGCTGCCCTGCTGCGCACGCACTTGGGCGTTGCCTATGCCACGCGGCTGGCCATCGGCAGCTACGTCAGCCCGCCCAGCCCGCTCACGGTGTCGTTGTTCACTGCAAAAGATCAGCAACGCAGCGACCCGACCCTGGGCTGGCGTGCGTTGCTGCAGGATCAGGTGAACGTGACGGCCCTGCCCGGCACCCACAACACACTGGTCAAGGCGCCCCACGTGGCCCGGCTGGGCGAGGCGATTTCCCAGGCCTTGAAAACCGCCACGGTGTCATGACAGCCCCGGGCTGTCCTGCGAGCAATTCGCTGGGCAGCCCGAGGTGTGGAGGCTGATCCATCGTCATCGCGAGCAAGCTCGCTCCCACAGGGGATCCGAGGTGTTCATGAAGCTTGCATTCACCACAGGCCCCCTTGTGGGAGCGAGCTTGCTCGCGATGACGGCGGCACAGCCGACATCGGCACACGCTGCCCCACCGCTTCGCGAGCAAGCCCCACAGGTTTCATCCCTGATCCGCGGGCCGGAATGTCCCCGTTTTCCGCTACAGACGTTTCCTACCTGCAACCGCTTAAATACCCCCTCAAGCTGAATCGTTTTTTGTGGATGGAGTCCACAGGCGATGTCCGGTCGCCCGCCGATCAGGACTGTTACCCACCGCACGATCACTCTAAAAGGGAGCCTTATGCATGTGATCATTACGGCCATCGGCTCAGCCGGTGACGTTCACCCATTTATCGGGATCGGCCGCACCCTCGCCGCACGCGGGCATCGGATAACCTTTTGCGCCAGCGCGGCATTCGCTCCGGTGATCGAGCGCTGTGGCTTCAAGTTCCTGCCCTTGGGTACCCGCGAGGAATATCAAGCGGTCATGGCTGACCCGGCGTTGTGGCATCCGCGCACGTCACTGCCCACCCTATGGAAAACCGTCGGTGGCACGTTGCGTGAACAGTATCGGCTACTGGAACAAGCGTGTGACGACGACACCGTCCTGCTGGGCTCGTTGTGGGCATTTTCCGCGCGGCTGCTACAGGAAAGACACGGCATTCCACTGGTCACTGGCCAGGTCACCCCCTTCGCCATCTGGTCGCCCCTCGCGCGCCCCGTCCATCCACCTGGAACGAACCTGCCGGCCTTCGTACCGTATCCCTTGCGACGCCTGCTGCTGGGGGTCATCGAGCACACCTTCCTCGATCGGCTCATGAAGCCTGAGCTCAACGGTTTTCGCCGTGAATTGGGCTTGCCTGCGGTCAAACGCATCATCAGTCAGTGGATCTCCTCGCCCGACCGGGTATTGGGGTTGTTTCCGGACTGGTTCGCCCCGATCCAACAGGACTGGCCTGCCCAAACGGTACTGACCGGGTTCCCGTTATTCGATGAATCCGGCTTCGAGGCGCCAGACGCCGAGCTGGAGGACTTTTTGAATGCAGCCCCACCGGTGGTGTTCACCCCGGGTTCGACGACGGTCAATGCCGAACAGTATTTCGCCGCTGCGGCGAAAGCACTGAAGTTGATCGACCGCCGCGGCGTGTTCCTGACCAGCCAGCCGGTCGACCCGTCGTTGTCCTGCGACGGCAGGATCCTGGTCAGGCCTTACGTTCCCATGAGCCGCATCCTGCCCCATACCTCGGCCCTGGTGCATCACGGAGGCGTCGGGACCACGGCCCTGGCAATCGCCGCCGGGGTGCCACAGATCGTCACCCCATTTGCCCACGACCATTTCGACAACGCCGCGCGAATGCAACGCCTGGGCTGCGGCTTGCAGGTATTCACGCCGGCCTCCGCCGAGTCGCTGGCCTCGGCCCTGGACACGGTGCTGAACAGCGCTGACGTGCGCGCCAGTTGTGACCACTACAGCAAGGCGATGGCCAGTGGTGACAGCGCCCGCGAAGCGGCAGCGCTGCAAATCGAGGCCATCGCCCACAGAGCCGCGACGTATCGCGTTGCGTAATCACGGATTGATTGGCGACTGACACAGCGCTGCCATTGGCCCGGCCAGAAGGCATCACTCTTTTCATTCGTTTCATCGGGCCAGCGGATCGGCCCACGGAGAACACCATGACCCAGACCCTGCCCGCATCGAGCGCAGAGTGCGTGCTTTATCCCCTCACCACCCCGCAACTGGACATCTGGCTGGACCAGGTGCTGCACGCTGACAGTCCGTTGTACAACATCGGCGGCTATGCCCGCATCAACGGCACGGTCGACGCCACGCTGCTGCAGACGGCCTTCAACCAGATCGTCAATGGCCACGATGCCCTGCGGATCCAGCTGGTGCCCGGCTCCAGCGAGCACCCGCTGCCGCGCCAACGCTTCCTGGGGCCGGTCGACGCCCCGCTGGCGGTGCACGACGTGTCGGGCCATGCCGATCCGGAAGCCAGCGCATTGGCCTTGCTGCAGGCCAAGCTGCAAACCCCGTTTTCCTTTGACGATGGGCTGCTGGTGCGCGCGGACCTGGTCAAGGTCCGGGAAGACCTCCACTACTGCTTCGTCAATTGCCATCACCTGATCATCGATGGCTGGTCCTTCGCCATGATTGGCCGAACACTCAGCCAGGCCTATACCGCCCTGCATGACCAGGCGCAAAACGCGGCGACAGCACCGACCTATCAAGCGTATGTCGAGCAGCAAGTCGCCAGCAAAGATTCGGCTTCGTTCCAGCGCCAGCGCCAGTACTGGCTGGAGAAGTACCGCACACTGCCCGAGCCCCTGCTCGCGCCCCGTCACCTGGGTCGACTCGACCAACGCCTGGCGCCCAGCCAGAACCATGCCTGGCGCTTGCCCCGGGCGCTTTACAACCGTCTTGGCGAAAACGCGAAGGCCGCGGGCCCGGCGACGGTCTTCCACGTCATGCTCGGGGTGCTGTACAGCTACTTTGCGCGCACCGAGCAACGGGATGAAATCGTCATCGGCCTGCCCATCCTCAACCGCGCCAATGCCGCACACAAGGCCACGATGGGCTTGTTCGTCGGCATGAGCCCGGTACGCCTGAGCCTGGGCACCGACCTGAGCTTCAGCGACCTGGTCGGCAAGATCGCCCTGACGCTCAAGCAGGATTATCGCTACCAGCGCTTCCCGCTGAGCGAATTGAACCGCGAACTCGGCTTGCAGAACCTGGATCGGCGGCAGTTGTTCGACGTGGTGGTGTCCTACGAACAGGACCAGGACACCTGGTACGGGCCTGCGCCGGCACAGCCGGTCAAACTCAGCAATGGCTACGAACAAATGCCACTGGCGATGCACGTTCGTGAGTCCGCGCCGCAAGACGATGTGTGGATGCACTTCATCTACAACGAGGCCTATTTCGATGCGCCGCAGATCGAGGCCTTGCAACAGCGCTTCATGAACATCCTGGCGTGCGTGGCCGCTGATTTCGACGTGTCGGTTGCGGCCCTCGACCCGTTGGCGCCCTCCGAGCGCCAACTGCTGCGGGACTGGAATCGCACCGGCGTCGACTACCCCAGGGATATGCTGCTCCATCAATTGATCGAAGCCCAGGTCGCCGCTCGCCCCGACGCCATCGCGGTGCGCTTCGCAGACCAGGCGCTGACTTACGACGCGCTGAACCGTCAGGCCAACCGCCTGGCCCATGCCCTGCTGGAAACCGGGCTTGGCCGCGACGATCGCGTTGCCATCTGCCTGGACCGCAGCCTGGAGATGGTGGTCGGCCTGTTGGGCATTCTCAAAGCGGGTGCCGCCTATGTGCCGCTGGACCCGGGTTATCCGGCCGACCGCTTGAGCCATATGCTCAGCGACAGCGCCCCCAGTGCCCTGATCACCACCCTGGGGTTATTGGCGAACCTGCCCGCCGTGACGATGCCCGTGCTGTGCCTGGATGCCGGCTCTGAAGCGCTGTCTCGACAACCGACGCACAACCCGGACCCCGCCGCGCTCGGGCTGACGCCGCGAGACCTGGCCTACGTGATCTACACCTCCGGCTCCACCGGCTTGCCCAAGGGTGTGATGAACCAGCATGACGGGGTCGTCAATCGCTTGCTCTGGGCGCGCGATGCCTATGGGGTCGATGAACACAGCCGGATCCTGCAAAAGACGCCGTTCAGTTTCGATGTGTCGGTCTGGGAATTTTTCCTGCCGTTGCTCAGTGGCGCGCAACTGATCGTCGCCGCCCCCGACGGGCACAAGGACCCGCGCTACCTGATGGACATCATGGCGAGCGCCGGCATCACGCTGCTGCATTTCGTCCCATCGATGTTGCAGGTCTTTCTCGACCAGGTGGAGCCACAGCGCCTGCCCGCGCTCCAGCAGGTCTTGTGCAGCGGCGAAGCCTTGCCCCATGCCTTGCAGAAGCGTTTTTTCGAATGCTTGCCAACGGTGCAGTTGCACAACCTTTACGGCCCCACCGAAGCGGCCGTCGACGTGACGGCTTGGCATTGCCGGCCCGATGCGCACGACGGCATCGTACCGATCGGCCGACCGATCGCGAATATCCAAATGCATGTCCTCGACGCGAACCTGCAACTGCTGCCACCGGGGGTGGCCGGCGAGCTGCACATCGGTGGCATCGGGGTCGCGCGGGGTTACCTGAACCGTCCAGAACTGACGGCCGAACGGTTTATCCACGACCCCTTGGGCAGCGAGCCCCAGGCGCGGCTGTACAAGACCGGCGACCTCGGGCGTTGGCTGCCCGATGGCAGCCTCGAATACCTGGGACGCAACGATTTCCAGGTGAAAATCCGCGGCCTGCGCATCGAACTGGGCGAGATCGAAGCCCACCTGCTCGCCTGTGAAGGTGTCAAGGACGTGGTCGTGATCGCCCGCCAGGAAGCCGGTGATGCGTACCTCAACGCCTATTGGGTGAGCGAGCCCGGCTGCTCACCATCCCCGCAAGCGCTGCAGGAAACCTTGCGCCAGCAGGTGCCTGACTACATGGTGCCCAGGCACCTGGTCGAGCTCGATCAGTTCCCGTTGAATGTCAACGGCAAGCTGGATCGCAAGGCCCTGCCCGAGCCGACAGCCAACCTGGGTAGCGATACGACAGCCCCACGCACGGCGTTGGAACAGGCCCTCGCCGAGCTGTGGCGGGACAACCTCAAGCGCTCGACGCCGGGCATCCATGACAACTACTTCATGCTCGGTGGCGACTCCCTGAAAGTCATCCACTTGCAGATCCATGCCCGTGAACAGGGGATTGCACTGACCCTGGCGCAGGTCTACCAGTACCCCACCATCGCCCAGTTGGCCGAGGCCCTGGAGTCCGGGCAAACCCCGGCCACCGAGTTCGAACCCTTGGCCCACGTAGAGCCTTTCGCCCAGGTTCCGGCGGCGATCCGCCTGGCCAGCGAAGGTGTGTTCGATGACGTGTTTGCCGCTTCGCAACTGCAAGTCGGGATGATTTATCACTCGATGATGCACCCGGACTCGGCGATCTATCACGACATCTTCCGCTACCGCTTGCGCCTGCAGTGGGATGCGCCGGCATGGGAGCGGGCCTGTGCCGCATTGATCCGGCGTCATCCGGCCTTGCGCATGTCGTTCGATATCGGGCACGCCGAGGTGCCCATGGCCCGGGTTCACTCGAACGTCGAGTCCCCGGTGCAAATCATCGATGTCTGCTCAATGAGCCCCGACACCCGGGCCCAGGCCATTGCCGCCTACGTGGAGGAACGCAAGCGTTACCGCGAAGACTGGCATCGGGCGCCGTTGTATCAGTTCTGCGTGTTCGTCGCGGAGACTGAAATCGACCTGGTCTTCAGCTTCCACCATGCGATCCTCGACGGCTGGAGCGTCGCCACCTTGATGCGCGACCTGATCACGCTCTACACCTCGGCACCTGGCACCGACGCCCTACCGGCCCTGACCACCACGCCAGCCGACTTCGTGGCCCTGGAGCAACAAGCCATGGCGACAGAGACCCACCGCCGTTTCTGGCGCGAATACCTGCACGAGGCGCCCGCCGCGGCCATGACCAGCTGGATCCATGGAGTGGCACCGGACCCGACGCCGCACCGCTCGGCCTACCGTGAACTGCCCGCCGCGGACCTGGCCCGGCTCGAAGCCTTCTGCCAGGCCCGTGACCTGCCCCTGCGCGCGGTCCTGCTGACGGCCCACGGTTTCGCCCAGGCGATCATGTCCAATCAAAAGGACGTGCTGTGCGGCGTGATCAGCCATGGCCGACCGGCGTTCGAAGATGCCGCCTCGGTCCTGGGTCTGTTCCTCAATACCCTGCCGGTACGCTTCAGCAGCCAGGGCCAGAGCTGGCTGGAGCTGATCCGGGCGACGATTGCCCAGGAACAACAGGTATTCGCCCATCGGCGCTATCCGTTCGCGTTGATTCATCGCGAGACCGATGTCGCCCTGAACGTAGTGTTCAATTACGTCGATTTCTACGTGCTCAAGGACCTGCTGGCCCAAGGCGAAGAGATCCTCACCGACTGGGAAACCACGGAAGCGAGCAACTACGACTTGCTGACCACCCTCGGCCGCCACCCCGCCAACGGTTCGCTGATGTTGAAGATGGACTACCGCACCGCGCGTGTCGCCACGAGCCAGGCCGAAGCCTATGCCGAGTACCTGCTGCGCACGCTGGAACTGATGATCGCCGCACCTGAGGCCAAGCCGGCCATTCCGGTCTGGCTGCCGCCCGTCGCCCGAACCACACCGGAAGCCGCCAGGGCCTTGCCCCACGACAACCTGTCGAGCGTGTTACTGGACAGTTTCGCGCGCCATGGCGAGCAGACCGCCGTGAGCTTTGGCCAGGCCCGTCTTTCCTACCGCCAACTGCACGATACTTGCGCCCAACTGGTGAGCTGGCTGCACCGCCACGGTATCGGCCAGGGGGATCGGGTCGCGATCATGATGCCCCGCTCGCCCGACCTGATCGTCGCCTTGCTCGGTGTCGTACAGGCCGGCGCCGCCTACGTTCCGATCGACCTGAGCTATCCGCAGGAGCGTATCCAGCTGATTCTCGAAGACTCGCAGCCACGCCTGGTGCTGTTCGCCGATGCCTCTGCGAACCTGGCGATGGCCCTGGCAGGCCAGGCCGATACGCGCCACTGGGACAGCGTGGTTGCTGGCTTCGACGACGATCTGGCCGGCAGTCACCAACGGGTGGCCGCCATTGCCGCTGGCATCATGGCTGAAGACAACGCCTACTTGCTCTACACCTCGGGCTCGACCGGCCGCCCCAAGGGCGTGGCCATGCCGCACCTGGCCTTGACCAATATGATCCTCTGGCAGAACCGCCAGCAGGCACAGGACGGCCATGGGACACAAGCACTGAAGACGCTGCAATACGCGCCCATTTCGTTCGACGTTTCGTTCCAGGAAATTTTCTCGACCCTGTCCAGCGGTCATGAACTGGTGATGATTGACGAAGGGTTGCGCTATGACTTCATCCGCTTGTTGAAGTTTATTGGCACGCAAGCGGTGAATCGCCTGTTCCTGCCCTACGTCGCGTTCCAGGGCTTGGCCGAAGTCGCCACACAACTGGGTATTTACCCCTCCTCGCTGCGTCAGATCAACGTCGCCGGCGAGCAGTTGAAAATCACTGCCGAAATCCGCGACCTGATCGATCACCTCGGCGACTGCCGGGTGGAGAACCACTATGGCCCGACCGAGGCTCATGTGGTCACGAGCCTGCGACTTGAAGGCGCGACGGCGACCTGGCCAAGCATGCCGCCGATCGGCAGGCCCATCGACGGGGTACGCCTGCATGTCCTGGACGCGGCCGGCAACCCCTGCCCGGTCGGCGTGACGGGCGACCTGTTCATCGAAGGGGCCTGTCTCGCCAATGGCTACTGGAATCGCCCCGACCTGACCGACGAGCGCTTCATCTATCGCCAGCTCGAGGGCCAGACACGACGCCTGTATGAAACCGGCGACATTGGCTTCTACTTGCCTGGCGGCGATCTCGTGTACCAGGGCCGTAGCGACGCTCAAGTCAAGATTCGCGGTTACCGCGTCGAGCTCGGCGAGATCGAAGTGGCCATGCTCGGCTCCGCCCGGTTCAGGGCCGACATCGAGCAGGTGGCGGTCATCGACAAGACGGCAACCGATGGCAGCCGTTATCTGGTGGGCTTCGTCCAGGCACTGCCGGGGCGCGAGCCGGACCTGGACCAGTTCAAGGCGGAAATGCGCCTGGCGCTGCCCGACTACATGGTGCCGAACACGCTGGTCAGGATCGCGCAGCTACCGCTCGGGCCCACGGGCAAGATCGACCGGCAGCGCTTGCAAAAGATAGAAGTCCAGACCACCTTGCAGCGGTCCTTCATTGGCCCGCGCAATGCCATGGAGGATCTGCTGCAAGCCTACTGGCAGGAAACCTTGGACCTGGACAACATCAGCGTCCACGACAACTTCTTCGAGCTGGGGGGCAATTCGCTCAAGGCGGTGCGACTGGTGGCCATGCTCGCCAGACATCAAGGCCTGGAACCTTCGCTGTCCGACTTTATCCAGGCGCCGACCATCGCCGAATTCGCCCAGGTGCTGCAACAGACCGAAACCGGACACCCCGGCGCCGGCGCGCTGGTGGACTTCAAGAATGCCACGCGCAAGCCGACGTTGTTCCTGGTCCACCCCATCGGCGGACACGTGCTGTGCTATGCGGCACTGGCGCGGGTGCTCAAGGACCAGGTCCACCTGTATGCCCTGCAAGCGCCAGGCACATGGGATGGCCGTGAACCGCTGCAATCGGTGCAGGCCCAGGCGGTGAACTACGCGGACGCCATCGAGCAGGTCGCCCCTGAAGGCCCCCTGAATATAGGCGGCTGGTCCTATGGCGGCGTCGTGGCGTATGAACTGGCCAGCGAGTTGCAGCGGCGCGGACGGCGCCTGCACAACGTGTTCCTGCTGGACACCATCGTGCGTGTCAGGCAGGGCGAGGTGCGGATAGAACGCAGCGAGTTCATGAACTGGTTCATGTGGGAACTGCTCAGCGGCGACGGCCAGAAGGAGTACGCCTACCACGCCCTGGACTTCTCCTCCCAGGACGACCCGCAGGCCTTCGCGGCGATCCGGCAGCACGGCATCGACCAGGGCCTTTTCGACGAGACCATCACCCTGGCGACACTCGATCAGCTGTTCCGGGTGTTCCATGCCAACTGGCAAGGGCTGCTGGACTATCGCTTCCCGCCACTGGACCTGCCCATCACGCTGTTCGCCGCGGACGTCGAGCTGCCCGATGTACTGCAAGCTCCCCATGAACTGGTGGGTACCGCCTTCCGCGACCCGTACCGCGGCTGGCGCTCGATTGCGCCCCACGTGCAGCGAGTCGCCGTGGAGGGTGACCATCTGACCATGATGCGCGAGCCGCACATCGAGCGAGTGGGCCAATGCATCCGATCGCGGATGGACCTGGCCCGGGCCAGGAACGCCGAATCCATGAACGCACTGGCTTGACCATGATCGCCGATCACGGGGCCGGATTCACGGCCCCGCTTGACTCCATCGCCCGGTCGTTCCGGGCCCGATACAGGTAAAACAGCATGACAGCACCCAAAAAAGCCATTGTCGCCGGCGCCGGGATCGGCGGGCTGACCGCCGCCATCGCGCTGCAGCGCGCGGGCTGGCAGGTCAAGGTCTTCGAAGCGGCCCAGACACTGCGCACCGGTGGCACCGGCTTGTCCGTCATGGCCAATGCCATGGCGGCGTTGCACTCGATTGACGCCCATGTTCCGGTGGAACAGGCCGGCCAGGTGATCCGCGACTTCTTCTTCAAGAAACACCAGGGCGATGCCATCACCCGCATGCCGATCCACGAGATCGGCGAACAGTTGGGTCATCCCAGTGTGAATATCCAGCGCCCGCTGTTGCTGCGCGCGTTGGCGCAGCAGCTCGCCCCCGACACCTTGACGACCGGGCTGCGCTGCACGGGGTATGACCCTCGCCCCGATGGTGTGGTGGTGCGGTTCGAAGACGGCAGCCTCCAGGAAGCGGATCTGTTGATTGGCGCCGATGGACTGAACTCGGTGATTCGCCAGCAGATGCTCGGCGAAACCCCAACCCGCCCATCGGGTTATGTCGCCTGGCTGGCGGTAGTGCCCTTCAGCCATCCGGTCATGACCGAAGGCTACGTGGCGCATTACTGGGGACGCGGCAAGCGCTTCGGGCTCTGCGATGTCGGGGACGGCCAGGCGTATTGGTGGGGCACCTGCAATCACGAAAACGCGGCGGATGCCGCCTTGAACATCAGCAAGCAGGAAGTGCTCGCAGCCTACGCCGACTGGGCGCCGGAAGTCGTGGCCGCCATCGAGGCCACCCCTGAGAGCGTCATACTGAAAATGCATGCCCGGGACCGCCATCCCGTCGAGCAATTCTGCGATGGACACGTGGTGCTCTTGGGCGATGCGGCTCATCCCATGCTGCCCAGCCTGGGCCAAGGTGCCGCACAGGCGATCGAGGATGCCGTGGTACTGGCCGATCGACTGACGCAAACGCCGGACCTGCGCACCGCGCTACTGCACTACCAGGCCCATCGTCACCCGCGGGCCAACGGGATCGTCAATGCCGCGCGCTTCATGAGCGGTATCGAGCAAAGCGAATCGAGCCTCGCCTGCTGGCTGCGAGAATGGTATATGCGCCTGACGCCACAGAGCAGCTTGCGGAAAAAGAACATCGACCTCCTCTCGTTCAAGCCCTGCGCATGACTTGGCGAAACGGTCACTGAGCGAGCTGGGCGGGACGGCGTGAAACCCGACCGGTTACCGATGACACTAAAGCGTCAATGACAAAAAGCGACTCCCATATAGACAAAAAACGACATGCACCGGGAGGAAAATCGATAAACGAGAATTCTTCACCATACTGGGATTCCGGAATTGGGACACTACTGCAAGACAATTCCCACGTTGACAATCATGAAAAAAGCAACCTCTCGACAATCGAACCTAGAATACAACCACTTGATTTAGCTGAATATTTTCATTAAACCGCGCTGAAAGCCGTCCCCCGCGGCGATCATCGTAAAGGAAAAAAACTGTGACCCAACGTGTTTTTTGCCCGGAGGTATCCAAGAACCCACCCCCCACTGACTGACCCGGAATGTCCCTGTTTTCCCTTACAGACTTTTCCCACATGGAAACGCCTAATAGCCCTACCGGCTAAACCGTTTAAGTCAATAGGTCCACAAGACGTTATTGACTCCAAGTATCAACTCCAGAAGAGGCTCAAGCATTTTGGAAGCGGTCGGATTTTCTTCCGTCAACATCACGGATGCGGAGTTTTTTCGAGTAAGCAGGAATAAGGACTATGAATCGACATGCGTGTATTGAGGGTGCAGAAAAATCGCACCTCTACGTAGAGCTAGGAAAGCTGATTTCAAGTGTCGGACACGAGAGTTTCTTGACCAACGTGCACCAGATGATCGAAACAACGGTGCCTGTCAGTCGACTCGAATTGAGTGAATGGACAGCCGACGACACCCAGTCGAACGTCCTCGATGTACAGCTGTTGGGGTATGCGGGTGCGGAAAAAAACGTGCACATGCAGTCCCCCTGCCCCACCACGGCGATACAGCGCAACGATCACCCCTTGGTGAAAAGAGTGCTGGAAGTGGATGACGCCCTGCTGATCCATCTGAACGCACGAATGAAAGATGAAAGAGGCAATGACTGCCTCGGCACTTCCCACCAGTGCATTCTGATTTCACGCAAGGCCAACCGCCGCTGTGTGATCTCATTGCAACGCCCTCAGGTACAGCGCGACTTTTCCCTTCAGGAACTGTCCTTTCTGAAATACCTTTCCGAAACGCTGTTGCCCCTGGCCGAGCGTCATGCGCACCTCAATCGCCAATCTTTCAAAGCCTCTGGCAGCGCTACGGGCCATCCACTCGATGCCGCCGAACAGACCCAGTTGCAACGGGATTTCAATGATCGATTGAGCCCCTGCGACGTCACCCTTTCCGTGCGGGAAAAAGAAGTCTGCCTGGGCCTGCTGGCCGGGGGTACCGTGCCGGAGATTGCGGAAAAGCTACAGGTCAAGAACAGCTCCATCGAAACCTACCTCAAGCGTGCCGCCGCCAAGCTGGGCGTGAGTGGGCGGCATGGGCTGGCGAAATGGATGATCGGATCATGACGGCTCGCCGCGCACGGCCCGCCAGAACCCGCCTGCCTGCGCCCGCGGGGTCTGGGCAGGCACCACAATGAGATAACAGGTCGATGCATAAACTCTTGAGCCCCCTGGCGGCCGCGGCATTCATGCTGGGCGGTTGTTCGCTGATCCCGGACTACCAACGGCCCGACGCTCCGGTCGCCGGGCAGTATCCGCAAACCTCGGCCTATGCCCCGGCCTTGTCGGGGCCCCTGGCGGCCGAACAGGGTTGGCGTGATCTGTTCCAGGATCCGGTGCTGGCGCAACTGATCGAAAGCGCGCTGGCCAACAACCGCGACTTGCGGGTAGCGGCGTTGAACGTCGAGGCTTACCAGGCGCAGTACCGGATCCAGCGGGCTGACCTCTTCCCGGCGATCAGCGCCAACGGCACCGGTTCGCGCCAGCGCCTGCCGGCCAGCCTCACCGGAACCGGTAACGCCGCGATCAGCAGTTCGTATTCGGCAACCCTGGGGATCAGCGCTTATGAACTGGACCTGTTCGGGCGTATACGCAGCCTCAGCGACCAGGCGTCGCTGATCTATCTGTCCAGCGAAGAGGCCCGCCGCAGCAGCCAATTGAGCCTGGTGGCCAGCGTGGCCAGTGCCTACCTGACCTGGCGTGCCGACCAGGAACTGCTGGCGCTGACCCAGGACACGCTCCAGTCCTATGAGCAAAGCCTGCGCCTGACCGAACGCAGTAACCAGGTCGGCACCGCCTCGGCCTTGAACCTGAGCCAATCGCGAACCTCGGTGGAAAGCGCCAGGGCCAGCCTGGCGAAGTTCCAGCGCCAGGTCGCCCAGGATCTCAACAACCTCACGTTGCTGGTGGGCACGTCGGTCGCCGATGACCTGCCCGGCCGTCCACTGGCATCGGACCTGCTCAGCGAAGTACCGGCGGGCCTGCCTTCGGACTTGCTGCAACGCCGGCCGGACATCCTGGAGGCCGAGTACCTGCTGCAATCGGCCAACGCCAACATCGGCGCGGCCCGTGCCGCCTTTTTCCCGAGCATCAGCCTGACCGCCAACGCGGGCAGTTCCAGTACGGAACTGTCCGGGCTGTTCAAGGGCGGGTCGGGCAGCTGGACATTTCAACCGCAGATCAACCTGCCGATTTTCAACGCGGGCAGCCTTCGGGCGAGCCTGAACTACTCGAAAATCCAGAAAGACATCCGCGTGTCGCAATACGAGAAAGCCATCCAGACCGCCTTCCAGGAAGTGTCCGATGGCCTGGCGGCACGCAAGACCTATAAAGACCAATTGATCGCCCAGCGCGATCTGGTGCAAGCCAACCAGGATTACTACCGCCTGGCGGAGCGACGTTATCGCATCGGCGTGGATAGCAGCCTGACCTTCCTCGATGCCCAACGCTCGCTGTTCAACGCCCAGCAAACCCTGATCGTCGACCGGCTGTCGCAGCTGCTCGCCGAAGTCAATCTGTACAAGGCCCTGGGCGGGGGTTGGGTAGAACGCACAAGCAACGTGACTGTGAGGTGACTGCAAATGGGCACATTCGAACCCGGGACACTGGTGCGCTTACGTTCGGGAGGCAAGACGATGGTGGTCAAACAGGCCTCGTCCATCTCCCAGATGCCGGATACCTTGCTGCTCTTGTGTGAGTACCGAGCCAAGAATCGCCTGGTGCAGGGTTTCTATGCGATACGCGACCTGATCCCAGCTTCCGGAAACCCGGGCACTGAAAGTTCATAGCGACCCCGATCGGCAAGATGAAAACCGGTCCCTGTGGCGAGGGAGCTTGCTCCCGCTGGGCTGCGCAGCAGCCCCAAAGAAGCTGAACGCAATCAACCTGACACTCCTCAGTGGCAGGTTTCGGGGCTGCTTCGCCCCCCAGCGGGAGCAAGCTCCCTCGCCACAAAAGCAGTCCGATGCGCCTTGAGCGTCGTCAGACCGTACGCGAATACTGGACTGTCTGGTCGGCCTCCAGGTATGCGTCGAACGCCATGGCCACGTTGCGCATCATCAATTGGCCCTGGGGCAACAGCACCAACTCATCGTCGCGAATGTCCAGCAACCCGTCGCGCACCAGCTCCTGGAGTCGTTCCAGGGCATCGGCGAAGTATTCGCCAAATCGAATGCCGAAGGCGTTGTCTATCCGGTCGAAGTCGATGCGCCCATGGCACATCAGCTCGCTGATGACCTCACGCCGCAGGCGGTCATCGTCGCTCAGCCGATAGCCGCGCTGCACCGGTAGCAGGCCTTGATCCAGCCAGGCGTAATACTGGGAAAGCTCCTTGACGTTCTGGTTGTAGCTGTCACCCACCTTGCCGATCGACGACACCCCCAGGCCAATCAGGTCGCAATCGGCGTGGGTGGAATAGCCTTGGAAATTGCGCTGCAAGGTGCCCTGGGCGCGGGCGCGCACCAGTTCGTCATCCGGCAAAGCGAAATGGTCCATGCCGATGTAGACGTAGCCGGCTTCGGTCAGGCGATTGATGGTCAGTTCCAGCAATTGCAGCTTGCGCTCGGGCGGCGGCATGTCTTCGGGGCGAATCATCCGCTGCGCCCGTACCCGTTGCGGCAGGTGGGCGTAGCTGTAGGCCGCGATCCGGTCCGGACGCAGGGCGATGATCTTGCTCAAAGTGGTATCGAAACTGGCGATGGTCTGCAACGGCAGGCCATAGATCAGATCGACGCTGACGGATTTGAAGCGCGCCCGGCGCGCGGCCTCCACCAGCGCGACGACCTGGGCCTCGCTTTGCACCCGGTTGACGGCAATCTGCACCTGGGCATCGAAATCCTGGACGCCAAAGCTCAGGCGATTGAATCCCAGTTGGCGCAGGCCTTGGATCTGTTGCGCATCGATGGTCCGCGGATCGACCTCGATGGAAAACTCATGGGCATCGCTGTCATCCATGTCGAACGACTGGTGCAGACAGTCCATCAGATCGGCCAGTTGCCCATGGGTCAGGTAAGTCGGCGTGCCCCCGCCCAAATGCAACTGGGTCAGTTTGCGCGAGCGGTCGAACAAGGCCGCTTGCAGGGCTAT
Organism: Pseudomonas fluorescens; assembly: GCF_001307275.1. Lineage (NCBI taxonomy): Bacteria > Pseudomonadati > Pseudomonadota > Gammaproteobacteria > Pseudomonadales > Pseudomonadaceae > Pseudomonas > Pseudomonas fluorescens. The sequence continues at coordinate 6,577,461 of NZ_CP012831.1, forward strand.
TTCGCGCTTGAGGTAGGTCAGGTATTCGGCGGCGCGATGGGTCTTGCGGGTGATAATCTTGTGGCACGCGCAGTAATAGCAAAGGCTCTGGCAGAACGGGATATGGATGTACACCGACAACGACTTGGGCTGCGCAGCCTCGTGACTGCGCTTGGCGGCCTGGCGGTACTCGTCCATGGCAAAGGCCTGGTGGAACTGCGGGGCCGTCGGATAGGAGGTGTAGCGCGGGCCCGGGCGGTCGTATTTCTCCACCAGGGCACGATTGAAACCGGAGGCAGTCGTCATGAAGGGTTCAACTTTTCAAAAGCGTGTGGGCTTGCCTCATCCGGTGCCGGGTCGAACAGGTTACAGATCGCATCCACGTTCAAGCGCCCGGCGGGCAAGATGCCGATAAACCGGCTCGTCAGTTCGATCAATCCCTGATCATGCAACGCTTCCAGCAACGGCCAGACAGACGCGAAGTGCTCGCGAAACACCAGGCCGAAACGGGCTTCGATGGCTGGTATGTCCAGCTCCAGGTCACAGGAAAGCTGCTCGGTCACGCTCGCGCTGACCTGGTCCTGCGCTTCGCAACGCCAGCCACGACACACCGGCAATTGCCCGGCATCCAGTTGCTGGCAATAGCGAAGCAGATCGTCGGTGTTTTGTACGTACAGGTGCTCGATCTGAGTGATGGCCGACAAACCGAAACCCACGTGGTCACAGCAACCGTGACGGGTAAAACCCTGGCAATTGCGATGCAGGCGTCCGTGCTCCTGGGCTACCGCCAGGTCATCGTCGGCCCTGACGAACTGGCCCAGGCCGATGTAGTGATAACCGGCACCGATCAACTGTTCGCAACAGATGCGCCGCATGGCGTCCTTGTCGGCCGTGCTGCAAAAGGCGCCAGCCACTCCGGCGTTCTTCGAGCGATAACGATAAGGCGCGCGGGCATAGTCGAAAACGTGCAGCCGGTCCGGTTCCAGTTCGATCAGCGTCGCCAGTTTCAGGGCGAAACTGTTGGGTGTCTGCCAGGCGTGGCCGTAGCCCAAGTCAATGTTGATGGAGCGAAAACCAAACGTGCGCGCCGCATCGATCAGCGAATGGATCGGCGCCGGGTTCTGGTAGCAATCGACCGACAGCGCGCTGTCGACGCCAATGTCGGGCACGCCGATGCTGACATGGGTGAAACCCTGGTCACGGATCAGGCCCATGGTCGACCAGTCGGTGTGATGCAGGTCCACTTCGATGCTGTGATCGGCACCGTCGTACTCGCTGAAGTCGAAGCGCTTGCGCAGATCGCTCATCAGTTTCTGCAAATGAGCGATCACCGGTGTGCCACCGGTCAGGCAAAACTGCTCGACGCGCCGCCCTGCCCCCAGGTGGCAACCGACCAAACCCATTTCATACGCCAGGCGCTGCAGATAGCCCTCGATCTCGCCGCATCGGCAGTCACTGGCAAGGGGCGAACACGACGCCAGCCGCAAACGCGACGGCAGGTGCACCGCCACGGATAGGGGCCGTCGTTTCTGGCGGCTGGTGCGCAACCCCCGAAGCAGGTCGAGGGACCCGATGCCGGTGTGGAATCTTCGTGTACCGACTGGGCAATCGAAATCAGCCACCCGTGGGACACGTCCCGAGGGGCGCTCAACGAGGGTATGGAACGGGTCGAACATGACAATCTCCGAGTGACTGTGCAGGGGCAGTTTGCGCGCTAACCCGCCGGGCCACCTTGACCTGTATCAAGCGCCTTGGCCCCCGCCGCCAGCGCTTACCAGGTGATGTAGAACATGCCCTTGGCCAGCAGCACGATCGCCACCATGTGCAGGAACACGCTGACATGGATGATGTGCACGTAGCGGGCGTTCATGCGGGCGCGCTTGAACAGCCACATGGCCCAGAGGAAATGCCCCAGCACACTGCCCGCCAACAGGATCTTCAGCCCCAGCAGCACGCCGAAGGACGACTGCAACGGCGACGACAATGCCGGCCAATAGCGCAGCCAGACCATGCCGCCGCCCGCGCCGAACAGCACCAGCAGCACCCATGGCATCAACTGCCGGGCGCGCCGGCTGATGCCCTGTTCCAGCAACACCATGACCTTGGTGGGCAGTTGCTTGCGGATGCTTTCCAGGAACAGGACCTCGAAGAACACCGTGCCGATGAACACCAGCGCGGCAAACAGGTGCAAGGTCAGGAACAGCGGATAACTCATGGGGGCCTCGGTCGCCCCTTTCAGCAGGGCGCTGGTTTATTCGAGGTTATCCCGCGGGCCCGGAAGTGGGGTTGATGCCAATCAAGGAAACCGCATGCCAGCCATATCAACGAACCCTGTGGGAGCGAGCTTGCTCGCGATAGCGGTGTGTCAGTCCACATCGATGCAGCTGATCCGACGCTATCGCGAGCAAGCTCGCTCCCACAGTCGGCGTCGTCAGGCGCGGGAAAGCGTCAACGGAACGTTGCTCTTGCGCACATTCCACACAACCGCTGATCAGTTAGTCCGGCTTTTTGACACTTTCCCCGATATGCGGTCACAACTTTTGCGCTCCGTTGGGTCATAACACGAAGGTCGTCGATGGAATGTTGACGTCTACCTAGGTTTAAGCCTGATACGGAGATAAGCTCATGATTTTCAACGTACAAAATTTTGGCGCCAAAGGAGATGGCATCACAGACGACACAGCAGCCATCCAGAGTGCGATCGATGCGGCGGCCGCGGCCGGCGGTGGGCAGGTGTACATGCCCACCGGCACCTACATCGTTTCGGGGGGTGAGGAACCTTCCGACGGCTGCCTGATGCTCAAGAGCAACGTCTATCTGTACGGCGACGGCATGGGCGACACCACGGTCAAGCTGGCCGATGGCTCCGACACCAAGATCACCGGCATCATTCGCTCGGCCTATGGCGAGGAAACCCACGATTTCGGCGTGAGCAACCTCACCATCGACGGCAACCGCGACAGCACCACCGGCAAGGTCGACGGCTGGTTCAACGGCTACATTCCCGGCGAAGAAGGCTACGACTCCAACGTCACCCTCGACAGCGTCGAGATCAAGGATTGCTCCGGGTACGGTTTCGACCCCCACGAGCAAACCGTCAACATGGTCATCAAGAACAGCGTGTCCCACGGCAACGGCCTGGACGGTTTCGTCGCCGACTTCCTCAGCGACAGCACCTTCGAAAACAACGTCGCCTACAACAACGACCGCCACGGTTTCAACGTCGTCACCAGCACCCACGATTTCACCCTGACCAATAACGTCGCCTACGACAACGGCGGCAATGGCATCGTGGTGCAGCGCGGCAGCGAGGACATTCCCTCGCCCAGCAACATCACCATCACCGGCGGCGAGGTGTACGGCAACGGCGCCGAAGGGGTGCTGATCAAACTCTCCAGCGAAGTGACCGTCACGGGCGTCGACATCCATGACAACACCAGTGCCGGGATCCGCATCTACGGCAGCAACCACGTCGAGGTCATCGACAACACCCTCAACAACAACTCCCTGGGCAGTGCCGTACCGGAAATCATCATCCAGTCCTACGACGACACCCTGGGCGTGTCTGGCAAGTACTTCAACGGCAGCGATAACCTCATCCAGGGCAACATCATCAGCGGCAGCGACCTGTCGACCTACGGTGTTGCAGAGCGCAATGAAGACGGCACCGACCGCAACGCCATCATCGCCAACACCATCAGCCACACCAGCAAGGGCGCCACGCTGGTCTATGGCGACGGCAGCTACGTCAGCGCCACGGTACCGATGACCACCGTACAAGGCACTCCGGGCAACGACACCCTGCTCGGCAGCGCCGCCAGCGAGATTTTCTATGGCGGCGCGGGCAACGACACCATCAATGGCGCGGCCGGGGGCGACATCCTCGTCGGGGGCGCAGGCGTCGACAAACTCACCGGCGGCACCGGCGCCGATACATTCCGGTTCGTCGCTCAGTCGGACAGTTACCGCAACGCAACCACCAGCTTCGATGACACCATCACCGACTTCGATGTCACCCAGGACAAGATCGACCTCGCCGGCCTCGGCTTCACCGGGCTGGGAAATGGCCGTGGCGGCACCCTGCAGGTCAGCTACAGCGCCAGCAACAACCGCACCTACATCAAGGACTTCGACGCCGATGCCAGTGGCAATCGCTTCGAGCTGATCCTCTCGGGGAACCTGGCCAGCACCCTGACGGCGAGCAATTTCATTTTCAATCGCGTGATCACGGGCACCAGTGACAGCGACTCACTGCTGGGTAGCGATGCGGCCGACACCTTGCTCGGCCTGGCGGGCAATGACAGCCTCAGTGGCGGCGCCGGCGACGACAAGCTCGACGGCGGTGCCGGGATGGATACCCTCACCGGCGGCACTGGGGCGGATACCTTTGTGTTCGCCAATCGCCTGGACAGCTATCGCAACTACAACACCGGCGGCGCCAACCTGGGCGACCTGATCACCGACTTCAACGTCAGCGCCGACAAGATCGACCTCTCGGCCATGGGTTTCACCGGCCTGGGGGATGGCAAGAACAACACCGTGTACCTGGTGCTCAACAGCGCCGGCACCAAGACCTACATCAAATCCCTGGAGGCCGACGCCAATGGCAACCGCTTCGAAGTGGCACTGGACGGTAATTACCTCAACACCCTGACCAGCGCCAACTTCGTGTTCGCCACCACGTCGCCAACCAACCAGGCGCCCGTGCTGGCGACGCCGCTGGTGGATCAGAACGCCACCGAAAACACCCCGTTCAGCTACGTGGTGCCGGCCACCAGCTTCACCGATCCGGATAACGACAGCCTGAGCTACACCGCCAAGCTCGCCAATGGCAGCGCCCTGCCCAGCTGGCTGACCTTCGATGCCGCCACTCGCACCTTCAACGGCACGCCTCCCGACACCGCGTCGGGCACCTACTCGATCCAGGTCACGGCCACCGATGGCAGCAACGCCACCGTCAGTGACAGTTTTACCCTCGCCGTGCAGGACGTCCCCGCCACCATTGTGATCAATGGCACGCCGAACAACGACACACTGACCGGCACCGCGGCCAATGAACAACTGTTCGGTGGCGCGGGCAACGACACCCTCAATGGCGGCGCCGGCAACGACATCCTGGTCGGCGGCACCGGGGTCGACAAACTCACCGGCGGCACCGGCGCTGATGTGTTCCGCTACACCTCGAAACTCGACAGCTACCGCACCAGTTCCACCAGCGCCAGTGACCAGATCCTCGACTTCGACGTGGCCGCCGACAAGATCGACGTGTCGGCCCTCGGCTATACCGGCCTGGGCAACGGGCTCAACGGTACTCTGCAGGTCACTTACAGTTCGTCGACCAACCGCACCTACCTCAAGGACCTCACGGTCGACGCCAACGGCAACCGGTTCGAGATCTCGATGGCAGGCAACTTCGTCAGCAGCCTGACGGCCAATCACTTCGTCTTCGCCGACCAGACCAACCCCACCAATGTGGCCCCGGTCGTGGCCACCCCACTCCTGGACCAGAACGCCAGTGAAAGCACGCCCTTCAAATACACCGTGGCAAGCAACAGCTTCACCGACGCCAACCAGGATGTGCTGACCTACACCGCGACCCTCGCCAACGGCAACGCCCTGCCCGCCTGGCTGAGTTTCAATGCCACCAGCCTGACCTTCAGCGGCACGCCGACCAGCACCGCTGCGGGCAACTACGACGTCCTGGTCAAGGCCACCGATCCCTCGGGCGCCTCGGTCAGCGACAACTTCACCCTGGTGGTGGCCGATGCGCCCGCCAACACCATTACCGGCACCAACAACGGCGAAACCCTCAACGGCACGACAGGCGCGGACCTGATCCTCGGCCTCGGCGGCAACGATACGATCAAGGCCGGCACCGGCGCGGACATCGTCGACGGCGGTGCCGGACGGGACTCGTTGTACGGTGGCGATGGCGCCGACACGTTTCGCTACAGCAACCTGTCCGACAGCTACCGCGACTACGACACCGGTGGTGTCACCGCCACCGACACGATTTATGACTTCACCGTTGGCGTCGACAAAATCGACGTCTCGGGGCTGGGCTTTCTCGGCCTCGGCGATGGCAGCAACGGCACGTTGTACATGACCCTGAACGCGGCCGGTGACAAGACCTACATCAAGTCCGCCGAAGCCGACGCCGATGGCAATCGCTTCGAGATCGCCCTCAACGGCAACTACCTCAACACCCTCACCGCCAACGACTTCGTCTTCGGCGAGCGTGCCCAGCAGGACATTCTCTACCTGCCCACCCTCGGCCAATCCAATGCGCGCCTGCTGCGCATGACCGAGGACGACGACCAGTCCGGCACTTCGATGCTGGTCAATGACCTGAACCGCTACACCACCTACGACGTGCGCAGCCAGTTCACCGATGCCGATGGCAACGGTATCGACATCGCGGTCGGCGGCAGTACGGTCAACGGCTTGTCCACACTCAGCCCCGAGGAACTCCAGCTGTGCTGGTGGTTGACAGACACCAACCAACCCGGGCCGGCACTGTTGCGGGCAGTGACGCTACTGCGTGACCAGCGCACCGAGCTGCAGTCGATCGACAACGTCACCATGGGCATCATCTGGGGCCAGGGCGAGGAAGCCGCCCAGGAAATCGCCCGCGCCACGGACAAGGCCGCGGCTGCGGCGGCGTATAAAGCCGCGACCCTGAAAGTCTTCGATTACCTGCACGCCCAGTTCGGCAATTTCAGTGTGTACCTGATGGAGACCGGGCACTACGAACAGGATGCGGCGCGGGCCCGGGGTTACTCGGAAGAGAAGATTGCCTCCATCGTCGAAGGCGTCGGTTATGTCCGCGCCGCCCAGGAGGCCATGGCCGCCGAACGTGCCGACGTCAAGCTGGCGGTGGACTACACCGACCTGCCCTTGCGCTACGAAGTCGATCCGCTGGTGTATCCCGATGACGTCTGGCACCTGCACGAGGAATCGGCGGAAATCGTCGGACAACGCCTGGCGGATTACATTGCCGATGACCTGGGCTTCCAGGGCAACCCCAACGACAACAACAGCGTGCAGGACATTTTCGACAACGCCCAGAACCAGGGCGGGATGATCTCCGGCACCGACCAGGACGATACCCTGGTGGGCAGCTCGGGCAACGACACGATCAATGGCGACCTGGGCGCCGACACCATGACCGGCGGCGATGGCAACGACATCTACGTGGTCGACAACGCGTTCGACAGTGTGGTGGAAACCAACACCTCGGCCTCGCAGATCGACACCGTGCAGGCTTCGGTCAGTTGGACCCTGGGCGCCAACCTCGAAAACCTGGTACTCACCGGCATATCGGAGATCGACGGCACCGGTAACGAGCGGCGAAACTTCATCACCGGCAACGCCGCCCATAACGTGCTCGATGGCGCCGCCGGGGCCGACAGCATGAGCGGTGGTGACGGCAACGACAGTTACTTTGTCGACAATGCCGACGACAGCGTGATCGAGACCAACGGCAATGCGGTGACGGGCGGGATCGACAGTGTGCACAGCAGCCTGGCCGCCTATACCTTGGGTAACAATGTCGAAAACCTGTACATCGACAGCACTGGCGCCGCCAATGGCACGGGCAACGCGCTGGACAACACGCTGTTCGCCGGCGCCGGCAACAACATCCTGGACGGGCGCGATGGCAACGATACGGTGTCGTTCGAACGAGCCCTGTCCGGTGTTACGGTGAACCTCTCGACGTCTGCGCAACAAAACACGGTGGGGTCCGGGCTCGATACCTTGAAATTCATCGAGAACCTGACGGGAAGCGCCTATGCCGACAGTCTGTCCGGTAACAGCGCGGGGAACATCCTGAATGGCGGTGCAGGCAACGATACGCTGGTGGGCGGTTCGGGCGATGACCGGTTGATCGGTGGCGCGGGCACCGACAACCTCACCGGTGGCACGGGCGCGGACACCTACGCGTTTGGTGCGCTGTCGGACATGGGCGTCGGGGCTTTGCGCGATGTGATCAGCGGTTTCAAGAGCGCGGAGTTCGACAAGTTGGACCTCACCGGCCTGGACGCCAACCCGCTGACCGCCACCGTCGATGCCTTCACGTTCATCGGCAGCAATGCCTTCGACGCCACCAACGCCACCGGCCAGTTGCGCTTCGTCGATGGCATCCTCTCCGGCAGTACCAACGCCGACGCCACCCCCGAGTTCGAATTCGAACTGGTGGGCGTCAAGGAGCTGCACGCCAGCGACTTCACCGCCTGAAGCAAGTCCCCAGATGTGGGAGCGAGCTTGCTCGCGATGACGGCAGCACATCCAGCATGGATGCTGACTGCCCCACCGCTATCGCGAGCAAGCTCGCTCCCACAGGAGGGCGTGCTGTGCCTGAAAGATTGAAGGCAAGCACAGCGCCTGGACAGTTTTTGTGGCGAACTTGAACCCTGGATTGTCTAGAACAAGCTTTGCACCTGTTCGAGCACCGCGCGGTTCATCTGGCCAGTGTGGGTGTGCAGGCTCACATAGCTTTGCAGCATGTCGAGCTTGGTATTGAGCAGGTCCCGGCGGGCCTGGAACAACCGCTGCTGCGCATCAAGAATATCCACCGTGGAACGCACGCCACCCTGGAAACCTTTTTCCGTCGACGTCAGTGCTCGCTGGTTGGACTCTACCGCCCGCTGCATGGCCTTGCTCTTGGTGAACCCGGCGACGACGCCCAGGTAATCAGCCTCGATGTCCTCGGCCAGTTGTTGGCGCTGCACATCGTAGTCGGACTGGGCACCAGCCAGTTGTGCTTCGGCCTTGGCCACCGAGGCCCGTACCGCCCCGCCGCGATACAGCGGAATGTCCAACTGCACGCCCACGTAATAGGTGTCCTGGCGCGGATCGAGTTCCTGGTATTGACGGGTTTCCCGGCGGGTCAATTGAGTGGTCAACGACAGGGTCGGATAATGCCCGGCGCGCTGACTGTCGGCCTGGGCTTCGGCGACTTTCACTGCCGCCAGCCGGGCGGCCAGCTCGGGACTGGCCTGGCGGGCAATCGCCGTCCAGTACGGCAAGTCCTGCTCCGGCGGGATCGGGCTACCGGCGGCCAGTTCTTCGCGCATCGGCTGGATGTCATCGATAGGCACGCTGGCCCGCCCGGACAAAACCCGCAAGGCGGCCACGCGGCGCGCCTGGGCTTCAGCCTCCTGGGCTTGCACCAGGTCGAGCCGCGCCTGGGCCTCATCGATATCGGTGATCGCGCCCTGGCCGCCCTCGTACAGTTTTTTGCTCTGGATGACCAAGCCTTGGATGGCCGCCTTTTGCTGCTGGATCAGCTTGATCTCGTTCTCGGCACGGGCAACGTCGAAATACCCCTTTGCCACCCGGTCATACAAGGTCTGACCGGCCACGTCGAACACCTGGGTACCCAGTTGCCCCCGCGCCTTGCCTTCCTGGTACGCCGCCCAGCGGGCCTTGTCGTAGAGCGGCTGCTGCGCCGCCAGGGTGACGTTGTTCGCCTGGTAATCGTTGCTGTTGACGTAAGTGCTGTCGTCACCGCCGTCGGTACGTCCGCCGTAGCCGTAGCGCGAGGTCAGCGACACTTGCGGGTAGAGGCCACCACGGCCGATGTCCTCTTCATGCCGCGAAGCTTCAAAAGCGTGAGCCGCCGATTGCACGGTCGGATCGTTGAGGCGCGAAGCGTCGTAGGCGGCAGTGAGGCTCAGGCCACCCTCGGCGGCCCACAGCGGATTGATCACCGCCCAACCGGTATACAGGCCCAGCAATACACGCCAACGGTAGCGGCAACGGTCGACCATGCTCATTCCTCCTTGAAGGCTGCCAGCAAGCGTTCACGCAAAGGCTTCATCAGGTAATTCATCAAGGTGCGTTCGCCCGTCACCACCGTGACATCGGCGAGCATGCCGGGGCGCACCTGCAGGCCGGCGCTCTGCAACGCGACCACAGTGTCGGCGGGAATCTCGACCTTGGCGGAGAAGTACGGTTGGTGTGTCTGCTCATTGATCAACTGGTCCGCCGACACCGTCGTCACCGTGCCGGTGACCGTGGGTGTGTCCACCCGTTGCAGCGCGGTGAAATGCACATGCACCGGCAGGCCCGGGCGCAGTTTGTTGGCCATCAGCGGCTCGAAGCGAGCGGTGATCGCCATCGGCGCATCCAGCGGCACCACCTGCATCAGGGTCTGGCCGGCCTGCGCAACGCCGCCGACCGTATGAATGCTCACGTCCATGACCTGCCCGGCCACTGGCGCGCGGATCGCACCGTTGTCGACTTCAAACTGCAAGGCCCGGATCTGATCGGCATAACCGGCCGCCTCGGCCGAGACTTCACTGAGCTGGGTTTCGGCATCGCGGCGGAACTCCTGCTGCGCCTGCAAGGCCTTGAGCCGGCTTTCGTTGATCGCCTGCCGGGTCCTGCCGACATCGCCCACCCCAGAAGCGATCTGCCCCGCCAACTGGGCCGCGTTGCGCTCGGCCTCGAACAGTTTGTTGCGTGGAACGTAGCCTTCCCGGGCCAGGTCACGCAGGCCTTCAAGCTCTTGCTGCTGGAAGCGCATCTGCGCGTCGTAGTTGCGCTTGACGCCTTCGTAGCCAAGCAGTTGTTGCTGCAATGCCGCGGCTTCGTGCTCGATGATCTGCAAGCGGCTGCCCAGCTCCGCACGGCGAGTGATGAACAACTGGCTCTGCAACGCCATGGCCGCCTTGACCCGCGGCTCGTCGGCGTGGGCCAGCAGTTCCGCGGGCCATTGGATCTCGGCGCTGCCCAGGCGCTCGGCAATCAAGCGCGCCTCGACGCTGCGATCATTGAGCAGCTTGCCCAGGGTCACGTCCAGTTGCGACTGCGCCTGCACCGTGTTGAGTTGCACGAGCAATTGCCCCTGGGTGACGCGGTCGCCATCGCTGACCAGGAGCTTTTCCACCACCCCGCCGACCAACGACTGCACCGCCTTGCGCTCCCCCGCCACCACCACGGTGCCGCTGCCCACCACGCCCTGGTCGAGTGGCGCCAGGCAGGCCCAGAGCAGGAAACCACCCAGCGTCAGGACCAGGAACCCCACGCCATAACGCGCTGCATGTCCGGCATCGGTCCTGGCGCTGGGCAGCGCCAGGGTGTTGCGCACGCTCAGCCCCTGCTCGCTGTAAGCGTGTGCCTCCGGAATCAGATCACGCATCTTTGCCAGCCTCCCTGACCGTGGCCGGTCGCGGCCCCGGCATCAATGCCTTGAGCACCCGGTCCCGAGGGCCGAACGCCTGTTGAGTACCGTCCTTGAGCACCAGGATGTGATCGACCACCGCCAGCACACTGGGCCGGTGAGTGATCAACACCACGGTGCTGCCGGCCGCCTTGAGCGCACTGATCGCCTGGACCAGCGCCAGCTCACCGGCGTCATCGAGATTGGAGTTGGGCTCATCGAGCACGATCAGCGACGGCCGCCCGTAGAGTGCGCGAGCCAGGCCCAGGCGTTGTTTTTGCCCACCGGACAAGCCAAGTCCGCCGGGGCCCAGCGGCGTGTCGTAGCCCTTGGGAAACCTCAGGATCATTTCGTGGATGCCGGCATGCCGTCCGGCGGCGATGATTTTGTCGGCGTCCTGCTCACCGAAACGGGCGATGTTGTCGGCGACCGTGCCGTCGAACAACTCGATGTCCTGGGGCAGGTAGCCAAGGTGCGGCCCCAGGGCATCGTGGGACCACTGGCTGATCTCGGCATCGTCCAGGCGCACCGACCCGCCCATGGCCGGCCAGACCCCGACCAGGGCCCGGGCCAGTGTCGATTTGCCGCTGGCGCTGGGCCCGACCACGGCCAGCACGTCGCCCTTGGCGAGGCTGAAATTGATCCCGCGCAGGATCGGCTGCGAAGCCCCCGGCGGGCCGACATACAGCTGTTCCAGGCGCACCGCGCCGCTGGGCGGTGGCAACGGCATGCGCAGGCGTTCACGCGGGTGCTGGGCCAGCAATTGGCTCAGGCGCTGATAGCTTTGGCGCCCGGCGTTGAATTGTTTCCACGAGCCGATGGCGATTTCCACGGGCGCCAGGGCTCGCCCGAGCAACAGCGACATCGCAATCATCATGCCCGCCGACAGTTGGCCTTCGAGCACCAGCAAGGCCCCCAGCCCCAAGGCCAAGGACTGCCCGGAGATCCGCACGAAACGCGTCGCCGAAGTGATGCGCGCGCCGCGGTCGCTGGCATGGGCCTGGGCGGCAATGATGCGTTGCTGCAGCAGGCTCCAGCGCTGACGCAACGGCCCGAGCATGCCCAGGGCCTGGATGACTTCGGCGTTGTGCAGCGTGCTGTTGACGTAAATCGACGACTGCACCCCCAAGCGATTGGCTTCGCCCAGGCGCGCGCGCGTCGCCAGTTCGCCCCACAGTGCCAAGCCGATCAGCACCAGGGCGAGCACCAGCGTCAGCACGCCGAACCAGGGATGAAAGATGAACGCCACCAGCAGGAAGATCGGCAGCCAGGGTGCGTCGAGCAACGCGATCAAGCCCTGCCCAGTGATCAACTGGCGCAACGTCGCCAGGTCGCTGAGCACCTGCGCCGGGTTGGCGTTGTGTTCGCGCAGGCTGCGGGCGAAAGCCGCGTCGAAGACCCGCTCGCCCAAGGCATCGTCCAGCCCCGCGCTCATACGGATCATCACCTCGCCGCGCACCCACTCGATCAGGGCACTGAACATGAACAGTCCCAGGGCCATCAAGGTGAGCATGAACAAGGTGGTTTCGTTGCGGCTGGTCAGGACCCGGTCGTAGACCTGCATCATGTACAGCGACGGCACCAGCACCAGCAGATTGATCACGCCACTGAACAACGCCAGGGCCCAGAACACCCGGCGGTAGCTCAATAAGGCAGCATCGATGTCATGACGCGGATCGAGTAGAAACCCCATGGGAAATCGCCTGCAAAAGAAATTGTCGGTCCAGGACGCAATCCATCGCGAGGCTCTTTTCACCGAGGGAGCTCGAGAAAAAACTATCCAGCTGATGTGCCGATACCAGGGACGCTCCTCATCCCTACAGGCGCCAATTACTGACAACGCGGCTGCGGGTTAGTGCCGGTTCGCAAGGCTGGGTTTGCAAGTGGGTGACAGGCGGAAGGGCCGCGCTTCAAGACTGAGGTTTTTGTGCCTTGAATGGGCTTGAAAGGCGGTTTTGTTGACGCCAGTAACGTGGCGTCAACAGGGCAAAAATGCCGGGCTAACCGAGGGAAGCGACACGCTCAGGCTGGGGCGCATGCCGCGACGTCGCCAGGCCGATAAAGGAAATGATCAGCGCCAGGCCCAGGGTGGTACTGACCTCGCTGCGGTGCTCGGGGGTGATCATCATGACCGCCAGCGCCGCCGAGATGAACACGATGACCAACCAGGTCAGCCAAGGGAACAGCCACATGCGAAAAGGCAGCTCGATGTTCTGCCGTTGCATCATTCGGCGCATGCGCAGTTGCGAGATGGCGATCACCAGGTACACCAGCAAGGCGATGGCGCCGGAGCTGGCGAGCAGGAACTGGAACAGGCCGGCGGGCATGAAGTAGCTGAACAACGTGACACCCGCGCCCAACACGGTACTGGCAATCACCGCGGACCGTGGCACGCCGGCCGAGGACGTGACCTTCAAGGCCTTTGGCGCATCGCCACGGCGCCCCAAGGAGTACAACATCCGCGAGGCGATATAGATCGAAGAGTTCATGCAACTGGCCACGGCGATCAGCACCACCATATCCACCAGGAATTTGGCGTGGGGAATGTTCATCAGCTCCAGGGCCCGCTGGTAGGAACCGACTGAAGCCAGGAGCGGATCGTTCCAGGGCACCACGGAAATGACCACGAAGATCGACAGCAGGTAGAACACACCGATACGCCAGATCACCGAACGAGTGGCCTTGGCAATGTTCTGCGCAGGGTTATCGGATTCGGCGGCGGCGATCGTTACCGCCTCTGTACCGATGAAGCTGAACATGATGGTGATGAACGCGCCCACCACCGCCGACAGGCCATTGGGGGCGAACCCGCCATGCTCCTCCATCAACCGACTCAGGCCGCTGGCCTCGCGCTCGGGAATCCAGCCCATCAGCACCGCGAAACCCAGGGAGATGAAGCCGATGATCGCCACGACCTTGGCCATGGCGAACCAGAACTCGAACTCACCGTACTTCGACACGCTGAACAGATTCGTCACGGCCAGCAACACGATCGACACCGAGGCGAACAGCCAGGCATCGACGGCGGGAAACCACTGGTTGAGTACATGACCGGCGGCCAACGCTTCGATGGGAATCACCAGCACCCAGAACCACCAGTAGAGCCAACCGATGGTGAAGCCTGCCCAGCGTCCGATGGCCTGGTCGGCATAGGTGGAGAAGGAGCCGGTGTCCGGGTTGGCGACGGCCATCTCGCCCAGCATGCGCATGACCAGGACCACCAACAGCCCGGAAAACAGATAGGCCAGCATGACGGCCGGGCCGGCGGCGGCAATGGCATGGCCCGATCCCACGAACAGACCCGCACCGATGATTCCGGCGATGGACAGCATGGTGACGTGACGAGGCTTGAAGCCCTGTGCCAGATGGCCGTTCGAGTCCTTGAAGCTGGGGCTGGTCATTTTTTTTATTCTCTTGTGATCGAACATTGAGACGCGCGCAGGGACAGTCGGTGTTGCTGGTTTTCCCGCCCCTCCTGGAAGCGGCACCGTTTGGTTGTGTTGATCCACCCTGGGCGAACGTGCGCACTTGCGGTGAAAAGTCGCGCCACGTTACCTGCCTTCCCTCTCGCGTCAGTTACCTGAACGCGCCATCTCTGTGCCTGATTTCGCCACGTGGGGCATGGCGTTTTGCCTCTTGCCAGGCGTCTGGACCGCGGCATCCAGCTACGTCGTCGAGGGGCGGTAACGAAATAAACCCTTTAAAAACTTTACTGGGTTAAGTATTTTGCATGCCTATGCCCGGCCTGTTGCTAACCGCAAACCCTGTGGGAGCGAGCTTGCTCGCGATGGCGGTGGATCAGCCACGTTCAAGTCGACTGAAACACCGCTATCGCGAGCAAGCTCGCTCCCACAGGGCTGGTACGCCAAGGCCTTTAACCTCTTCCTTACGACAAGGACCCTCCCGTGAGCGGACTGCGTGAACGTCAAAAAGCCGAACGCCGGCAAGCCATCAGCAAGGCGGCGGTCGAACTGTTCGAGCGCCAGGGTTTCCAGAACACCACCATCGAACAGATCGCCAGCCAGGCCGGCGTATCGGCTCCCACGGTGTTCAAGTACTTCGGCAACAAGCAGGAAATCATCCTGGAAATCCTGCACGACGCCGACCAGCGCGCGCTCACGGACACCCGCAGCCAGATGCCTGAAATCGAGGACCCGGTTGAAGCGCTGTGTTATCTGGAGCGGCTGTTGACCGGTTACGCACTGGAGGTCATGCACCCGAGCCTGTGGCGCGAGTTGCTGCCGCTGATCCTGTTTGGTGGCGATAACGGGCTGCCCGAGGGGTACCGCGCCATGAACGATGCGCTCAGGGCCGAGATCAGTGGTCTGATCAGGGAATTGCAACAGGCCGGCAAATTACGCGCCGACCTGGACGTCGACCTCGCCGCGTTCCTGTTGAACGACTATTCGCACTTACAGCTGTTCAGGCTGGTCAACCAGGAACAACCAGACATCGAGGCACACTCCACCCAGGTCCGGCGGATCACCGAATTGCTCTTCCTGGGCATGCGCGCCTGAGGGCGTCACCCACCGATACGGACCCGGCGCCGCAACGCCGGGTCACGCTGATCAGCGATGGGTCTTGATGCCGATCCAGGTGCGGGTGCGGATCCGCTCCACGGCGGCCGGCACCGGCTCCAGGGCGAACAGGGTCTTGCGCGCCTCGTCCGGCACATACATGGCGGGGTTGTTGCGAATGTCGGCATTGACCAACGCCGTGGCTTCCTTGTTCGGGTTGGGGTAACCGATCTTGTTGCTGATCCGCGCGATGACATCAGGACGCAAGATGTAATTGATGAACGCGTAGGCCTCCTTGGCATGAGGGGCGTTGGTGGGGACCATCATGACGTCCGACCACATCGGCGCACCTTCCTTGGGCAGCGCCATCTCTACCTTGACCCCCTTCCCTGCGTCTTCGGCCAGTCGCTTGGCCAGGGCCACCCCACCGGACCAACCCACCCCTACGCAGATCTCGCCATTGGCCAGGTCCATGCCATAGCGCGATGAGTTGAAGTAGGTGATGTAAGGCCGGACCTTGAGCATGGCCGCCTGCGCCTTTGCATAGTCCTCACGTTTCTGGCTGTTGGGGTCCAGCCCTTCATAGTGCAAGGCAATGGGCACGATCTCGTTGGCGGCGTCCAGCAGACCGACGCCACAACTGGCCAGCTTGGCCATGTTCTCTTCCTTGAAAAGGATGTCCCAGGTGTTCATTTGCACATCGGCACCCAATACCTGGCGTACCTTGTCGACGTTGTAGCCGATCAGGGTCGTGCCCCACAGGTACGGTGCCGCATAGCGGTTGCCCGGATCGCCCACCGCCTCCAGGGACTTCATGAACTCGGGGTCCAGATGCTGCCAGTTCGGCAACTGGCTGCGGTCCAGGGGCTGGACGGCGCCGGCGGCGATCAGGTGACTGACGTTGGAGCTGCTCGGGTAGACCACGTCATATCCGGAGTTGCCGGTCAGGAGCTTGGACTCCAATGTCTCGACACTGTCGAAGACGTCGTAGATGGGACGGATGCCGGTTTCCTCTTCGAAACTCTTGAGGATTTCAGGCGGCAGGTACTCGATCCAATTGTAGATCCGCACCGTCCGCTCTTCGGCCAGGCTCGCGCCACTGACCAGCATCGAAACGACAGCGCCCAGCAAGGTGTTGCGCAACAGCATGTTCATGATCAAACACTCCAGCGCGGCCGCGAAGGCTCGCGGCACTTAATAGCGGTAGGTGAAATAGAGTTCCAGTGCGCTGAATTTCCGGTCGTCGCCGAAGACCTGTTTGGCCGCCGCCATGGGTTTGACCCAGTTATACGACAGCGAGGTGGACAATGACTTCGACGGCGCCCAATCCAGGAAGACTACACTCTCGTCGGCAAAACGCCGGTCGCTGACGGCGGTGCCCATGTAGTTTTTTTCGTCGAGCCAGAACTGGTAGTGGATCGCACCGAGGGTGAGGGTTTCGTTGAGGTGGGTCTTGAGTGAGAACTGCTGGACGTTTTCGTTGCTGTTGAACATCAGGTAGTTGCCGACGACATCGCCGATCAGCCAGGTGCTCCAGTCGACGAAGCCCTTGCTCAACGGATCCCAGGCTTTCTGTCGGTTGTCCGTGAGGTTGTCGTCGCCGGAAAAACTCGCGTAGCGGTAGCCGATCACCGGGGTCAACGGCAGCGTGCTGAAGGTGTAATCCGCCTGGCCGTACCAGGCCTTGGCGTCGTAGTCCACGCCTTCGCCGCTGCCCCGCTCCAGGGCATATTCGGCGTTGAGGGTCAGGTCCGGGATACCCGGGAGCCTGGCGCTCAAGGCCCTGACGTTGTACACCAGCATGCCATCGCGGCGACGCGGCAAGGTACTGCCCTTGGGCCCCATGGCCTTGACCTTCAACGCGGTGGCGCCCAGCGTCACCTGGTCGTCGAGGTTGTAGTCCAGGTTCACGCCGCTCATGCGAAAGTCCCCCAGGTCGCTGTCCGTCCCCAGACTGAAGCCCTGGACCTTCAATGCGCCATGGTCCCAGGCGACCACCGCCGAATCCTTGAAGGCGGTGCGTGGCGCGAGCCAATAGGCGCCGTCGTTCAACTGGTCGAGGTTGCCATCCATCACGATGAAACCGTTGCCGATCATGTAGTTCTGGCGACCGCCCGTGACCGTCCACTCCCCGGCGCGGAAACCGCCATAGAACTCTTCGGTCGAGACCTTGCCGTCGGAACTGCGGGTGAAGCCACCGGCATCGCCATCCCCGAAGGTGGTCGCCCCCACCAGGGAGCCGCCGGCCAGCAGGCTGAAATCCGGCTGCACGGCATACTCCAACTTGACGCCCGGCTTGACGTAGAACTCCTGCCAGTCGATTTTCGTGCCGCCATTCTTGCCGCTGCGCATGTCCACCACACCGCCGCCAAAGTTGACGTTGCGGGTGGACAGGACCGCGCCACCAGCCGTTAAGTTGACCTCGCCCTTGAGGTTGCCCTCCTCGAAGGTGTAGCCCGCCCAGGCAACCTGGGCGGTCAAGGGTAACCCGAGCACGAGGAACGTTCGGGACAAACGCATCATGGAAACCATATGGAGCTCCTGTTGATTATTGTTGTTACAGGGCAGTGAATGGCGGCGCAAACGCGCGCCAACACCTGGCTGGGCCGGGTGAGCGGAACGAAACTCTTGTGTTTATCGGATGAACTCAGGGCGTCAGTTGCGCCGCGATGGCACGCAGCATGCGCACGCTGTCGCCGTCGAAGGGACTGACGGCGTCGCCCAGGGACGACTGCTTGACGATCACCACGCCGGACGGTTTGTCGATGAACAGGTATTGGCCATGGATGCCACCGGCCATGAGCGCCTGGCTGTGGTCGTTGAAGACATACCACTGGCTGCGGTAGGACGCGCCGGGGGTCCAGCTCGAAAAGTCGGCGCAGGCGGCATAGATGGCGGGGTCGGCGCCAGCGGCGATACCAGCGAGCGCCTCGGCCGAGAGCAATTGTCGCCCCTGCTGGCGGCCATCGTTGGCCAGCAGGCGGCCGAAGCGCGCCATGTCACGCAAGGTCGCGCTGAACCCGGCACCGGCCACGCTGCGGCCCCAGGGATCCGCCAGAAAGTAGCCGTCACGTTCACAGCCCAACTGGCTCCAGACCTCCTGCAGCAACTGATGACAGGCCTTGCCAGACGCCCGCTCCATGACCCAGGCCAATGCCTCGGTGGTGGCCGTCACGTAATGGAAAAAACCGCCGTGATTGCCGCGCTTTCTCAATGACGGCAAGTACTGGTACAGGGATTCGAACGTCGCGTACTGCGCTGGCGCCGGCTGGAAACCGCAGGCATAGCCGTATTGGGAGCTCTCTGAATCCGGGTCCTCATAGACCTCGCTGTAATCGACGGCCACGGCCATGTCGAACAGCTGGCGCACGGTCGCATCGCCGAACGCGCTGCCCGTCAGTTCCGGTACGTAATGGGCGGCCGTCAGCGTCGGGTCCAACAGGCCTTCGCAGACCAGTTGCTCGCCCAGGGCACCGATCAGCGACTTGGTCACCGAAAACATGATGTGCCGGTCCTGGGGGCACTGGCCATTGAAGTAGCGCTCGAACAGCACGGTGTCGCCCTTGAGGACCAGGAACCCATCGGTCTGGCTGGCGATCAGGTGGTCGATCACGCTGATGCTCAAGCCACACTCGCTGTCGAAGTGCAGCTCATCCAGCGGCTGGAGCGCCTGCTTGAACGCGCTGACCGGCCCGGTGCCGGCCCGCACATCAATGGAAGGACGCAAGCGCGCCAGGTTGCGAAAGCCCCATTGGCTGTACGGCGGGCTCATCCAGTTGTGCCAGGTGACGCGGCGGTGGGGTTCGGCGGGAAAGCCTTGCATGAGCGAAGGCGCCAGGCGTGCGTCAGAAGGCGATTCGTGAGTCTCGACGTAGAGACTGGCCAGTGAAGGCACGGTGTTCTGATTCATTGGGTTGCCCCTGCGAAATGACTCTGCGTGAAAGCAGATGCAGGAGAATAATTACCCGATGTAATTTTTTAGTCAATAAAACTTTTTACCGTCATTGCTTACCTATCTGGGTCCCGTGACCACCGTGCCCGAGGGAGCAAGCCTCGCTCTCACCGTCGGCCCAGTCCTAAGCAAATAACTTAAAGTTATTTATTATCATTTTTTTAGATCATTTAGATTAAGCCTTAAGCCCAAAGGCTTCCCGCGGTGATGCCATCAAGGAACGTTGGCACTCACCCACCTTCCGTCACGGCAATCTCATTAACGGGCCACCGTCATGCAGCTTCTAACGCTACCTCCCTCCCCCGGCCTGGCCACCTCGATTCGTGCCACGGCCCAGGTCTTCGAAGACCCCACCTCCCGCGCCTTGCTGGAACACCTGCAACAAGTGGCGCCCAGTGATGCCAGCGTGTTGATCATCGGCCAAACCGGCACCGGCAAGGAACTGGTGGCGCGCCACGTGCACAACCTCAGCGCCCGTCGCCACAAGCCGTTCGTTGCGGTCAACTGCGGGGCGTTTTCCGAGACCCTGGTGGAGGCCGAGTTGTTCGGCCATGAAAAAGGCGCCTTTACCGGTGCGTTGACGGCCAAGGCCGGCTGGTTCGAGGAAGCGGATGGCGGCACCCTGTTCCTCGATGAAATCGGTGATTTGCCGCTGCCGATCCAGGTCAAGTTGCTCCGGGTATTGCAGGAGCGCGAAGTGGTTCGACTGGGTTCGCGCAAGAGCATCAAGATCGATGTGCGTGTATTGGCGGCCACCAACGTACAGCTGGAAAAAGCCATCAATGCCGGGCACTTTCGCGAAGACCTCTATTACCGCCTGAACGTGGTCAGCCTGGCGCTCAAGCCGCTGCGCGAACGTCCCGGCGACATCCTGCCGTTGATACGCCACTTCATCGCGCAGTACAGCCACAGGCTCGGTCACGGCGAGGTGACGCTGGATGCCCAGGCGCAGCGCAAGTTGCTCGACTATTCCTGGCCGGGGAATATCCGCGAACTGGAAAACGTCATTCACCACACGCTGCTGATTTGCCGCAGCAAAGTAATTGGTGTGCAGGACCTGCACCTGTCGAACTTTCGTATCGAGCGCCAGGACAACCCACCGCAAGCAGCCCCTCAAAGTGCAGAGGAGCTCTTGCAGAAAGCCTTCGAGAAGCTGCTCGAGCAGGAGCATGGCGATGTGTATGAAAAGGTCGAGGCCGAGTTGTTGCGCACCGCCTACCGATACGCCAATTGCAATCAGGTCCATACCGCCAGCCTGTTGGGCCTGAGTCGCAATGTCACCCGCACGTTGCTGATCAGGATTGGCGAACTGGTGGTCAACAAACGCCGTCCCACGCTCAGTACGCGGGACGGCCAGGTGGTCAATCTTTCAACCTGATCGCGCCCCGACGCCCAAGGGCTCCTCAGCCCTCGCCCCGGCCCGCGCGCCCAGGTAGAAGTCCTGGAGATCGCTGCGGGCCGCCAGTTGTTCGGCGCTGCCTTCACTGACCACCCGACCGCTTTCCAACACGTAGCCGTGGTGGGCGTAACGCAGGGCGACATTGATGTTCTGCTCGGCGATCAAGAAGCTCACACCATCACGTTGATTGAGTTGCCGGACGATCTCGAAGATTTCCTCGACGATCTGCGGCGCCAGGCCCATCGACGGTTCGTCCAGCAAGACCAGTTGCGGCCTGGCCATCAGCGCGCGGCCTATCGCGATCATCTGTTGCTCGCCGCCCGAGGTGTAGCCGGCCAGACTTTTGCGCCGCAGTTTCAGCCGAGGGAAATGGCCATAGACCAATTCCAGGTCAGCCAGCAACTGGCGTCGCGGCACCTGGCGCGCCAGGGCGCCGGCCAGCAGGTTTTCCTCCACGGTCAACTGGGCAAAGCAATGCCGACCTTCCAGCACTTGCACCAAGCCGCTCGCCGCCAAGGTGTGAGGGGCGCTGCGGGTCACGTCTTTCCCCTGGTAGACGATCCGCCCCCGTACCACCTCGCCCCGCTCGGCGCGCACCAGATTGGAAGCCGCCTTCAGCGTGGTGCTTTTACCCGCGCCGTTGGCGCCCAGCAGCACCACGACCTGGCCTTTTTCCACCTCCAGCGACACACTGCGCACCGCCAGGATGGTCTGTTCGTAGAGCACTTCAATATCGTCGATCTGCAGGATCGGCACGTTCGTCGCCATGCTGTTTCGCCTTTTCAGACAGCGACCGGACGCGTGCGCCCGGTTGCCGCGATGCCTCAGGATTCCTTGCTGCAATCACGCGGGGTAATGCCTTTTTCCCGGGCGTACTGGTGCGAAGACGCTTCGATGATCGGCCGCAACAGGGCGCGGTCGGCCTGCACCCAGTCACTGATCAGCTTCCACTGGGTACCGTCCCATTGCTGGAAACGCACCGCACCGCCGCCTTCATGGTCCGAGCACGACAACTGCAACGGCTGCACCAGGCCCAACGCCCCCAGTTCCTTGAGCCGGGCGTCGTCGAGCTTGAGGTTCTCGAAGCCCCAACGCACCTGCTCACCCGTCAGGGGTTGCTTGCCGAATTTCTGCTGGGCAATGCGCAGCGCTTCTACGTTGAGGATGCCGTTGACCACGCCGAGGTTGTAGTACACGGTGCCGAACCGCTTGGGATCGGCCAGGTCGCCATGGCCGGCGTCGACCACTTGCTGCTTGATGCCCTGCAGCACCGGGAAATCAGTACCTGAAGGGTGCGTGGTGATGGCGATGAAGCCCTTGGCCGCGGCACCGGCCGGCGCGGCGTCATCTTCGGAGTTGCTCCAGATGTTGCCGATGATGTGGTCGGCCGGGAAACCGACTTTCTGCGCGGTTTTCAGCGCCACCGGGTTCATCACCCCCCAACCGCGCAAGATCACCCAATCGGGTTTTTCCCGGCGGATATTCAGCCACTGCGACTGCTGCTCGTTGCCTGGGTGCGGCACCTCCAGCAAGGTCAGCGCAAAACCGTACTTGTCGGCCAGGGTTTGCAGGACCTCATTGGTTTCCTTGCCATAGGGCGAACCGTGATACAGGGTGACGATCTTCAAGCCCTTGAGCTTGTCCAACCCGCCGGCGCGCTGGCCGATGTAATTGATGATCGCCGAGACCTCGGAATACGGGTTCAACTGCAACGGGAAAACGTAGGGGAACACGCTGCCATCGGTGGAATCCGTACGCCCATGGTTGATGGTGATCAGCGGCAGTTTGTCGGCCGTCGAGCGCTCCAGCGTGGCGTAGGCGATACCCACCGACAGCGGGTTGGTGGCAGCCGCCGGCGCGCCGTTCAAGCCTTTCTTCAGGCGTTCGTAGCACTCCACGCCTTTCTCGACCACGTATTCGGTCTCGCACTCACTCCAGGTCAGCTTGACGCCGTTCACGCCGCCATTGGCGTTGACATACTTGAGGTAGTCGATGAAGCCGCCGAAAAAACCGGTGCCGCCGGCTGCATAAGGGCCGACGCGATAGCTTTGCAGCGGGAAGTATTGCTCGTTGTCCGCCTGGACGGTGAACGCCGCGGCGGTGAGGCTCAGGGCCAGTGCCAGGCTGCTGGCGAATGATCGTTTGAACATCGAATTTTCCTTGTTATGAAGCCATGGATAAGCCAACAAAATGGAACTGCAAACCCGCGTTGTGCGGTTCGCTCAGTAGCGCAACGGCCACAGCCGTGCGCGCTGGCGAAATCTCTGCCAGAGGCGCGCAAGGCCCTCTGGCTCCTTGATCAGGAACAGGATGATCAGGGCACCGAATATCATCTTCTGCAGGTTCTCCACCTGGCCGGCGTCCACCAGCCCGCCAGGCAGCAGCGACACCAGGTTCGAAAGCAACACCGGAAACAGCACGATGAAGGCCGCACCGAGAAAGTTGCCCAGCAGACTGCCGAGGCCGCCGATAATGATGATGAACAGGATCTGGAACGAGCGGTTCAGATCGAAGCCGTGGGGCTCCACGGTGCCCAGGTAAGCGAAGGCCCACAGGGCACCGGCCACTCCGAGGAAAAACCCACTGATGGCGAACGCCAGCAGCTTGGTTTTCGCCAACGCAATGCCGATGACCGCAGCGGCAGTGTCCATGTCGCGCACCGCCATCCAGTTGCGCCCCAACTCGCTGCGCACCAGGTTCTTGCCCAGCCAGAACAGCGCTACCACCACGCTCAGGGTCAACAGATAGCGGCCGGCCGGCGCGTCGAGGTTCACCCCGAATACGTCCAGGCGCGGCGCACTGATCACGCCCGAGGCGCTGTTGTTGGAAAACCAACTGAACCGGGTCAGCGCCCAGGTCACGAAGAATTGCGCCGCCAGGGTCGAGACCAGCAGGTAGAAGCCTTTGATGCGCAGGCTCGGCAGGCCGAACAGCACCGCCACCAGCGCTGCCGTCAACCCACCCAGGGCGATACTGACCAACAACGGCAAGCCGGCGACCCGTATTTCAAGGTTGTAGGTGGCAAAGGCTCCCACCGCCATGAACGCCGCCGAACCGAGGGAGAGTTGCCCGGCATAACCGGTGAGCAAATTGAGCCCCAACCCGGCCAGGGACAGCACCAGGAACGGAATCAGGATCGCGCTGAACCAATAGTCATTGCCCAGCCAGGGCACCACGACGAAGGCGAACAGCAGCAAGGCGGCCAGCCCGTGACGATCCTGGCGCAGGGCGAAGACCCGGCGGTCCTGGGCATAGCGGGTGTTGAACTGACCTGTTTCTCGATAAAACATGAGTGTTCTCCCTAAACCCGTTCGATGGCCCGTTCGCCAAACAACCCCGCCGGACGTACCAGCAGAAACAACAGCGCCAGCACGTAGGGAAACCAGTTCTCGATGCCACTGCCGATGAAGGGCCCGAGGTAAACCTCCGCCAGCTTCTCCGAAGCCCCGATGATCAGGCCGCCGACAATCGCCCCGCTGATGGAGGTGAACCCACCGATGATCAGCACCGGCAAGGCCTTGAGCACCACCAGCGAGAGCGAGAACTGCACGCCCAGGCGAGCGCCCCAGAGCAGGCCGGCGACCAACCCGACAAACCCCGCCACCGCCCACACCACCACCCAGACCCGCTGCAAACGAATGCCCACGGCCAACGCCGCCAGTGGGTCATCGGCCACCGCCCGCAACGACAATCCGAGCCGGGTCTTGTTGAACAGCCAGGACAACAGCAGCACCAGGAACGCTGCGGTCACTGCGGCAAAAATGTCGAACTGCGACAACAACATCCCGCCCAACTCCAGCGGCTCATCACTGATACCCAGTTCCAGGCCATGCACCTGGGCGCCCCACAGCGCCTGGGCGAAACCTTCGATGACGTAGGACAGCCCGAGGGTGGCCATGAACAGGGTGATCGGTGAACGGTTGACCAAGGGCCGCAGCACCACCCGCTCCACCGCCACCGCGATCAGCACCATGGCCGCCAGGCTGATGACGAACGCCAGCCAGAACGGCACACCGCGCTCCAGCAGGCTGACGAAGGTCAGCGCCGAGAACAGCACCATCGCACCCTGGGCAAAATTGAACACCCCGGAGGCCTTGTAGATCAGCACGAAACCGATGGCCACCAAGGCGTACATCACCCCCGCCAACAACCCGCCAATCAATACTTCAAAGAAAAATTCCATCGCCGCTCCTATTCTGCGGACGCAACTTACCTGCCCTCCCTGGTGGGAAGGTGTCGAATATCCGGTATCAGTGGCGAGTGCCCAGGTAGGCCGAAATGACCTCGGGGTTCTGCCGTACGTCTTCAGGCGAGCCGTCGCCGATCTTGCGACCGTAATCGAGCACCACCACGTGGTCGCTGATGTCCATGACCACGCCGATATCGTGCTCGATCAACACCACCGTCGTGCCCAACTCACGGTTGATGTCGACGATAAAGCGGCTCATCTGCTGCTTCTCGTCGGCGTTCATCCCGGCCATGGGCTCGTCCAGCAGCAACAGCCGAGGCTCCGCCGCCAGCGCGCGGGCCAACTCCACCCGTTTCTGCAAGCCATAGGGCAGCGTGCCCACCAGGACGTCGCGCCAAGGCTGCAAATGCAGGAATGCGATGACCCGCTCGGCCGCTTCGCGCTGACGGTCATCCTCGGCCCGGGCGCGACCGATGCGCAGTGCCTGTTCGATCCAGGTGCTGCGGCGCTTGAGGTTGCGTCCGGTGAGCACGTTGTCGAGCACGCTCATGCCCTTGAACAGCGCGATATTCTGGAATGTCCGGGCAATGCCGCGGACCGCCACGTCATGTGGGCGCATCCGGCGCCGCTCCTGTCGATCAAAACGGATGTGCCCGTCCTGGGCCTGGTACACGCCGCTGATGACGTTCAGCAGCGAACTCTTGCCGGCGCCGTTGGGGCCGATCAAGGCACAGATTTCACCGGCGACGACGCGAAAGCTGATGTCCGTGACCGCCTTGACGCCTTTGAATGACAGCGAAATATGCTCCAGCTCCAGCAAATGCGTGATGGCCGTCTGGGTCATGGGGCGTCTCCTCTCAGGCCAGTTGCGACTGGAGACCCGTCCAGTCATCGGTGGTGTGCTGCACCAGGTTCGGCGGCGCTTGCCAGTGAGCCCCGTCGTCCCACTGGCGAACCTCGATACCCAATGCCTGGAAAAATGCCTGGGTTTCGGGCGGCAAGGCATCGCCCACCAGCAGCGGCGCGCGGGTCCGGGAAAACCCCAGCACGTCGCGCAACGGCCGGCGAACCAGCCAGTCCCCCAGATGCCGTTGCAACAGCCCCGGCTGCGCTGCCAAGGCCCAGTCCACCAGCCCGCGGGACCAACTGCCCGGCTCCGGCAAACGTTCGAGCGCATAGCGGTGCAAACGCTCGTAGGTTTCCCGCGTCCCGGCCACCAGCGTCGGGCCCAGCTCGCGACGATCGCGATCACGGGTCGCCAGGTTCTCAGGAAAGTTCAGGCGAAAACCGGCCATCAACCAGGGCGCCAGCAGATAGCGAGCTTGCCCGCCCGAGGCGAACGCCCGGGCGGCCAATGCCTCTTCCTGCCGGCCCAGCCCTTCGCGCGCCAACAGCCGCTGCCCCTCCTGCAACAGTTCGGCGTGGCTGACGCGTTGTTCCTCCATCGCCCGTCCACTTCCGCGATAAAAAACAAAGGCCGTCTGCAGCACTTGCCCTTGCGGGGCCAGGTCAACGATTGGCCGCTCGGCAGCCAACGCGGCGTAATCCAGCGCTTGCGCAAATGGCGCCGAATCCGACAGGCCACGCTTATCGAGGTAGACCCACACCCCCACGGCCACCTGCGCCGCACGCAGACGCAGCATTTCTTCCACGCCTTCGACCAGGACGAAATCCGGCTGCAGCGTGGCGAGCCGTTGCACCTGTTCGGCCGCCGTCTCCAGCGGGTCGAACAGACTCGCCACGCCACCCAGCCATTGCGCGGCCAAGGCGGCAAGCAGCGCCTGCGGCCTGGGTCGACTGATGATCGTCAGGGTCGCGCCCGCCGCAAAACCGCGGGCTTGCAGGGCACTGGCGAAATGGCGCACCTCGTCGGCCACGTGCGCCCAGGTCCGCTCCTGCCAGACACCCAGGTGCTTGTGGCGCAGCGCGACGTCCGTGCCATGCTCCAGCGCCTGGCGCTGCAACCACTGGGGCAAGCTGGCCGGGACCGGGTCGAGGGTGTCGGTGAACGTGCCCATGCTGCCTCCCGCGCCTAAGCGACCGCCGCCGTTGGGGCTGCCGCTTTGCGTTGCTCAAGCTCACGCACCAGCGGCAGGACCTTACGACCGAAATACTCGACTTCTTCCTGGAAGTGCAGGAAACCGGCGAGCACCAGATCCACGCCTACCGCCTTGAGCGCGACGATGCGTTCGGCGATCTGCTGCGGCGTGCCGATCAAGTTGGTCTTGAAGCCATCGTTGTATTGCACCAGGTCCTCGAAGCTGGACTTGGCCCAGTTGCCCTCGCCTTCCGGGCTGGACTTGCCGGCCTGCTTCGCCGCATCGCCGAAGGCATTGACGGCCTCGGGATCGGCCTGGTCGATGATCTGGGCGAGGACCGCACGCGCCTCTTCTTCCGTGTCGCGGGCAATGACAAAGGCGTTAACACCGACCTTGACCTTGTGGTTGTTGGCCGCGGCTTTCGCCTGGAGGTCATCGATCTGCGCCTTGACGCCTTCCACGGTATTGCCGTTGGTGAAGTACCAGTCCGATACCCGGGCGGCCATGTCCCGAGCCGCACGTGAGCTGCCTCCCTGGAAGATCTCCGGGTGCTGCTGCAGTGGTTTTGGCTTGAGGGTGTAGTCGTGGAAGCGGTAGAAATCACCGCGCAAGGTGAAGTTGTCGGTGGTCCAGATGCCCTTGAGCGCAGTGATGAATTCTTCGGAACGGCGATAGCGCTCATCGTGCTCCAGCCACGGCTCGCCAATGGCGGTGAACTCGCCCTTGAACCAGCCCGATACGATGTTGACCGCCACCCGGCCGCCGGTCAGGTGGTCGATGGTTGCGATCTGCTTGGCCAACACCGACGGCGTCCACGGCCCCGGCAGTACCGCGGCGATGACTTTCAGGCGCGTGGTGGCGGCCAGCAAGGCATGACTGAACGCGACGGACTCGTGCTGGTATTCAGCCCCGTAGCCGGCGGTAAAGCGCACTTGCGACAGGGCGTAGTCGAAGCCGGCCGCTTCAGCGATCTGGGCCAGCTTGCGGTTGTAGTCGATGCCCCAGTCGGTGCGTTGTTCGATTTTGCTGACCACCAGACCGCCACTGACGTTGGGCACCCAGTAGGCAAATTTGATCGTGTCCTGGCTCATTGCATGTACTCCACGGCTCGTTTTGAAAGGAAAAATGGATCAGGCAGCACTGGCGTCACGCCGGGCGCCCGGGACCAGGCTCAGCAACGCCGACTCGACGGCGCGCTCGATACGCTCCAGCACCTGAGCACTGGAGATCCGGTATTGGCTGAAATCGGTTTCGCTGGCATAGACCCCCACTGGCAGGCTGAGGGCCTGGAAGAAGCCGAACAGGGGTCGCAACTGGTGGTCGATCATCAAGGCATGGCGATCCGAGCCACCTGTCGCGGCCAACAGCACCGGTACGTTCTTGAGGGCTTCGTGATGAACGAAATCGAACAGGTGCTTGAACAGGCCGGTGTACGAGGCTCGATACACCGGGCTGGCGGCGATCAACAGATCGGCCGATTCAATGGCATTCAGATCCTCCTGCACGGCAGCCGGCAACGCCTCGCGACGCAACACCCCGGCGAACTGTGGACCGACCTTGGCCAATTCGATCAAGCGCACCTCGATCGGCAGTTGCTGCCCGAGCCGGTCCACCAACGCCTGGAGCAGTGCCAGGGTGCGTGACGGGTGCTGCACGCTGCCTGACACCGCCACCACTTTGAATTGCTTGCTCATCGCTTACCCCATGCCTGGAGACGCCACCTCAGCGTCTGCACAAGGTGTAGAGCAGCAACCGTGCCAGTTAAATATTTCCTTACTAATCAATTAATTACATGAAAATCCCAATCACTGCACTGTCGCCCGACGGACAAGCTGTTGGTCCACTGTTGCCTGGCGAACACCTGGCCCGTCGATGTCCGTCGCGGCAACTGTTGCCCGGCACACAGTTGCGCAACAGATTGTCCGCGGCCAGGACAGCCCTTGCGCTGATGAACGCCGTATGGACCCCGCATTTACGGGCGTTGGGCCTCGGGCATGGACTGTGCAATGGCTTTTGGCACCGGCAGATTTTTCCCCTGCCCGCCGACTCGCCACCAAGAAGGAATATCAACATGACCGCACAGCAACACCACCTGCCGCCGATCCTTTCCACGGGCACCGACTATGAGCCCCTTGCCGAACGCTTCCGGCCGATCTTTGCACGCATCCAGGCCGGCGCCCTGGAGCGTGAGCAAACACGCAGCCTGCCCTTTGAACAGGTGAAATGGCTGAAGGAAGCCGGCTTTGGCGCCGTCCGCGTACCGGTCGAATATGGCGGCGCCGGGGCCTCGCTGCCGCAGCTGTTGCAATTGCTGATCGAACTGGCTGAAGCCGACTCCAACCTGCCCCAGGCCTTGCGCGGGCACTTCGCATTCGTCGAGGACCGCCTCAATGCCCACGCCAGTAGCCCACAGGACACCTGGTTCAAGCGCTTTGTCGAGGGTGAGTTGGTGGGCAATGCCTGGACGGAAGTCGGCGCGGTGAAAATCGGCGAAGTCGTCACCCGGGTTTCCCGCCAGGGTGATCAGTGGGTCGTCAACGGCACCAAGTACTACAGCACCGGCAGTATCTTCGCCGACTGGATCGACGTGTATGCCCAGCGCGACGACAACGGCGCCGACGTGATTGCCGCCGTCCGTGTGCACCAGCCGGGCGTCAAGCAAAGCGATGACTGGGACGGTTTTGGCCAACGCACCACCGGCAGCGGGACATCGCTGTTCGAGAACGCATTGGTCGAGGCAGAAAACCTCATCGACTTCTCTACCCGCTTCAAATACCAGACCGCGTTTTATCAACTGGTGTTGCTGGCCGTGCTGACCGGCGCCGGCCGCGCGGCGGTTCATGACATCACCGAGCAAGTGCGCAAACGCACGCGGGTCTTCAGCACCGGCAATGCCAGCGAAGTGAGCCAGGACGTGCAAGTGCAACAAGTGGTCGGCAGGGCATCGGCCCAGGTCTATGCCGCCGAAGCCACCACCCTGCGCGCCGCGAGCGCCTCCCAGCGCGCTTACGAAAGTCGCTTCAGCCAGGACGCCGAGACCGAGCACACCGCCAACATCGCCGCCGAACTGGAGTCGGCCCAGGCCCAGGTGGTGATTTCCGACCTGGTGCTGCGCGCCACCAGCGACCTGTTCAATGCCCTCGGTGCTTCGGCCACCAGCACCAGCAAGGCCCTCGACCGTCACTGGCGCAATGCCCGCACCGCGGCCTCGCATAATCCGTTGATCTACAAGGAGCGCATTATTGGTGATTGGGAAATCAACGGTACGGAACCGCCGTATGTCTGGCAGATTGGCGGGGGCTCGAAGCAGCTTTGAGCAGGCTTGCTCGCGATGGCGGTGGTTCAGCTACATGGATGTCGGGCTGGCTGGCCTCATCGCGAGCAAGCTCGCTCCCACAGGGGGTCTGGGTTGAACATGGGGTTCGTGTCCACTGGAGATCGAGTGTGGGAGCGAGCTGGCTCGCGATGGCGGTGGTTCAGCTACATGGATGTCGGGCTGGCTGGCCTCATCGCGAGCAAGCTCGCTCCCACAGGGGGTCTGGGTTGAACATGGGGTTCGTGTCCACTGGAGATCGAGTGTGGGAGCGAGCCTGCTCGCGATGGCGGTGGTTCATCTGCATGGATGTCGGGCTGGCTGGCCTCATCGCGAGCAAGCTTGCTCCCATAGGGGTTCTGGGTTGCACATGGGTTTCGTGTCCACTGGAGATCGAGTGTGGGAGCGAGCTGGCTCGCGATAGCGGTGGTTCATCTGCATGGATGTCGGGCTGGCTGGCCTCATCGCGAGCAAGCTCGCTCCCACAGGGGGGCTGGGTTGAACATGGGGTTCGTGTCCACTGGAGATCGAGTGTGGGAGCGAGCCTGCTCGCGATGGCGGTGGTTCAGTTGCATGGATGCCTGTTCCTTACGCCACACGTTCGACGTAGTGGGATTCCCCACCTCCAGTCGCGCCCGATAACCAACCCCATACGAAGCTCAACGTCGTACGCCCTGCTTGATCGACACTCACCGTCCCTCGAGACCAGCCGGAAAGAATCTCACCCTCCGTAGTCAAGCATTGGAAGAGAAGTTCAATGGTATCGGGACCCGTTATGCGTCCGACTTGATTGCCCAGGCGAATCCGGCCGCCTTGGTAAGTGCTCGAAATGGCACCGTTCTCGACGAGGTAATGAAACACCGTGCCTGCGCCAGAGAGTCCTTGGGCGTTGTCCGCCACCGTAAACCGGCGATTGTGCAAACGATCGCTGATTGGAGAAAAGGGAATTTCCATGAATGTCGCGTCCTCTAGTCGAGATATTCCATTGCGGCCGTCGATGACCCTGAATCATTTTTGTCGCCACTGGTAAAGCCCCCCGGGCAAGTACCGAGTCGCAGGGCAAGCTGCCTACCTCTCCACAAAGCCGACGGGAACTCATCCCAGACGATCAAAACACTGGCATCATGCCTTTTTCCTTGCACTCATGGAGTGACTGTGACGAATCTAAGTGCCGCCCCTGAGTTTGCACCCGCCTCCACTTTATCGCCCTACCGCTTCTTCCCCCGGCTCGGAATGTTGGTGCTGGCCACTCTGGTCGTCTTCCTGGCCGCAATACCCGAGGTCCTTTTCGTACCCGCGGACATGCAGGCCTATCTGATGTTCACGACCACCTCGGGGCTCACCGCGCTCGTCCTCCTCGGCCTCTTCGCCCTGCAATACCGTGCCGATTCGCGCCCCCAGTGGTGCGGTCATGCCATTGGCAAACCCCTGCGGTGGGGGGCGGTCGGCATTGTCGGGACCTACCTGCTTTTCGGGGTTGCCGTCTTCGTGCTCGGGTTGCCCCGTGAGGTGTTCATGGCCGAGCTTCTGGACGGGCTCAACCGTTGGCAGGCCGCGATCAAGATTGCGTCGCTGATCGTGCTGCCGCCCATCGCCGAAGAGCTGTTCTTCCGCCATTACATGTTCCGGCTATTTCCCTACGAGAACAGCCGTGCCTGGACATGGATCGCGATCATCGTGACGTCGGCCGTCTTCGCCGGCATGCACATCCAATACGGAAATTGGATGACGATCGTGCTGATCTTCGCCTGTGGAGGCGTGTTCGCCATCGCCAGGGTGGTCAGCGGTGGGCTGCTGGTGCCGGTGCTCCTGCATTCGCTGACCGAGATTGTCGCACTGAGCGCTGACCAGTCTTTCTCGCTGATGGGGCTTTACGGTTGAGCCAGCGGTGCCAGGCAGCGGCCCTCCACAGCTTCACGGCGCCTGAACCTCGACGGGTGGCAGAAGAATCTCGCCCATCTGCGGGTAGTGCATGGTCAGGACCGCCCACCTCAGCCCCTCCACGCCTGGCACGGTGCCGGATGCCTTGGATGAATGCTCGACGTAGCCGGCATATTCTTCGATGTAGCGGAGATGCTTTTCCCAGCGCGCCTGATCAAAGTTCACGCCAAAGATGATGACACTGCCCGTTGCCACCTTTTCCGCCTGGGCTTTCAAGCGGGTCATGTACCAATAGTCCTTGGCCGCGCTTTCAAACATCTTGCCCTGGTTGGCATTGGCGAAAGGGGTCTTGAGTTCAATGAAGTGAAAGCGCTTTTCATCCTGGTCGCGAATCCATAAGTCGCATTGCTTGGAAACAATGTCCATCAGCGACCAACGCTGATCGAGCTTCACCTTGTACTCGACGCCAACATCCGCCAGTTCGCGGTCGGGGCCACGAAGCCCACGGGCCTGGATCAGCCAGAAATAAAACTCGAACTTCAACCAGCCCTCGAAACCGTTGGCCAGGGCACTGATGGATGACGGCAGGTATTTGCGGTCTTCTTCCCACGATTGCATGAAATCGTGAAACGCTGACGCAACGTCAGAAACTCCGGGCATGGGGCACTTCCTTGTATCGCTCTGGGGGTTTTCGGCATAGTGCCATCACCCTCCTGATGGCTACAATGCCAGGCTATGATTTCGCAAACGTCAGCACCTCAAACAAGAGCAATAATGAAAATTCACGCAACCTGCCTCGGACTGTTTGCCCTGACACTCCCACTCCCCTGGGAGTCCCTTCAGGCCTCGACGTGGCAGATCTGCCAGATGGAGCTGCGTATCGTCGAGGTCCTGAAACAACCCTACCCGCAACTTCAGGCGCAGATCGTGAAAGCCAGGCCGAAATCCGCCTCGGTGGAGTGTCCTGCGCAAGGCTCACTGTTGACCTTCACCCCGGAAACCCCGGACTACCAAGCCACGCTCCCCCGCCGGCAATGGCCCGGCAAAGGGCAGTCGGTACGGGTGGACTACCGCTACCTGGATGGCATCTGTAAAGGCGACGGTAACTCGCATCCGTGTCGTATCAAGCACTACCCCCTGATGGGACGATAGTCGGGCAGCCGGGGAAGGCGGCAGTTCTCGAATCAGTGAAGTCACTGATGGCCTCATCGCGAGCAAGCTCGCTCCCACAAAAGGGACTTGCGCAACGCCCTGTGGGAGCGAGCTTGCTCGCGATGACGTCCGCACATCCAACCTCAATGCAACTCAAGCCAACAGCGCGCTGATCCACCGGATTTGCCGGGCAATGTCTTGCCGCTTCTCTTCGGGCACGGCTTGGTGTGCCTTGGCGAAGCTGGAGAGGGTCTTTTGTTTCTGGCGCAGCAGGCGCTGCCACTTGGCCAGGAAGGTCGGGGTTCGCG
Organism: Pseudomonas fluorescens; assembly: GCF_001307275.1. Classification (NCBI taxonomy): domain Bacteria; kingdom Pseudomonadati; phylum Pseudomonadota; class Gammaproteobacteria; order Pseudomonadales; family Pseudomonadaceae; genus Pseudomonas; species Pseudomonas fluorescens. The sequence goes on from NZ_CP012831.1 coordinate 6,611,357, forward strand.
CTTGCATCTGCAGCGGGCCGAAGTACAGCTCCTCGGCGGTGTACGTCACTGGCCCGGCGCGCTCGGCGACGATGATCTCGTAGTAGAAGCGGTTTTCCCGCAGCACTTCCTCGCAAAGGATGCGGTAGCCGTTTTCCATCAGCCATTGACGCAGCGGTTGTTCGCCACCGTTGGGTTGCAGAATCAGCCGCTCGTGCCCGCTCAGACGTGCCTTGCCGCTGTCGAGGATGTCGCGGATCGTCTCGCCGCCCATGCCGCAGAGGCTGATCGCGGTGATCCCGTCTTCCGGCTCGATTGCCGCCAGGCCGTTGGCCAGACGCACACTGATCCGCTGCTCCAGGCCATTCTCGCCCACGGTGCGTTCGGCGGCGCGCAAGGGTGTCAACGCCACCTCGCCGGCCACCGCCGTCGCAATGACGCCACGGCGCAACAAGGCCACCGGCAGGTACGCGTGATCCGAGCCGATATCGGCCAGGTGCGCCCCCGCCGGCATATGCGCCGCCACGCGCTCCAGGCGCATGGACAATGTCTGTTCGTTCAACTGCAGTTCCCTGGGTTAATCGTAGAACGGCTCGACCGCCGTCCGACTGCCGACAAAGAAGCTGTCCGCGACCAACCGCAGTGGCTGCAGGTCCATGTCGCTGGCCTTGTCGTTGATCAGTTGCTGAAAATGTCGATACACCGCGGCGTACTCGCCTTCCTCGGATACGGCCTGGCGCACACCGTCGATGCTCAACAGCGCGCCGCCGTTGTCCAGGCGCAGGACGCCTTCGGCGCAGCGAATCTCGATGCTCCAGAGTTCGTCATGGCCATGGTCGAAATCGAATTCCGCCCGGATATCGAGGTGGCGCGCATCAGCCATCTTGATGCTGGCGGCAATCGGCGACTGGCAGTTGTCCGGCACGCGCAACTCGGCGGCCTCCACGAACAACGGCAGTGCCAGCAGATGAGTCGCAATCGACAGCGCGTTGATGCCGGGATCGAAGACCCCCAGGCCACCGGGTTGCCAGATCCACGCCTGGCCGGGGTGCCACTTGCGCACGTCTTCTTTCCAATCGATCTGCACGCTGTGCAAGGTGCGACTGGCCAGCCAGTCACGGGCGGCCGCGATGCCCGGGGCGTAACGGGAATGCCAGGCGAACAGGCCGCTGACGCCTTGCTCGCGAACCTGCTCCACCAAGGCCATGGCTTCACCCAACGTGGCGCACGGCGGCTTTTCCACCAGAACGTGTTTACCGGCCGCCAGCGCCTGTTGCACCAGGGCGAATCGACCTTGCGGCGGTGTGCAAAACGCAATCGCATCGACGTGCGGGCCGTTTTCGAGCAGCTCGCCCAAGGATCGGAAGTTCTCCACCCCGGCGCAGGGCTGCCCTTGCGTGGCGACTGCCACCAGTTGGAACGCGGGGTTGGCGAGGATGGCTGGAACGTGTTGATCCTGGGCAATCTTGCCGTAGCCCACCAGGCCGAGACGAATCGGTTGCATCGATGACTCCTGATTTTTTGTACTTGTGATCGGCCAGCAAACTAGACGCAAATCGCCTGGCGGACAATGGGGGCCGCGCAGTATCTACCTGATTGCCCAGCCCGGCGCCGCAAAGGCATCAGCTACGCCGCTGTTCACGGACACTCGTCACGACGTTGGTCACCCGCCCGTAAAAGGGCTCCAGCCGCTCACGTGGCGCATCGTGCTCCACCACCAGGGCGGCGACCTCCTCACAAGAAACCACCTGATAATGAGCGACGCTGGACAGCTTTTCGTTGGTCACTGCGGTAATCACTTGCCCACTCGCCGCCACCACTGCACGCTTGAACTCTGCGTCCTCCAGGCCGAATGCCGTGACCCCATTGTCTGGATCGATGGCGCAGGCCCCCAGAAAACACACGTCATAACTGAACTGGCGCAATTGCTCCACCGCCGTCAGCCCGATCACACCACCGGCGATGGGATTCAAGCGCCCCCCCAGGAGAATGACTTCGGCACGGGGCAGTTTCATCAACTGCACCGCAATCAACGGCGAATTGGTGGAGAGGGTCAACTGAAGGCTCGGATCGATGGCGCCAGCAATCGCCAGGTTGGTCGACCCGGCATCGATGAACACGTGCTGGCCCACGCGCAGCAAGGCAGCGGCCGCTTGGCCGAGGCTGCCCTTGCGTACCGGGTCTTTACGCACGCGTACATCCAGCGACCCTTCGGCAGCCGGCACAAGTATCGCGCCGCCATAAACACGCTTGCATAACCCCGCCGCTGCCAATACCCCCAGGTCACGCCGGATCGAGTGTTCGGACACATTGAATTCGCTGGCCAGGTCCGCCGCGATCACCCGGCCATACCGGGCGAGACGCTGGCTGATCAATTGCTGGCGTTCACCGGGGAACGCTTCGTGGGGAGAAGTCATGAGATACAACCTGCATAAACGAGCACTAATGATCATCAACGAGCAGATAGTGCCGGTTATGCAGCGAAGCGTCAAACCCGCTCATTCCAGCGAGCGCCTGTACGATAAACGGTCAAGCGTTCCCTGGAACATTCGTGCCCATGCCCACTGGCAGGAAGGGTCGAATTTCTTCGATCTCCTCGGCACTGAGGCGCAACTGCGCGCCGGCAATCAGCCCGTCGACCTGCCCGCGGCGACGGGCTCCGACGATGGCACCGGTCACCACCGGCTTGCGCAGCACCCAAGCGATGGCGACTGCCGCCGCACTGACCCCGTGCCGTTCGCCAATACCGGCCAAGACCTCGACCAGCGCCAGGTTCGCGCTCAAGCGAGGCTCCTGGAAGTCGGCGCTTCGCGCCTTGCGCCAATCGTCGTCGGGCAATTGGGCGATACGTTCGCGCGTCATGCTGCCGGAAAGCAGCCCCGACTGAAGGGTGGAATAGGCCAAGACCCCCATTCCCGCCTGCTCGCAAAATGGCAGGACGTCTTGCTCGATGTCCCGCATCAAGGCGGAATAAGGCGGCTGAAGTGAAACGATCTCGGTTACCGCCTGGGCCCGCTTGAGTTGCGCGACATCGAAATTGGAGACGCCGATGGCGCGAATTTTCCCCTGTTCGCGGGCGGTGGCCAACGCCGAAAGCGCCTTCTCGAGCCCTTCACTGCTGCCGTCGGCAGGAAAGGCCGGCCAGTGAATCTGATAAAGGTCGATGGTTTCGACTTGCAGTCGGCGCAAGCTTGCCTCGACCTCGGCGAGCAACGATCGAGGCGCCAGCGAGTGTGAGATCGCCTTGGTGACCGGGTCCCAGACCAGACTGCCCTTGGTGAACACCAACGGGCGCTGCGAAGCCGGCAGCCGCCGCAACAGCTGCCCGACCAGTTGCTCGGCATGGCCCAAACCATAAACCGCCGCCGTATCGATCCAGTTCACCCCGCGTTCAACGGCATATTCAAGGGCACCGAGGCTGTCCTCGTCGTCCTGTGCACCCCAACTGTATTCCCAGCCGGTGCCAGCAATGGCCCAGGTTCCCAGGCCAATGGGCGAAATCAGCAAGTCCGATGATCCAAGACGATTCTTTTGCATAGCGAGTTCTCCACAGATGATGTGGGCAGTATCCGCGAGGGATCTCATGACGATAAGATGGGTAATCTTATTTGAAATACTGAACTGTATTCATGAGTCAGCACCCCGATCTTTCCGAACTGGATGCCTTTGCCGCCGTCGCTCGCCATCGCAGCTTTCGCAAGGCCGCCGACGAGCGTGGCGTTTCGGCCTCGGCATTGAGCCACGCCATGCGAGCCCTGGAAGCACGCCTGGGAGTCAGGCTACTCAACCGCACCACGCGCAGCGTTACCCCGACCGAGGCCGGCCACCAGCTATTGGCAACACTGGCCCCTACCCTGCAGCAGGTTGCCGATGCCTTGGCCCAATTGACCTCGTTGCAGGATGTGCCCGCCGGCAAGCTTCGCCTCAACGTGGCGCGTCCGGCGGCGCGTGCAGTATTTGCGAAGGTGCTCGCACCGTTCGTGGCCAGGTATCCCCGCATTCAACTGGACCTGGTCAGCGATGATGGCTTGACCGATATCGTCAACGGCGGCTTTGACGCCGGCGTGCGCTTTGGCGAAAGCCTGGCCGGCGACATGATCGCCGTCCCTGTCGGCCCCCCTCAATCGTTCGTGACCGTAGCCGCGCCAACCTACCTGGCCGCGAAGGGGATCGCCCAGGCTCCACGGGATTTGCTCGAGCATGCCTGCATCGCCCGGCGTTTTCCCAGCGGCAAACTCTACGCTTGGGAGTATCAGGCAGAGGGACAACCGATCCGGTTGTCCGTCACCGGCCCGCTCATTCTTGAAGACGATGCGCTGATGATCCAGGCGGCGAAAGATGGCGCCGGGATTGCCTACGTCTACGAGGAGCTGGCACGCGACGACCTCCGCAATGGGCGTCTCACGGAACTGCTCGCGCAATGGAAAGCGCCGCCAAGCCGGTTTTTCCTCTATTACCCCAGCCGACGCCATGTACCGCCGGCCCTGAAAGCGCTCATCGAGTTCATCCGGGCGGATGATTGGCTAACCTGAGGAAACAGCGGCAGAGGTTTCCCACGTACCGCTGTTTGCACAGTCTGGATTGGACTCGTTCGTCGCCAAGTGCTGAGGCGGGCGTTCAGTACCTGATTAACTCGGCCCAGGCGATGTTGCATTCGCGCAACTCTTGAGCCGCGCGCTTAGCCATTCAGCAGGCGGCCGCCGTCAAGGACGATTTCAGAGCCGACCGTCCAGCGCGATTCGTCGGATGCCAGATACAGCACTGCTTTGGCCACCTCGTCGGAGGTACCGAAGCGGCCAAGCGGAATGGTTGCCGTGATCGCTTGGTTAATCTGCTCGCGGTAAGCGTCCGGAATACCTGCCTTGTCGTAAAGCGGAGTCTCGACGGGGCCAGGGCTCACTGCATTGACACGGATGCCACGGCCTAGCAATTCGGTCGAGAGCGTCTTCGACATGTTCAGCAATGCGGCCTTCGTTGCGGCATACACGGACGAGCGATCTGCCCCTGCATGCGCGCTTACGGAAGTGGTCAACACTACGGAAGCAGGATTTGCGAAGACCGGCAACAGCGCCTGCATCAGGAAGTATGGCCCTTTGACGTTGATGTCGAAAATGCGGTCGAACATGTCTTCCGTCCATTCCTCAATGGGCCGCCAGACGGATACGCCGGCATTGAGGAAGGCAACGTCGAGTTGGCCGTAGTGTTCCTTGATGACTTGTGCCAACTCCTTTTGTGCTGCAACGCTGGCCGAGTCGGCGCGCAACACCGGCACTTCCGGGCCCAATTCTGCCTGGGCCTTTGCAATCGAATCGGGGTTGACGCCCGTGACGATCACGCGAGCACCCTCCGCCAGGAACTGCTTTGCCGTTTCCAGCCCGATGCCACTGGTGCCGCCAGTGATGAGCGTACGTTTACCTTGCAAGCGGGACATTTGAATTCTCCGGTGAATGACCACTGCGGTCGACATGGAGAAATATGCGCTCATGCTCCGAATCGGATAAGACTGCCTATTCGTATATGATTCATGCAAATCAAGCATGAATCGAGGTGGAGAAGTGGACCGATTTCTTTTGATGACATGCTTCGCGCGTGCTGTGGAAACCGGGAGCTTTTCGGCGGCAGGGCGCGATCTAGGGTTGGGGCAACCCAATGTAAGCCGCTATGTAGCGGCTCTGGAGGATCATTTGCAGACGCGCTTGCTCCACCGGTCTACGCGCAAGCTATCCTTGACGCCGGAGGGCGAACGCTACTATGCGGACATCCGGCGCATCCTGGATGCGGTGGATGAATCCGAATCGTCCTTCAGGAACAGCGTCGAGCCATCGGGGCTCTTGCGCGTAGCCTGTCCGACAGCTCTCGCACACGCGTTTGTGCTGCCGCATGTGCCGGCCTTTTTGGAGCGCTACCCTCAATTGATCTTGGATCTCCAACTCAACGATCGATACGTAGACCTGGTCAATGAAGGTACCGAACTCGCCATTCGCATAGGACAACTGGAGGACAGCTCCTTGCGCGCCCGGCGTCTTGGGTGGTACGACCGGGTCTTCGTCGCCAGCAAGGACTACTTGGCTAAACGCGGAGTTCCGCAGACCCCGGATGATCTGCGCGACCACGACTGCATCATCTACACCTTACTGTCGTCCGGGGCGACCTGGCGATTCCGTGACGCGGACATTCCGATTGCCGGCAGGCTCAGGGTCAACTCGCCCGACGCTGTCAGTGCGGCAGTCGTGGCAGGCCTGGGTGTGGCGCATGGACCTGCGTGGCTGTTTGAGGGTGGGCTGAACAGCGGGAGATTACAGTTCATTCTCACCGACCATGCGGCTCCCCCTGTCCCCGTGCAGATGGTTTATGTCGCCAATAGACTGCTCCCCACGCGGGCTATCGTGTTCATGGATTTCATGGCTGACGTGTTTTCAAAGATTCCAGCCTTGAACGGCAGCACCCCTTTGCCGACGCTATAAGACAAGACGACAAAACGTGCCCCCTGACGCTCTTGCCTAAGGCTACGCTGACCGGGCCGAAATACCGGGCTGGAGTCATCGTCAAACAAAAAAAAAGCCCCGCGACCGAGGACGGTGCGGGGCAAGGGAATTGGTTGGTTGCGGCCAACCAAAGGAGCACGGTGAAAAGCGTTTACGGGCCGGTCAGATGCATTCCTGTGCGGCGCGTTCGAAACTCGAAGGCAGGAGGTTGGAGGCCAGCAAGTGCCGCTCGTAGATGAATACCTTGCCGCCGTCGCCGGCCTTGTAGGCTTCCAGCACGTTGTCCGCCGAGACTTTGCTCGGCACCACGATGCGGTAGCTGCGCTGGGTCTGCGAGACCATCGGGTTCAAGGCATTGCCCTGCAATTTCGGTACGACGCATTCGGCGTATTGGGCCGGCGTCTTGCTGGTCTGCAAGGTCAGGGTCGGATCGTTCGGTGCCGAGGCACAACCGGCCAGCAACAATGGGGAAAACGCCAGGGAAAGCAGAAATAAACGGCGCATGGGTTGAGGTCCTGAAAATAAAAATACGGGGCTGCGTGTTCGATGGCGCTGATTTTCCAATGATTGCCGGCAAAGCAGAACTTGCATTTCGTAATGGTCACTATTACTCCTAGCAATAGTTGCAAGCCGAGAAAGATTGATGAGGACTATCCATGAGAACGTTTGATCTGATTCGCGACTCGGTATTGCCCGACTTCCGTGAACGAGTGGCTGACTACTTGATCCAGTACGAAAGCGTGCTGTTGAGCAACACAGAACCCGACCCGGAGCTCAAGCGGGCCACGGCCAATCAACTGCGCGGTTATCTGCGTGGATTGAATACCACTCGGGTATTGGGCATGGCGGATTGGGAGGAGCTGGATCGGCGGGTGGTGGACACCTGGCTTCAGTGACCGGCCGGACATTCCGGGAATGTGTTCGATTCAGGGTGTCAAGGGCGATTGCTCCCGCCGGGCAGGGCTGCGATCGCTCGCCGGCTGCGGCCCGACACTGGCTTGCGCCCTATCCACCAGCCGTTGCACCCAGGCGGCGTCCTGGTCATTGACCACCCCATAGCGGTTCGGCGGTAAAAACTTCCAGTGATGGGCGGCCTCCTCCAGACGCTTGAGTTCATCGGCAGACATCCAGTACGGCGTATCCACCAATGGCATCGGCGCACCGTCGAAACGCCGGCCCAACTGCAGGTTCGTGCCGGGGGCGAAAGCCATCGCCAGTTGCTGCTGGGGTTGCAGCAGCTTGTCCGGCGCCGGCATTTGCCCTACTCGCCCGTAGCTGAAGTCCCCTGAGAACTGCTCCTTGAGCACCAGCCAGTACCCCGCCGCGGTCTTGGCCAGAATCCATTGCGACACACCGCTGTCCTGCACGCATTTCAGCTTGCCGTCGGTCCATTGCATGAGGGTGTTGCAGTCCGGGTCATAGTCGTTGGACCACAGGCTGATGCCGCGGATGAGGGTGTGGTGTTCGAGCTCGACCAGCCCTTGATCGGGCATCGATTGCCAATATCGCTTGGTCGGGTCGCGCTTATCGCGCAAGTAGTTATGCAGGCCCCAGGCAGCCATGAACAGCAAGGTGACGAGCACAAGCCAGCCAAGGGAATCCCCCACGATCCGGTCAAGGTCGACGCCTGGGGCGGATAACCCCTGATAGACCAGCAGCCCCAGCAAAAACGCGATGCCCGGCAACACCGGGCCCAGGCACAACGGCGGCACCAGCACCATGACCCAGCTGAAGCGATGCATGGTCGCACGCTCACGCGCCCAGGCCAGCTCCTGAGCAAGCATCGGCGCCCGCTCCCGAGGGCCGATGTCAGGATCGGGCGTCTGGAAACGCATGTACTGGGTGTAGGTGTCATCGCTCATGGATCGGATCTTGTCCTTGAAGTCATCGTGTTAGACACACGTTCATGCCCATCGCCCAAACTCGCTTCACCCGCCCCTTGCTCAAGCCAGGCTAGACAGTGGTCCTGTTCGAGCATCCGGATCACGAACGACGTTTCTTGAAGATATCCACGCCTGGGAACAACCCGGCGGAACGGATCGATATTTAGACCAGTAGTCGCTCGATCCACTGCTGTGGCGTCATCTTCGTCACCATGATCGACACAATGACAAACATCCCCAAAAAGCCCAGAACCCCCATCCAGAACCACTTCTGATACACGGTTGAGTATCGATCATCGAGCGTGCGCCCATCCCCTAGCGCGCTCGACGCCATCACGTATAACCGCTTCTGGAACACCAGCACAGGCAGCCACAACGCCCCCACGCACAGGAAAATGATCAACGACGTCATGATCCATTCCGTAGTCAGGGGAAGTCCGGCCAGTCTCGTTAGCAGGTAACCCGTCACTATCTGAATGAAACCCGCCGGCGTGGTAATCCAGGTATCGAACCGGACAACCGTCCTGGCCACATGGGCAATGACCTGCGGATTGGCGGTGCGGCTGGCGGCGATCAGGTAGAGGTAGGATCCCATGCCGAAGCCGAACAGGAAAATGGCAGCGATCACATGGATGTACTTCAAGCACAGATAGAGCATGGTCAACCCTGCCCGTCAGAGAAATGCACAGACAGGCTGAGGTTTTGCGGATCGTTGATGGCGGCCATGTATTCGTCGACGGTGATTTCACCCACACAGGCCCGAGCTCCGGGTTCGGGCAGATACCCTTGGGCGACTTTCGCCGCCAAGGCAACGGCTGCACAGCTGGGAATTTCCGGCCCTTTGTCGTTCATGGCGGTGAGCTGCACGTTCAACGACAACGGCTCGCCGTCGGCACCGATACCATGGACATCGATGTACATTGCGCTTTTGCCATCGCCAAGTCGTTCGAACCAGAGCCCACACCGATGAAGCCTGGCCGCCCAAGGGAGATGGTCGCGCACCAGCCCCATCCTCATTGCCTGGGCCAGCAGGTAGTTGGCAATGCCGCCGAGCTTCAGGCCTGCGCCGGCCTTGAAGCTCAGGTTCAGGGCGCCATAGCGGCTGGCGAAGATATCCATGTCCGGCACGTCGACATTGGCCAGTACCCGGGTGCCCATGTAGCGCATTCTGCGAAGCGTCAGATCCTGCCATCCCAGAACCTCATGCACCCGGCCATTCCTGAGTTGCTTGATCGGCTTGCCCGCATAGGCGAGAACGCCTTCGACGGTGGACAAGCCCGGCATTTTGGCCGAAGAAGAAATACCATGCTCGATCGTGTCGATGCGTTTAAACCGATGCCGCTGCTGATCAATGAGGGCGGCCGAGAGCGTTGGCACTGAGCTGCAACCACTGAGGATCGCCACGCCTGCCTGTTTTGCCCGGGTGTCGAGTGCGCTAATGCCGGTGACGAAGGCTCTGCTGTCCGACAGGTCGCAGTAATTCACGCCGGCGTCGATGCAGCTCTCGGCGACGGCATAGGATTGCCCTTGAAAGGGGCCGCCGGTATGAATGACCCATTGGATGTTCATCAAGCCAAGGACAGATTTGAAGCCTGGGCCCATGGCGTCGCCGCACCAGCTTTCACATGCCATGCCCGATCGGGCGTTCAACTCATCGACTTTGCGCTGCAGTTTTTGGGCGTCGCGCCCCGAAATCACCAACTGTACGCCTGGCATCACCACCAGGTGCCTGGAAACGATACTGCCGAAATTTCCATACCCACCGACCACCATGACCCTGAGCGTCATTCCATCCGTCCCTAAATATTCGATGAAGCCCGCAACCTTGCCACAAGGACGACGCGGTGGTGTAGCCCTTGTGGCAGATCATTGAGTTCCCGCACTTGCCCCCTGCTGATACTCCCGGGGCGTGCAGCCGAATTCGCGGCGAAACACCGTGTGCAGGTATTGCGCCGATTTGAAACCGCAATTCTGGGCGATGTCGGCAATCGGTGCGTCGGTGTTTTCCAGCCCGTTGGCGGCGGCGGTCAGCTTGAAGCGCAGGATTTCATCGTGGACGCTGCAGCCCCGCTCCTTGCGAAAATGCGCTTCCAGCGATGAGCGCGATATCCCTACATAAGCCGCCACCTGGGCCGTCTTGATGCCCTGGCAGGCGTATTGGCGGATGAAGAGCAGTGCCTGCATGACATAAGGGTTGCCCAACGGTTGATGCAGGCTCGACACCTGCACATTGATCGCATCTGGTGGGATCAGAATCTGTGTGCCCGTGGACGGCATGCCGTGCAGCATTTGGTGGAGCAGGCGTGCGGCGGTCCGACCCATGGTCTCGGTGCCCTGGATCACCGAGCTCAACGGCACCCGCGTCAGGCTGCGGGTCAGCGGGTCGTTGTCGATACCGATCAACGCCACTTGCTCCGGCACGGCGATCCCGGCGGTCAGGCAGGCTTGCAGCAGTTGCCGGGCGCGGGCGTCGCTGACGGCGATGATGCCGATGGGCTTGGGCAGGCTTTGCAACCAGGCGATCTGCTGTTCGACGGCGCTGTCCCAGAGCGGTGCGCTGGTGCCCATGCCGCGATAGACCTCGGCCGGCAGGCCGTCGCGCTGCACCAGCCGGCGAAAGGCTTTCTCCCGTTCCTGGGCCCAGCGATTGGCTTGTGCTTCAGGCAGGCTGAAACAGGCGAAGCGGGTCAGCCCGGCCTCGATCAGGTGTTCGTAGGCCAACCGCATCAACGCGTCATTGTCGGTGGCGACATAGGGGATGCCCTTCGGGTAGGCGCGTTCATCCTGATAGGAACCGCCCACCGCCACCACCGGCAGCTTGATCCCGGCCAGCGCCTCGCCGATCAGCGGGTCGTCGAAGTCGGCAATGATCCCGTCGCCCTGCCAGCGCTCGATGCCTTTCAAGCGGCAGAGAAAATCCTCCTCGAGAAACAAGTCCCAGGACGCACGCGTGCTGCTCAAGTAGTTGCCGATACCGCTGATGATGCCGCGGTCGTAGATCTTGCTGCCATTGAACAACAGCGCGATGCGGTGAACGGGCGGGACGGTTTTCATTGGTTTAACCCTGTGCCGGTGGACACAGACTAGGCGCGCGGCCGACGAATCTCAATACTCAAAATCGAACTGCCCGTTGGTGATTTTCATAATCAGCAGCCACGGGGCCGGCGTTAGTATCGAGACACCGCCAAGAATAAAAAGGAAACCCGCACATGCCGTACTTCCCCGGTGTCGACAAGATTCGCTACGAGGGCCCCGCCAGCGATTCGCCGCTTGCCTTCCGTCACTACGACGCCAACAGACTGGTGCTCGGCAAACCCATGCGCGAACACCTGCGCATGGCGGTCTGCTATTGGCATACCTTCGTCTGGCCGGGGTCGGATGTGTTCGGTGCCGGCACGTTCAAGCGCCCGTGGCAGCACGCCGGGGATCCGATGGAAGTGGCCATCGGCAAGGCCGAAGCGGCCTTCGAGTTCTTCTCCAAGCTGGGCATCGACTACTACTGCTTCCACGACACCGATGTCGCCCCGGAAGGTGGCTCGCTCAAGGAGTACCGCAACCACTTCGCCCAGATGATCGACCACCTGGAACGCCATCAGGAGCAGACCGGGATCAAGCTGCTGTGGGGCACCGCCAACTGCTTCAGCAACCCACGCTTTGCCGCAGGCGCCGCCAGCAACCCCGATCCGGAAGTGTTCGCCTGCGCCGCCGCCCAGGTGTTCAGCGCCATGAACGCCACCCAACGCCTCAAAGGCGCCAACTACGTATTGTGGGGCGGTCGCGAAGGCTACGAAACCCTGCTCAATACCGATTTGAAACACGAGCGCGAGCAACTGGGCCGGTTCATGCGCATGGTGGTCGAGCACAAGCACAAGATCGGCTTCAAAGGCGACCTGCTGATCGAACCCAAGCCCCAGGAGCCGACCAAGCACCAGTACGATTACGACAGTGCCACGGTGTTCGGCTTCCTGCAGCAGTTCGGCCTGGAAAACGAGATCAAGGTCAACATCGAAGCCAACCACGCCACCCTCGCCGGGCACAGCTTCCACCACGAGATCGCCACAGCCGTCTCCCTGGGGATCTTCGGCAGCATCGACGCCAACCGCGGCGATCCGCAAAACGGCTGGGACACCGACCAGTTCCCCAACAGCGTCGAAGAAATGACCCTGGCCACCTACGAAATCCTCAAGGCTGGCGGGTTCGGCAATGGCGGGTTCAACTTCGACTCCAAGGTCCGGCGCCAGAGCGTGGACGATATAGACCTGTTCCACGGCCATGTCGCCGCCATGGACGTCCTCGCCCTCGCCCTGGAGCGCGCGGCAGCCATGGTCCAGAACGATCAGTTGCAACAGTTCAAGGACCAGCGCTACGCGGGCTGGCAGCAACCGTTTGGCAAGGCGGTGCTGGCCGGCGACTTCAGCCTGGAATCGTTGGCCGAGCACGCCTTTACCAACGAGCTCAATCCCCAGGCTGTCAGCGGTCGCCAGGAAATGCTCGAGAACGTGGTCAATCGGTTTATCTACCCCTGACAAATGTGGCGAGGGGATTTATCCCCGCTGGGCTGCGAAGCAGCCCCCGGAAGAACAAACTGATTTGTCTGCCCCATCAAAGAGGCCGTTACATTCTCGCGACAAATCTGTGCCCACGGTGTCCTGCAACGCTCTACAGTTCTACCCGGTATCACGCTCATCGTCAGGCAGTGTCTTTCAAACAACAATAAAAGGACGCACTACATGAAAACATTCAAACGTACCCTGCTCGCCGGCGCCCTCGCCCTGCTCTCGCTTCCGGTCATGGCCGATGCGGCCCATCCGAAAATCGGTTTCTCCATCGATGACCTGCGCCTGGAACGCTGGTCGCGGGACCGTGACTACTTCGTCGCGGCGGCGGAAAAACTCGACGCCAAGGTCTTCGTCCAGTCCGCCGATGCCAACGAGCAGAAGCAGATCTCGCAGATCGAAAACCTGATCTCCCGTGGCGTCGATGTGATCGTCATCGTGCCGTTCAACGCCACCGTGCTGACCAACGCCGTCGCCGAAGCCAAGAAGGCCGGGATCAAGGTCGTGTCCTACGATCGACTGATCCTCAATGCCGATATCGACGCCTACATTTCCTTCGATAACGAAAAGGTCGGCGAGATGCAGGCCAGTGGCGTGCTGAAAGCCGCGCCCAAGGGCAATTACTTCCTGCTCGGTGGCGCGCCCACGGACAATAACGCCAAGGTCCTGCGCGAAGGCCAGATGAAAGTCCTGCAACCGGCCATCGACAAGGGTGACATCAAAATTGTCGGCCAGCAGTGGGTGAAGGAATGGAACCCCACCGAAGCCTTGAGCATCGTGGAAAACGCCCTGACCCGGAACAACAACAAGATCGATGGCATCGTCGCCTCCAACGACGCCACCGCCGGCGGCGCCATCCAGGCCCTGGCCGCACAGAAAATGGCCGGCAAGGTGCCGATCTCGGGCCAGGACGCCGACCTCGCGGCGGTCAAGCGCGTGATCGATGGCACCCAGACCATGACCGTCTACAAGCCACTGAAACTGATTGCCTCCGAAGCCGCCAAGCTCTCGGTGCAACTGGCGCGTAACGAGAAACCGACCTTCAGCTCGCAATACGACAATGGCAGCAAGAAAGTCGACACCATCCTGCTCACCCCTACGCCGTTGACCAAGGACAACATCGACCTGCTGGAAAAGGACGGGTTCTATACCAAGGCGCAGATCGCCGGGCAGTGACCTGGGTGCACATCCTGGGTTAAGCAAAGTCCCTGTGGGAGCGAGCTTGTTCGCGATGGCGGCAGCCCATCCAATATGGGTGCAAGCTGAAACACCGCTATCGCGAGCAAGCTCGCTCCCACAGGGGGCTGATTGACTTCAGGGTTCCTGCGTATGTGTGAGCCCACTCTCATGAGTCCTGCCATGTCCGACTACCTGCTGCAAATGAACGGCATCGTCAAAACCTTTGGTGGTGTCAAAGCCCTGAACGGCATCGATATCAAGGTCAGGCCCGGGGAATGCGTCGGCCTGTGCGGTGAAAACGGCGCGGGCAAATCCACGCTGATGAAAGTGTTGTCGGCGGTCTATCCCCACGGCACCTGGGAAGGCGAGATCATTTGGGACGGCCAGCCGCTCAAGGCGCAGTCCATCAGCGAAACCGAAGCCGCCGGGATCGTCATCATTCACCAGGAACTGACCCTCGTCCCCGACCTGTCGGTGGCGGAAAACATTTTCATGGGCCACGAGCTGACGCTGCCCGGCGGGCGCATGAACTACCCGGCGATGATCCACCGCGCCGAAGCCTTGATGCGTGAACTCAAGGTCCCGGACATGAACGTGTCGCTGCCGGTTTCCCAGTACGGCGGTGGCTACCAGCAATTGGTGGAGATCGCCAAGGCACTGAACAAGCAGGCACGGCTGCTGATCCTCGACGAGCCCTCCTCGGCCCTGACCCGCTCGGAAATCGAGGTGCTGCTGGACATCATCCGCGACCTCAAGGCCAAGGGCGTTGCCTGCGTGTACATCTCCCACAAGCTCGATGAAGTGGCCGCCGTGTGCGACACCATTTCGGTGATCCGCGACGGCAAACACATCGCCACCACCGCCATGACCGACATGGACATTCCGAAGATCATCACCCAGATGGTCGGACGGGAAATGAGCAACCTCTACCCCACCGAACCCCATGACATCGGCGAGGTGATTTTCGAGGCGCGCCACGTCACCTGCTACGACGTCGACAACCCCAGGCGCAAACGGGTCGACGATATTTCCTTCGTCCTCAAGCGCGGGGAAATCCTTGGCATCGCCGGACTGGTCGGCGCCGGGCGTACGGAACTGGTCTCGGCGCTGTTCGGCGCCTACCCCGGCCGCTACGAAGGCGAAGTCTGGCTCAACGGCCAGCAAATCGACACGCGCACGCCGCTCAAGTCGATCCGCGCCGGCCTGTGCATGGTCCCCGAAGACCGCAAGCGCCAAGGCATCATTCCAGACCTCGGAGTGGGCCAGAACATCACCCTGGCGGTGCTGGACAACTACTCGAAACTGACCCGCATCGACGCCGAAGCCGAACTGGGCAGCATCGACAAAGAAATCGCGCGCATGCACCTCAAGACCGCGAGCCCGTTCCTGCCGATCACCAGCCTCTCCGGCGGCAACCAGCAAAAAGCCGTGTTGGCGAAAATGCTCCTGACCAAACCCCGCGTGCTGATCCTCGACGAACCGACCCGCGGCGTGGACGTCGGCGCCAAGTATGAGATCTACAAGCTGATGGGCGCCCTGGCGGCCGAAGGCGTGTCGATCATCATGGTGTCCTCGGAGCTGGCCGAGGTGCTGGGGGTCTCCGACCGCGTCCTGGTGATCGGCGACGGCCAGTTGCGCGGCGACTTCATCAACCACGAACTCACCCAGGAACAGGTGCTCGCCGCCGCGCTCAGCCATCCCGATGGCCATAACAATAATGATCGGAAGTCCGCGTAGATGAATCAGGTCAAACAGCTGTTTTCCCGCTACAAAATGCTCGCGCTGGTGATCGCCGTGGCGCTGATCTGGCTGTTCTTCAGTTGGCAGACCGAGGGTGGGTTCGTAACCCCACGCAACCTCTCCAACCTGCTGCGGCAGATGTCCATCACCGGGATTCTCGCCTGTGGCATGGTGCTGGTGATCATCAGCGGCGAGATCGATCTGTCGGTGGGCTCGCTGCTTGGGCTGCTGGGGGGGCTGGCGGCGATCCTCGATGTGGTTTATCACGTCCCGCTGCTGGCGAACTTGAGCCTGGTGGCCTTGTGCGGTCTGGTGATCGGCTTGGGCAACGGCTACATGACCGCCTACCTGCGTATTCCATCGTTCATTGTCGGGCTGGGGGGCATGCTCGCGTTTCGTGGCGTCCTGCTGGGGGTGACCGGCGGCACCACCATTGCCCCGGTGTCACCGGAGCTGGTCTACGTCGGCCAGGGTTATTTGCCGCACACGGTCGGGACCGGGCTTGGCATCCTGCTGTTCGCCCTGACCTTGTTCCTGACCTGGAAACAGCGGCGCAACCGCGCCCTCCATGGCCTGGCGGCTCACTCCCTGGTGCGTGACGTGTTGCGCGTGGTGGTGATCGGCGCGGTGCTGGCCGGGTTCGTCTATACCCTCAACAGCTACGACGGCATCCCGGTACCGGTGCTGCTCCTGCTGATCCTGCTGGGGGTGTTCAGCTACGTCACCAGCCAGACCGTATTCGGCCGACGCGTCTACTCGGTGGGCAGCAACATGGAAGCCACGCGCCTGTCCGGCATCAACGTGCAAGCGGTGAAGCTGTGGATCTTCGGCATCATGGGCGTGATGTGCGCCCTCGCCGGCGTGGTCAACACCGCACGCCTGGCCGCCGGCTCACCCTCGGCCGGCAACATGGGCGAACTCGACGCCATCGCCGCCTGCTTCATCGGCGGCACCTCCATGCGCGGCGGTTCCGGCACCGTCTACGGCGCCCTCCTCGGCGCGCTGGTGATCACCAGCCTGGACAACGGCATGTCGATGCTCGACGTCGACAGTTATTGGCAGATGATCGTCAAAGGCAGCATTCTGGTGCTGGCGGTGTGGGTGGATGTGAGTACGCGGACGGGGCGGCGTTAATAATCAGGGGACAGCAAGCATGATCATCGAACCGTTCGCCATCGATATCCCTGAAGGCGCCCTTGAAGACCTTCGGCACCGCCTGTTGAACACAAGGTTGCCTGAGCCCTTGGCCGACCAAGGCTGGAGCGAAGGCATGGACCTGGATGTGCTTCGGGCGCTTCTCGCACATTGGTCGACCGCGTTCGATTGGCGCGCTCAGGAAGCAGCGTTGAATCGCTTGCCGCAATTTGTCGCCGACATCGGTGGGCAAAGGGTGCACTTCATTCATCAACGTGGCGTCGGGCCGAGTCCGAGACCGTTGATCCTTACCCATGGCTGGCCCGGCTCGTTCATCGAAATGCAGCGCATCATCCCGCTGCTGACGGACCCGGCCCGCCATGGGGGTGATCCTGCGGACGCTTTCGATGTGGTGGTGCCGTCGCTGCCCGGCTACACCTTTTCCGCACCGTTCCAGCAATCCGGCATGGGGCCCTATGAAGTGGCGGGCTTGTGGAGTGAGTTGATGAGCGGGCTGGGTTATGAACGGTTCGGCGCCCAGGGCGGGGACATTGGCGCGGGCGTTTCGATGTGGTTGGGCGTGCGTTATCCCGAGCGGGTGACAGGCATTCACCTCAACTATATTCCGGGTTCCTATCGCCCTCCCCTGGGCGAAAACGCGCCAGCGCTGACCGAGGTAGAAACGGCCTTCCTGCAACGCGCGGCGGCATTTGCCGATGCCGAAGGCGCCTACGGGCACATTCAGCGAACCAAACCCCAGAGCCTGGCGGTAGGCCTGAATGACTCCCCGGCTGGGCTATTGGCGTGGATGGGGGAAAAGATCCTGTCCTGGTGTGATGACAGCCCCGCGATTGACCGAGATTGGTTACTGACCAATGTGACGCTGTACTGGCTGACGCACTGTATCGGCTCGTCGTTTCGCCAATACGTGGAGGGCAGCAAGCGGCCGTTGCAGTTCAACAGCGGCGAACGTTTGAAGCCGCCGGTTGGAGTGGCGCTGTTTCCTAGGGAGCTGCCCATGCCACCACGGAGCTGGGTGGAGCGTTGCTGCGAGGTGAAACGCTGGACCGAGATGCCTCGGGGTGGTCACTTTGCCGCGTTGGAACAGCCGGCGTTGTTGGCGGAGGATATCAGGGCGTTTTTCCGGGACTGTCGCTAGAAAAGTCCGAAAAAACTCACCTCAAGCCTCCTGTGGGAGCAAGGCTTGCCCGCGATGAAGATGACGCGGTCTTCCGGGGAAACGAGGCGCCTGCATCGCGAGCAAGCTTTGCTCCCACAGAAATCCGCGCACATCAGTGCTAGCGGCAAGAGGCGGTCCGAAAATCCCGTAGGAATTTACACCCTGTGGCGAGGGAGCTTGCTCCCGCTGGGGCGCGAAGCGGCCCCAAAACAGGCGCCTCTTTTCTCCAGGTACTGCGCAGGCGCCGGTTTTGCGACTGCTGCGCAGCCGAGCGGGAGCAAGCTCCCTCGCCACGGGGTGCGGGGCGTCCTACAGGCCGGTTGTGGGTACCGGGATCGACTTCTATCGTTGGGTTCGTCGCTGGCTTTGGTCAGTGGCTGGGTTTCGCAGCCCGACAGATACGGTAGCAACCAAGCATCATAAAAGTGACAATGAGCGCCTTTGGCGTTCGACGTCATCTTATGGTGGCTGTGTGTGGGAGATCTTCGGGTCTGCCGGGTTCCTTCGTATCCTCGGTCTGCGAACCCACGCGCAGCTACCACCCATTCGTTTCGCAGCGGATCGAAGTAGCTTTTTCTTGATACGAAGAATGAGTAACTATTGCCATGAATCAACGCGATCAACGCTTCACACCTCTCACCCAAACCGCCACCACCCACCCCGTCCTGCTGATCGACACCCACGCCCCACTGCCCGAACTCCATGCCTGTGCCAGCGAACGCCTGCACGCCACGCTCGACTACCTGACCTTGGTGGCGTGCAGCAGCCTGCGTGATTCGGCAACGAACGACATCAACACCCTCACCAATGTCGCTCGGATCCTGGTGCAGGATGTGGCGGATGTGTTCGGCGTGATCGAGCGGCGCGGGCTCGAAGGCTGAGCCATTGTGGGAGCGAGCTTGCTCGCGATGGCGGTGGCACAGTCAATATCTTTGCAGGCTGACATATCGCTTCGCGAGCAAGCTCGCTCCCACAGGGAATGGCGTTAGCCCGAGAATTTCTCAGGCGTTTACCTCCCGTGGCGAGGGAGCTTGCTCCCGCTGGGTTGCGTAGCGACCCCAAGCTGATTGAATGGGATCGATCTGATGCACCGAGGTGCCGGGTTTTAGGGCTGCTGCGCAGCCCAGCGGGAGCAAGCTCCCTCGCCACAGGTGTTAACCGCCCCCACCCAAACAGGGCTTATCTAGCCTAGTTGTCGACGCACGGCCAGTTCCACGCCGCGGATTTCCGCCAGGCCCTTGAGGCGGCCGATCAGTGAGTAGCCGGGATTGCTCTTGCGATGCTGATCGTCAAGCAGTTGATGCCCATGGTCTGGACGCAGCGGCAAGCGCGGGCCGCCTTCGCGTTCACGTCGGCGCTCTTCAGCCACCAAGGCGCCGATGACTCCGACCATGTCGACGTCGCCGTCCAGGTGATGGGCTTCATGGAAGCTGCGTGGGTCGGTTTCCCGGCGGGTTGAACGCAGGTGAGTGAAGTAGATGAACGGAGCAAAGTGCTTGGCCATCGCCACCAGGTCGTTGTCTTCGCGCACACCATAGGAACCGGTGCAGAACGTCAGGCCATTGGCCGGGCTTGGCGCGGCATCCAGCAGCCATTGGGCGTCTTCGGCGGTGGACAGGATACGTGGCAAGCCGAGCAGTGCCCGGGGCGGGTCGTCCGGGTGGATTGCCATGCGCACACCCACCGCCTCGGCAACCGGGATCACCGCACGCAGGAAGTACCCCAGGTGTTCGCGCAACTTGGCCTCGTCGATGTCGGCGTAGGTGCGCAGCAAGTCACGGAAGTTGTCCAGGCTGTAGTGTTCCTCGGCGCCGGGCAAGCCAGCAATCAGGGTATTGACCAGGGTTTCGCGCCGGGCCGGCGTCAGTTGTTCGAAGTAGGCCTTGGCCTGCTGGATGTCCTCGGCGCTGTATTCGGCCTGCGCTCCCGGGCGCTGGAGGATGAACAGGTCGAAGGCGGCGAACGCGGTTTGATCGAAACGCAAGGCCCAGCCGCCATCCGCCAGTTCGAAAGACAAATCGGTTCGGGTCCAGTCCAGCACCGGCATGAAGTTGTAGCAGACGATATCGATGCCGCAGCTCGCCAGGTTGCGCACACTTTGCTGGTAGTTGGCGATGTACTCGTCGCGCCGCCCGCAGCCGCGCTTGATGTCTTCGTGCACCGGAATGCTTTCCACCACCGACCAGCTCAGGCCGGCCGCTTCGATCAGTTGTTTGCGCGCCGCGATGGCATCTACCGGCCATACTTCGCCATTGGGAATCTCGTGCAGCGCGGTGACGATGCCGGTCGCACCGGTCTGGCGAATGTCCGCCAGGGAAATCGGGTCTTTGGGGCCAAACCAACGCCATGTCTGTTCCATGTTCTTCTCCTTTTTATCGTTTGGATGCGGCAAGGGTGTGCAACAGGCTATCCACGCCATCGCGCGTCAGGGCGCTGTAGGCGTGGTGCACGGCGTCGCGAAATACTGCGCGAGCCGAGAGCCGCGGCGGGAAGACTTCGTGCAGGTCGAGAACCGCGTCCACCCGCGATGCGCCCTCGAATCGTCCGGCAAGATCGGCAAAGGTTGCGCTCAGTGGGTCGTCGACCACGTGCGCCGGACGACCGGGCAACGGCTGCGTGCAGTAGTGGATCCATGCCGCGATGCCCAGCGCCGTACAATCAATGCCGCGCCCCTGGTCGAGCAATTGCTGCGCGCCGAGCAACCAGCGTTGCGGCAGTTTCTGCGAACCGTCCATGGCAATCTGCCGCAGCCGATGTTGCAGGCTGTCATTGGCAAACCGTGCCTTTAGATCGTGGGCATAGACCGAAAGGTCGATACCCGCAGGCATGTCCAGCGTGGGCGCCGCCTCGTCGGCCATGTAGCGTCCGATCAGGTGCAGCAGGTTCGCGTCACTGACGGCCTCGAACACCGTGTCGTGACCGACCAGCAGCCCCACATAGGCCAGCAACGAATGGCTGCCATTGAGCATGCGCAACTTCATCGTTTCGAACGGGCCCACGTCGTCCACCATCTGCACCCCCTCCACTTCCCAGTCCGGGCGGCCAAGGGGGAAGTGATCTTCGATCACCCACTGGCTGAAACTTTCACAGACCACTGCCGCCGGGTCATGACAGTCCAGTTGCTCCAGCCGGCGGAAGGACTCGCCGTCCATCGCAGGCACGATGCGGTCGACCATGCAGCTGGGAAACGCCACCTGTTGCTCGACCCACTGCGCCAGCGCCTCATCCTGCAACGCCGCCAGCGCGCTGACTGCCTGGCGGGTGCGCTGGCCGTTGTCGGGCATGTTGTCACAGCACAACACAGTGAAGGCCGGGACACCCGCGGCGCGGCGCCGGCGCAGGGCTTCCAGAACGATCCCGGGGGCCGAGCGCGGCGCTTGCGGATGAGCGAGGTCATGGGCAATCGCCGGATCTTCGCTGCGCAGTTGGCCCGAGGACGGGCTCAGGCAATAACCCTTTTCAGTGACCGTGAGCGTGACGATCCGCGTCTGCGGCGCCGCCATGCGCATCAGCAACTGCTCCAGGTCAGGACCGCCCTCGCCCACATACAAGGCCTGGCGCAGCACCCCGATCTCGCGCAGCGTCACTTGTTCGCAGTCGCGGTATTCGGCCACATGGTAGCGACCGTCCTGCTCGCGCAATTGCTCGACCAGGGTGCGATTGGAACGCAGGTTGGCGCTGCACACGCCCCAGTCGCTTTCACCGTGGCGATTGAGATGGCGTTGCAGGTAGACCGCCTGGTGCGCGCGATGGAACGCGCCCAGGCCCAGGTGCACGATACCGATCTGCGCTGCAGTGCCGGTGCAAGGTACACGTTTCACAACAGGCATCGACTCACTCCTTCTGTTCAGGAACGGCCCAGGGCCGAAACCGGCTGCGGGCTTTGTGCCGCCGCGTTGCCGGTATCCGCCACCGACAGCGGTTTAACGTAGCGCGCGACACACACGGCACCGATCACGGTCAACAGCCCCGCCAGCAGGAAAGCACTGGTGAACGAACCGGTGAACTGCACCAAAAACCCCGTCAGGGTCGGGCCGACAATGCCCGAGGTATTCGCCAGAAAGTGCATGAAACCACTGACGCCGCCCACCCGCGCCGCCGGAACGGTGTCCTGGATGATCGCCCAATAGATGGCACCGGTGAGGTAAAGGAAAAACACCGCCAAGGCGACGAGGATCACCGCTGGATACAAGGTAGTCACCATCCCGGCACAGGCGATGCAGACAGCACAGGCCAGCAGGCACGTCACCAGCACCACTTTACGGGAGAACATCATCCGCCCGGTTTTCTTGAACACGAAGTCGGAGATGAAGCCGCCCAGGGCCAGGCCGAGGAAACCCAGGACCCAGGGAATGACCGTGGCGATGCTCATGTCCTTGACGTTCAAGCCGTGGGCCATGGTCAGGTAGCTGGGGAACCAGGTCAGGAAGAAGAACAAGGTGTAGTTATAGGAAAAGAACGCCAGGGAGGTGAACAGCACCGTCGGCTGCTTGAGGTAGAACCGCAAAGGGAACACCGGTTGTGCCGCCAGCTCGCCCTGCCCCTCGGCTCGGAGAATATCCTCGGCACCCTCGCCTTCGGGCCGTTCCTTGACGAACTTGAACCACACCGCCGCCCAGACCAGGCCGATCAGCATGATGATAATGAACGAGATCTTCCAGCCGTAGGTGACGGCGATAAAACCCACCACCGGACCGGAAATCGCCCCACCCAGCGGCGTGCCGGACATTGATGCGCCAATCGCCCGCGCCCTGCGCTTGGGGGTGTACCAGTTGTTCACCATCTTGCTGGTGGTGACGCTCAGCGGTCCTTCGCCCATGCCGAACAGGATCCGGATGAGCACCAGCGAAGCGAAGCCCACTGTCAGCACCGTGAGGCCGCTGAACAATGACCACAAGACCATGGCCAGCAGCAAGGTGGTCTTGGCGCCGTAACGGTCGGCGGCCCAGCCACCGATGAAGTTGAAGGCCGCATAGCCGACGAAAAAGCTGCTGAAGATCATGCCCATCTCACCCGTACTCAGACCGTAGTCCTTCTGGATGAAAGGTGCCGCCACAGACAATGCCGACCGGTCGAGGTAATTGATGACCCCAGCCAGGAACAGCATGATGATGATTAAGCTACGTCCTTGACCAAACATGGTGGAACCTCCCGCTTGTTGTGTTTATTCGGTGAGGGTGCCCATGACAGGCACGGTGAAACCGGTGGTACCGACGGCTCAGTGATGGGCGTTCGTCAGCTCCACCAGCACTTTTCGGGTTTGCTCGGGGTGCTTTTCGATCAGGTCGATGGCGCCGGGCATTTCGTCGAAGCTGACGCGATGACTGATCAGGTCCTGGACTTGCAACTTGCCGCTGGCGATCAATTCGATCACCCGGGGGAATTTGCGGTTGTTGAGCCGCGACCCCACCAGGGTCAGTTCCTTCTTGATCATTTCCAGCTGCACCAGATCACTGGGCGTGGCATTGAAGCCCAGCAACCCGATACGCCCAGCCGGCGAGGCCAGGCGCACCATCTGCGGCATCAGTGCCGGAATGCAGGCGGCATCGACAATCAACGGCACGCCCTCGCCTTGGGTCAGCTCACGCATGACGGCTTCGACATCGACTTGCTGGCCGTTGAGGGTCCGGCTGGCGCCCAGCGCCCGGGCCGTCTCCAGGCGGCTGTCGATGACATCGGTGACGGTAATGTCGGTCAATCCCAACGCCCGGGCCATTTGCACCAGGGTCAGGCCGATTACCCCGGCGCCATAGATCAACACGCTGTCGCCAGGGTGCGGTTGCATGCGATCGAGCACGTTCAGGGCAATGGAATAAGGCTCGACCAGAGCGCCGTGGCTGAGGGACATCGCGTCGGGCAGGCGGTGGGCGTTTTCGGCCGGTACGCAGACCTGCTCGCTGAAGCCACCGTCGCGGTGCACGCCGATCACTTGCAGCCGCGTGCAGACATTGGGCCGGCCAATGCGGCAGGGATAGCAGGTGCCGCAACTGATCACCGGATCGATGCACACCCGGTCGCCCACCTGCAGGTGCTCGACGCCTTCACCGACTTGCCGGATCACCCCGGAAAACTCATGGCCGGTGACACGGGGGAACCGCACGAATGCGTTCTGCCCATGAATGATGTGCATGTCCGAGCCACAGATGCCGGCATACGCCACATCGACCTGGACCTCGCCGTGGGCGACCTGGGGTTGGTCGACCTGGGCCAGCCCGAACTCGAAGGGTGCTCTTACCTGGAACGCTTTCATCAGTCACTCCTGACGGGGCATTCGCCCCGTTTCCTCAAAGGGTTGAAACCGCTTCACCAATGCCAGAGCGTGCCGTCTTCGAGACGGTTGACCGGCAGGCTGGCGCGCTTGTAGGGGTATTGGCGGGCAAGGTCTTCATCGATGTCGACGCCATGCCCCGGGGTTTCGCCCGGCGTGAAGTGGCCGTCCTCGAAGCGATAGGCATGGGGGAAGACTTCATCGATGCGGTCTTCGTGAGGCATGTGTTCCTGGATACCGAAGTTGGGCACCCACGTATCGAAATGCAGGGCCGCGCCCATGCACACCGGCGACAGGTCGGTGGCGCCGTGAAAACCCGTGCGCACCTGGAACAGCGCGGCGAAATCGGCAATGCGCCGCACATGGGTAATGCCGCCGGCATGCACCAGCGTCGTGCGGATGTAGTCGATCAACTGTTCCTGGATCAACTCGCGGCAGTCATGGATGGAATTGAACACCTCGCCCACGGCCAACGGCGTGGTGGTGTGCTGGCGAATCAGGCGGAAGCTCTGCTGGTTTTCCGCCGGTGTGCAGTCTTCCAGCCAGAACAGGTTGTACGGTTCCACGGCCTTACCCAGGCGTCCGGCTTCGATGGGCGTCAGGCGGTGGTGCACGTCGTGGAGGATATGCAGGTCATCACCAAAACGTTCGCGCACGGCGGCGAACAGCTTGGGGACGTAGTTGAGGTATTTGGCGGTGTCCCAGACGTGTTCGGCGGGCAGGTCGCTGTCGGCCGGTTCATAACGCTCGCCGCTGCGCTTGGCGACACCGTAGGTGGTGGCAATGCCGGGCACGCCGCATTGCACACGCACGGCCTTATAGCCCAGCTCGACGTGACGGGCGACTTCGTCCAGGCACCCTTCGATGTCCTTGCCGGTGGCATGCCCATAGACCATCACCCGCTCGCGGCTCTTGCCGCCAAGCAATTGGTACAAGGGCATGTTCGCGGCCTTGGCCTTGATGTCCCAGAGCGCCACGTCGACGGCGGCGATGGCCGTCATGGTCACCGGTCCCCGGCGCCAGTACGCGCCGCGATACAGGTACTGCCAGATGTCCTCGATACGGTGGGCATCGCGGCCGATCAGCGCGGGCAGGACGTGTTCCTCCAGGTAGGCGACGACCGCCAGTTCGCGGCCATTCAAGGTTGCATCGCCAATGCCGTAGAGGCCCTCATCGGTGACGATTTTCAACGTGACCAGGTTGCGCCCCGGGCAGGTAACGATGACGCGCGCTTCAACGATTTTCATAAAATCAGACCTGTGCAACAGAAGGAAGTGAGGACGCGCCCATGTTCGGCATGGCCGCCTGGGGAATCAGCGCGCCCCGGTATTGGACGACCTGGGCCGCCAGGCGATGCCCCCAGCGGGCGGCCTGTTGGGGATCGCCGCCGCGCAGGCGACAGGCCAGGTAGGCGGCGCTGAACGAATCACCGGCAGCGGTGGTGTCGACGACATGGGAAACGGTTTGCGCGGGCACCTCGAAACGCCCTGTCGGGCACTGGATCAAGCAGCTGGCGGCGCCACGCTTGAGGGCGACTTCGCGTACTCCCACCTGGGCGTAGGCACTGAACAAGGCGTCCGGGTCGCGATAGCCGAACAGGGCCACGTCATCTTCCCAGGTGAGCAGGGCCAGGTCGGTCAGCTGCAACAGGTCGCGGTAGACCTGCCGGGCCGATTCAGGATCGAGCCAGAGGTGGGGACGGTAGTTGTTGTCGAAGACGATGCGCGTGCCCGCTCGACGAGCCCTGGGCAGGGCCTGGATCAAGCGTTGGCGCCCTTCCGGTGTGAGGATCGCCAGGCTGATGCCGCTCAGGTAGACGTAGTCGTAATCGGCCAGTGCATCGAGCATGACGTCGGCCTCGGGGCCCTCGAACATGCGCCGCGCCGCCGCTTCCCCGCGCCAGTAGAGGAAACGCCGCTCGCCGTGTGGATCGGTCTGGATGAAATACAGCCCCGGCAGCGCGTCTTCGATCACGCGGACATGAGCATCACCAATCCCCTCTTCCAGCCAGGACCGGCGCATGGCGACGCTGAACGCATCGCTGCCCACGGCCGTCATGTAGTCCACGGCCACTGCGCCATGGGGATTCAATCGGGCCAGGTAGACCGCGGTGTTGAGCGTATCGCCACCGAAGGTCTGCGTGATCGCGGTACCCGGCTCACCGCGCATCTCGATCATGCACTCTCCCACCAGCGCCACTTTCAGCGGGCGGGCGAAGCGGGCCTGCGGGCCATGGTTGAGCGTTAAATCCATAATCAACGCGCCTTTCTTGTTTTTAAAACGGCGTTTCATTTTTATCTCAAGGCCCGAGTCTAGTCAGATTTCCGGCCTCGTCAAGCAAAAATGAAACAGCGTTTTGTTCTGCTTGCGTATATCCTTGGGTTTTACTTTCACGTTGGAGCCTTCATGGACAACAGCGTCATTCCCAACAACGATCTGGTGTCGGCGGTGGGCCGGACCATGGCCGTGCTCGAGGCACTGGCCGAGCATCCGGAAGAAAGCGGCGTGTCGGAAATCGCCACCAAACTGGACATGTCCAAGGCCACGGTCTATCGCTTCCTGCAGTCGCTCAAGGCCCGAGGGTATGTGGTGCAGGACGCCGAGGATCGCTATCGCCTCAGCGTCCGGCTGTTCGAACTGGGCGCCCAGGCCCTGCCCCACCTGGACATCGTCCGGGAAGCGGAGCCCGGGATGCGCAGGATCAACGAGCTGACCGGCGAGACCGTCCACCTGGGGATTCTCGACGAAGGCAGCATCGTCTACGTGCACAAGATCGACTCCAAGTACAACCTGCGCATGTACTCGCGGATCGGTCGACGGGCGCCGTTGTACTGCACCGGCATCGGCAAGGTGCTGATGGCCTGGCTCGAAGAAGACGAGTTGCTCGCCCACCTGGCACAGGAAAGCTTCGAGCGTCGCACGGCCAATACCCTGACCAGCGCCGAGGCGTATCTGCAGGAACTGGAGACCGTTCGCCAGCAAGGCTATGCCGAGGACCATGAAGAGTTCGAGGACAACATGCGTTGCCTGGCGGCACCGATCCGCGACCGTTTCGGCCATGTGATCGGCGGAATGAGTGTTTCATTTCCGTGCTTTCGCTTCAGGGAAGAGTTGAAGCAGGACTACGTCAAGCAACTGATGCAAGCCACCCAACAGATCTCAAGCCAGTTGGGCTGGCATACACGTTAATCGCAAAAGCCGTGGGCAAAACTGTGGGAGCGAGCTTGCTCGCGATGACGTCAACCCATCCAACATCGCTGCAAACTGATCCTCCGCTATCGCGAGCAAGCTCGCTCCCACAGAGGATGGGTAGTGACTGCGAAGTCTGTGAACGACCCGGCAAAACTGTGGGAGCGAGCTTGCTCGCGATGACGTCATCACATCCAACATCGCTGCAAACTGGTCCTCCGCTATCGCGAGCAAGCTCGCTCCCACAGAGGATGGGTGGTGACTGCGAAGTCTGTGAACGCCCGGCAAAACTGTGGGAGCGAGCTTGCTCGCGATGACAGCGGCACATCCAACACCTGTCCAGGCTGATCCTCCGCTATCGCGAGCAAGCCCGCTCCCACAGGTCTCGACTGACTGGTGTCAGAACCAGGTTTCCATCTGGAGGCCATACTGCCAGGTGCCACCGGCGTTGAAGTCCGTCTTGCCGAAGGCGTCTGTGGAGCTGTACCTGTCCAGGTCCGACGACCAATTCATGACGCTGGCGAACAGACGCAGTTCAGGGCGCGTAAGCAGATCGCCCAAGTCGGGCTTGAAGGTCGGGGCCACCGTGAACTTCCAGAAGTTACCGTCGACCGCATTGCGTTGCAGGTAGCCCTTGGGGTCGAGCTGCATGGTTTGCCAACTCATCTCGTAGGCCATCTCGAAATTGCTGTTGATTTCGTTGGCCAAGCGCACGTTCAGGGTCATCCAACGGTAGTCGTCGCCCTTGACGTAGCGATCCTTGCTTCGCTCGGCCAGCAGGCTCGGGCCGATGCGCCAGTCGGAGGCCAGGGGCGTTTCGCCGTACAGTGCCACACGCAGAGCCCGGGCATCGTCGATCAATTCGCCATCGGCGCCGACGTTCTTGACCTCAGCCCCCAACCCCTGCCCATAGAGCAGCGCTGTCTTGAAGAAGCCTTCGCGACCGAAAAAGGTTTTCTGGTGATTGGCGACCATGCTGTGCAAACCGGAGTCGGCCGGCGCCAGGCCCGCTTCATTGGTGCGAGTGCCGAAGTCGTTTTTCTTCGAGCCTATGGCGTTGAACATCCACTGCCACTGCCCGCCGTCGAAAAACTGGTTGGACGTCAGGATGTAGCTTTCCACATCGGCATTGACCCCGCCCTCGCTGAAATCCCCGTAGTTACGCCCGATCAACGAGTAGTTCGAGCGCCAGTCCTTGGTCATCTGCATGTCGTAGATGCCACCCCCGGTGCCGGCCAGATAGACCACGTCGGAGTCCAGCCAGTGGATGTCGAAATTGTCCCTGTCGAAGCGCTTGCCAGCCCACAAGGTGGAATGTTCGAACATCGAGTTGCCCTTGAATGCCGCGAGGTGATCGAGTTCGGTGAACACCTGGCGCACGTTCAGATTGCTTTCCTCGGCAGTCCAGTCGTTGGAGCTTTCTACGCCATCGGCGATGGACACCGTGAATTTGGAGCGGGTGCCGTTCTGCGCGTACAGCTCTTTCGACAGGTCGATGCGCATGTAGGTGTCGTCCTCGTTACCGAGTCGCCCCACGGCGCCGCCGACAGAACCGGCCGGGGTGGTGTACGGACCGCCGCGTCCGCCACCCAACCCATCGTTGATCAGCAACCCGGAGCGGGCGTAGCCCTTGAAGCTGAAGCCGTCAGTGAGGTGGGCGCTACCGCCCTGCTTTTCCGTGCTTTGCTGGCGGGCTTCGAGTTTTGCCAGGCGGGCATCGAGCGTGGGTGTCGCAACGGCGGACACGGTCGGTTGCGCGGCGGGGGTGGCGAGTTTGATTTGCTGCAGTTCCCTGGCGAGTGCCTGGGTTTGTTGTTCGGCGGCGGCTGCACGCTTTTCCGCTGCGCTGGCACGGGCTTCGAACGCCGCCATGCGCTCTTCCAGAGTCGCAGCCTGAGAGTTGGCCGCCGAGGCGCCGAGCACGCTTGCGAGGAGCCAGCTTGATGCTTTCTGCATGTGGATTTTCCCTGTTTTGTTTTTATTGTTCTGTTGCCGCGACCCGCCTTTTCCACCCAGGTTCTGAATTGTCAAAACAGAGGAAAAAAAGGATGCCTCATCGCAAATACGCTGCTACATTTGGCGATGTTAACGTTAACTTTTCTAAAAACAAAAATAAAGAGGGCTTTATGAAACAGCTCAAATCGCTCCTTCCAGCGGCGCTGCTCGGCCTTTGCGTCGGGTTTCCAGCCCTGTCGACTGCCGCCAACCTGACGATTTCCTGTGGTGCCGTGGGTGCCGAATTGCAACTGTGCAAAGAGGCCGTCGAAGCGTGGTCGAAGCAGACCGGCAACAGTGTCGAAGTGGTTTCCACACCTAACTCGGCGACCGAGCGGTTGTCGTTCTACCAGCAGATCCTCAGTGCGCAATCCAGCGACATCGACATCATCCAGATCGACATGGTGTGGCCGGGAATGTTGGCCAAACACTTGCTGGACTTGCGCCAGGTGCTTGCGGCCGACGCCACCCAGGGGTATTTCCAGGCCCAGGTGGATAACGCCACGGTGAACGGGCGCCTGGTGACCATGCCGTGGTTCACCGATTCGGGGTTGCTGTATTACCGCAAGGACTTGCTCGAGAAATACAACAAGCCCGTGCCCCAGACCTGGGAAGAAATGACGACCACCGCCAGGACTGTCCAGCAGGCGGAGCGCGCTGCCGGGAACGCCAATGCCTGGGGTTATATATTCCAGGGACGCGCCTACGAAGGCCTGACGTGCAATGCCCTGGAGTGGATCAGCAGCCAACCGCAAGGCGGGCTGGTCAACGCCCAAGGCGATATCGTGGTCAACAGCCAGGCGTCACGGGCGGCGTTGACCCTGGCCAAAAGCTGGGTCGGAGACATCGCCCCCCGTGGCGTGCTCAATTACACCGAGGAAGAAGGACGCGGCGTCTTCCAGTCGGGCAATGCGCTGTTCATGCGTAACTGGCCTTATGTCTGGGCCCTGGTGCAAAGCCAGGACAGCGCCGTCAAAGACAAGGTCGGCGTCGCGCCCCTGCCCCGTGGCGGCGCGACGGGTACTCACGCGTCCACCCTCGGCGGCTGGGGCCTGGCGGTGTCGCGCTACAGCGCCAACCCCAAGCTTGCCGCGGAACTGGTGAGCTACTTGAGCAGCGCCCAACAACAGAAACATCGTGCCCTGGTCGGCGCCTACAACCCGGTGATCGAATCGCTCTACCAGGATCCCGAGTTGCTCGCGGCCATGCCTTACTACAGCCAACTGCACAGCATTCTCAACGACGGGGTCATGCGCCCCGCCTCGATCACTGCCGACCGCTATCCACGGGTCTCCAATGCCTTCTTCGATCAAGTGCACGGCGTGCTGGCGGGCGAGCGACCGGTGGATCAGGCCCTGGCCGAGCTGGAAAGCGAACTCACGCGGATCAAACGCCGGAACTGGTAAGCCACAAGGAAGGAAATCACCATGTCTGTCTCCACCACACTCGTCCCCGACGACGAGTACCTGCCCGCCCGGGAAACGCCGGTACAACGCCGTCGCGTTCGCGCCGCCTGGCTGTTCCTGACCCCGATGCTGCTGTGCCTGGCGCTGGTGGCGGCCTGGCCGCTGTTGCGTACATTCTGGTTCAGCCTGACCGACGCCAGCCTCGCCGATACGGGGGATGCAACCTTTGTCGGCTTGAGCAATTATCTGTTCCACAGCAGTGCCGGTTGGTCAGGCCTGCTCGTCGATCCACAGTGGTGGAATGCGGTGCGCAACACCTTGCATTTCACCGTGGTGTCGGTGGGGCTGGAAATCGTCCTGGGGCTGCTGGTGGCGTTGCTGCTCAACGTCCGGTTCAGCGGACGCGCCCTGGTGCGGGCGTTGATCCTGATTCCCTGGGCGATCCCGACCATCGTCTCGGCGAAAATCTGGTCATGGATGCTCAACGACCAGTTCGGCATCATCAATCACCTGATGCTCGGCCTCGGCCTGATCGACGCGCCCCTGGCCTGGACCGCCGACGCGGACCTGTCGATGTGGGCGGTGATCATCGTCGACGTCTGGAAGACCGTGCCTTTCGTCACCCTGCTGATGCTGGCAGCCTTGCAGATGCTGCCCAGCGATTGCTACGAAGCCGCCAGGGTCGATGGCATTCACCCAGTGAAAGTGTTCTGGCGGGTCACCCTGCCACTGCTGATGCCGGCCTTGCTGGTGGCGGCGATCTTCCGGATCCTCGATTCCCTGCGGGTCTTCGACGTCATCTATGTGTTGACCTCGAACTCGTCGAGCACCATGAGCATGTCGGTCTATGCCCGCCAGCACTTGGTGGAATTCCAGGACGTCGGTTACGGCAGCGCCGCCTCGACCTTGCTGTTCCTGGTCGTCGCGGTGATCGCCATGGTTTATCTGTACCTCGGACGCCGTCAGCTGGAGGTCCGCTCATGAGCCCGCGCCTACTGAAAAAAGCCCTGTTGCGCCTCGGGTTCTGGTGCCTGATCGCTATCTTGCTGGTGTATGCGGTCTTCCCTTTCTACTACGCCATCGTAACGTCGCTGAAACCGTCCAGCGCCTTGTTCCAGGTGAGTTACTGGATCGACCAGCCCGACTTCTCCAACTACGCCGCCGTGCTCAACCAGGCCTCGTTCCTGCGGGCTATCGGCAACTCGCTGGTGGTTGCGCTGTGCGTGGTCGCGCTGGCGCTGTTCCTCAGCCTGACCGCCGCCTATGCCTTGGGCCGGGTGAAGTTTCGCGGGCGCGGTCCGGTGTTGATGATGGTCCTGGGCGTCTCGATGTTTCCCCAAGTCGCGGTGCTGTCGGGGTTGTTCGAAGTGATCCGTGCTCTGGGCCTGTACAACACCTCCTGGGCGTTGATCCTGAGCTACACGATTTTCACCCTGCCCTTCACCGTCTGGGTGCTGACCACCTTCATGGGGCAACTGCCTCATGAGCTGGAAGAGGCCGCCATCATGGACGGTGCGTCACCTTGGGTCACGTTGACCCGCGTGCTGTTGCCGCTGCTCTGGCCGGCACTGGTCACCACCGGCCTTCTGGCCTTCATCGCCGCATGGAACGAGTTCCTCTTTGCCCTGACCTTCACCCTGACCGACTCGCAACGCACGGTTCCAGTCGCCATCGCGCTGATTTCCGGCGGCAGTCCCCATGAGCTGCCTTGGGGCCTGTTGATGGCGGCGTCGGTGCTGGTCACGGTGCCCTTGGTGATTCTGGTGCTGATCTTCCAGCGCCGCATTGTTTCCGGCCTCACTGCCGGTGCGTTAAAGGGTTGAGGCCCAACACAGACAAAAAAAGGAACAGCATCGTGATCAAGTTGAAGCTGGACAACGTGAACAAACAATTGGGCGGCGCACGCATTCTTCGCGACGTCAGCCTGGAAATCTCGGCAGGCGAATTCGTGGTCTTCGTCGGCCCTTCGGGCTGTGGAAAGTCGACCCTGCTGCGGCTGATCGCCGGGCTGGATTCGATCTGTGGCGGCGACCTGCTGATCGACGGACGCCGGGTCAACGACCTGGAGCCGCGCGAGCGTGGCGTCGGCATGGTGTTCCAGTCCTATGCGCTGTACCCGCACATGAGCGTCTACGACAACATCAGCTTTGGCCTCAAGCTGGCCAAGACCGAAAAGACCAGTCTGCGCGAGCGGGTGCTGAAAACCGCGCAGATCCTGCAATTGGACAAACTGCTGCAACGCAAGCCACGGGAACTGTCGGGCGGCCAGCGCCAGCGCGTGGCCATGGGCCGGGCCATGGCGCGGGAGCCGGACATTCTGTTGTTCGACGAGCCACTGTCCAACCTCGACGCGTCCCTGCGCGTGCAGATGCGCAACGAAATCGCCCGGCTGCATGGGCGCTTGGGCTCGACCATGATCTACGTGACCCACGACCAGGTTGAAGCGATGACCCTGGCCGACAAGATTGTCGTGCTCAATGGCGGCCGCATCGAGCAGGTCGGCTCGCCACGGGAACTCTATGAGCGTCCGGCCAGCCGCTTTGTCGCCGGTTTCCTGGGCTCACCCAGGATGAATTTCCTTGCCGCGTTCCTGCATACGCCAGGCGAAACCAGCCAGGTTGAAAGCCTGGTGCTGGGCATGACGTCCCTGCCCTTCGACAGCTCGGGGCTGGCGGCGAATACGCAACTGAGCCTGGGGATTCGTCCGGAACATATCGCCCTCAAGGCGGCCCAGGGAACGGCCGGCATCGCGGTGAGCGGGGTCGAATACCTGGGAAGTGAAACCTATGTGCACCTCGACACCGGCCAGGACGACCCCATGGTCTGTCGTTGTGAGGTCAACGCCGGATGGCGAGTGGGCGATCGGGTCGAACTGCAACTGGATATCGACAATCTGCATGTGTTCGACACACACGGCACGGCGTTGCAGCGCCACGCCATCGACCGCCTGCCCGATGACGTCGCCCTGCGCCCGGCCCATGCGGGCGCCCTATGACTTTATCCTTGAATAGCCTGAGCAATCCGATGCCCGCCTCTCTTGAACATGCGCAGCAGGCCCTGCGTGATGGCCTGTCTCGCCTGATCCACGACTATCGACCCGACTATCATCTGGCCCCGCCAACGGGCTGGATGAACGACCCTAACGGGGTGGTGTTTTTTCGGGGCGAGTACCACGTGTTCTACCAACACCACCCCTTCGACGCCAAATGGGGCCCGATGTACTGGGGCCACGCCAAGAGCGCCGACCTGGTTCATTGGCAACATCTGCCCATTGCCCTGGCACCGGGCGACGATTTCGACCGCGACGGCTGTTTTTCCGGTAGCGCGGTGGTGTGTGGCGACACCCTGGCGCTGATCTACACCGGGCACACCTGGCTGGGAGAGGTGGGTGACGAACGCCTGATCCGCCAGGTCCAGTGCCTGGCCACCAGTGTCGACGGTGTCCGCTTCGTCAAGCATGGCGCCGTTATCGAGGACGCGCCGCAAGCGGCGATCATGCACTTTCGCGACCCCAAGGTCTGGCAGGAGGATGGTTATTGGTACCTGATTGCCGGGGCGCGCCTGGGCGACACGCCGCTGCTGCCGCTGTATCGCTCCACGGACCTGCGCGCCTGGGAATTTCTCGATTACGTGTCCAGGGGTACTGACGGCGACGGCTACATGTGGGAATGCCCGGACCTGTTTCGCCTCGACGGGCGCGACGTACTGCTGTACTCCCCCCAAGGCATGCAACCGGCGGGGTACGAACGGCTCAACAAGTATCAGACCGGTTATCGCATTGGCCACCTCGACAGCGAATGGCACTTCAGCGGCGGGCCGTTCATCGAGCTGGATAACGGCCACGATTTCTATGCCGCGCAAACCTTGGTGGCCGCTGATGGCCGGCGCCTGGTGTGGGCCTGGCTGGACATGTGGGAAAGCCCGATGCCGAGCCAGGCCCATCACTGGTGCGGCATGCTCGGTTTGCCACGGGAGCTGGAACTGCAGGGCGATCGCCTCGGCGTGTTTCCGGCGCGGGAACTGGTTGCGCTGCGCCAGGCACCGTTGCCGAGCATTGCGCCGTGGGGCGAGTCGGGCAGCCGCTGGGTACCGCAAGTGAGTGGCGACCGACTGGAGATCCATGTGCATCTGGACCTGCTCGATTGCACCGAAGGTCACTTGGGCATTGCCTTGCGCTGCAGTGCCGATGAGCAGGAACAGACCCTGCTGTATTACGACGCGTCACTGCGACGCCTGGTGCTCGATCGCAGCCGCTCGGGTGCGCAAGTGAGCGGCCAGCGCAGCGTGCCGATAGAGCCGGCGCAGACGCAACTGCACCTGCGGGTGTTTCTCGATCGTTCCTCCATCGAGGTGTTTGAGCAAAGCGGCCGCTTCAGCCTCAGCAGTCGGCTCTATCCGCGGCCCGACAGCCTCGGGGTGAAGCTGTTGGCGAGCGGGACGGGCGGGCACGTCGCCATTTCCAACGCCTGGCCCCTGGCCTCGGGTTGGCTGTGAGTCGCGTCATTCGAGTCGCGAGAAGCCCGGGCGCTGTGTCATGATTCTGCGTCAACCTGACTGGCCGCACTTCGCATGACTTCCGTGAAAGACGTTGCACAGCTGGCCGGCGTATCCCTGATGACGGTTTCGCGCGCGCTCAACACGCCGGAAAAACTGAGCCCCGAAACCCTTCAGCGGGTACGCCGCGCCATCGATGAACTGCAATTCGTACCGAGCCTGTCGGCGCGCAGGATGCGCGGCGACAACTTGCAGGCGCGCACCATCGGTGTGTTCGCCCTGGACACCGCGACCACGCCGTTCGCCGTCGAGTTGCTGCTGTCCATCGAACAGACCGCGCAGCAGGCTGGCTGGAACGTCTTCATCCTCAACCTGCTGAGCAACCCGCCCACCGACCAGAACATCGACCTGATGCTGTCGCATCGCCCCGACGGGTTGATCTTCAGTGCCATGGGGTTGCGCCAGGTGAGCATTCCCGAGCGACTCAAGAGCAAGCCGCTGGTACTCGCCAATTGCCTGGCCGATGACAGCCAACTGGTCAGCTACGTGCCGGATGATGAAGCCGGGCAGTACCGCGCCGTGCATCATGCCTTGAGCCAAGGCTATCGGCGCCCGCTGTGTATCAACTTGCCCAGGAAAAGTGTCGCCTGGAATCTGCGCCAACAAGGTCTGCAACGCGCCTGCCAGGCATTCGGGCTGGCGCCTGAAGCACTCCTGCAATACGACCTTTCCGATCACGATGCCTACGGTGAAACCGCCGCCATTCTCGACCGGCATATCGTCGACGGCCGTCCGCAATTCGACATCCTGGTCTGCGGCAACGACCGCATCGCCTTCTGCGCCTATCAACTGCTGTTGGGTCGCGGCTTGAAAATCCCTGATGATGTCGCAGTGCTGGGCTATGACAACATGATCGGCATCGCCGAACTGTTCATGCCGCCGCTGACCACGGTCCAACTGCCCTACTACGAGATCGGTCGCCAGGCGGCCCGGCACCTGATCGAGACTCTCGAACTGACGGGCGCCCAGCCGGTGGATTGCCCAATGGTGGTCAGGGCGTCGCTGTAAGGCCAACCGGTATCCGTCAAGGCTGCTGCGCGGGCGATGGCGGCAGTGATGCGATGATCCGGGTGCGGCAGACCTCGAGGATTTCATCAGCCAGGGCGGAATCGTCCGGGCAGGCCCGCGACAACATGACCGCGCCGACGACATGGGCCAACATGTCGAGCATTTTCGCCCTGACCTCTGCCTGCGGCGCGTCTTGCCCGGTCTCGTACCGGCTCGCGAGCGCCGCCAGCATGTTTTCGATACCGCTGGAAAAAGTCGCCTTCAGCTCGGGCGATTGACGGGCAGCGTCCCCGCACAGTGCCGCCATGGTGCAACCGCCACCCGGGGCGTCACGGTGATCCCGGGACACGTAGAGATTGACGAACCCGGGCACGTCGAGACCCGCGTTGTTGGTCAGCGATTGCGCAAGGCTGCGCGCGGCCGCTTCGGCCATCAGGTCGGCCTTGGAGCCGAAATGTTTGTAGAAACCGCCGTGGGTGAACCCGGCGGCCGCCATCAGATCCGCCACACCCACGCCGTCAAAGCCTCGCTCACGGAACAAGACAGACGCCGTCTCGACGATGTGCTCCCGATTTGCCTGGGCCTGGGCCTTGGTCACCCGCATTTTCCACTCCTCGTGCTGCTCGAAAATCACGCTCACATCATACATAGATGTCGAGCATAATCAAATTCGTTGACAGTTTAGATTTCGGTCATCATCCTAATGAAAAGCCGCGCTCACCTCGGCAGGTTGCACACAACACTTATCCAAACCCACGGAAACAAGACGCCATGACCGACCAGAATCTGTTCACACCTCATAAGCTGGGTAATCTCACGCTTTCCAACCGCGTGGTCCTGGCACCGCTGACACGCAACCGTGCGGGGCAAGGTTTTGTACCGAGCGAGTTCGCGGCCACTTACTACAGCCAGCGAGCGTCCGCCGGCCTGCTGATCTCCGAAGCCTCACAGATTTCCCAGCAGGGGCAGGGTTACCAGGACACCCCCGGGATCTACACACCGGCGCAGATCGACGGCTGGCGCAAGGTGACCGATGCCGTGCATGCCAAAGGCGGGCGGATCTTCCTGCAACTGTGGCATGTCGGGCGGGTTTCCCATGTCGACCTGCAAGCGAACGGCGCGGCGCCCGTGGCCCCCTC
The DNA here is from genome assembly GCF_001307275.1 of Pseudomonas fluorescens. Classification (NCBI taxonomy): domain Bacteria; kingdom Pseudomonadati; phylum Pseudomonadota; class Gammaproteobacteria; order Pseudomonadales; family Pseudomonadaceae; genus Pseudomonas; species Pseudomonas fluorescens. Next base: position 6,649,052 of record NZ_CP012831.1, read on the forward strand.
CGCCTTGCGTGCGGCGACCAAGGTGTTCGTCAACAACAGTTTCCAGGACGTTTCCGAACCGCGAGCGCTGCACATCAGCGAATTGCCCGGGATCGTCAACGATTTTCGCCAGGCGGCAGCGAACGCCATCGCGGCAGGATTTGACGGCGTAGAGATCCACGGCGCGAACGGCTATCTGCTGGACCAGTTCCTCAAGGACGGCGCCAACGTGCGCACCGACGCCTACGGTGGCTCGATTGAAAACCGTGCTCGCCTGCTGCTGGAAGTGACCGCGGCCGTCGTGAAAGAAGTCGGCGCCGAACGCACCGGCCTGCGCATTTCGCCTGTGTCGCCGGCCAATGGTGTGTCCAGCAGCGCGCCACAAGCCCAGTTCGACTACCTGATCGACCAGCTCAACGCCCTGGACATCGTTTACCTGCACGTGGTCGAAGGTGCGACGGGCGGGCCGCGCGATGTTGCGCCCTTCGACTTCGCCGCGTTGCGCCAGCGCTTCAATAACACCTACATCGCCAACAACGGCTACGACCTGGACCTGGCCACTTCGCGACTCGCCGAAGACCAGGCTGACCTGATCGCCTTTGGCCGGCCGTTCATTGGCAACCCAGACCTGGTGGAACGACTCAGAACCGGCTCGCCGCTGTCGGCGTTCAATCCCGCCACCCTCTACGGCGGCGGTGCGGCGGGCTACATCGACTACCCAACACTCGCGCAATCCAGCGCGCGGTAACACTGCCCCGACCCCAACCGAGCGCCTGGACAACAGCGCGCGATTCACTCATCAATCCCTGAAGAAGAGAATCACCCATGGACACTCGCACAACCGTTCTCATCACTGGCGCCTCCACCGGCATCGGCGCAGTCTATGCCCAGCGCTTTGCGCAACGCGGCCACAATCTCGTCCTGGTGGCCCGCGACGGCGCGCGCCTGCAAGCCCTGGCCGCCAAGCTGCGCAGCGAACACACTGTTGCCATCGACATTCTCCAGGCCGACCTGACCCAGATCAGCGACCTGACGAGCGTCGAAGCCCGCCTGCGGGACGACGCCAGCATCGGTATCCTGGTCAACAACGCCGGCGCCGCCCAGTCCGGCACCTTCATCGAGCAGTCGACCGACAGCGTCGCGAACCTCGTGTCGCTCAACACCACCGCGCTGGTCCGATTGGCCAGCGCCATCGCCCCCCGCCTGGTCAAAGCAGGTGACGGCGCGATCATCAACATCGGCTCCGTGGTCGGCCTGGCACCGGAATTCGGCATGTCGGTCTACGGCGCGACCAAGGCGTTCGTGTTGTTCCTCTCCCAGGGACTCAGCCTGGAACTGTCGCCTAAAGGTGTCTACGTGCAAGCCGTCCTGCCGGCCGCGACCCGTACCGAGATCTGGGAGCGCGCGGGCATCGACATCAACACCTTGAATGAAGTCATGGAAGTCGGTGACCTGGTCGACGCCGCGCTGGTCGGTTTTGACCGTCGCGAGCCGGTGACCATCCCGCCGCTGCAGGAAGAGGCACGCTGGGATGCCTTGCAGGCGGCGCGCCAAGGCCTGCTCGGGCAAATCAAGCAGTCCCAGGTTGCCGAGCGCTATCAAGACCTGGCGTAATCATCGTTCAGCGGGCGCCGGCGCGAAGGACAGCGCTGGCATTCCTGGATGCCTGGCCGGGTGACCAGTCCGCAGCATCCCTTATGAGAGCAAAGCACCATGAAGGCATTTTTAATCGACCGCTACGCCAAGCACAGCGGTCGTATTGGCGACATACCGGCCCCAGCAGTGGCTGACCAAGACGTGCTGGTCCGCGTGCATGCCGCCAGCGTCAACCTCCTGGACTCAAAGATCCGCAAAGGCGAATTCAAGCTGATCCTGCCCTACTCGTTTCCCTTGGTATTGGGGCATGACGTGGCCGGGGTCGTGATGCGGGTGGGATCCCGTGTCGAGCATTTCAAACCGGGGGATGAAGTCTATGCCCGCGTCCCGGATGGGCACATCGGCACCTTCGCCGAGCAGATTGCAGTGAACGAAAATGCCCTGGCCCTGAAACCCACAAACGTCAGCCAGGAGGAAGCCGCCGCCCTGCCCTTGGTCGCCCTGACGGCCTGGCAGGTGCTGGTTGAAACCGCCCAGGTAAAGAAAGGCCAAAAGGTGTTCATCCACGCCGGTTCAGGTGGCGTCGGCACCCTCGCCATCCAACTGGCCAAACACCTCGGCGCCTTCGTTGCGACCACCACCAGCACCGCCAATGTACCTTGGGTCAAGGCGCTGGGAGCGGACGTTGTCATCGATTACAAACAGCAGGATTTCTCAAGCGTGCTGCAGGACTATGACGTCGTGTTGAACAGCTTGGGCGCCGATGAACTGGAGAAGTCGCTGAAGATCCTCAAACCCGGTGGCCAACTCATTTCCATCTCGGGGCCACCCACCCCACAGTTCGCCCAGGCCCAGGGATTTTCCTGGCCGCTGCGGCTGATCATGGGCCTGCTGAGCAGTGGCATACGCCGCAAGGCCCGCCGAAAGGGGGTGAGCTACGCCTTCGTGTTCATGCGCGCCAGTGGTCCTCAACTGCGTGAGATCGCCACGCTCGTCGAGTCCGGCAGCATCAAGCCGGTGGTTGACCGATCCTTCGCCTTCGACGCGACGGCGGATGCCCTGGATTATGTCGAGCAAGGACGGTCCAAGGGCAAGGTCGTCATCAAGATCCACTCGGGAATGGCCGATGAGTGAAACCCATTTGCCTGCGCTCATCACCAAACGGCAATATGCGAATCCGCCCGGGGTTCGGTCCCGCCGCACAGCACACCACTGACCGGGTCACGCAGGATGATCTGGCCGCGCCCATAGTCGGTCAGGTCGCTGGCGATCTGCACCTCATGTCCCCGTCGCGCCAGGGCATTGGCCAGGTCCCGTGAAGCCCCGTGTTCGATCCCGACCTTCATGTCTCCCAGCCATTGCCAACGCGGTGCGTCCAAGGCCGCTTGCGGGTTCAGGCCGAAATCCACCAGGTTCATGACCATCTGCACATGCCCCTGGGGCTGCATGTAGCCGCCCATCACGCCGAAGGGGCCGAGGGCCTCGCCATTACGGGTAAGGAACCCGGGAATGATGGTGTGGAAGGTTTTCTTGCCCGGGGCCAGGCAGTTGGCGTGGCTCGGATCGAGGCTGAACTCCTGCCCGCGATTCTGCAGGGCGATTCCGCTGTCGGGCAGCACCACGCCGGAGCCGAACCCGTGGTAGTTGCTCTGGATGAACGAGACCATGTTGCCCTCCCCATCCGCGGTGGCCAGGTACACCGTGCCGCTGGCGTGGGGGTCGCCGGGCGCGGGCGGTTGGGCCTGTTCGCCGATCTGCCCGCGCCGACGGGCGCTGTAGTCATCGCTGAGCAGGTCAGCCACCGCCACCCGCATGTGCAGGGGGTCGGTGATGTAGTGCAGGCCGTCGCTGTAGGCCAACTTCATCGCTTCCAGTTGACGATGCCAGGTCTGTTGGCTGTCACGCTGATCGAAGTCGAAACCTTCCAGAATCTTCAGCGCCATCAAGGCCACCAGGCCCTGCCCGCTCGGCGGGATTTCCCAGACATCCACGCCTCGGTAATTGACGTGGATCGGGTCGACCCACTGGGCGCGATAATCCCTGAGGTCCGAGGCGCGCAGGTAGCCGCCGCTGGCCCGGGAGTGGGCGTCCAGGCGTTCGGCCAACGCCCCGCGATAGAGGCTTTCACAGCCGGTGTCGGCCAATTCCTGAAGCGTGCGCGCCTGGGCCGGGTTGCGAAAAATCTCCCCGGCCCGAGGCGCCCGGCCCTCGATCAGGAAAGTCTCGAACCAGGCTTCCAGGACGGCATCGCGATGGGGCGTGAACTCGTTCAGCGCGATCTGCCATTGATGGGCAACCACCGGCGACAGCGCAAAGCCGTCCCGGGCCAGGCTGATGGCCGGTTGCAGCAGCTCGGCAAAGGGCAGCTTGCCAAAGCGCTGCGACAACTGCGCCCAAGCCGATGGGCAGCCAGGAACGGTCACCGGTGTCCAGCCATGGATCGGCATCTGCCCATGACCGGCGGCCTTGACCGCCTCGATGCTCAAGGCCGCCGGCGCATGCCCGTTGCCGTTGAGGCCGTGTAGCTGGCCCTTGCACCAGACCAGGGCGAAGGCATCACCGCCGATGCCGCAGCCAGTGGGCTCCACCACCGTCAGCGCCGCTGCCGTGGCGATGGCGGCGTCGATGGCATTGCCGCCTTTTTGCATGATCTCGATGCCCGCCTGGGCCGCCAGGGGCTGGGACGCGGCGACCATGCCCCGACGGGCGAAAACGCTCTGGCGCTGGGATGGATAAGGGTATTCGTGGGCAGAAAATGTCAGCATGGCGAAGACTCTTCAATACGGGAATTGATTGACCGGACTCAAGGGGGTAAACAACTTTGCAGGGGTCATAGCACCCGGCTGAGGAAAGCCCGGGTCCGCGGATGAATGGGGTGACAGAAGATCTGCTCCGGCGGCCCTTGCTCGATAAGCTCGCCCTGGTCCAGGACCACCACACGGTCGGCCACTTCCCGGGCGAAGCCCATCTCGTGGGTCACCACGACCATGGTCATCCCCTCCTCGGCCAGCTCCTTCATCACTTGCAGCACCTCGCCGACGGTCTCCGGGTCGAGGGCGCTGGTGGGCTCGTCGAACAGCATGGCCTGGGGTTTCATGGCCAGGGCCCGGGCAATCGCCACCCGCTGTTGCTGGCCGCCGGAGAGCATCGACGGGTAGTGATCGGCCTTGTCCGCCAGGCCGACCCGCTCCAGCAACCCGCGGGCCTGTTCCAACGCAGCGACACGCGACACCCCGAGCACCTGGATGGGCGCCTCGATGATGTTCTCCAGGGCGGTCATGTGGGGGAACAGGTTGAAGCGTTGGAACACCATGCCGATATCCCGCCGCTGCCGGGCGATGTTGCGCTCCGACTCACGCACCAGGCTGCCGTCGGCCCGCTCGCGGTACCCCATCGCCCGGCCATTGACGCGGATGCGTCCGCCCTGGATGTCTTCCAACAGATTGATGCAACGAATGAAGGTGGTCTTGCCGGAGCCCGACGCACCGATCAGCACCACCACTTCACCACGCCGCACTTGCAGGGAAATGCCCTTGAGAATCTGCAACTCGCCGAAGGACTTGTGAACGTCCAGCGCCTCGATGATCAGCTCTTCGCTTTTATGCGCCATGGTTAACGTGCCCTCAGCAGGTTCAAGGTGCTGCGACCGAACATTCGCGTCGACGCCGGCGGTGGCGACGAAGGCCGATCCGATTGGCCGAAACGGGTCTCCAGCCAGCGCTGGAAAAAGCCCCACAACGTGGTCAGCAACAGGAAGTAGATCGCCACCACCAGGTACAGCTCGAACACCCGGAACGTCGCCGACGTGACCATCTGGGTACTGAGCAACAGTTCCTGGACGCCGATCACACTGACCAGCGTGGTGTTCTTGAGCATCACGTTGAACTCGTTGCCCAGCGGCGGAACGATGACCCGGAACGCCTGGGGCAGGACAATGCGGCGCATCAATTTGGCGAAGGTCATGCCCAGGGAACGCCCGGCCTCGTATTGGCCCTTGTCCACCGCGCCGATGCCGGCGCGGATAATCTCGGCCATGTAGGCCCCCTCGTTGAGGCCCAGGGCGATGATCGCCGCCTGGATATTGCCGGGGATCACCAGGCCGAACAGGTCGATGTCTTCGAAGCGGAAAATTCCGCCGGCGGCCAGCGCGGTGTAGAGAAAGACGATCTGCACCAGCAACGGCGTGCCGCGCATCAGCCACACGTAAAAGCGCACCGGCAAATGCAGCAAGGGGTTGCTCGACAACCGCAGCAACGCGGCGGCCAGCCCCAGGGCACAGCCCAGCAGCATCGCCAGCACACTGATCAGGCAGGTCAGCCAAAGCCCGGTGAGGTAAACCCCACTGGGCTGCAGCAGGTACTGCCAGAACACATCCCAATTGAAATTCATCGATGGTTCACCTCAATCAAGTGTGTCACTGGCGACATGCCATTTGCCAAGCAGTTGGCTGTAGCTGCCATCGCTGCGCATATCGCCGATCACCTGCTGCACGGCGGCGGTCAGTTGCGGATCGTCTTTGCGGATGCCCAGGCCGGTGAGGATCCGGCTGAAGGCCGGCACGCCTTCCTCGAACAGGTCGGGCGCCATGGCCGCGTAGTAACCGGCGGTTTCCACGGTGGTGCCGTAGGCGTCGACCTGGCTGATGCGCAGGGCCTGGAAGGCATCGGTGTCGGTGTTGTAGACCACCAGCTTCATCGCCGGCTTGCCGGCCTTGGCCAGGGTTTCGTTCTCGGCGTCGAGCAGGGTCTTGATGGTGGAACCGTTGAGCACCGCGACCTTGTGCCCGGAGAGATCCGGCAGTGTCTTGAGGCCCTTCGGATTGCCCTTGGGCACCACCACCGCCTGGCTGGAATACATGTAGTTGACGATGTCGATCACCTCGCGGCGCTCGGGCTTGTCAAACAGCTGATCGACGATCATGTCGCACTGGCGGGCCAGCAACGCGGGGAGCAATCCGGAAAAGGGAATGACCCGCCACTCCACCTTCTTGTCACCCAGGCGCTTGGCGATTTCCAGCCCCAGGTCCACGGTCAATCCCTTGGGTTTCTGCGCTTCATCAAAAGACACCAGCGGCGGCGAATCCATGCCTGAGCAGTAGACGAGTTTGTCGACCTTGAGCAAACGCTCCGGGACAACGGGCGCGGCAACCGCCCACTGCGCACAGAAACCCAAGGATAAAACGGCAACCAACAGGCGAGGCTTATGCATGACCAGACACTCCAGTTCAGTAGGTAACGGGCAGTACTCAAAGTCAGAACACGGGCAGGCTCGGGGCCTGCTCTCGTTATTTTTTCGATTGCAGGAACTCGATCAATTCAGGAACGGTGCCTTCGATGTGCCCACGCACCACCGCCTCGGCCTTCTCGGCATCGCCCGCACGCAGGGCATCGAGGATCAACATGTGCTCCTGACGCGCACTCAGGGGCTTTTCCACATGCTGCAGCCATAGGCGCATGGGCGCTTCGATCAGGGAATAAAGCGCGCTGATCTGCTTGAGCAGTCGCGGGCGACCGCTAAGGCTGCACAGATATTCATGGAAGGCGCGATGGCGGCTGACCCACTCGGCGCTTTCCTCGCGGTAGTCGTCCATCTCGTCCAGCAAGCGCTCCAAGGCGGCCAACTGGCGCTCGCCAATTCTTGCTGTCGCGACACGGACCGCCAGGCCTTCCAGGGCGCTGCGCATTTCGAAGACTTCGTGCAGCTCATCAATGTCCAAGCCGCTGACAACCGCCCCGCGATTGGGCCGCAGGGTCACCAAGCCCTGGGCATCCAGACGGCGAAAGGCCTCGCGCACCGGCATCCGGCTCATGCCGATCTCGTTGGCAATGTCCTCGGCAATCAACCGGTCACCCTTGCGTAACCGACCACCACAAATGGCATCGAGCAGGAAGTTGTAGGCCTCCTCCTCGGCGGTCATGGGCGGGCGTTCAGCGTACGTCGGAGCAAATTGCATGGCAGCACCTTCTGCATTTTTGTATCCAATTATCCATGGATTCAAAAAAGCAGAATGCGTGCCAACTTCTCACGCAATCGTGCAAGCGTTTGATTTGAAGGAATTTACCGAGGAAAAGTGACTGGCTGCCGTGAGCCCTGCCACTGGCGAGGCTGCAGCCGTGTGCTACCAAACAGCTCAGTGGCTGCCCTTTACAGGTGCGCGATGGTGCTTCGGTAACACCGCAAACGGCGGCTCATCACGCCGGCGCCCTGGGCGTATCCGAAGGTGACTCGCCAAACAGCGCCCGATAATGGAACGCAAAATGGCTCAGGTGGAAAAAACCCATCTCCACGGCGATCTCACTGACGTTCTGCGCCGCCGCACGGGTCGTGATCAAACGGCGACGCACGGCATTGAGCCGTAGGTTGCGCAGGTACTCCACCGGGCGCATCCCGGTCACCGCCTGGAAACTGTTCTGCAGGGTCCTGCGGCTGACCCGCAATTGCTCGCACAAGTCGAGAATGCTCAAGGGCACATCGGCACTGGCGACGACCAGCTCCTGGCAACGCTTGACCAGGTAGGCACTGACGGCAAAATTGCCGCGTCGGCCACGCACCTCGTCCGAGGCGTGGCTGAACAGATCGAGAAAGGCATTGAGCAGAACGTCTTCGAGGATTTTTTCCGAGGCGGGATTGACGGCGTCCGCCTGTTCCAAAAGGCGACGAAACAGTGGGTGGATGCGTTGTTGCACGCGGCGCAGTACCACCTCATCCACGCTGACCTGGGACACGTTTTTCAAACGCTTGAGCTGTTCGCTCGACAGTTCGTAGGCCGCCAGCTTGGCGAACCGCACCGTGTCGACATTGGCCGCGAAGAAATGCATGCCCTCCGGGGCGTGCAAGACGAAGTCCTCGCCATCACGCAACAACACGACGCTGTGAGCGCCCACCTGGTGCCCCTGGACCACCGGCGCACCGCCCAGCGACATGGCAATGCACAAGCGCCCTTTTGGCGCGCAACCGTGCTGCACCACGCGTTTATCCAACACCTCCTGGAAAATCTGGAAACGTTCGGCGCACACCTGGCGCAGCTCGCTGGAAAGACATCCACGCCCGAGCTGGTCATAGACTTGTTGCCAGCCCAGGATCGAACCGGCGTGTTGCTGAGGATCATTGAAAGTACGGACTTCGGCGAACATGATCATTGTTCCTCGGTGGCCCTGCGTTTATTGCCTGGTACGGTTGTTCAAGGACCTCTAAAACCCGTGGCGAGGGAGCTTGCTCCCGCTGGGTTGCGCAGCAGACCCATTTTTGTGAGCGCTTCGCACTCAAGCGGGAGCAAGCTCCCTCGCCACGGGCTCCTTTGGGTGAACGGTGCTTACTGCCGGAAAACCAAAGCCAGTTCCATGCCAAGCATGTACAACCGGTACTCGGAGGCCTTGATCTCCAACGGTGCCAACAAAGCGCCGGACAGCACCACCTGGCCCGCTTCAACACACTGCCCGTCGGCCAGCAAGCGCCGGACCAGCCAGCACAGGTTGGCCTGGGGCGTGTCTTCGCGCGCCTGGGCATTGCCCTCGCCACAGGGCACCCCATCGCACGCCAAGCGATAGTTCAGGTGGGCCAATTGCTCGGGATGGAACCTGACCCGCGGCCCCAGGCAATACAGCCCCGCGGCGGCATTGTCGGCAAGAAACGCGCCGACGCCGAAACGCCAGCCCTGCCAGCGACAATCGGCAATTTCGAATGCCGGCGCGATCTCGGACACCGCGGCGAGGATGTCCTCGTCGCTGTAGAAACCGGGCACCAGCGTACGCCCCAGGACAAACGCCAGCTCGATTTCCAACTTCGGCTGGATCAGCCGCGCAAGCGACACCCCACGGCCGGGTTCCACGACCATGGCATCGGTCAGTGCGCCCAAGACCGGCTCATCAATACCGAAACGGTCCTGGGCGGCGCGGCCGGCGAAGGCCACTTTCCATCCGGTCAAGCGCTCACCACCGGCCTGGCGCCGACGCAGCGCCTCGCGCTGCAAGGTGTAGCCCATCGGCAGGTCGACGGCCTGTGGCTCCAACGAAGGCAAGGCGTGCACGGCCTGCGCGGCATCGTGAAGCCGGACCAACAGATGATCTTCGCGGCTCATGAGAGTTGCTCCGCCAGTTTGCGCAACACGCCCTCGAGCCGCTCGGGCGTGGTGATCGCGGCCACGAACCGATCCGGCCGCACCACCACGATGCAATCACGCACCTTGGCAAACCATTCGCCGAGGCGGTTATCGACATCCTCGACGCAAATGGCCCCGCTGGCCGACAAGGGTTGGTTGCGCCCCACGCCACTGCGCGAGCGATTGATCTGGATGAAGCGCGTCTCCCAGCGCGCCCACCAGGCGGCGGTTTCTTCGCTGAGTTGTTCGTTCGGATTGACCCGATACCCCAGCACCGCATAGGAATGCCCCAGCACCTCGTCCAGGCGTCGGCGCTGGCCCTGGGCATCTTCGATGGACGGTTGGATGAACAACTGCCCGACCAGATCATCCTCATGCAGCTCGGCGCGCTCGTGATACACCAGGCCCTTGGTGATGGTCGCCTTGGGTTTGAACTTGAACTCCAGCAAATGCGAACGCAGGTTGTCGACGCTGTTGACGGCCTGGAACAACCAGTCCCGCACACCCGCCATCAACGGGTTGGTCAGCCCCAGGACGGCGCCCATGTTGTCGGCCAACGCGATGAGATCGGTCGCATGCCCACGGCGCTCCTGGTCGTAACTGGCCAGGATCGTCGGCGACGCCCGCCCTTGGAGAATCGCGGCGAGCTTCCAACTGACGTTGGCCACATCACGCAAGCCCGAATTGAGCCCCTGCCCGGCCCAGGGCGGGGAAATATGCGCCGCGTCCCCCACCAATGCCACACGGCCCTGGACAAAGCGCGCCGCGACCCGGGAGTTGTGGGTGTAGGCGCGGATCCGGATGATTTCCAGCTGGTCGACCGCGTCGCCGATATGCCCACGGATCAAGTCCCGGATCGTCGCTTCTTCGCACATCCGGGTTTCGTCTTCGCCCTCCAGGAGCATGAACTCCCAGCGCCGCTGCTGATACGGCAGGTAGATACAGACGAAAGGTCGCTGGGGGTCGGCATGCAACGCCGTATAGGGTGCATCCAGGCTGTCGTTGGCCGTGTCGATGACCACCCATTTGCGCGGATGGGTCAGCCCCAGCAGTTCGATGCCGAGTTTCTTGCGCACGCTGGAGCGTCCGCCATCGGCACCGATCACGTACTGCGCCTGCAATTGATAGAGCTCGCCCCCGGCATCGCGCACCTGCAAGGTCACGCCCTCGGCATCCTGCTCCAGGTCGAGCATTTCATGGCCCTGGCGCAACTCGACACTGGCGTGCTTGCCCAACTGCTCGCGCAATGTCGTTTCAAGCAACTGTTGCATGAAGATATTGCGCATCGGCCAGCCATAGTTCGCCGTGCTCGGCTTGACCTCGGCAAAACAGACGCCTCGTGCATTGTAGTAACGCAGGGGCACGTTGCAGATCATGTCGCGCGCGGCCAGCTCGGCGATGCCGATGCCCTGCAACACCCGCAGCGCCTCGTCATCCATGCCCACCGCGCGGGGATACGGCAGGACGCCGTCAGCCAATTCCAGGACGATGCAGTCGATACCGTACAGCCCCATGTAATGAGCGGCCGTGATCCCGTTCGGGCCGCCGCCCACGATGACAACCTGGGTCTTCTCCTGCTTCATCGTTATTCACCGCTTTGTTGTTGTGGTTGTAGGCATTGGTCGTGCAAGTAATCCATGACCACACGGTTGAACGTGTCCTCCTGGTCGTCATGGACATAATGGCTGGCGTCGGCGATTTGCGCTGTATGCACGCGTGGATTGGCCTCCTTCATGGCCTCCAGGGTCGCCTCGGGCAGAAAATCGGAACGCGCACCACGGATGAACAGCGTCGGGCAATCCAGTGCCCGGACCGCCGGCCACAGATCGGTCGGGGTGATGCTCAGGCGCGCCTGGGCAATGCCGGCCTGATCATGACGCCAGCCGATGCCTGCCGGGGTTTCCTTCATCGAATGGGTCAACCTGGACGCCAGCCCCTGGGCGGACAGACCGGGACGTGAGCGGCGCCAGAATTGCGCGGCACTTTCCCAGTCGGGAAACGACAGGGGCGTCTGGCTCATCTCGCGACGGATGCGCTCGGCACCGTCGCCGCTGATCGACGAGCCGGGGCCGATGTCTTCGATCACCAGGGCTTGCAGGCGTCGAGGATTGAGCCGGGCATATTCCAGCGCATTGGTGCCGCCGAGGGAATGCCCGACCAGGACGAAACGCTCCAGCCCCAGGTGCGTGACCCAATCTTCCAGATCGCTGACATAGGCTTCGGTCCGGTAGCTGGAAGCCTCTGCCCAGTCGCTGTCGCCACGGCCGCGCTGGTCCAGGGCGTGGCAACAGAATTGCTCGCCCAAGGCATTGGCCAGGGACGCCCAGGTCTGGGCATAGGCCCGCAGCCCATGCAGCAGCAACACGGGAATGCCTGACGCATTGCCCCACGACAAGTAGTGCAGGCGCATCCCCGAACAATTGGTGAAGAACTGGCTGTTTGCAGACATTCGTTGGCTTCCCACGTCAGCGCACCTCAATACAGGCCGTCATTGCCCTTGACGTCAGCGGCCTGCAGACCACCCAGACGAGCATGCAAACGCCCACGCGTGGCGAAGGCCCAGATGATGATCAACTCGTCGGCCGAGGGACCATCGCCGAACGACAGGGAAATGCTGTCGTAATGGGAGCGGACATACAGCGCGTCCTTGTGGGCCAGCGGTACGTCGATGGTCACGCCAGGCCCGCCACGCTTGCCGGTGGAGGGCACCCAGGACTTGCCACCGCCCAATGCGACACGGATCGGATCCGCCGCCGGATTGGTCAGCAACGCATTACCGTGCTCGTACTCGCCCTGGCTGCCCACCAGGCACGCCTTGCCGTAACTGACAATCTCACGCTCGCCGGCCAGGGCCTGGATACGCCGGCCAAACTCCTGGCCCAGCAAGGGTGACGGCTCTATCAACTCGGCCAGGCTTTCGCTGAAACGTCCGGCATAAGGGTTGGCGATCACCGCCCCAATGGCGTACTTGAACAGCGGCTCGCCATCGGCCAACTGGCCGGTTTCGTTGGCCAGGGTTTCCTCGACGAAGCTGTACCATTTGCGGATGTGATAACTGGCGAAATTTGCGGTCTTCATCAGACTTGCCTCTTTAAAGTGGGTCGAGATCGAAATGCCGGCTGGGGGCCCCAGCAGCCTTGAAGCGGGCCTTGCCGCGCTCGTCGTCGTGTTCGGACTCGAGGAAAAACTCCATGCGATTGCCATCGGGGTCGTTGAAGTACACGCCGTTGCCGATCTCGTGGTCAGTGATCTTCACCACCTCGACGCCCTTGTTCAGCAACATGCCGTAGAGCTTGCGCAGGGTGGTCATGTCGCCCGCGATCTCCAGCCCGTAGTGCTGCAAACCCAGTCCGCCCTGGTGAGCCCCGGGCTCTGCGCGGAGCAACGCGATGTCGTGATGCTTGGCACCAAACGCCATCATGATCCAGCTTTCACCCCGGGCGCTTTCATGCATGCCCAGCACATCGGCGTACCAACGGGCCGACACTTCCGGGTCGCTCACGAACAACGACAGGTGAGTACGAACGACTTCGACTTTCATCGCGCGATACCTCAGTTTTTCTTGATGATGGATTGATGCCCGGACTTGATTTGCGCCACGGCGGGGGTCCAGAGCACATCAGCGATTTCACTGAACTCACGCCACTGCTTCTGCCAGCCGTCACCGCCATTTTCGGAGGTGAACAGATGCCCGTACTTGGTGCCGACGACGATCTGGCGAGGGTCGGCAGGGTTCAAGGCAATCGCCCAGACACAGGAGTTGGGTTGTTGCGGCAGCGGCAGCACTTCCCAACTGAGGGCGGCATCCCGGGAAACCAGGACCTTGCTGGTCGTGCCTGGGGTGCCATCGGAGATGCTCAGGTAGAGCGTATCCTCGCCGCCCAACGGTGCATTCATGGCGCGCACGTAATACAGACCGAAAGCTTCCCGGGCGACGATGCCGGTCCAGGTCTGCCCCTCGTCGAGGCTGCGGTAGACGGCGTTGACGCACACCACGACGATGACCTTCTGCCCATGGTTGGGCAGGACCACGATGTTGTGCACGTCCGAGTTGAAGTCCCACAACAAGCGATCATCGACACGGGTCCAGCTCTCGCCCCCGTCGCGACTGTGGAACAACCCGCCCTCTTCCAGGCCGAACCAGAGCTGGTTGCGGTCCGTCGGATCGTAGGCGAAAGCCAGCAGGCGTGGACGACTGACGCCGTCGCAGAACTCCGGGATCTCCACGGGGGCACGGTCCCAGTGCTGGCCACCGTCGAGGGTGCGCCACAGCACGGCGCGCGAAGGCGCACCGGTGCCCACGAAAATGCGCTGTGCATCCTGGGGATCCACCGCCACCTTCCAGACGGTCTGCCCGTTGAACGGCGAATCCACCCGCTGCCAATGGCCGCCGGTATCACGGCTGATGCACAAGCCAACGTCGGTGCCGGCGTAGATCACCTCGGGCGTAGCCGGGTGGAAACTCAGGGATCGGGTGATCGCATCGAATTCCAGGTCCTGGCCCAGGCCCAGGCGATGCCAGGTACGGCCATCGTCGGCGCTGCGGATCACCGCTTGCCCTACGGTGGCGACCAAAAGGGTTCCGTTACTCATCACTGCTGCTCCTCAAATGAAGATGCCACGGGTCAAGCCGCCGTCGATGCCAATGGATTCCCCGGTCACGGCGCCCGCCTTGGGGGATGCGAGGAAACCGATCAGCCAGCCCATTTCGATGGGCGCCAGGGTGCGCCGGATCGGCGTCGCGTCGATGTAGCCCTGCTCCACCTGCTCAGGCGTCTTGCCCTGCTTGACCCCTTCGCGCTCGTACAGCTCCTGGATGTGCGGGGTGTCGACCACACCGGGGTGGATCAGGTTGACGGTGATGCCGGAAGGGCCCAGTTGGTCGGAGAGCGTCTTGGTCATGTGGGCGATGGCCAGGTTGCGCATGCCCGAGAGGACCTTGCTGCCACGCCCGGTCAAGCCACCGATGTTGATGATGCGACCGAAGCCACCGGCCTTCATGTGCGGGGTCACCGCCTTGGCGCAACGGAAATAGCCGATCACCTTGGTGTTGAGGTCCGAAAGCAATTCGTCGTCGCCGGCATGTTCGATGTCGTTGCGCACCACGCCGGACGGTGCCGCGGCGCCGTTGACCAGGATGTCGATGCGGCCGAAGTGCTTGTGGGCCGCCTCGACCATGTCGGACACTGCCGACATCTGGTTGGTGTCACAGTACAGCGGCAGCACTTCGTTGCCGGTCTCGGCGGTGATTTCCTCGGCGGCTTGCTGGAGAAACTCCATGCGTCGCGCACAGATCACCACCTTGCAACCTTCCTGGGACAAAAAGCGCGCGACCTCCTTGCCGATGCCCATACCGCCGCCGGTGACGATCGCCACGCGGCCTTGCAATTCCAGATCCATAACAGTTCCTCTTGTGATTATTCGGTTCAGGCCAGATCGACGTAGACACTTTTGGTTTCGGTGTAGGCATCGATCACGTTCTTACCCATTTCCCGACCCCAGCCGGATTGCTTGTAGCCGCCAAATGGCGAGGCCGGGTCGACGACGTTCCAGCAGTTGATCCACACCGAACCGGCCTTCAACTGCGCCGCCACGCGATGGGCGGAGCGCAAGTCACGGGTCCAGAGACCCGCCGCCAGGCCGTAAGGCGAGTCGTTGGCGCGCAGCACCAGTTCATCGATTTCGGTCCAGCTCATGACGGTCAGTACCGGGCCGAAGATTTCTTCCCGGGCGACACAGGCGCGCTCGGCGCGGTCGAGAAACACGCTGGGGCGGATGAAATGACCACGCTCCAGGTGGGCCGGCCGATCACCGCCGCAGATCAGTTCGGCGCCCTCTTCCTGGCCCCGTTGCAGGTAGCCACGCACCGTGCCTAATTGCCGGGCCGAAACCAGCGGGCCCATGCTGCTGGCCGGATCCAGGCCCGGCCCCAACACATGGGCGGCCGCGTGGCGCTGGAGTTCTTCAAGCACCTGGTCGAGGACGCTGGCGTGCACGTACAGACGCGATCCAGCGGTGCAAACCTGGCCCTGGTTATAGAAAATGCCATCGGCGGCGCCTTTGGCGGCCCGGACAATGTCGGCGTCCGGCAGGATGATGTTGGGGGACTTGCCCCCCAGTTCCAGGGAGACCTTCTTCATGTTGCCAGTGGCCGCCTGGGCGATCAGTCGTCCCACCTGGGTCGAGCCGGTGAAGGCGATCTTGTCCACGTCCGGGTGCTGGGCCAGCGGTGCACCGGTCTGCGCACCCAGGCCAGTGAGCAGGTTGACCACCCCGGCCGGGAAACCGGCGGCCTCGATCAACTGCACCAGGCGAATGGCAACCAGGGGCGTCTGCTCGGCGGGCTTGAGCACCGCGACACAACCGGTCGCCAGCACCGGGCCGAGTTTCCACACGCACATCGTCAGCGGGAAGTTCCACGGCACGATCAACGCGCAGACGCCCACCGGCTCGCGCAAGGTGTAATTGAGCATCGGCGCGCCACTGGAGGGCGACACCGGCAGCGTGCTGCCTTCGATCTTGGTCGGCCAACCGGCGAAGTAGCGAATGATATTGGCCGCACTGGCCGCTTCGCCCCGGGCCGCGCCGATTGGCTTGCCGTTTTCCAGGGTGATCAGTTGCGCCAGCTCTTCGCGATGCTGGTCGAGCAGTTCCGCCAGGCGAAACAGCAGCAACCCGCGCTGGGCCGGGGACTGCTGTGCCCAGGTCCCCGTGAAGGCCGCGCGGGCGGCAGCGACGGCGGCATCCACGTCGCGTTCGCCACCTTCGGCGACTTCAGCCAGGGTGTGTTCAGTGGCCGGGTTTTCCACGGCAAACCGGCGGCCATTGGCGGCGTCCTGCCAAGTCCCGCCGATAAACAGACGCCCCGGTTGCGACAGGAACTTCTCGACCGCAGGTAACAATTGAATCGGGTTCATATCCGCTCCTTCACAGCGCCATTTCGATCAGGCAAGGACCACCGTCGGCCTTGGCGTTGGCCAAGGCGCGTTGCAACTCACCGTTGGTGTGCACAGTGCTGGCCGGCAAGCCGTAGCCCTTGGCCAGGGCCTTCCAATCGATACGTGGACGGTCCAGCACCGTCAGGCTCAGGGCCTCGGGGCCCAGCTCGGTCATGCCGAAGCGGCGCAGCTCGTTCTGCAGGATGGCGTAGCGGTGGTTGGCCGCGATCAGGATCACCACCGGCAGTTGCTCGCGGGCGATGCTCCATAAGGTCTGGATGGTGTACTGGGCACTGCCGTCCGATTGCAGGCAGAACACCTTGTTGCCACGCTCGGCCATGGCGGCGCCAAAGCCCACCGGGATGCCCTGGCCGATGGCTCCACCGGTGTTGGTCAGGACCCGATGCCGTGCGGCATGGGCCGAAGCGGTGAAGAACGGATAACCGCACGTGCCGCCTTCCACCGAAACGATGCAGTCGTCCGGCAACGATGCGGCCAGCACCTGGCCCACCGATTGCGGTGTCAACGTGGCTTCGCCGGGCGGCAGTTCGATACCGGTTGGCGTAGGCACGTAAGCCGGCGCCTCAAGCGCATCGGCCAGCGCAGTGAGCGCCCCGGCAACGTCATCCCCCACCTCGGCCAGACACAGCAGGCGTTCACGCTCTGCCAGCCGGGAGGCAATGCCTTCGTAGCCGAAGTAACTGATGGGCTCGGGGACGCCGGCACAGACCACCGCGTCGTATTGGTCAAGGATCTCGATGGCCACTTCGGGGAAGTAAGGCAGGCGATCCAGGTCTGGCAGGCCACCGCCGCGATAACTCAGGCGCGGAAAGGTTTCGGCGAACAGGCGCACGCCCGGCAGTTGCGCCAGGCGCCCCGCCGCTTCCAGGCCGGCGACGGACAAGCCTTGGTCGCCGACGATAAATACCAGGCGCCGACCATCGCGCAAGGCCTGGGCGACCGCCTCGACCCGGTCACCGGCAAAACGCCGGACCGGAGCCTGCAATGCCGTGAAGGCTTTCTCGTGCTGCACGGTGTTGGCTTGCAGGTCCATCGGCAGAATCAGGCTGGCGATCTGACCGTTGGCTTGCCAGGCGGCACGCACCGCCTCCTGGAAATCCTCACCGACGCCCGACGCCGTGCGCGAGGTCCGTACCCACTTGGAAACGCTGCCGGCCAAGGCCTGGATGTCACTGGCCAGCGGTGGATCGTAATTGACGTGCCAGGACGCGTGATCGCCGATGACGTTGACGATCGGAGTGTTGGCGCGACGCGCGTTGTGCAGGTTGGCAATGCCATTGGCAAAGCCTGGGCCGAGGTGAGTCAGGGTCATCGCCGGCTTGCCGGCAATCCGGCCGTAGCCGTCCGCCGCACCGGTGCATACCCCTTCGAACAAGGACAACACCGGCTTGAGGGCTGGCGCGCTGGCCATGGCTGCCACCAGGGGAATTTCAGTCGTTCCGGGATTGGCGAAGCAGTATTCGATACCGCTTGCCACCGCCGCCTTCACTATCAGTTGCGCACCATTCATTTCCAGCCCTCTTCATCGAGCGTTTGCAGTGGCTGAGATTTATCACACAGCACAATCGACAAAACAAGCTATTTTTCTGCATTAAAATCATATTTTGAGATTAATGCATATTTTGTAGTGGTAAACGACTGAAAATACGCTTGTATTTCTCAAGCATTGGGTTACCGTGGCGACGCGCTCCTGAGCGAGTGCGCGGGCTTTTCATCAGCGCCGCGGCTACCTATAGTGCTCACCCAACGACCCCCTACGCGCCATTCCCCCCTTTAGGAGCGAAATGAGCAGTCTGAGCAAAATGCTGAGTGTGCTGGACCTTTTCGGCCCGGCCACATTGAAGATCGACCCCGAGACCATCGCCGAGCGCATGGGCCTCTCACGGGCGACCGTGTACCGCTACGTCAAGGACTTGTGCGATGCCGGCCTGCTGGTGCGGGTGGATGCCGGCAGCTACGGCCTGGGGCCACGCATCATTGAGCTGGACTGGATGATGCGGCAGTACGACCCGATCCTCGTGGCAGGCCGCGAGTTGATGCACGAGCTGTCCGACGCCACTGGCCTGGCGGTGTTCGCCAGCGTTTTCTACGACGGCCGCATCATCAACACCTACATCGCCGAACCCAGTGACACCTACCAGTTCTCATTCGGCCGCGGCCAACCACTGCCGTTTTTTCGCGGTGCGCAATCCAAGGTATTGATCGCCTTCCAAAAGGGTCGGCGCCTGCAACGCCTGTTCGAAGAACACCTGGCCAACGACCCCGACAGCGGCCATGACTGGGCAAGCTTTTCCAAGGCCACGAAAAAAATCCGCAAGGATGGCTATTGCATGACCCACGACGAACTCAACCTGGGCCTCACCGGTATCGCGGCGCCGATCGTCAACCCGGAGCTCGACGAGGTGGTGGGCAGCCTTTCGGCCGTGGGCAGCACCCACAGCTTCAAACTGCTGCGCCAGGAAACCGTGGTTGAAATGGTGATGGACACCACCCGGCGGATTGCCGAGCGGATGCATACCCAGCCTGCCGTCGGCTAGAAACCGGAGGTGCAGCCATACCAGTGCCCTGTGGCGAGGGAGCTAACCGCTCTGGGCCGAGTTTCGGGATGACTGCAGGATTTGAATTCCCCCCAAATTCCCTGTGGGAGCGAGCTTGCTCGCGATTGCGGTGGGTCAGTTGAGATGGATGTTGATGGGGCCGCCGTCATCGCGAGCAAGCTCGCTCCCACAAGGTTTTATCGAACAACTCCGGCCTCAGAACGGCACGGCCACCGTCACCTGGCTGTACACGTTGGTGCCATTGCCCGTCACTTGATTGCCTCCCGTCGTCGCATCCCGATCCGGCTTGTAGAGGCCGATCAGCGGGGTGACGATCAAATGCTCGTTGACGACCCACTCGGCATACACATCCAGCTCGCGGGCATCCAGGTTCAGGGCGTTGTCTTTACGTACGGTGTTGTAATCGAAGTACAACGCACCGAGGGTCACGTTCTCCAGCGGCGTGGCTGTCAGGCCGACATGATGAATGCCCGTGTTGCTGTTGAAGGGCCCGGCATAATTGCCCGCGACTTCACCCTGGAACCACGTGCCATAACCCGTGCTCTGCCCGGTGAACAGCGAATCCCACTTCTGCGAATAGCGGCTGTAGCGGTACGTCAGCTTGGGCGCCCAGGCGAGATCGGCAAATCTATAACCGGCCTCGGCGTACCAGGCGTTCTGCGGGCCGGCGTCCTTGTCCTGCCAGGCGTATTCGAATGCCAGGCTGGCGTTCTCGATGCCCACGTCGCCTTCACCACGAATGCTGTAGACATCCATGCCCTTGCGTTGCTTCTGGAAGTCACTGGCCCACTGGTCGCTCACATCCAGGCCATGGATCCAGGTCAAGCCCAATGTCCCGGCCTTGACGGTGTAGTCCAGCGTGCCAGCGGCCAGTTCGGTTTCGGCCTGGGCACGGTTGTCGGACTTGAGCCAGACCGCACTGCCATGCAACCCCTCCTGCCCGCCCAGACGCAATACGGCGGTCTGGTCGAACGCATGCCGGGCGGCCAGGTAATAGGCCCCCCCGCGATTCAAGCGACCATCGGCAGGCCCTTTGCCCAGGTTCGGCCCGTCATCGTTGATCAAGAATCCCCTGCCCAGCTTGACCACCTGGCGACCGCCGGAGATATCGACACCGTCCTGCCCCAACACAGGGAACAGATCGGCGGAGCGCCAGCCCAGGTAAGCGTCTTCGATCTTCGTCGTACGCTCGCTGCCCAGTGTATTGCCGGCCGCGTCGCCATCGCCCCAGGTGGCGGAGCTGACCAGGCTGAACGCACCGTAGGCGCTGCCACGACCGGCCAGGCCCTGGTCGCCGCTGACGCCATACTTGATGAAGCCTTCGCGCCAGGTTGAACCGCCGGGCCTGCCGTCGTAGTTCTTGCGACTGTTGAAATGGCCGAACACCGCTAGCATGTCGGCGTTGAGGTGAGTGTCGTCATCGGCATACAACGCATAGGCCTGGACCTGACTCGCGGCGCAGAGCGCCAGCGTACAGGCAAGGCCACTGCCGAAAAATTCCATACGCGATAGGTTCCGCATGGCGGGAGCTCCTTGTGGTGCGCCTTCAAAGGCTGTCTTTATATTCAGGAGCCGGCGCAGCACGCTGCGCCGGCGGGTCGGGCTAGCGGCAGTCGGCGAGCGCGCCGTCCAACGCACCAACCATCATGGCGGCCTCGTCGGAGGTGAGGGTCAGCGGTGGCGACATCACGATTTTGTTGCCTATCGGGCGCACCAGTACGCCGGCGCGGCGCGCCTGCTCGGCGATACGCGAGGCCAGGCCGTTGGCCGGGTCCAGCGGCTCGCGGGTGACCTTGTCCGCCACCAGGTCCACGGCGATCATCAAGCCCTTGCCGCGCACTTCGCCCACCACGGCATAACGTTCGGTCAGCGGCTGCAGTTGCTCCAGCAATTGGGCACCGACTTTCCCGGCATTGCCCGGCAAGTCCTCGGCTTCGACGATGTCCAGCACCGCCAGGGCCGCCGCACACGCCGTCGGGTGGCCGCTGTAGGTGTAGCCGTGCATGATCACGCTGCTGAAACCCGGACCGTTCTCGATGGCATCGGCGATACGCTGGTTGAACACCGTCGCCCCCATGGGGATGTAGCCGGCGGTGATGCCCTTGGCCAGGCACAGCACGTCGGGCGCGACGCCCCAACCTCGACTGCCGAGCATGCAGCCGGTGCGGCCGAACCCTGTGACCACTTCATCGGCGATCAACAAGATGCCGTGGCGATCACAGACTTCACGCAGCCTCTTCCAGTAATGCGCCGGCGGCACGATTACGCCACCGGCACCTTGCACCGGCTCGGCGATCAACGCGGCAATGGTCTGCGGCCCCAGCAGCGCGATCTGGTCTTCCAACTGGCGAATGCAGTGAGCCGTCAACTCCTCCGGATCGCGGCAGTCCCAGGGATTGCGGTACAGCCACGGCGTATCGAGCAGATGACAGCCGGCCAACAGCGGCCCGTGGTTGTAGTGATAGACCCCGTTGCCGCCCACGGAGGTGCCGCCCACGTGCACGCCATGGTAGCCATTGCGCAACGACAGGAAGCGCGTGCGCCCTGGCTCGCCGCTGGCGATCCAGTATTGACGGGCCATTTTCAGGGCCGTCTCGACCGCATCGGAACCGCCGGAACTGAACAGCACCCGCGCCATGTTTTCCTGGGCGAACATCGACGTCAGCCGCTCGGCCAGGTCGAACACCCGCGGATGGGCGATGCCGTCGAAGGTCTGGTAATAGGCCAATTCGTCCAGTTGCGCGGCGATGGCCGCCTTCACCGAAGGCCGGTTATGGCCCACGTTCACGTTCCAGAGGCCACCCACACCATCGAGCATGCGATGGCCCTCGATATCGGTGATGTAGTTGCCGTCGCCACGGGCGATGATCAACGTCTTGGAGCGGTTGGCTGGCGCCGAAGAACTCATCGGGTGCCAGAACTTCTTCTGCGCTGTCTTGTAGTGCTCGTACATGGTTGCAGTCCTCACTCAGTTTCACGCTTGCGTACGTACAGCAGCTGCTGGCCGGTAAACTCCAGCAGCCCTTCAAGGCCGAACTCGACGCCGAACCCGGACATCTTGCTGCCGCCAAACGGCGTATTCGGCTGGATCTGCGCATGGCAGTTGACCCAGGCCATGCCACATTCCAGGCGACTGGCCAATGCCTGTGCCTGCTCGCTGTCGCGGCCCCAGACCGACCCTCCCAGGCCCATGTCGCCGGCATTGGCGCGGCGCAGGACATCCTCGACATCCTGATAGGCGATCAGGGGCAACACCGGACCGAACTGTTCTTCGTCCACCAGGCGCTGTCCGTCGGTCACATCGGCGACCAGCGTCGGCGGATAGAAAAAGCCCGGGCGGTCCAGACGGGCACCGCCGCACAACACCCGCGCCCCCTGGGCACGGGCGTCCGCCACCAGTTCCTCAACCAGTGTCAGTTGTTCGAGGTTCTGCACCGGGCCAAACGTGACCCCAGGCGCCAGGCCGTCACCCACCACCTGACGCCTGGCGATAACGGTCAGGGCCTCGGCAAAGGCCTCGTACTGGGATTGGTGGATGTACAAACGCTTGAGGGCGGCGCAGGTCTGTCCCATGTTCAGGAAGGCCGCCTGGAAAATGTCTTCGGCCACTGCCTCGACCGGCGTGCCGGGCAGCACGATGGCGGCATCGTTACCGCCCAGTTCCAGGGTCAGGCGCTTGAGGTTGCCCGCGGCGCCGCGCATCACGCTTTGGCCGGTGGCGGTCGAGCCAGTGAAGACGATCTTCTGGATGCCGGCGTGGGCAGTGATCGCGCTGCCGAAACCCTGTTCGCCGGTCACGCTATTGATCACGCCCCGAGGGACATGGCGCGCGATGATCTCCACCAGGCGTAAAGTGCTCAGCGGGGTCAGGCTCGACGGTTTGCTGATCACGCAGTTGCCGGCCCGCAACGCCGGCATGATGTGCCAGACGGCAATCATGAAGGGCCAGTTCCAGGGCGTGATCGATGCGACGACGCCCAACGGCTTGCGGTGCAGTTCAATGCGCTGGCTCGGGGTCTGCTCCACCAACTCCACGGGGATCTGTTGTTCGGCGGCGTAACGCGTCCAGGCCACCGCGCCCATCACTTCGGAAAACGCCAGTTCCAGCGGCTTGCCCTGCTCCAGGACAATCAGCCGGGCCAACGACTCGGCGTCCTGTTCGATGTCCGCCGCGATGCTCTGCAGGCGCTGGCGGCGATCTTCATGGCTGCTGTATCGCCATTCGATAAAGGCCGACTGCGCCGCTTCGACGGCGAGGT